>NZ_CALRNF020000044.1:0-43139 GCF_943369415.1 Polaromonas sp. YR568
CACGCAGGCCCTGGTGATCATGGCGCGCAAGCTGTTGCGGGTGGCGTTTGCGGTGTGGAAGAGCGGCAAACCGTTCGATGAAGCCCTGATTGCCCGCGCGATGGCTTGACGCGAACCATAGAACCTCAGACAACGCCAGCCCTGATCCGTCTGGACCTCCGCTCCTCGGCGCATCCACAAGGGGTGGGGACAGGAGTACCAAACAGCCAACAGCCGAAGACAAAAACCCGAACACCAAAATCCACAAGGACACGCCATGGCGTGTCCTTGTTTGTATCGGTATTGGTTTCTTTGTCTGCTGTCCCCGTTTCCGATTGCCCCGTCCTGGCTGGGCCGAGGAGCGCAGGGCCAGACGGATCAGGGCAAAAACTTGTTTGAGCCGCAGGCGAGTTGTTTTTGACCCCGGCTGGACCGAGCACCGCAGGTTCCCCGGAGCGAAGCGTAGGGACCCAGACTGCGGGTCGCCTTTCTTTTGGGTACTTTTCTTTGGCGAAGCAAAGAAAAGTGCCTCGCCCGCCGGGGCGAGACCCGGCCAGCAAATCTCAGAGAAGAGCGCGCAGCCGGAGCAAGACCCGGCTTCAAACCGGCCGCTTCGCCAACAAAGCCCAAACCCCAGCCATCGACAACAACGACCCACCCGCAAAATTAAACCGCCTCTGCGCCCGCGGCGAAGCCAGCAAGCTGCGGGCCGACGCGGCAAACACCGCATACAGCGTGGCGTTCAGGCTGGCCATCACCACGAAGGTCGTTGCCAGCGCCCAGAGCTGGCGCGTCACGTCGGCGCCGGGGTTGATGAAATGAGGCAGGAAGGCCACAAAAAACACAATGCCCTTGGGGTTGAGCGCGGTGACCAGGTAGGTGTTGCCGAACAGTTTCCACAGGGAGCCCGGCGCCTCGGGCGCGGTCGCCTCCATGGGCGAAATGCCGGCGCGCAAAAGCTTGATGCCCAGGTAGAGCAGGTACAGGCCGCCCGCTACCTTGACCACCGTGAACCAGAAAGCCGATGCCGCCAGCAAGGCACCCAGGCCGAACAGCGACACCACCAGCGCCGTCGAATCGCCCAGCGCCACGGCCGCGACCAGCGGAATGTTGGCCCGTTTGCCATGCGCCATCGAGTAGCTGATGACGGTCAATATGGTGGGGCCGGGAATGATGAGCAGGATGGCGGTAGCGGCGACAAAAGCGAGCCAGAGCTGGAGGGACATGGTGCGTGTTTCCGGAGTTGAGGGCCATGAAGGGGCGATTGGATTTCATGATACCGCCGGCCGCCCGCATCTGCCTAAAATCGCCCATGCCTTCCGCCATCCCACCCAAGCCCCCTGCAGTTGCCGCATCGCCCGCCGCGGGCCTTTTTACCGATGACAGCCGCGTCACGCGTTGCGCCTGGTGCCAGGCGACGCCGTTCTACCGCAACTACCACGACAGCGAATGGGGTTTCCCGGTGGACGACGAACGCCGCTTGTTCGAGAAGATATGTCTCGAAGGCTTTCAGGCCGGCCTGAGCTGGCTGACCATTCTGAACAAGCGTGAATCCTTTCGCAGCGCGTTCGCCAGCTTCGACGCGGAACAGGTGGCCCGCTTCGGCGCACCCGAGATCAAGCGACTGGTCAACGACGCGGGCATAGTCCGCCACGCCGGCAAGATCGCCTCGACCATCAACAATGCGCAGCGTGTGATCGAGTTGCGAAAGGAGTTCGGCTCGCTGGGTGCCTTCGTCTGGCGGCTGGAGCCTGAGGCCAAAAGCCGGCCCGCTCGCATCACGCACGAAGCCGTCAAAGCCATGCCGATCTCGCCGGCCTCCACCGCCCTGTCCAAAGACCTCAAAAAGCGCGGCTGGACTTTTGTGGGGCCGACGACGATGTACGCCTTCATGCAGGCCATGGGCCTGGTCAACGACCACATCGAGGGTTGCGCGAGCCGCAAGGCGGCGCTGGCGGCGCGCAAGGCTTTCACCCCGCCGCGTGTGTCCTGACGGGCTCTTATAACCACTTTGCGCGCCTGAAGCGCCAGTAGAGCAGCGAGCACGCCACCACAATCATGCTGATGGCCATGAGGTAGCCGTAGCGCCATTTGAGTTCGGGCATGGCTTCGAAGTTCATGCCCCAGATGCCGGCGAACGCCGTGCAGACCGCAAAGATACTGGCCCAGGCCGCGAGCTTCTTGGTCACCTCGCTTTCCTCGATGGTCACCATCGCCAGGTTCACCTGGATGGCCGTTCCAATCGTGTCGCGCATACCTTCGATCAGCGCGTTGATTCGCGTCAAATGGTCGACGACGTCGCGGAAATAATCCTGCACGCCGCTGCAGATCTGCGGCACCCGGCCGCCGTAGAGCTTGCCGGCGCCTTCCAGCAACGGCGCGACCGCGTGTTTGAGCACCATCACGCTGCCCTTGAGTTCGTAGAGCCGCTCTATGTTTTTTCGCGCGGCGCCGGGCGTGAAGATTTCCTTCTCGATCAGCTCCAGCTCGGTCTCGAGTTCGTCAAGGATGGGAAAGTAGCGGTCGACCACCGCATCCATCAGGGCATACAGCACGAAGCCCGAGCCGTTGCGCAGCAGTTCGGGCTCGCGCTCGCAGCGCTCGCGCACGCCCAGGAAACCCTTGTTGCTGCGGTTGCGCACCGAGAGCACATAGTTCTTGCCGGTGAACACGTCGACCTCGCCGACGTGGAGTTCGCCCGGCGTTTCGGTGGAGGGCTCGACCAGGTGCAGCACCGAAAACAGCGAGGCGCCGTATTCCTCGATCTTGGGCCGCTGGTGGCCGTGCCGGGCGTCTTCGACCGCGAGTTCGTGCAGGCCGAACTCGTGCTGCATTTCCTCGAGTTCTTCAGGCGTGGCGTCCTGCAGCGCCACCCAGACAAACGCATCGGGCCGGCAGATGTAGTCGCTGATCTCGCTGACCGGGATGTCGGCGAGCTTGGTGCCGTTCTGGTAAACCACGCAATTGATAAGCATCTGATGTATCCCGCAAGCCGGCAAATTGGTTTGCCTGCGTGGATTCTGGCACAGCGAGAGCCGCTCAGAGCCTTTGGTTCAGGCGGGCTTGCGCGGCACCACGAGTTTGTAGACCGACTGCTGCAGCACGTCGCCGTGCCGGTTGCGCGTTTCGCTGCGCACCACGACCATGCCGCGGTCGGGCCGTGAGCGCGAAGGCATGACGCTGACGACTTCGGTCTCCACGTGCAGCACGTCGCCGGGCCTGGTCGGTTTGGGCCAGCTGATCTCGCCGCCCGCGCCTATGATGCCGCCGGCCAGCGGCAGGCCGTCGCCCACCAGCAGGCGCATGGTGATGGCCGCCGTGTGCCAGCCGCTGGCGGCCAGGCCGCCGAACAGCGTGGCCTTGGCCGCTTCATGGTCGAGGTGGAAAGGCTGGGGGTCGAACTGCCTGGCGAAGGAAGTGATCTGCGCTTCGTCCAGCGTGTGTTCGCCGCTCACAAAGCGGTCGCCGGGCTGCAGGTCGTCGAGGTAGCGCAGCGTGGCGGCGCCGGTTGGAGGAATCGCGCTCATGCTTTTTCCCTTTTCGCTGTGTTGAAACTTCAGGCAGGCCGTATGCGCCGCAGCAATGCCGCCGTGCTGCAGGGCCAGCCGACGCGGCCGAACCATGCGCCGCCCGCAATGGCGGAGGCGCTCACCACGCCATACACCACCAAGGCCGCGCCTTGCACCAGGAAGACCTGGGCCAGGCCGCCGCCCCAGCGTATCGCCAGCAAGCCGCCCACGGCCGCCACGGCCAGCCGCGCCATATTACCGCCCACCGGCCAGAACAGGCGCCCCGCCCCTTGCGAGGCAAAGTAGAGCACCAGCCCTACGCCGAAGAAACCATAGAACGGCCCGACCGCGCGCAGGTAAAGCGTGCCGGCCTCCAGCATGGCCGGGTCTGTGCCGAACAGCGAAAGCCACGCATGCGGAAACGCGGCGGCCGTGAGCCCTATCGCTTCGGTCAAGGTGAAAGCCATGGCCGCGCCTATCCAGGTCGCGCGCAGCGCACGGTCATGCTGGCCTGCGCCCATGCAGGTGCCGACCATGGCCACCAGCGGCGCGCCCAGGCCGAACACCAGCGGCACCAGCAGGTATTCGAGCCGCGAGGCCGTCCCGTAACCCGCGATGGCCGCCGGGCCGAAGCCACCGGCCAGCGAGGTCGCCACGCCTATGGCCAGGTTGGTGGCAACAGTGGAAATCGAGCCCACCAGGCCTATGCGAAGGATGTCGCGGAACAAGGCCCAGCGCAGCTTCGCGGTGGCCAGCGAAGGCTTGAGCAGGCTGTTGTCCGACCACAGGTAAGCGGCAAGCACCAGCGTGCCCACCAGGTAATACAGCAGCAGCGCAATCGCACCGCCGGCGATGCCCAGCGCAGGCACCGGGCCCCAGCCGAAGATCAGCAGCGGCGAGAGCGGCACCAGCAGGACCACACCCGCCACCGTCACATTGGCCGGCACCGACATATTGCCCGTGCCGCGAATCACGGCCGCGAGCGAGTTGAACAGCCACACCAGGATCGCGCCGGCGAACACCCAGTGCGAGTAGCTGAGGGCCGCGTCCAGCGAAGCGCCGCTGCCGCCCATCTGCGTGTACAGCCAGCGGCCGCCCAGCAGCAACGCCAGCGAAAACGCCAGGCCGAAGCCCAGCGCGACCACCGCCGCATGCAACACCAGCGCGTTCGCGTCATCGCGCCGCCCTGCCCCCAATGCGCGTGCCACGGACGAGGCGATGCCGCCGCCCATCGCACCGGCCGAGGTCATCTGCATCAGCATCACGATGGGGAACACCAGCGCCATGCCGGCCAGCGCGTCGGTGCCCAGCTTGCCGACAAAATAGGTTTCGATCAGGCCGACGGCCGCCTGCGCCACCATGACCAGCACATTGGGCGCCGCCAGGCGCAGCAGTGTGCGGCCTATGGGCGCCTCGAGCAGCAGGCGCGTGCGCCCATCCAGCGTGCTCATACGCCGGCACGCAACGGCCCCGCCACCACGGCCGGCTGCGGTTTGCGAATCGCCATGACGATGACGGCCGCGACCAGGCAGGCGCCGCCCGCCGCATACAGCGCGGGCGTGTAAGTCAGCAGCACGGTGCGGGTGAGGCCCGCGCCGTAGGCCGCGGTTGCCGCGCCTATCTGGTGGGCCGCGAAAATCCAGCCGAACACCAGGCCGACTTTTTCCTTGCCGAAGGTCGCGCCCGCGAGCTTGACGGTGGGCGGCACGGTGGCGATCCAGTCGAGGCCGTAGAACACCGCGAACAGCGACAGGCCGTAGAGCGAGAACACCGAATGCGGCAGCCAGAACAGCGAGAGCCCGCGCAGGCCGTAGTACCAGAACAGCAGCTTGCGGTTGTCATAGCGGTCCGACAGCCAGCCCGACAAAATGGTGCCGAAAAAGTCGAAGGCGCCCATCATCGCCAGCACTGAAGCCGCCGGCACGGCCGTCATGCCGTAGTCGCCGCACAGCGAGATGAAATGCGTCTGCACCAGGCCGTTGGTGCTCAGGCCGCAGATGAAAAAAGTGCCTGCCAGGATCCAGAAGGTCTTGTTGCCCGAGGCTTCGCGCAGCGCGACGAAGGGCGTACGGAAATTCATCGCGGCAACCGGTGCGGGCGTGCTGCCCGGTACAAAGGTTTCGCCGTACGGCGCCAGGCCGATGTCCGAAGGCCGGTTACGCACCAGGCATAGTGCGAGCACCGCGATCAGCAGGCAGCCTATGAACAGCGGGATCACCGCATAACGCCAGCCCGCGTGTTCAATGATCCACGCCGCGAGCGGCAGGAAAGCCAGCTGGCCGGTCGCCGAACTGGCCGTGAGCAGACCTATCACCAGGCCGCGCCGCGCGGTGAACCAGCGGTTGGCGACAACGGCACCCAGCACCAGCGCCGTCATGCCGGTGCCCAGGCCCAGCACCACGCCCCAGAGGATGAACAGGTGCCAGAGCTGGGTCGCCTGCGTCGCCAGCGCCATGCCGATGCCGACCATGGCCAGGCCGGTGAACATCACGGCACGCAGGCCGTAGCGTTCCATCAGCACCGCCGCGAAAGGCCCCATGAGGCCGAACAGCGCAAAGCGCAAAGCCAGCGCCGACGAGATCTGCTCATTGGACCAGCCGAACTCCTGGCTCAGCGGTTGCAGGATGGCGCCGGGCAGTCCCAGCGCGGCCGACATCGTCAGCATGGTCAAAAAGGTGACCGCCGCGATCACCCAGCTGTAGTGGATGCCGCGGCGCTGCAGCCAGGCGGAAAGTTGGGAGGCGAACATGAAAATCCTTGTCAGGCGTTGTTATGGGGTTTCGGTGTTGGATGGCCGGGACGTAGAGCGTCAGATGTCGCAGGCCGGAGCTTCGGCGGGCGAAAGAATGCCCATGGCCTCTTCAATCATGTTGTGCAGCGCCAGCACGCGCGCCGCGCCCAGCTGCGTGTTGAGCGCGTCCTGCGCGGCCCGCCAGTGATGGCGCGCTTCCTCGCGTTTGTCCCGCCCCGCGTCGGTCAGGCTGACGAGACGGCTGCGCGCGTCCGTGCCGGCCGAGAGTTCGAGCCAGCCCGCGTCGACCAGCGGCTTGAGGTTGCGCGACAGCGTCGACGCCGTGAGCTTGAGGCCCTGCGCGAGTTCGCCCGGCCGCAAGGGGCCGAAGCGCAGCACATCGGTCAGCAGCGAATACTGGGTGGTCTTGAGGCCCGCCTTGGCCATTTCGAGGTCGTAATGCTGGTCGACACGGCGCACCAGCTGGCGCAGCCGCAGGTTGGTGCAGCCGCGCGTCTTGAGCTCGGCCAGCACCGCCGCCTCACCGGCGATGCTGGCGATAGAGGTCTTTTTGGAGGGGGTTGTTTTATCTGGCATAATTTAATTGTAGCTACAACTATTGTACATACAACCATATCTGGATGCCATGACCCTGCAAGACACATTGACTCAGTGGATGGAGCAAAGCGCCGCGGTGCGCGCCCGCATGGAAAAAGGCGGCGGCAGGCCCGGCCTGGCGCGGCCCGAGGACGTGGCCGGCAAGACCGGCATGGAAATCATGAACGCCATGCTGGCCGGCAAGCTGCCCTACCCCCACATCGCCGAAACGCTGGACTTCTCCCTGATCGAAATCGAGCCCGGCAAGGCCGTGTTCCAGGGCACGCCGCAGCTCAAGCACTACAACCCGCTGGGCACGGTGCACGGCGGCTGGTACGCCACGCTGCTGGATTCCGCCGTGGGCTGCGCCGTGCACACCATGATGCCCGCGGGCCGGGGCTACACCACGGCCGAGCTGAGCATCAACATCGTGCGCGCCGCCTCGCACAAGACCGGGCCGCTGCGCGCCACGGGCACGGTGATCCACTGCGGCCGCCAGCTGGCCACGGCCGAAGGCCGCATCGTCGGGCCGGACGGCAAGCTGTACGCGCATGCGACCACCACCTGCCTGGTGTTTGAGATGCCGGCGCAGAAGTAAACCTGGCGAAGTGCGGCGGCCACAGCCTTGTGGCGGCTGCGGATGGTCAGGCCCGGTCGCCGATATACAGCGAAAGCACTCATTCCCTTGGGTCCTTCCGACCACAGTTTGATGGCCGGCGCGGCCCTGGACGCCAATTGGACGATCTGCCGGCCTCCACGGAAACCGGCCCGCATCGAAACCAGACACCGCGATGGACTGCCTGCACGCGGCAATATATGTTTTGTTTTGGACGCGAACCGCGATTCAAGCCAAACAGACCGGGAATCCCCTGTCATATCTGACAGGGTAGAGGTTGATTCAGCCTCGCGCGGCGCATAGACTTCGGAACAACCAGAAGAAGCGACGCTTGTGGGATGAAAAAATATGTGAGGACGCCAAAAAGCCGGGCATCGATCCGCCCGGGAAAAAAGCAGAAAAAAGCATTTGGCGAAGGTAACCGTTTAACCCGGAGATGCACCGCAATGATGACCTGTCTGAATAACCATGTGCAGCCCCCCTTTCAGGCCTTGCACGGCGCGATGGATGCTGCGGGAGCCATTTTTCCCACCGGGGGAACCTCCTTCATTCCGCGCCAACCGGAAAATTTCATCGATGAAATCACGCTTTGCCACCTGGACGCCCCGTCAAAGATGGAGAAAGTCCAGGCCCTGCGCGAGCACATCAACCTGCCGTCCGGATGCCGTGACGCGCAGTTTTTTGAACAAGAAAAAAAAGAGACGAATTGGGTTTTGTGTTTGCCTTCGAGTTCCGCCGCGTCGTGATCGGCACCTTGAGGCTGGTCCCCATGCACAGAGGGCTGACATCACTTGAAAAGCTGTTGGCGCAAAAGCAGCTGATGGACCCGGAACCCTGCCAGGGCCACTGGGAAATCGGACGCCTGGTGTTAAATCCCGACTACAGAAGCGGCCCCGACCTCGTGAAGAAATGCGTATTTCTCGGCGTGTCGTATTTCGCCCAGCATACCGATGGGCAAGACCTCTTTGCGTCCTGCTCGCCCGTGCTGAGCCGGCTGTACAGGCGCTTCGGGCTTTCCACCATCGTCAACAATTTGCGCGTGGATGGAACGGACGAATCGTATGTCCTGATGCGGGGACGCGTATCGGACGTTCTGAAAGCATCTGCATGCTGACCCGCCGTGCCCCTGGGGATTCCGGGTATCGTGGCCGGCCCTCTTTCGCGTGATATCGAAAGAAACCAGCATCAACGATCTTTCCGCACCAACAGAGTTGACACACATATGAGTTGGTTTAAAAAACTCTTTGGCTACTACGAGGCCTACCATGCGCACGGCAGGCCGCTGCTCAAATACATCGGCATCATCGGTGCGCTGACCTATGTGCTTTTTTACCTGATACGGTTCACCAAACCCAATCCCCGCCCCTATGACGACCTGGCAATCCGGGCGCTGGTGGTCGTTCTGTTCACCGTGCTGGCCATGAGAAGCCGCTGGCCCGACAAACTCAAAAAATATTACTTCGTCTACTCTTATTGGGCGCT
Source organism: Polaromonas sp. YR568 (assembly GCF_943369415.1). Classification (GTDB taxonomy): domain Bacteria; phylum Pseudomonadota; class Gammaproteobacteria; order Burkholderiales; family Burkholderiaceae_C; genus Polaromonas. The sequence goes on from NZ_CALRNF020000044.1 coordinate 8,915, forward strand.
GATTTTTTGCCTGCCATTTGTCAATGTCTTTCTATCGCTGGTGAGGCACGGAGGCATCCCGTCGATTTCGAATTGCTTTATCGCGCTGAGTTTCCTGGTCATGCTGACCGACTGGCGCAATACGATTGTCATGCTGCTGATCGGGGGCGGCGCGGCAACACTGCTTTACAGGGCCATCACGCCTCATCCCGCCATACCCATGGACATGGTGGCCCAACTTCCGGCCTACCTGTTGATTCTTGTCGGCGGCGCCGCATTCAAGCTCTCGGAAAGGCAAATCGACGCCGAGAAACTGCGCATCGCAAACTCTCTTGCAGGCTCCATTGCCCATGAAATGCGCAACCCGCTGGGGCAGGCCAAGATGAGCCTGGAAAGCATCGGGCAGATGTTGCCCGCCAACGGCAACGCGATCCCTGCCGAAGACATCTCCCGCATGCGCCAGTTTGTCAGCATGGGAGAAATCGCGGTGCACAGGGGCCACCAGGTGATAGACCTGATTCTGGGCTCCCTGAAATCCAGCACGGTAGACCGCAGCAGGTTTGCCTACCTGTCCGCCGCAAAGGCCACCCAGAAGGCTGTGGACGAATACAGTTTTGTCGAGCGGAACGTTCCCGATGACCGCGGCAATTTGCGCGACCGCGTCACCGTGCGTGTCGTCAAGGACTTCATTTTTTACGGGGACGAAACGCCCTACGTTTTTGTGCTCTTCAATCTGATCAAGAACGCGCTCTATTACCTCGGGCAGAAGGCCGACGCGACCATTGTGTTGACGGTGGACGACCACCAGGTGACCGTCAGGGACACGGGGCCCGGAATCGACAAGGAGGTTTTGGCGCACCTGTTTGAGTCCTTCATGACCTCGGGGAAAGCCGGGGGGACAGGCCTTGGGCTGTCTTATTGCAAACGGACCATGCAAAGCTTTGGCGGTGATATTCATTGCGACTCCGTGGTGGGTGAATTTACGCAGTTCACGCTGACCTTTCCCCTGTTGCCGCAAACCGAGATCAGCGAGGTCGCCACCGCCTTGCAAACCCCGCTGCACGCCGCCAGGCCGGTCATCCCCAGCGATGTGCTGGAAGGCCGAACCGTCATATTGGCCGAAGACGACGAACTGAACCGCCTGATGGTGGGGGACTGCCTGAAAAGCTGGGGCCTGAACGTGCTGGAGGCCGAAGGGGGGCGCCAGGTTCTGGCCCATTTGAACAACACGCCAGGTGTCGATTTGATCCTGATGGACATGAATATGCCCGGCCTGAACGGCGTGCAAACGACTCAGGCTATCCGCTCGCGGGATTGGGAGCACCAGGGCGTTTTTATCCTCGCACTGTCCGGGAACTCCGAAGAGCTGGATGTCAGGACCGCCCTGAAAGCGGGCATGAACGGCTACGTCCTGAAAAATGGCGACATGAAGCTGCTGCAAGGAAAAATGCTTGAGGCCCTCGCGGCAACGCAAGAGTAGCCCGAGAAGAATTCAGCCGGCACAGGAAGCGGAGATTGGCGACAATTGACCCTCCACGACTCCTATAGAACATCCATGCGACTCCTCCACACCATGCTGCGCGTTGGCAATCTCCAGCGCTCCATCGATTTCTACACCCAGGTGCTGGGCATGAAGCTGTTGCGCACTTCGGAAAACCCCGAATACAAATACAGCCTGGCTTTTGTCGGCTACGGCAACAACCCGGACCATGCCGAGATCGAGCTGACATACAACTGGGGCACCGAAAGCTACGACATGGGCACGGCCTTCGGCCACATCGCGCTGGGCGTGCCCGATGCGTATGCGGCTTGCGAAAAGATCAAGGCCGCGGGCGGCAACGTCACGCGCGAAGCCGGCCCTGTGAAGGGCGGCACCACCGTGATCGCTTTTGTGACCGACCCGGACGGCTACAAGATCGAGCTGATCCAGCGCGCCGAAAACGCTTCGGGCGCGGGCCTGCGCTAGAACGAGGCTCGGGCGCCGCGGCTGTGCGGCCCCGTTCAGCGTCCCGCAGGCCCCTCTTTGACAACCCACTCCGCGTTCGGCGTCTCCGCGAAAATTTCGGGGGCATACATGGCTTCGAGCCGCGTTGCGGGAAACCTGAACTCGCCGGCGTTGTTGATGCGGACCGTGTACTCCGTGCTCCAGCTTCCGCGGGGAACCCAACGGTAGTAGCCTTTATAGCTGTCTGCCGCACGCTCGACGTAGGAAGGCCAGACGGCGCCGCCGTTCTGCTGGTCGCGCTGGGCCAATGCGCTTTCGCGCCCCAGGCCGCGGCCCAGTATCGTGGCGCCCGAAGGCACGGGGTCGTGCACCACGACCCACGTCAGGTCGGCCTGCGAATGCATGGTCAGGCGTATCCGCGCCACATCGCCCACCGACCACTGGCCTTTGACCTTCTGCTCCACGGGCGTGATGGTTTTTTCCACCTGCATGCCGGCGTTCTGGGGTTTGTCCAGGCGCACCGCGGCCTTGATGCTCACCGTCGCCCACGGCGCGCCGCTTCCCTGGTGCGCGATGAGCAGCGTGTCGCCGCCGCGCTGCGGCTCCAGCCGCAGCAGCGCCTCAGGCGGCTTGGGCCACGCCAATGTCAGGGCCGATTTCGGTTCGCTTGCCAGGCTCAGTTGCGTGCTCCCGCTGACGGGACCCCTCTCAACGCTGGCGGCAAATCGCTGCAGGGCAATCGTGGCCCAGGCGTTCGCCGCCGTGGTCGACCAGCGCCCCTGCTGCTGGCGGCCCGTCAAACCCGCGATGACGAGCGGAACATCGTCTTTCCAGCCCGGGTCTATCGCTTGCCATTGCTGCAAGACCAGCGCCGTGCGCGCGGCGGCCAGGTCGCCGCTCCACATGAACCACCACCAGTTCTCGCGGTCCTCATTGCGCCAGTTCAGCCGTGTTCCCTGCACGTCGTAGCGGCTGCGCAAAAGCGCCGCCGCGGCATCGAGGTCGGCAGCGGAGCGCGATTCAGGCGCCTGCGCCAGCAGGGCACGCACCCAGTCGGTGAGCGCGACCGTGGGCAGGCCTCCCGGATCTTCCGGGCGCACCGGCAGCGCCGCAGTATGACTGAGCGTGCGCTGCTCGATCAGCGTGGCCTGCAGGGACAGCTTCCGGGCGACCGGGTCGCTGCCGCTGGGCATCCAGTCCTGGCCGGGCAGTTGGCCCAGAAGGATTTGCTGCAAGCCCGCCAGCATGCGCGTGCGTGAAGCGGCCGGGATGGCCCAGCCCCTGGCGGCGGCCACGTCCAGCAGGTGCGCGGTCAGCGTCTCGCTGCCGGCCAGGCTGTTCTCGGGGAAGTACCGGGCCAGCCCATTGGCATCCAGGTAGCGCGGAAGCTCGCCCATGAGCGTATCCCAGGCCTTCACGTCGCCGGCCACCACGGCCTTGCTGCTGTCCTGTTCCAGGCAGGCATAAGGGTAGGCGGCCATCCATTGCCGCACTTCGGCCAGCGACGCGTCGACCAGGCTGTCCTGCAAGGCCACGCCGACTGCCGCCGAACGCGGCTGCGCATTGGACGGCATCAACACGGGCAGGCTGGCCTGGCCCTTGATTTGCACCAGGGTGGCCTGCCGCACGGTGACGGGAAGCGCCGGCCGCACAGCCTGCTCGAGCTCCAGGGAATCGGCCACACGGCCGTCCGGTGTGGCGGCCGAAATGCTCCAGGCCAGCGCGCTGGCGCCCTGCGGCACCGCCATGCTCCAGGAGACCGGCTGCGACTGCCCCGGCGCCAGGCGGACCGTGCGCTCCGCGACAATGGTTTTTGCTTCCGCCGCCCCGGCGCCGCTCTTCACCGCGACCTGGGCCTTGAGCTGCAAGGACACCGCAGCCGGCCCGCCGTTGCGGACTGTCACCTGCTGGACCAGCCGGTCGCCGCTGCGCACCACCGGCGGCAGTCCCGAAAAAATCTGCACCGGCTGCGTGGTTTGCACGCCGGCTTCGCCGGTGCCGAACTGCTGCGCGCCCTGCTGCACGACGGCGACGATGCGCCAGCGTGTCAGGCTGTCGTTGAAGGGCACCGTCACCAGCGCCTGGCCCCGCGCATCCAGCACCAGCCCGGTGCTCCAGAAGGCCAGCGTGCTGAACTGGTTGCGTACCGCCGCACCTTCAGCGCCTTCCGATCCATCTGACGTGCGCATCATGGCAGCCGGAGCGGCAACCGGCGCATTGGCCGGGGTCACAAAACGGCCCCGGTCGTCTTGAGGCCAGAAGCCGGGCTGGGCGCCAAACGCCAGCGAACGCGCCAGCTGGCTTTCAAGGCCGGCGCCATGGACCTGGATGCCGCGCGGGCGCATCATGGCAACCAGCAGGTTCCAGCTGGGATTGGGGGACAGCGCCAGCAGGGCTTCGTCGACCGCCACCATGGTGAGCTTCGCGCCTGCCGCCGGGCTTTGGTCCTTGCGCTGGACGGCGGTGACCTTCACGCTCACCGCCGTGCGCGGCGGCAGGACGGCCTTCGCGGGTTCGACCTTGACGTCCAGCGCGAACACCGCGGGTTGAATGCCGACGCTCAGTAGCGCGTTGTTGGCAAGCGGCTGCGCCTTGCCTTCCACCGGATCAGGCAAGCCGGCCAGGCCGCGCACGAAGCGCGCGTGGACCTGCACATTCGGGGCCTGCTCAGGCCGCACAGCGATCGGCAGCGTGGTGACCGGCTGCGTCAGCGTGTAGATGGCCGCGTCCAGCACGCTTTCGCGCTCGACGGTCAGCAACAGCGTCGCCGGCAGAAACGGCGCGCGCACCGAGACCTGCACAGGCCGCGCCGCATCCACCGGCTGCGTGCCGGCCAAGGCCAGCAATTGCTCGTTGCGCGGATGCAATTCGTACTGGCTCACAAACACGCTGCTGCTGATCGCCTTGCCGGCGCTGTCTGTGCCCTGGATGCGGAACAGCCAGCCCGAACTTGCCCGTTCGCGCGGCTCGGGCAAGGGCGGTATCGCGGCCGCCTCACACTCGATTTGTCCCTTGGTGTCCGTCTGAGCCTTGCAGACCGGCTGCTCATTACCGGCCAGCTCAATCCTGTAGCCATCTTCATAGATCTGCCACGCCGGCCGCACGGATGCAGCGAGCTTGCGCCCGGCCAGCGGCTTGTCGGTGGCGTCCAGGACGAGGCCGCCCACGACCGCGACAGCCGTGCCTTTCGCCACATCGGGGCGTGGCACCACGCGCACCCCCAGCCGGGTGTCCGAATGCCAGAGAACAAATCGCTGCGCGATGGTCTGCACCTCGCCGCCGGGGTCGGCGAACTTCATCTCGGCGAGCAGCGTGGCGGGGCGGTCGAACACCGGCGGCTCGACCACAAGCAGCCTCGAACCCTTGGCATCAAGGCGCGATGTGATGGACCTGAAAGGCGGCTCCTGCGCTCTCGGCAACAGCGCATCGGCAAAGCTGTAGCCCGGCACCGGTGCCGTCGCATTCAATATATAGCGGCCCTGAAGCTCGACCTTGTGCTGCGCCGCCGCGCCACCGGCCATGAAAGCCAGGCTCAGGCTCGCCGGCAGGCTTTGTTTCCCGGCGCGCCAGACGGCCTTGCCCTTGAGCGCGGCTTCGAACACAGGAGCGCGGAATTCTTCCACCACAAAGTGCAGACCGTAGGTGGATCCGTCCGGGCCCGTCACGGTTGCCCTGTAGGTTCCCAGCCGCGCGTTGGCCGGCACCGTCCATTGGCTGAGCGCCTGGCCCGCCGCATCCCAGGCCAGCGGCAGGGACGCCACCAGGTCGCGCTCAAAATACAGTTCGACCTTGCCCGTCCCGGCCGGGAAGTTTCCAAAGCCGCCGGCAAGCCTCTTTCGCACCAGGTGCTGCATATGGACCGTATCGCCCGCCTTGAAGAGCATGCGGTCCAGGATGGTGTGGCCGACACTCGACAGGTTGCCCTGGGTGTAGCGATAGCTGCCGCTGTCATCGACCAGCAAGGCCAGGTCCTTTCCCTTGCGCGCGACCACCAGGACCCGGTCCCGGCCCTGCCCATAGCGGTCAGCGCAGGTATCGGCCTGCGGCAGCTCGGTCAGGGCTTCGCTGAGCCTCAGCAAGCCATTCGCATCGGTGTCACCCTGGGCCAGCGCACGGCCCTTGCAACTCATCACGTCGACCGACACGCCGGCCACCGGCTGGCCGCTGTCCAGCGCGGTGATCCAGACCAGGGATTGGCCGCCATGGCCAATGCGCGTGCTGATGTTGAGGTTGGTCACCACGACCAGGGCCGCGCGCTGCTGGGGCCGCCGCTGCTCCGCACCGGGCGCGCCCGCCGCCCCGGCCATCTGGTCGGCAAAGGCGCCGCTGTGAGCCTCCGCGAGGTACAAGCCGGGCTCGCTCAGGGCCAGCGGCACGAATTCCATCGCGGCGCCCTGCGTAGGCACGTTCTGCAGGCTGGTTGCCGCCCAGTCCCTATGCTGCTGCGCGCTGACGGGATAAGGCCGCGGCGGCGTCTCATAAGCCTGCGGCCAGTCCTGCATGCTGCGCCAAAGCGCCAGGGCACTTGCCGAGCTCGCCGCCCGTACCGCCAGCGCATCGCCCGGCACCTTGCCGTCCAGGCTCTCGCCGCCAATGCGCATCAACTTCACCGGCACGGCCTTCTCGGTGCGCCGCACCGCCAGGGGCCATAGCGCGGGTTTGCCGGCCTCGAAGGGCAGCACGCCGCTGCCCTGCGCAAAACCGACATAAGGCGGCAGCGTGGAAGTTTTCACACGCCGGGGAAAGGCGTCCCGGTTCGACAGGTTCCGGCCGTCGATGTCGGTCAGGCCCTCGGGCAGGGTCACCACCAGCACCGAGTTTTCCGCCGGCAACGGGATGGATGGCGAGCGCTCGGTGGCCAATGAGCGGCCAGCGTCCGGGTTGTTCCAGCCACGCTCCACCTTGACCGGCAGTGCCGCGCCGGCGGCATCCCGGACCACGACCTGGTTCAACCAGGCCAGCGCCACTTCCTCGGTGAACTCGATCCGGATGGGTTGCCGCGGGTCACAGCCTTCCGTCGCATCGAGTTGCACGCAGCGCAGGTCAGCGCGCAGCAGCGGCCGCACGGCGTAGTTTCCGAGTGATTGATCTTCGCGGCTGCTCACGCCCTGCTGCGAGGCAATCTCCTTGCCCCACAACAGCCGCACCGTTGCGCCGTTTGGCAGCGGTTGCGCGCAACTGACCGCAAACGTATCAGCCTCCGAAAAACGCGGCACCTGATAGCGCCGCCGCTGGGCGGCCGGCTGGTATGCCTCGCGTGCCCGTTCGGCCGAAAGCACTTTGACGGGATGCTGCTCCGCGCCCACGACACAGCGCAGCCCCTGCGCCAGTGCTTCGCGGCTTGTCGCTGCGCTGGCATGCAGCAGGAAAACCTGGTCCTCCTTGATACGGGCGCCCGCATCCGGTTCAAACCAGTCCACCTTGGGCCCGCCGGTGGTGAAGTGCCAGGCTTGCTGCGGCTCGCGCAGCGCCGTCCCGGCCAGCGACTGCAGGCCTTCGCGCAGTTGCGCCTTGCAACGCACGCCGGCGGGCAGGGCCGTCTTGAATTCGGCCACCCAACGCCGCGTATCCACCCAGCGCATGGTGACGGCAGGCAGCGTCGTGCCTTCACAGCTCAGGACAACGGGCGGGCTGGCATCGGCCTCTCCCAGCTTCGCCATATCGTGGCTGAAGCGCATCGCTATCTGCTGAAGGGAACGTATTTCACCCTGCGGGCTGAAGCTCTCAACGGAAGGCGCGCTCTCCGGCTGGGCCCGGACCGCCATGGCCGCAAGCGCCAGGCATACAAACACAGCGCCATGGCGCATAGCGGAAGCAAACATGCGGAGGTCCTTGGTAGTCGATGGATACTAACCAATTCCCGCCGCTCATCTCCCTTTCATCGGCGGCATGCCACCGGACTGCGGAAAAACCCGGCAGCCGTTCAGCCGGCGCGGCGCTGCAGCTGGCAGGCCTGCTGCGCCAGCGCCGTTATCTGTGCCCAGTCGCCGCGCGCCAGCGCATCGGCCGGCGTGAGCCAGGAGCCGCCCACGCAGACCACGTTGGGCAGGCTTAAAAACTCCGCGGCATTGGCCGTGGAGACACCGCCCGTTGGGCAAAAACGCACGTCGCCGAAGGGACCGCTCCAGGCCTTGAGCATGGCCGGGCCGCCCGCCTGCATCGCGGGGAAAAATTTCAGTTCGGTCAGGCCGTCTTCCTGAGCCATCATGATTTCGCTGCCGGTGGCCACGCCGGGCAGCAGGGGCAAGCCGGCATCGCGGCACGCCTGGCCCACGGCGTGGGTATAGCCCGGGCTCACGGCGAAACGCGCGCCGGCCATGGCGCAAGCCTGGGCGTCGGCAGCGCTGCGCACCGTGCCCGCGCCGGCGACGGCCTCGGGCACGTCGCGCGCGATGGCTTCGATGCAGGCCAGCGCCTGCGGCGTGCGCAGCGTGACTTCCAGCATGCGGATGCCGCCGGCCACCAGCGCGCGCGCCAGCAGCACGGCCTGCTTGACGTCGCTCAGCACGATGACGGGAATCACCGGCGCATCCTGCATCACCTGCAGGGCGGTCAGCTTGCCGCTGATATTCATGTTCACATCCACGATAAAGCTCCTTCTTCAGCCGTCAGCGCGTGGCGGCGCATGCCGGTAAACAGTTCACGGCCCATGCCGACGGCGTTGCTTGCCCGCAGTTCAGCAGGCATGGTCTCCACAGGCCGCGCGGCCCATTCCGCCCCGGCCACCAGTACTTCAAGTTCGCCGGTGAGCGCGTCGACACGGATCAGGTCGCCGTCACGCACCTTGGCCAGCGGGCCGCCGGCGGCGGCTTCGGGCGAAACGTGGATGGCCGCCGGCACCTTGCCGGAGGCGCCGCTCATGCGGCCGTCGGTGACCAGCGCAACTTTAAAACCCTTGCCCTGCAGCACGGCCAGCGGCGGCGTGAGCTTGTGCAGCTCGGGCATGCCGTTGGCCTGCGGGCCCTGCCAGCGCACCACGCAGACCACGTCGCGGTCGAGTTCGCCGGCGTTGAAGGCCAGGTGCAGGGCTTCCTGCGAATCAAACACGCGGGCCGGCGCCTCGATGACGTGGCGGTCGTCCGGCACGGCGGACACCTTGATCACGCTGCGGCCCAGGTTGCCCTGCAGCAGCTTGAGGCCGCCGGTCGCGCTAAAGGGTTGGGCGGCGGGCCGCACGATGGATTCGTCTTTCGACGCGCCCAGCTCATGCCAGGCCAATGCATCGCCGGCCAGCGCCGGTTCGCGCGTGTATTCGCGGATGCCGCCTTCGCGCACGGTGAGCACGTCTTCATGCATGAAGCCAGCGTCCAGCAGTTCGCGAATGATGAGCCCCGGGCCTCCCGCGGCCTGGAACTGGTTCACGTCGGCGCTGCCGTTGGGATAGACGTGGGCCAGCGTGGGCACCACGTCGGAGAGGTCGGAGAAATCATTCCAGTCGATCACGATGCCCGCCGAGTGCGCGACGGCCACCCAATGGATCAAATGGTTGGTGGAGCCGCCAGTGGCGAGCAGCGCGACCATGGCATTGACGATGGCTTTCTCATCGACGATCAAGCCGATCGGTGCGAAGCGTTTGGCCTTGATGATGCCCAGCACGGTGCGCGCCGCTTCGCGCGTGAGTTCCTCGCGCAGCGCGTTGCCGGGGTTCACAAAGGCGGTGCCGGGCACATGCAGCCCCATGGCTTCGAGCAGCAGCTGGTTGCTGTTGGCCGTGCCGTAGAAAGTGCAGGTGCCGGGGCTGTGGTAGGACTTGAACTCGGAATCCAGCAAGGCATCACGGCCGACCAGGCCCTGCGCGGCCTGCTCCCGCACATGGGCTTTTTCCTTGTTCGGGATGCCGGAAGTCATGGGCCCGGCCGGCACGAAGACCGTGGGCAGGTGACCGAACTGCAGGGCGCCTATCAAGAGGCCCGGAACGATCTTGTCGCACACGCCCAGCATCAGCGCCGCGTCGAACATGTCGTGCGAAAGCGCTATCGCCGTACCCATGGCGATCACGTCCCGGCTGAACAGGCTGAGTTCCATGCCGCTGGTGCCCTGGGTCACGCCGTCGCACATGGCGGGCACGCCGCCGGCCACCTGGGCCGTGGCGCCCAGCTTGCGGGCTTCGTCCTTGATGAAGGACGGGTAGGCCTGCAAAGGCGTGTGCGCCGACAGCATGTCGTTGTAGGCGGTGACGATGCCGATGTTGGGCGCGCGCTGCGTCACCACCTTGAAGCGGTCGTCCAGCGGCATGCCTGCGAAAGCATGAGCCACGTTGGCACAACCCATTCGGTCCATGCCGGGGTCGCGCGTGGTAGCCGCATGCAATTGTGCGAGGTAGGCCTCGCGCGTGGGGCGGCTGCGCGCGGCGATGCGGGCCGTGATCTCTGAGACTTTGGGATGAAGGGCCATGGTGGAGCTTTTTGTAGGGGGTGGCAAACGTGGGAAGCCGGGGTCGATGTAACTTTATTACTGACTCTATGGTAACGGGTTACCGGGCGATATCACGCGTGTGTGGTTACGGTACGGTTACCAAACCCAGTCTGATCGCCAGGCGGCGGGCCCGAAGTCGGCGCCCCGCCCCTTCGCCTGTCAGCGACGCACTACTGCCGCCTTTATTGCAGCGAGATTTCGACGCGCCGCGCCTCGGCGTCGCTGCCCCCGGCCAGTTGCTCGGGTTTCTTCAGTTCGATCTGACGTTCGGAAACACCCGCGGCCTTGAGCGCATCGCGCACCGCCATCGCACGCTGCTTGGCCAGGGCCGCATTTTTGGCGGCGTCGCCCGTCGCGTCGTGAAAGCCCGAGATCACCAGCATGCGCCCGCCCTTGGCGGCTTTGACCAGGTCGGCCATGGCGTCGACCGCGCCGGCGGCGAGGTCGGCACTGCCTGACGCGAAGTAGAAGCGCACCACGCCCTGCTCGACCTTCACGCTGGCGGCGTCGGCCGCGGCTTGCGAGGCCTGGGAAGCCTGGATGGCCTGGCTGACTTCCGGAATGAGCGCGGCGGGGGGAACGGCGGGCTCCGAAGCCACAGGCGCAGGGGCCACGGCGGCGATCGCGATTGCGGGAACAGGGGGCGGGCCGGAAGGCTGGGCGCGATGCAGCCGGTGCAGGCTGATGCCTATGACCAGCGTGGTGACAAAAACAATCAGGCCAAGAACGACCGCCAACACCAGGCCCTGCTGGCCTTCATCGTCCCGAGAAAACATTGACCCACTCCCGTCACAAAATCCGTCACAAAAACTCCGCCCATTGTAAAGTGCGGCTGTGGACACTTCAGCAAAGCAACTGGCCGGCCCCGGCCTTTCCGTTCCCCGCAACCCCGATCACATGCTGGAAACCGTCATGCGCGAATGGGGCGGCAAGCGAGACCTCTGGATCTTCGCCTACGCCTCACTGATCTGGCGGCCGGAGTTCGAGCATGCGGAGGAGCGCTTCGCCACCATCCACGGCTACCACCGCGCGCTCAAGATGTGGAGCCGCGTGAACCGCGGCACGCCGGAATGCCCGGGCCTGGTGTTCGGCCTGCTGCACGGCGGCAGCTGCAAGGGCATGGTTTTTCGCATCCCGCGGGACCAGGTGGCGAGCGCCCTGCCCGCCCTGTGGAAGCGCGAGATGCCCAACGGCGTGTACGACCCCAGATGGCTGCGCTGCCAGACCGTCCAGGGTGACGTGCGGGCGCTGGCCTTCACGCTGTCCAAGCGCAGCCCCAGCCACACCGGCGTGCTCAGTGAAGACGTCTACCGGCGGATTTTTTCGGATTCGTGCGGGCGCTACGGCACCACGCGCGAATATGCGCAATTGACCTATGACAAGCTGCGCACGCTGGGCATCCACGACCATGCGCTGGGCAAGCTGCTGGCGCTGGTCAGCCGCTGAGCCTTGCCAGCCGGGGCCGCGCGGCCTACAGTGGCCCTTCCCGTCCTACCCATACATCAGGAGACCCATCATGAATTACCGTCTGGCGCCGCTTGCCGCGGCCCTCGTGCTCAGCGCCTGCGCATCTACCATGAGCGGCCCGCGCGCCGTGGCCCAGTTGCAAAGCACCACCGGCAACACCACCGCCGGAACGGTCAGCTTCACGCAAAGCGGCGACAAGGTGCTGGTCTCGGGCGAAATACGCGGCCTCAAGCCGAATGCCGAGCACGGCTTTCACGTGCATGAAAAAGGCGACTGCTCCAGCGGCGACGGCATGAGCGCGGGCGGCCACTTCAACCCCGGCGGCCAGCCGCACGGCAGCCATTCGGACATGGCCCACCATGCCGGCGACATCCCCAGCCTGAAAGCCGACGCGGCCGGTGTGGCGAAGTTCAGCTTTGAATCAAAAACCATCGCCGTCGGCAGCGGCATGAACGACATCGTGGGCAAGGGCCTGATCGTTCACCGCGACCCGGACGACTACAAAACCCAGCCCACCGGCAACGCCGGCCCGCGCCTGGCCTGCGCGGTCATTGCGCGGGTCTGAACAACGCTTCAGCCCGCCGCAGGTCTTCCAGCGTGTCGATGTCGGTAACCGCGCCTTCATCGACCACATCGATAAAGCCGACGGCCTTGAGCGCGGCCTGCGCCCTGACCACCGACGCCGCGCCCTGATCGCCCTTTAAATCCAGCAGCGCATCACGGCACGCGGCTGAAAAACCCACCGGATGGCCGCGCGCGCCTTTGAACAGGGGCACCACCACCGAATGCCGCGCCAGCGCATCGGCCACCGCCCGCAGCGTGGCGGCCTGCACCAGCGGCAAATCGCCCGGCAGCACCAACCAGCCCGAAGCACCGGGCGTGGCCCGCACGGCGGCCGCGATGCAGTCGCCCATGCCGGGATGGCCCGCATCTTCCAGGTGCCAGGGCAGCCCGCTGGCGGCCACGGCCTGCAATGTGTGCTGCAGCACCGGCTTGCCGGCCAGCAAGGCCTGCAGCTTGTGCGTGCCGCCACCGGATGCGGCGAAGCGCTCGCCCCGGCCGGAAGCCAGAACCATCACAACAGGAAGACCGGACAGGGACATGCGATATGGCATCCAGGGACGTGCAAAAACGGCGCTCTCTTTATACTTCCAGTATGTCAGAGCCCACTCCTTCCATCGCCGACCTGCGCAAAAGCTACGAACGCGCCGAACTCAACGAAGACGCCTCACAGGCCGACCCGCTCAAACAGTTCGAACAATGGCTGCAGGAAGCCATCGCGGCCGAGGTGCCCGAGCCCAACGCCATGACGCTGGCCACGGTGGCCGGCAACCTGCGCCCGTCGACCCGCATCGTGCTGATCAAGGGCTATGACGAGCGCGGCATCACCTGGTTCACCAACTACGACAGCCGCAAAGGCCAGGAACTGGCCGGCAACCCGTATGCGGCGCTGCAGTTCCACTGGGTGGAGCTCGAGCGCGTGGTGCGCATCGAGGGTGTGGTCGAAAAGGTCTCAGCCGAGGAAAGCGACGCCTACTTCAACAGCCGGCCGCTGGATTCCCGCATAGGCGCCTGGGCCAGCCCGCAAAGCGAAGTGATTAGCGGGCGCGGCGTGCTGGTGGCCAATGCCGCCAAATACGGCGCGAAATTTTTGCTGCAGCCGCCACGCCCGCCGCACTGGGGCGGCTACCGCCTGAAGCCCGACAACTGGCAGTTCTGGCAGGGCCGCAAGAGCCGGCTGCATGACCGGTTGAGGTATACGCAGCAAGATGGCGGCTGGTTGCGTGAGCGGCTGGCGCCCTAGCCTTGTTCGCTTAGCCGGCCCAGCCGTTCAATCCGCTGTTGCGAGACCGCCGCCAGTTCCGCGGCGCTGACCAGTTCAGGCGCTATTTCCGCGAGGGGAACCAGCACAAAGGCCCGCTGCGCCATGCGCGGATGCGGCACCGTGAGGCGGGCTGACCCGATGCGGGCGCTGCCGTAGAGCAACAGATCCAGGTCCAGGGTGCGCGGCGCATTGCGGTAAGGCCTTTCGCGGCCGGCGTGATGCTCTATCTGCTGCAGATGCTCCAGCAAACTGGGGGCACTGAGGGCCGTATCGAGTTCGGCCACGGCGTTGAAGTAGTCCTCGCCCGGTGCGGGCGATTCTTCGCCTGAGTCGGTATCCAGCGGTGCTGTTTTGTAGAAACTCGAAGACTGGAGGACTTGCGTGAGCGGGAGGCTATCCAGGGCCTTGACCGCCTGGCGCAGGGCCGCAGCCGCGTCGCCCAGATTGGCACCCAGGGCAACGTAGGCGCGAACCATGGACGCTCAGGAGTTGGAGGCCGTGTCCGTCGATGGCGAGGGGGCATCGCCGCCCGCGCCTTCTCCACCGGCACCACCGCGATTGGTCGGCTTGCGGCGGCGGCGGCGTTTTTTGGCGGGCGCTGCATCGCCCTGTTCGGCGGATGCATCGGCACCATCGGGCGCGCCGCGTTCGGCATGGCCTGTATGGCCAGCACCTGCTTCAGCGTCCGGGCGCTTGACGCGAACCCGCGGCGCCTGCGGCTTTTGCAGCTGGGCCTGGCGCGCCTCTTCGATCATCGCGTGGCGCTCGTCGTCGTAGGCGGTGCTGAATTTCTCCCACCACTCAGCCAGCTCCGTGTCGATCTCGCCGGTCTGCGCGCGAAGGCGCAGGAAGTCGAAGCCGGCGCGAAAGCGCGGCTGTTCGAGCAGCGAATAGGGCGCGCTGCCGACGCGTTTTTCAAAGCGCGGCTGCATGGTCCAGATCTCGCGCATGTCGGTGCCCAGCTTGCCGCGGCCCGAGACGTCGCCGATCTTGGCGTTGAAGGCGTCGTCGATCGCGTCCTGCAGCGCGGGCATGAGGTGCTCGCCGCGCTTCTGGCGCCGTTCCCAGCCTTCGCGCACGTCGGACCACAGCACGCAGGACAGCAGGAAGCTGGGCGCCACCGGCTTGCCTTCGCCGACACGGCGGTCGGTGTCCTGCAGGGCCAGTTTCAGGAAGGGTTCGTCGGCGTTTTCGACCACCACGTCGAGCAGCGGGTAGATGCCGGTGCCCAGGCCCAGGAACTTGAGCTGGGCGATGCTGGCCAGCGCATGGCCGGTCTGCAGCAGCTTGAGCATTTCGTCGAAGAGGCGGGACTGCGGCACGTCGGCCAGCAGGCCCTTCATCTCGCGCAGCGGGGCGACCGTCTTGTCTTCAAACTTGAAGCCCAGCGCGCTGAGCTTAGCGGCAAAACGCACGGCGCGGATGATGCGCACCGGGTCTTCGCGGTAACGCAGCGCCGGGTTGCCGATCATGCGGATGATTTTCTTCTTGGCGTCCTTGATGCCGTTGTGATAGTCGACCACCACCTGGGTTTCGGGGTCGTAGTACATCGCGTTGATGGTGAAGTCGCGGCGCGCGGCGTCCTGCTCGATGGGGCCCCAGACGTTGTCGCGCAGCACCCGGCCGGAGGCGTCCACCGCGTGCTTCATGCCGGCGAGTTCGCTCTTGCTGGTGCGTTCGTTGCCGCCGACCTGCTCGGCAAGGCTGCTGTCGAGGTGGGCGCGGAAGGTCGAGACTTCGATCACTTCATGCTCGCGGCCGCGGCCGTAGATGACGTGGACGATGCGAAAGCGCCGGCCGATGATGAAAGCACGGCGGAACAGGGACTTGACCTGCTCGGGCGTGGCGTCGGTGGCGACGTCGAAGTCCTTGGGACGCAGGCCCACCAACAGGTCGCGCACCGCGCCGCCGACGATGTAGGCCTCATAACCGGCGTCCTGGAGCGTGTGCACCACGTCCATGGCGCGGTCGTCCACCAGCTTGACGTCTATGCCGTGTTCCTTGACGCCTACGTCCTGGCGCTGCCCAAAGGGAGATTTTTTGGCCCGTGTCGCACCGGGCTGCGTGCCGTCTGATTTGCCAAACAGCTTGTCGATAAATTTTTTGATCATGGATAACTAGATAAACAGCTCAAGTATGCGCCATCCGCGCTCCGCCGCCAGCGCCCGCAGGCGCTCGTCGGGGTTGGTGGCGACCGGGTGGGTCGCCTTCTCCATCAAGGCCAGGTCGTTCAGGGAATCGGTGTAAAACGTGGTTTCCACGTCGTCCCAGGCCAGGTTTCGGGCCGCCAGCCATTGTTCCACGCGGGTAACCTTGCCTTCGCGGGCCGAGGGCGTGCCCCTGATTTCACCGCTCAGGCAGCCCTGGGCGTCGCGTTCCAGCTCGACCGCGATCAGCTCCTTGACGCCGAAAGCCTCGGCGATGGGCCGCGTGACGAACTCGTTGGTAGCGGTGACGATGACCAGCTCATCGCCGGCGGCGCGGTGCCCGTCCACCAATGCCTGGGCCTGCGGGGTGATGGCTTTTTGCACCACTTCGCGCATGAAACGGCCATGGGCGGCTGCGGAGTTGGCGGCGCCCTGCTTGCGGATGGCCTGGGTGGCGAAGCGCACGTAATCGTGGATGTCCAGCGTGCCGGCGCGGTAATGCTCGAAAAACTCGGCATTGCGGCGCTTGAACTCGGTGCTGTCGCACCAGCCCAGCGCAATCGTGAATTCGCCCCACTCGTAATCGGAATCGATAGGGATCAGCGTGTGATCCAGGTCAAACAAGGCTATTTTCTTCTTGCCGGTCATTCACTCTCCAGCATGGACTTGATCAGGGGGATGGTGATGGCGCGCTTGGTTTGCAGGGCGTAGCCGTCGAGCTGGTCCAGCAGTTGCATGAGGCTGCCGAGGTCGCGCGAAAAGCGGGTCAGCATGAAATCCATGGCCTCGTCGCTCAGGAACACGCCGCGTGCATCGGCTTCGCGCCGCAGCACGGCGCGGCGCTCGGGCTCGGTCAGGGCCTGCAGCGCGAACACGTGGCCCCAGCCGAGGCGGGTGCGCAAATCCTCGCGCAGCACCAGGTCGGCGGGCGGCACGTTGCCGGCGGCCAGCACCCAGCGCGGCCGGCCGTCGGGGGCGCTGAGCGCGTTGACGAACCAGTTGAAGGCCGCCTGCTGCTGCACCGCGGTGTAGAGATGGCAGTCATCGAGGATGACGGCCGCCCAGGATTCATTGAACTCCGGCGGCTCCAGCAGCGAGGCGTCCATCCAGCCGCTGGAGGCGCCCTGCTCCCGCAGCGTCTCGCGCACGGCCTTGAGCAGATGGGTCTTGCCGCTGGCGGTGTCGCCCCAGAGGTAGGTGGGAACCGGCGAGCGCAGCGTGTTGCCGGCCCAGAGCTCGAGGTGCTTGAGCGCGGCTTCATTCGGCCCGCCAAAAAAATTGGCGAACGAAGGGGCCGAGGCCAGCCCGATGTCCAGCGCAATCTGTTTCATGCCTGCCATGTTGTTATCCCGGCCCCATCGACATCACCCGGCCGTGTAAAGCCGGCTGGCCATGTAGCTGGCCTTGATGCGGCGTATGCCCACCAGCAGCACGGCGCTGGCCGGCAAGGCCACCAGCACGCCGACAAAACCAAACATCTGGCCGAAGGCCAGCAAGGCAAAAATCACGGCCAGCGGGTGCAGGCCTATGCGCTCGCCCACCAGGCGCGGCGTGAGGTAGAGGCTTTCCAGCACCTGCCCGAAGCCATAGACCACGGCCACCATGACCAGCGCCTTGAGCGAGGCGAATTCGAGCAGGCCGGCCAGCACGGCCAGCATCAGGCCCAGGCCGAAACCGAGATAGGGGATGAACATCGCCAGGCCGGTGAAGACTCCGATAGGCACGGCCAGGTCCAGGCCGAACAGCGCCAGGCCCACGGCATAAAACACCGCCATGATCAACATCACCAGCAACTGGCCGCGCAGGTACTGGCCCAGCACCGAGTCGGCCTCGTCGGTGAAGCTGTCGAAGCCGCCGCGCAGGTGGGGCGGCACCAGTTCCAGGATGCGGGCGACGAATTTGTCCCAGTCCATCAGCAGGTAAAACAGCGCCACCGGGATCAGCACGGCGTTGCCGACGATGGCCAGCGCCACACTGCCGCCCAGCTTGAGCGAGGACATCAGCGAGCCGAACAGGTCCTCAAAATTGGCATTGAGGTACTTCAAAACAAAATCCTTGATGCTGCCCACGTCCAGCGCCACATGAATGCCGAACTTCGCCAGCCAGGGCGCAAGGCTGGTATTGAGCTTGTCCGCCAGCAAGGGCACCTGCTCGCGCAACACGGGCAATTCCTTGGCCATGATGGGCACGATCAGCAAAAAGACGCTCAGCAGCACCACGATGAAGAGGAATTCGACGAGGATCACCGCCACCACGCGCGGCAGCCTGCCCTTGCCCATGTCGTCCAGCCGGTTCACCAGCGGCGTCAGCGCATAGGCCAGCACGGCGGCGATGACAAAAGGCGCCAGCACCGGCCCCAGCAGCCACAGCGCCAGGATGACCACGGCGGCGATCAGGCACCAGGCGGCGGCGCGTTTTTGGGTGGTGGTGAATTGCATAAAGCCTTGGGTTGAGCTGGCCGGAAGAAGCCGGAAAGAGGCCGGATGGGTAGCCTTTAGAATCTCAGGCTGAATTCTATCGGGCTTGCAGGCCCGTTCAGCGCCGCAAACCCGCCTTCCAGATCCTCATCCGTCCTCACGTCTCCACCGCCCCTACCCGCAGCAAAGCCGACACCATGACCACCACCTCCCCCACCCCCCTGAGCTACAAAGACGCGGGCGTCGACATCGATGCGGGCGACGCGCTGGTCGAGCGCATCAAGCCGCTGGCCAAAAAAACCATGCGAGAAGGCGTCCTGGCGGGCATTGGCGGCTTCGGCGCCCTCTTTGAGGTGCCCAAGCGCTACAAGGAACCTGTGCTGGTCAGCGGCACCGACGGCGTGGGCACCAAGCTCAAGCTGGCGTTTGAATGGAATATGCACGACACCGTGGGCATAGACCTGGTGGCCATGAGCGTCAACGACGTGCTGGTGCAGGGCGCCGAGCCGCTGTTTTTCCTCGATTACTTCGCCTGCGGCAAGCTGGACGTGGACACGGCCGCGGCGGTCGTCGGCGGCATCGCCCGGGGGTGTGAACTGAGCGGCTGCGCCCTGATAGGCGGCGAAACCGCCGAAATGCCCGGCATGTACCCTTCCGGCGAATACGACCTGGCCGGCTTTGCGGTGGGTGCGGTCGAAAAATCCAAAATCCTGACCGGCAAGGACGTCAAACCCGGCGACGTGGTGCTGGGCCTGGCCAGCAGCGGCGTGCACTCCAACGGTTTCAGCCTGGTGCGCAAATGCATAGAGCGCGCGGCCGGCAACACGCCCGCCACGCTGGACGGCAAGCCCTTCAAGCTGGCCCTGATGGAGCCCACCCGCCTCTACGTGAAGAACGTGCTGGCCGCGCTGGCCGCCCACCCCATCAAGGCGCTGGCCCACATCACCGGCGGCGGCCTGCTCGAAAACATCCCGCGCGTGCTGCCCGAAGGCACGGCCGCCCAGCTCAAAAAGGGCAGCTGGCCGCAAACCGAGCTGTTCGCCTGGCTGCAAAAGACCGCCGGCATCGACGACGTCGAGATGAACCGCACCTTCAACAACGGCATCGGCATGGTGGTGGTGGTGGATGCCGCCAACGCCCAGGCCACGGCCAAAACCCTGCGCGATGCCGGTGAGCAGGTCTATGAGATCGGCGTGATCGCCGCCAAGGGCGACGGCGCCGCCGTCACGGTGGGCTAACACCCCCGGCACTTCCGGCGCGGCAAGCCAGCACCCCATGCCGCAGCCCACCCCCTCAACCCCGCCCCGCCGCCTCCCGGCGGTTATCTGGGCGCTGGGTTTTGTCAGCCTGCTGATGGATATCTCCTCCGAGATGATCCACAGCCTGCTGCCCGTCTTCATGGTCACGGTGCTGGGCACCAGCCTCTGGGCCGTCGGATTGATCGAAGGCCTGGCCGAGGCCACAGCCCTCATCGTCAAAGTGTTTTCGGGCGTGCTCAGCGACTACTGGGGAAAACGCAAGCCGCTGGCGCTGCTGGGCTACGGCTTGGGCGCGGCCTCCAAACCGCTGTTCGCGCTGGCCGCGACGACCGGGCTGGTGCTCACCGCCCGCCTGGTGGACCGCGTGGGCAAGGGCCTGCGCGGCGCCCCGCGCGATGCCATGGTGGCCGACCTGGCACCGGCTGGCATGCGCGGCGCGGCTTTCGGGCTGCGCCAGTCGCTGGATACCGTGGGCGCCTTCGTCGGACCGTTGCTGGCCATGGGCCTGATGCTGCTCTGGGCCAACGACTTCCGGGCGGTGTTCTGGGTCGCCGTCATCCCGGGTTTCCTGGCCGTGGCGCTGCTGGTGTTCGGAGTGCGCGAGCCCGAACGCGAACGCGCGCCGGATGCTCCGCGCCTGAATCCCGTCACCCGCGCCAACCTGCAGCGCCTGGGCGCGCCCTATTGGCGTGTGGCGCTGCTGGGCGCGGTCTTCATGCTGGCGCGCTTCAGCGAGGCCTTTTTGCTGCTGCGCGCCCTGCAAGGCGGCCTGCCGGTGGCCTACACACCGCTGGTGCTGGTCGCCATGAACCTGGTCTATTCCCTGGGCGCCTACCCTTTCGGCAAGCTGGCCGACCGCGTGAGCCATATCGCCCTGCTGGCCTGGGGCCTGGTGGTGCTTGTGGGCGCGGACTTGCTGCTGGCCGCCGGCAGCCACTGGGGCACGGCGGGGGCCGGCATCGCGCTGTGGGGCCTGCACATGGCGATGACCCAGGGCTTGCTCGCCACCATGGTGACCGACACCGCGCCGGCCGACCTGCGCGGAACGGCCTTCGGCTTCTTCAACCTCGTCAGCGGCCTGGCCCTGCTGCTGGCCAGCACGCTGGCCGGCGTACTGTGGGACCAGCTGGGTGCGCCCGCCACCTTCGCCGCAGGCGCCGTGTTCAGCCTGGCGGCGCTGGCGCTGCTGTGGGCATGGCGCAACTCCCTGCGGCTGCAGGCCCTCGCTCCCTGATGGGGTTGGACGGCTCCCACACCTTCGCAACCGATATTCCACCCCGCTACAAAAACACTAGCGGCTGAGACCGATGCCGAAAGGCGCCACTAGACTTTTCGTGTCTTCTGTATCAAACTGTTCCACTGGTCCGTCTTTGGAGCACTCATGCCGGTCATCGCAGTCGTCAACCGCAAGGGAGGCAGTGGCAAAAGCACACTGGCCGCGCACATCGCCGCGTGGTGCGCGCGCAATGGCAGCTCGGTCATGCTGGGCGACGTGGACCGCCAGCAATCGGCGCGCAGCTGGCTCAAGCGCCGCGCCGCCGAACTCCCCGCCATCGCCCCCTGGGCCGTCGACCAGAAAAACATGTTGCGCGTCCCCACGGGCATCACACACGTGGTGCTTGACACACCCGGCGGCATGCACGGTTTCGAACTTGCGCGCGTCGTGATGTTCGCCGACGCCATCATCATGCCGGTGTGCAATTCCATGTTCGACCGCGAGTCGGCGGCGCAGTGCCATGCCGACTTGATGGCCTTGCCGCGCGTAGCCAGCGGCCGCTGCCGCCTGGCCACCGTGGGCATGCGCATCGACGGGCGCACCAGCGCCGCCAAAACCCTGGAAGACTGGTCGGAAGGCTTGGGCATGCCTTTCCTGGGCGCGCTGCGCGAAACCCAGCTGTATGTGCGCAGCCTGGAGCGCGGGATGACGATTTTTGACCTGCCGGCCAGCACCACCGCGCAAGACCTGCAGCAGTGGCAACCCATCCTCAACTGGATCAGGCCCACGCTGTACCCGCCGCAGGCGGCCAACGACGCCCCCGAGCGCGCGCAGGCCAGGACGGTGGCCAAGGCCCCGGCCCAGGCGATCGCGCCCCGGCCTTCGGTCGCCGCGACGCTGGGCGCCAGGCTGCTCAATCCGCCCCCCGCGCAAAAGGCAGCCGCATCACGCCTGGGCAGCTCCCTGCCCGGCAGCCTGATGCCGGCGCAGGAATCATTGGTGCATGGTGCTCGCATGTCCGCCCAGAGCACGGCCCGCGCCGTGGGCCGGCCGGTACAGGTCAGCAGTGCGCCGGCCATGTCTCGCAATGTGAACTCGCCCGACGGCTTGCAGATTCCGCAGTTCCTCAAGCGCGGCACCTGAAGCGCCGCCCTCCTTCGCCTTCAGGCGACGGATAAAACCCAAAGTGGATAGCCAGGCAGCGCCTGAGCGTTCAGTGCCGGCCCCGGCGTAGCTGGGCCAGGCGCTCGGCCATGGCATCGATGTCGAGCGCGTCGTCGGCATTGGCCAGGTAGATCTCCAGGTCGGCCGCCGCGCGTTCGGGCTCGCCGTTGGCGGCCCAGGCCAGGCCGCGGTCGCGGTACTCGATCCAGGCTTCGGGCTGCAGCACGATGAGGCGGTCCTGCACCGGGATCAGCCGCGCCCAGTCTTCCTGCGTCTTGTGGATTTCCTTGAGGTTGCGCAGCATGCGGCTGATGATTTCGCGCGGCGGCGCCGACTGCAGGTACAGGCCCATGGGCACCTCGAACTCGTCGCCTGGGCTGCCGCCGTGCTGGCGAAAAGGTTCGAGCCGCTCGGACAACTCTTCGCGGCTCAGCGACTGGCCGCTGAAGGGGTCTATCACCACCTGGCCCTTGGGCAGGTTGACCTTGACCATGAAGTGGCCCGGAAAGGCCACGCCGCGCGCATTGAGGCCCAGGCCCAGGGCCAGTTCCAGCCACAGCACGGCCAGCGTGATGGGGATGCCGCGGCGCGTGCGCAGCACGGCGTTCAGGTAGCTGTTGTCGGGGTCGTAGTAGTCATTGACGTTGCCGCCGAAGTTCAGGTCGTGGAAAAAGAACTGGTTCAGCGCGCGCAGACGCTGCAGCGCCGGCGCGTCGGCCGGCAGGCGGCGCTTGAGGCGGGCCAGCAGCTGGTCGACGTCGCCCAGCACCTGCTGCACGTCCAGGTCGGGGTATTCGTCCTGCGCCAGGCTGATGGCGGCTTCCAGCAGGGGAAAATGCTCGTCGCTTTCCACCAGGCTGGAGAAATATTGCAATGGTGACGGTACAGCCAGATTTAATTGCATGACCCCTACTTTCTCACAAACCGGCGCAAAAAGGCATCCGGGAAATGCCGCTCGGTGCCCGGAGCACGCCGCCCGTCAATGTCTCAGGAGCCTGGCCACCTTGAGGCCGGACAGCCACAGCGCCGCGAAATACAGCAGCGCCGATACCAGCAACACCAGCGCCAGCCAGCCGATGCGCTCCAGGGAGTGTCCTTTCAGGCCGACCCAGTTCACCGCCCCGGCGGCCCACAGCAAAAAGGCCGCCAGCAAGGCGCTGGCGCCGCCCACCTGCAGCGCAAACTTGCCCCAGCCCGGCAGCGGTTTGTAACTGCCGCGCCGCAAAAGCCCCAGCAACAGCCACAGGGCGTTGATCAACGCGCCGATGGCGATAGAGAGCGTCAAGGCCGCGTGCTGCAGCAAAGGCACCAGGAAAAAATTCAGCACCTGCGTGAACACCAGCACGCACACGGCGATCAGCATCGGCGTGCGCATGTCGTGCCTGGCATAAAAGCCCGGGGCCAGCACCTTCACGGCCACGATGCCCATCAGCCCCACGCCATAGTTGCTCAATGCGGCCGTCGTGCGCTGGACGTCGAGGTCGCTGAACGCGCCGTAGTGGTACAGCACCGCCACCAGGGGCTGCGCGAAAACCAGCAAAGCCACGGCGCAAGGCACCGACAGCAGGACCACCAGGCGCAGCCCCCAGTCGAGCATGGCCGAATAGCGCTCTTCATCCTGGCTGCCGCGCGCCGCAGCCAGTTGCGGCATCAGCACCACCCCCAGGGCGACGCCCAGCATGGCGGTGGGAAACTCCATCAGACGATCCGCATAAGTGATCCAGCTCACGCTGCCGGTGGCCAGGTGCGAGGCAATCTGGGTGTTGATGAGCAGCGATATCTGCGCGACGCTGACTCCCAGCAAGGCCGGCAACATCAGGCCCAGCACCTTGCGCGTGCCCGGGTCGTTCCAGGACTGGCGCAAGGCCGCGAAACTGGCGCCTATCCGCGGCAGCAAGCCCAGCTTGCGCAGCGCCGGCAGTTGCAGGCCCAACTGCAGGATCCCACCCACCATGACCCCCACGCATTGGGCGTAAATCGGCTCGATGCCATGCCTTGCAAACCAGGGGGCGCCCAGGGTGATGGAGCCTATCAACGCCACATTGAGCAGCACGGGCGAGGCGGCGGGCACGGCAAACCTGCGCCAGGTGTTGAGGATGCCGCCGGCCAGCGCGACCAGCGACATGAAGCCGATATAGGGGAACATCCACCGGGTCATCACCACGGCGGCGTTGTAGCCCTGCGGCTTCAGGCCGCTCGCCATGGCCCACACCATCAACGGCGCAGCCGCCACGCCCGCCACGCACAGCACGACCAGCGCCCAGGTCAGAAGTGTCGCCACGTGGTCGATCAGCTGCTTCGCACCCTCCTCGCCTTGCTCCGCCTTGCAGGCCGCCAGCACCGGCACAAAAGCCTGGCTGAAAGCCCCCTCGCCGAGTACCCGCCGGAACAGGTTGGGTATCCGGAAGGCAACGTTGAAGGCGTCGGTCATGGCGCTGACGCCAAAGACCGAGGCCATCAGCAGGTCCCGGACAAGGCCCGTGACGCGCGAGGCCAGCGTCAGCAGGGATACGGTGGAGGCGGCTTTGAATAATGACACCCCGGGAGTTTATGCGGCCAAAAGCCCAGAACCCGATAAAGTTTTGCCTCCAAGGCGGCCTAAATCAGACGCGATGCGAAGCGAGCCGCCTAAAACCAAGTTAGAGACGCGGAACCGGCTTTGCCGGGCCGCAGGCGGGCGGCCCCCTCTGGGGGCAGGGAGCTACACGCAGTGAGCGACCGTGGGGGTATATAATCGTGGGCTTTGCTGCAACATCCACAGACTCCTCCCCAGGATTAAAGGAATACATATATGGCTACCGCCAAACCCAAGAAAAAGAACCCGCGCCTTGCATCAGGCCGTAAACGCGTCCGCCAGGACGTCAAACTCAACGCCGCGAACACCTCGCTGCGCTCCAAATACCGCACCGCTGTGAAAAACGTCGAAAAAGCCGTTGCAGCCGGTGACAAAGACAAAGCCAAGGACCTGTTCGCCAAGGCCCAAAGCATTGTGGACACGGTTGCCGACAAGGGCATCTTCCACAAGAACAAGGCAGCGCGCGACAAGAGCCGCCTGTCCGCCAAGGTGAAAGCCCTGGCACTGGCCCCCGCAAAGGCCGCCTAAGCAATTAGGCAAATCGCCCGGGCGGCATTTTCCCCAAGGAAGATACCGTCCGCCGTTTTGTAGGGTGCGCTGCAGCAAAGCAAAAAAGCCGTCGAAAGACGGCTTTTTTGTTGGCGCTTCAAAAAACTGTTCAGTCTTTGCGCGGAGGGTCGGGGATTAAACAGGCTTCGGCCACCTGCAAGTCATTGTCTTTGGCGAAATTGATGGCGAAGTCCCAGGCCATGGGCTCTGCCTCGCGCAGTTCGGAGTTGACGACCACGCATTTCACGCCGTTGATGACGGTGGGCACGCACCAGGGGGAATAGTTCAGGTGGCTGCCGGGCTGAGGGCCGCCCGGGCGGAAATGGCTCATCACCCCGCAAAGCCTGTCGGCCCAGTCGCTGGGCCGGAAGGTTTTGCCGTCGCGGGTAATGCCCTGAATGAAGACTTCTTTGGCGGTGTTGGAGACCATCGGGTGGAGGGTTTTTTGCGATGGCCAACGTGGGAAAGGGATCGGATTTCACCCATGCTGCACCGCACAACGATTCTAGCTTAACTCAGACTCTTATATAAGACTTGGCCGTAAATTTTCAACACCCGGGACTGCCGGGGTACGCCGGGCGCCTGCATCGCAGTAATGCAGGAACGTCACAAAAGCCCGCAAAGTCTGCGCCTAAAATCAGTCCAGGCCCGCATCACCTGCTGCGGGCCTCGGATTTTCCGCACTGTCACAGCCCTTGTTCCGGAGTTTTCCATGACCGCAGCCCTGCCCAAGCACATCGAAGCCGCCTCGCCCCACGTGATGAACACCTACGGCCGCCTGCCCATCGCGCTGGACCACGGCCAGGGCTGCCGCGTCTGGGACGTCAACGGCAAGGTCTACCTCGACGCGCTGGGCGGCATCGCCGTCAACACCCTGGGGCACAACCACCCCAAGCTGGTGCCGGCCCTGCAGGAGCAGATCGCCAAACTGATCCACAGCTCCAATTACTACCATGTGCCGCTGCAGGAAACCCTGGCCGCCAAACTGGTGGAGCTGTCGGGCCTGGAAAACGTATTTTTCTGCTCCACCGGCCTGGAAGCCAACGAGGCCGCGCTCAAGCTGGCGCGCAAGTTCGGCCACGACAAGGGCATCGAGCGCCCGGAAATCGTGGTCTATGAAAAAGCCTTCCACGGCCGCAGCATCGCCACGCTGAGCGCCACCGGCAACCCCAAGGTGCAGGCCGGCTTCGGCCCGCTGGTTGAGGGCTTCATCCGCGTGCCGCTCAACAACATGGACGCACTGAAAGCTGCCACCGCCAACAACCCCAACGTGGTCGCCGTGTTCTTTGAAGCCATCCAGGGCGAAGGCGGCATCAACAGCATGAAGGACGACTACCTGCGCGAGGTGCGGGCGCTCTGCGACGAGCGCGACTGGCTGCTGATGATCGACGAAGTGCAGTGCGGCATGGGCCGCACCGGCAAGTGGTTTGCCCACCAGTGGGCGGGCATCAAGCCCGACGTGATGCCGCTGGCAAAGGGCCTGGGATCCGGCGTGCCGATAGGCGCCGTCGTGGCCGGCCCCAAGGCCGCCCACATCTTCGGCCCCGGCAACCACGGCACCACCTTCGGCGGCAACCCGCTGGCCATGCGGGCCGGCGTGGAAACCCTGCGCATCATGGAAGAAGAAGGCCTGCTGGCCAATGCCGCGAAGGTGGGCGACCACCTGCGCGCGGCGCTGACGCGCGAACTGGCCGGCGAAAAAGGCCTGAAAGAAATCCGCGGCCGCGGCCTGATGCTGGGCATTGAACTGACCGTGCCCTGCGGCGAGTTGCTGGGCCGCGCCGCCGAGAACGGCCTGCTGCTGAGCGTGACCGCCGATACCGTGATCCGCATGGTGCCCTCGCTGATCATGACCACGGCTGAGGCCGACGAGGCGGTGGCCATCCTGGTGCCTTTGATCAAGCAGCTTTTGAAAGAGAAAAACGCGTGAGCACTGCGATCCCCTCCACGCCCGCGCCCGTGCGGCATTACCTGCAATTCAGTGACCTCAACGCCGCCGAATACGCTTATCTTTTCGAGCGCGCCGCCATCATCAAGAAGAAGTTCAAGACCTACGAAAAACACCAGCCGCTGGTCGACCGCACGATGGCGATGATTTTCGAGAAGGCTTCGACCCGCACACGCGTGAGTTTCGAGGCCGGCATGTACCAGCTGGGCGGCAGCGTGGTGCACCTGACCACCGGCGACAGCCAGCTGGGCCGCGCCGAACCGATTGAGGACAGCGCCAAGGTCATCAGCCGCATGGTCGACCTGGTGATGATCCGCACCTACGAGCAGACCAAGATAGACCGCTTCGCCGAGCATTCGCGCGTGCCGGTCATCAACGGCCTGACCAACGAATTCCACCCCTGCCAGATCCTGGCAGACATCTTCACCTACATCGAGCACCGCGGCTCCATCAAGGGCAAGACGGTGGCCTGGGTGGGCGACGGCAACAACATGGCCAACACCTGGCTGCAGGCCAGCGAAATACTGGGCTTCAAGGTCCACGTGAGCACGCCCGGCGGCTACGAGGTGGACCAGTCCATCGCCGGCATACGCTCGGCCGACAGCTACAAGGTCTTCAAGGACCCGATGCAGGCCTGCGCCGGCGCCGACCTGGTCACCACCGACGTCTGGACCAGCATGGGTTATGAAGCCGAAAACGAAGCGCGCAAGAAGGCCTTTGCCGACTGGTGCGTGGACACCGACATGATGCGCGCGGCCAAGCCGGACGCACTTTTCATGCACTGCCTGCCCGCCCACCGCGGCGAGGAAGTCGAAGCCGACGTGATCGACGGCCCGCAATCGGTGGTCTGGGATGAAGCAGAAAACAGGATGCACGCGCAGAAGGCACTCATGGAGTTCCTTCTGCTGGGGCAGCTCGCGTAACACGCGAGCGTCGGCGCGATAGCGCCGGCATCCTGTTTCGGCGCAGGCTCATGTGCGCAACGCGCGCGTGAAGCGGCCACAGGCCGCGTGCCGCAGCCAAAACCGCATGCACGCGCTGAAGGCACTCATGGAGTTCCTGCTGCTTGGGCAACTTAGCTAAGCCTTCCCCTCGGGCCCCCTTGCGGTGCCCAAATCCCCCGCCCAAACAAAACCGCCGCCCATCCGGCGGCGTGAGCGTGCACGCCCCGGCAGGACGGCATTGAACCCGCGACCTCAACCTGACCGCGCATACCACAGAACCTCGGGTAAACCCGCAAATCGAAGTTCCAAGCATTGAGTACAGTCCTGTATACAAAACTGAACACTCCTTCATGACGCTTTCAGGCGTCGCCGAGGGAGCCCTGGCCAGGGGCACTCGCCCACCGTACCGGAGATCACACGTGGACATTCGCAACCCATCGCCCGATCTGTACAACGAAGACCTGGCGCCCGCCAAGGAGCGCAACTGGGGCACTTTCAGCATCTTCAACGTCTGGACGTCCGACGTGCACAGCCTCTGGGGCTACTACCTCGCGGCCAGCCTGTTCCTGCTGTGCGGCAGCTTCACCAACTTTTTGAATGCTATCGGGCTGAGTTCACTGGTGATTTTTTTCCTGATGAACCTGGTCGGCTACGCCGGCGTGAAAACCGGCGTGCCCTACCCCGTGCTGGCGCGCGCCTCCTTCGGCATCTGGGGCGCCAACCTGCCGGCGCTGGTGCGCGCGGTGGTCGCCTGCTTCTGGTACGGCGCGCAGACGGCGGCCGCCTCGGGCGCCATCGTGGCGTTGCTCACGCGCTCGGATGCCATCATGGCCTTCCACAAATCGACGCACCTGCTGGGACACTCGGGGCTGGAGGTGATCTGTTTTGTCGTGGTCTGGGCGCTGCAGCTGCTGATCATCCAGAACGGCATGGAAACAGTGCGCAAATTCCAGGACTGGGCCGGCCCCGCCGTCTGGATCGCCATGCTGGTGCTGGCCGTTGGCCTGTGCGTGAAGGCCGGCGGTTTTTCATTCGACCACGGCATCCCGCAGGACGTGCTGCTGGCCAAGACCAAGGACGCCGGCGTGCCCGGTGAGCCCGGCTCGTTCTGGGCGCTGATGGCCGTGGGCGCGACCTGGATCACCTACTTCGCGGCGCTGTACCTCAACTTCTGCGACTTCTCGCGCTACGCCAAGGACAAGTCCACCGTCAAAAAAGGCAACCTCTGGGGCCTGCCCATCAACCTGGTGCTGTTCTCGCTGGTGGCCGGCGTCACCACCATCGCCGCCTTCAAGGTCTATGGCGAGGTGCTGCTGCACCCCGAGCAGATCTCCGCCAAGTTCGACAGCTGGTTCCTGGCGCTGCTGGCCGCGCTGACCTTCGCGGTGGCCACACTGGGCATCAACGTGGTGGCCAACTTCGTCTCACCGGCGTTTGACTTTGCCAATGTGTTCCCACGCAAGGTCAGCTTCAAGACCGGCGGCTACATCGCGGCCGGCATCGCGCTGGTGCTCTACCCCTTTGCGCCCTGGGAAGGCAACGCCGCCACCTTTGTGGGTGCGATAGGCGCAACCATGGGGCCGCTGCTGGGCATCATCCTGGTCGACTACTACCTGATCGCCAAGGGCGAGGTGAACGTCGAGGCGCTCTACCACGAGGACGGCGAATACCGCTACCAGGGCGGCTGGAACGTCAACGCGCTGGTCGCCACCGCCGCGGGCGCGCTGTTCTCCAGCATCCTGCCCAACTTCACCAGCCTGCTGCCCTCCTGGTGGGGCATTTACGGCTGGTTCTTCGGTGTGGCGATCGGGGGCGTGGTCTATTACGCGATGGCGATGGCGATGCCGCGCAAGGCCGGGGTGGTGAAGGCCGGCTGAAGCCCGCGCTTATCCGCGGCCCACAAACGGCATCTTCGTCGCCATGATGGTCATGAACTGCACGTTGGTCGACAGCGGCAGCGACGCCATGTGCACCACCGCCTCGGCCACTTCCTTCGCATCCATCATGGGTTCAATGGCGATTTCGCCGTTGGCCTGGGGGACGCCCTTGGCCATGCGCGCCGCAAGCTCCGTCATGGCGTTGCCGATGTCGATCTGGCCGCAGGCGATGTTGTACTTGCGCCCGTCCAGCGAGATCGATTTGGTCAGGCCGGTGATGGCGTGCTTGGTGGAGGTGTAAGGCGCCGAATTGGGCCGCGGCGCATGCGCCGAGATCGAGCCGTTGTTGATGATGCGGCCGCCCTGGGGCAACTGGTCCTTCATCAGCCGGATGGCCGCTTGCGCGCAGAGGAAGGAACCCGTCAGGTTGATGTTGACCACATTGGTCCACTGCTCGAAGGTGATGTCCTCAAGGTTGACGGGCGGCGCACCCACACCGGCGTTGTTGAACAGCAGGTCAAGCCGGCCGAACTTTTCTTTCACTGCGGCAAACGCCGCCGCCACGGACTCAGGCTTGCTCACGTCGGTGGGCAGCGCGAACGCGCGGTCCGTACCCGACTCCTTGGCGACCTCATTGAGCGGCTCCGCACGGCGCCCGACCAGTGCCACGCTGTAACCCTCGCGCAGCAGGGCCAGCACCACGGCCTTGCCGATGCCGGTGCCCGCGCCGGTGACGAGTGCGACTTTGCCGTTGGACTTGTTGTCGGGATTCATGGTGTGCCTTTGTCTCTCTTGAAGGGTTGCAGGAGGGTTTGGTAAATCGATGCAGCGCACGCGCCGCAGGCTCGAATTGTGCCCGAGCCCGGCGGATTGCACCGGCCGGCCGGACCGGCCTACGCCACCAGCAGGCCGCCTCAAATACTTTAGGTTTCAACAATTTTTTAGATTGTTGGAAATAACCGACACCACGCCTTTTTTGCCGGTGCTACCTTTGCACCATGACAGCCCGCATTCGCGCTCCCGGCGCATTACCCTCGCTCAGGATCTGGGACATCTCGCCCCCGGTGGATGAAAACGCCGCCGTGTTCCCCGGCGACACGGCCTACTCGCAGCAACTGCATTTTTCGCTGGCACCGAATTGCCCGGTCAACGTCAACAGCATCACGCTGTCGCCGCACACCGGCGCGCATGCCGATGCGCCGCTGCACTATGCCAACGGCGAGAGCAGCATCGGTGACCTGGACCTGGCCCCCTACCTCGGCCCCTGCCGCGTGATCCACTGCATGGATTGCGGCCCTCTGGTCCTGCCCGAGCACGTCGCCCACGCGCTCAACGCATTGCCGGCGCGCGTGCTGCTGCGCACGTCTCGCAAGGCCAGCCAGGCCTGGGACGCCTTCACCGCCATCTCGCCGGAAACCATGGAACTGCTGGCCAGCAAAAACATCACGCTGATCGGCATTGACACCCCTAGCGTGGACCCATCGACCAGCCAGGACTTGCCCAGCCACCACCAGTTGCTGGCCCACGGCCTGCGCGTGCTCGAAAACCTGGTGCTCGACGACGTCGCCGAAGGCGACTACGAATTGATTGCCCTGCCGCTCAAACTCACCAAGGCCGACGCCTCCCCCGTGCGCGCAATCCTGCGCGAACTCCCTTGATATGAAATCCACCATGACGACTCTGCAAGACTGCCGCGCCCTCGACGCGCAAGACCCGCTGCGCGAACTGCGCCGGCAATTCACGCTGCCCGAAGGCGTGATCTACCTTGACGGCAATTCGCTGGGCGTGCTGCCCAATACCGCGGCCGCGCGCGTTGCCCAAGCCGTGACGGCCGAATGGGGCCAGGGCCTGATCCGCTCCTGGAACAGCGCGGGCTGGTTTGAGCTGCCGCAGCGCCTGGGCAACAAGATCGCGCAACTGATAGGCGCATCCCCCGGCGAAGTGGTGGCCACCGACAGCACCTCCATCAACCTCTACAAAGTATTGAGCGCCGCACTGCACATCGCGGCCCAGGACGCGCCCGACCGCAAGCTCATCGTCAGCGAGCGCAGCAACTTCCCGACCGACCTCTACATCGCCGAAGCCCTGTGCCGCGAACGCGGCTTTCGCCTGCAGCTCGTCGAGCCTGAAGAGATCACCGCAGCGCTCACTGCCGAAGTCGCCGTGCTGATGCTGACCCACGTCAACTACCGCACCGGCGCCATGCACGACATGGCCGTCGTCACCGCCGCCGCGCATGCCGCCGGCGTGCTCACCGTCTGGGACCTGGCGCACAGCGCGGGCGCCGTACCGGTGGACCTGAATGCGGCGAAAGCCGACTTCTCCATCGGTTGCGGCTACAAATACCTCAACGGCGGCCCCGGCGCGCCGGCCTTTGTCTGGGTCAACCCCAAGCACGCCGACCGCTTCTGGCAACCGCTGGCCGGCTGGTGGGGCCATGCAGCGCCTTTTGAATTCACGCCCGACTACCGCCCCGCCCCCGGCGTCGCCCGCTACCTGTGCGGCACCCAGCCCATCCTGAGCATGACCGCCCTCGAGTGCGGGCTGGACACCGTGCTGGCCGCCGAAGCCCTGGGCGGCATGCAGGCCCTGCGCAAAAAATCGCTGGCGCTGAGCGACCTGTTTATCCAGCTCGTCGAAGAACGCTGCGCAGGCCACGGCCTGGGCCTGGCGACGCCGCGCGAACATGCCAGTCGCGGCTCGCAGGTGTGCCTCACCAGAACCGAAGGCGCTTACGCCATCGTGCAGGCGCTGATTGCGCGCGGCGTGATCGGCGACTTCCGCGCCGGTGACGGCGCAGCCGGCAAGCACCTGGACATCCTGCGCTTCGGCTTCACGCCGCTCTACATCGGCTTTGAAGACGTCTGGAACGCCGTCGAGCATTTGAAGCAGGTCCTTGAAACCAGCGAATGGCGGAAAGCCGAATTCAACCGGAAGCACGCGGTCACATGATGACATGGCCCCCACGGTCGTCCACTGCGTGTAGCCTGCGGCTTCTCCCTGCCCCTTTCATCACAAGAGGGGCCGCTACGCCTGCGGCCCGGCAAAGCCGGTTCCGCGGCCCCTGCTTGTTTCAATACCCAGATCGCTTTTCCGTGAAAGATCATCCATGAACACACAACGGCCGGCAGACATCGTGCGCGACGAAAAAGCGCAGCTCGACTTCAGCAAGTCCATGAGCTATGGCGACTACCTGCAGCTCGATGCCATCCTGGGCGCACAGAAACCGCTCTCGCCCGACCACAATGAGATGCTGTTCATCATCCAGCACCAGACCAGCGAACTCTGGATGAAACTGATGCTGCACGAGTTGCGCGCCGCGATCGCCAACATCGCCAGCGACGAACTCGGCGGCGCCTTCAAGATGCTGGCGCGCGTGAGCCGCATCATGGAGCAGCTGGTGCACGCCTGGGACGTGCTGGCCACCATGACCCCGCCCGAGTACAGCGCGATACGCCCTTACCTCGCCAACTCCAGCGGTTTTCAAAGCGCGCAATACCGCTGCATCGAATTCGCACTCGGCAACAAAAACGCCGCCATGCTGAAACCCCACGCGCACCGGCCCGACCTGCTCGCGCAAGTACAAGCCGCCTACGAAGCCCCGTCGCTCTACGACGAAGCCCTGCGCCTGCTGGCCCGCCGCGGCCTACCCGTGCCCGCCAGCCACACCCAGCGCGACTGGACCCAGGGCTATGCCGAAAGCGACGAAGTCGAGCAGGCCTGGCTGGTGGTCTACCGCGACCCGAAAAAGTACTGGGACCTCTACCAGCTCGGCGAAGAACTCACCGACCTGGAAGATGCCTTCCGGCTCTGGCGATTCCGGCACGTCACCACCGTGGAGCGCGTGATCGGCTTCAAGCGCGGCACCGGCGGGACCGGCGGTGTCAGCTACCTGCGCAAGATGCTGGACGTGGTGCTGTTTCCGGAGATCTGGAAATTGCGGACGGATTTGTAGGGTCGGGTCTTGCGCCGGCTCCCCGCGCCCTTGCCCTCTGCTGAGGGTGGCTGGCCGGGAGTGGCCCGGCGGCCAGTAACTTTCTTTTGCTTCGCCAAAAGAAAGTCACCAAAGAAAAGGCGACCCTGGTTCCTGCGTCCCTACGCTTCGCTGCGGGCAACCTGCGGTGCTCGGTTCAGGCGGGGTCTGGCTAAACTCGCTACGCTCAGACAACGCCAGCCCTGATCCGCCTGAACCTGCGCTCCTCGGCGCATCCACAAGGGGCAATCGGGATCGGGAACCGAATACAGGAATACAGAAGACAAATACAAACAAGGACACGCCATGGCGTGTCCTTGTTTCTTCAGGTATTCGGGTTTTGTCTTGGGCTGTTGGCTGTTCAGTATTCCTGTCTCCACCCCTTGTGGATGCGCCGAGGAGCGGAGGGCCAGACGGATCAGGGCAAAAACTTGTTTGAGCCGCAGGCGAGTTGTTTTTGACCCCGTCTGGACCGAGCACCGCAGGTTGCCCCGGAGCGAAGCGCAGGGGACGCAGCAACCAGGG
>NZ_CALRNF020000045.1:0-41112 GCF_943369415.1 Polaromonas sp. YR568
GGCTTTGATGAGGTCGCGGCGGGGCGGGTCGCGCTGGTGGTCACCGAGCTGGGTACCAACCTGGTCAAGCACGCAAAGCAGGGCCGGCTGCTGGTCGCCTCGCGCGAGTTCGACCAAAGCCCGCCGGAACTGGAAGTCCTCTCCATCGACGAAGGGCCGGGCATTAACGATATCGACAGGTGCATGCGCGACGGTTTTTCCACCGGCGGCACCCCCGGAACGGGCCTGGGCGCCGCCAAAAGGCTGTCCGACGATTTCGACATCTATTCCGCAGTGCCTTCCGGCACGCTGATTGTTTCCCGCGTGCGTGCGCGGCCGCACCGCCATGACGGGATGTTTCGCTTCGGCTATGTCGCGACCCCGGCGCCCGGCGAGACCGTGAGCGGGGATGGCTGGATACTGGCCGTCGACGGCCCCAAGGCGGCGGTCTTCATGGCGGACGGCCTGGGCCACGGCCCCATGGCGGAAGAAGCCGCGCAGGCCGCTGTGGCACACTTTCGGCGCAAGCCCTTCCATGACCTGTCCGACATGCTGCAATCCATCCATGAAACGCTGAGATCGACACGCGGCGCCGCGGTGGCCGCTGCGTTCCTGGACATGGGCGCCTCCGCCATCCGGTCGGTGGGCGCGGGCAATGTGGTTATGCGCGTGCTCTCCGGTGTCTCGGACCGCACGCTGCTGACCCAGCACGGCACGGCGGGCCTGCAGATCCGCAAGCCCGAAGAGATTTCCACGGCTTGGCCCGACCATGCGGCCTTTGCCATCCACACCGACGGCATCATGCAGCGCTGGCCCGGCGCGGCGATCGCGCCGCTGCTCGGGCGCGACCCGAGCCTGGCCGCCGCCCTGCTGATGCGCGATTTCTGCCGTGGCCGCGACGACGCGACCATCCTGGTCGCGCGGAGGAAAGAATGAACACGCCGGCACAGCTGCTGGACGTGCCCAGCCGCGAAGAGCTGCTGGCCCAACTCGCGGCCAGCAGGCAGGACGTCGAATCGCTTCGCAGCGAACTCGACGAAACGAACCGCGGCGTGCTCGCGCTGTATGCCGAACTGGACGCCCAGGCCGATGAACTTCGGCAGGCGACCGAACTCAAAAGCCGCTTCCTCGCCTACATGAGCCACGAGTTCCGCACGCCCATCGGTTCGGTGCTGAGCATCGCCAGGCTGTTGCTGGACCGGGTGGACGGCCCGCTCACCGACGAGCAGGAGCGCCAGGTCAAATTCATCCAGGAGACCTCGGTCGAGTTTTCCGACATGGTCAATGATTTGCTGGACCTCGCCAAAGTCGAGGCCGGGCGCATCGACATTTCGCCGGACTGGTTCGAGATGGTGGACCTGTTTTCCACGCTGCGCGGCATGTTCAAGCCGGTGCTGACCAATCCCGACCTGCTGCTGGTGTTCGAAGAGCCGCACGACGTTCCCAAGCTGTTCAGCGACGACCGCAAGCTCGCGCAGATTTTGCGCAACTTCATCTCCAACGCGCTCAAGTTCACCGCGAAGGGCGAGGTGAGAGTCTCGGCCAGGAGGGGAGAGGACGGCATGGTGGTGTTCTCGGTGGCCGATACCGGCATCGGCATCGCCTCGGAATTCCACCACGCGATGTTCAAGGACTTCAACCAGATCGATTCACCGATCCAGAAGAGGCTGCGCGGCACGGGACTCGGCCTGTCGCTCAGCAAGAAGCTCGCCGAGTTGCTGGGCGGCACGGTGGGATTGACCAGCGAACCCGGCGTGGGCTCGACGTTCTTTGTGGCCATCCCGGCCGGCGCGCCGGAAGCCGCGCATGGCTGACATGGACGTCGTCGGCATCACCATAGACCGCGCCGAACACACGGTGCTGGTCGTCGACGACAATCCGGCGACCCGGTACGCGACCGCCAGGACGCTGCGTGCCGCGGGCTTCAAGACCGAGGAGGCTGCGAACGGCACCGAGGCCCTGAGCAAGAGCGAAAACAATATCTCCGCGGTCGTGCTCGATGTGCATCTTCCCGACATAGGGGGCTTCGAGGTCTGCCGCATGCTGCGCGCAAAGCCCAAAACCGCCGTGGTGCCGGTGGTCCATCTTTCCGCGACCTACGTCGAGGACAAATACAAGGTGGCGGGGCTCAATTCCGGCGCCGACGCCTACCTGACACACCCGGCAGAGCCGCCTATCCTGATCGCGACCGTGCAGGCCCTGGTGCGCGCGCGGCTCGCCGAGGAGCAGCTGCGCAAAAGCGAGGCCAAATTCCGCGCGATCTACACGCAGGCGGAAACCGGGATCGCCCTGGTGGATTCCGGCGGAACCATCGTCGAAGCCAACCCGGCCCTGCTGCGCATGCTGGGGCGCGCGGCCGATGAGGTCCTGGGGCGCAAGGTTTTTGAACTGGCGCCGCCCAAATGGACGGCGGCCGTTCGCGCCCTGGTCGAACAGGACGAGCTGCCGGCGCGGCAATGGCGGGAGGTCTTCGCGCTTGCGCTGCCGGATGGCGAAGAAGTCCACCTGGAATGGACGATGTCGCCGCACATCGAGCCGGGCCTGCGCGTGGGGGTCGTCTCCAATATCTCCGCCCGCAAAAAGCTCGAAGAGCAGCGCGAGAGCCTGCTGGAGCGGGAAAAAGCCGCGCGCACGTCGGCCGAGCAGCACAGCCAGACCAAGGACAATTTCATCGCGGTCCTGTCCCATGAGTTGCGCAACCCCCTGAACGCCATGCTGATGGGCCTGCACGTGCTGTTCAAACGCGGCGGGACACCTGAGACCATGACGGGCTTGCGCATGATTGAGCGCAACGTACAGGCCCAGGCGCGCATCATCTCCGACATCCTCGACGTCTCCCGCATCAATTCCGGCAAGCTGACGCTCCACCGCGAGCTGATCGATCCCGCGGCGGTGCTGTCGTCCGCGCTGGACGGCATGAAAGAGGCGGTCGAGCAGCGGCGCCTGACCGTCACCCTGGAGGCCGATTCCGCGCATGAGCCGGTATGGCTGGACGCCACGCGCTTCCAGCAGATGTTCTGGAACATCTTCAACAACGCTATCAAATTCTCCGAACCCGGCGGAGCCATCGAAGCCTCATTGAGGCGTGTCGATGATTCGCTGGTTTTGACGGTGCGGGATCACGGCAAGGGCATCGCGCCGGACTTTCTTCGCACCATCTTCGACAAGTTCTCCCAGGGCGCCACACCCGGCAACCGCTCGCACGGCGGGCTGGGCCTGGGCATGGCCATCGTGAAGCATCTGACGGAACTGCACGGGGGCTCGGTCGTGGTCGAAAGCGAAGGCCTGGGCAAAGGCGCCACGGTGACTTTGACAATTCCCGCGCTGGCCGGGCCGCTGCACGGCGAGAACCTGAGCGTCGACTCCGCGCGGCTGGACCCGGATTCCAACCTGTCGGGGCTGGTGATTCTGGTGGTCGAGGACGAGCCGCAGAACCGCGAAATGCTCACCCTGATCCTCAGGGACCGGGGCGCCGCCGTGGTCACCGCGAAAGATTACGAAGAAGCCATCCAGGCCCTCGATGGCAACCACCCCGCCATCCTGATCAGCGACATCGGCTTGCCCGGCCGTGACGGTTACGACCTGATCAGGGAGCTGCGGCGGCGTGAAAGCGAAAACAACGGGTCGCGGCGGCTGCCGGCGATTGCCCTGACCGCGTTCGGGCGGCAGCAGGACATCGAACGCGCGCTGGAGGCGGGATTCGACGCCCATTTGGCCAAGCCCCTGCACGCCCACGAACTGGTCACCCGCATCAATGCCCTGGCGCTTCGCTGACGTCTTCATTGCCGTGAATGGCAGCCGGCGCCGAGCCTGCCGCAATGCCGTGACGTCCCCGGTGAATCGTGAGAAGCTGTAATCGAACCCGGGTCCCACATCACGACCCGCTATCATTGCCCCATGCTTGAACAACGCATAGAACAGCAATTCATCGACAGTGCCGACCTCAAGTACCAGGCCGCGCAAGTCCTGTCCAAGCCCATCGCCGCGGCTGTGCAGGCGATCCTGGCCAGCGTCACCAGCGGCGGCAAGGTGCTGGCTTGCGGCAATGGCGGCTCGGCCGCCGCGGCCCAGCATTTCGCCGCCGAGTTTGTCGGCCGCCATGAACGCGAGCGGCCCGAGCTCGGCGCCATCGCCCTGACGACGGACAGCTCCATCCTCACGGCGATCGCCAACGACTACGACTTCTCGGTGATCTTCTCCAAGCAGGTGCGGGCCCTGGGCGGCGCCGGCGACGTGTTGCTGGCCATGAGCAGCAGCGGCAACTCGGCCAACGTGCTGGCCGCCATCGAGGCCGCCCACGAGCGTGAAATGACCGTGGTGGCCCTGACGGGCCGCGGCGGCGGCAAGATCACCCACGCCTTGCGTGAAACCGATGTGCACATCTGCGTGCCGCATGAGCGGACCGCGCGTATCCAGGAAGTGCACCTTCTCGTCCTCCATTGCATTTGCGACGGTGTGGACACCCAGTTACTTGGCGACCAGGAGACCTCTGTATGAAATTTGTTCCGTTTAAACGCCTGACCTTGGCCGTCGTCACGACGACCCTGCTTTGCGGGGCCCTGACGGCCTGCTTCCCCCTGGTGGTGGGGGGCGTGGCCAGCGGCGCGTTCGTCGCCACCGACCGCCGCACCTCGGGCGCGCAGCTTGAAGACGAAGGCATCGAATTGCGCGCCGTAAGCCGCATCCGCAGCAACGTCGGCGAGCGCGTGCACGTCAACCTGACCAGCTACAACCGGCAGGTGCTGCTCACGGGCGAGGTGCCGAATGCCCAGGACAAGCAGCTGGTCGAGCAGATCGTCGCGCGCGTGGAGAACGTGAACTCGGTGGTCAACGAACTGGCCGTCATGGGCGCATCGACCCTGACGCAGCGCTCTTCCGACACGCTGGTCACCGGCCGCGTCAAGGCCATGCTGGTCGATGCGCGTGACTTGTCTTCCAACGCCTTCAAGGTGGTGACCGAGCGCGGCACGACCTACCTGATGGGCCGTGTCACGCAGCGCGAAGCCGATCGCGCCACCGACGTGGTGCGCGGCACCCCCGGCGTGCAGAAGGTCATCCGCATTTTTGAAATCATCAGCGAAGAAGAACTGGCCCGCATGTTGCCGGCCAAATCCGCCGCACCGGCCCAGCCCAAGCCCGCGGGCGGCTGAAGCCGCACAAAACAAGGCGGCTGCACCGGGCAGCCGCTTTTTTGCGCCTGAAATCTGCGTCTTACTTGAGGCGCTTGATGAGGCTTGAGGTATCCCAGCGCTGGCCGCCCATGGCCTGCACGTCCGCGTAGAACTGGTCAACGAGTGCCGTCACCGGCAGGCGGGCGCCGTTGCGCTTGGCCTCGTCCAGCACCAGGCCCAGGTCCTTGCGCATCCAGTCGACGGCAAAACCGAAATCGAATTTGTCGGCCACCATGGTCTTGCCGCGGTTGTCGAGCTGCCAGCTTTGCGCCGCGCCCTTGCCGATCACGTCGAGCACCTGGTTCACGTCCAGACCGGCTTTCTGGCCGAATGCGACCGCTTCGCTCAAGCCCTGCACCAGCCCGGCGATGCAGATCTGGTTGACCATCTTGGTGAGCTGGCCCGCGCCGCTGGCGCCCATCAGCGTGAAGGCTTTGGAAAACGCCATGCCGGCCGGCTTGACGGCGTCGAAGGCTGCCGTGTCGCCGCCGCACATCACGGTGAGCGCGCCGTTCTGCGCGCCGGCCTGGCCGCCCGACACAGGGGCGTCGATGAACTGCAGGCCCAGCCTGGCGGCCGCGGCGTAGAGTTCGCGCGCCACGTCGGCGGAAGCCGTGGTGTGGTCGACAAAAATCGCGCCGGGCTTCATGCCGGCGAAGGCGCCGTCCGCGCCCAGCGTGACGGAGCGCAGGTCGTCGTCATTGCCGACGCAGCAAAACACGATGTCGGCGCCGGCCACCGCCAGGCGCGGCAGGGCGGCCTGCGCGGGCTTGGGGCTGGCGGCGAATTCGGCGACCCATGCGGCGGCCTTGGCCGGGCTGCGGTTGTAGACCGTGACGGAGTGCCCGGCCAGCGCCAGGTGCCCGGCCATGGGGTAGCCCATGACGCCCAGGCCCAGAAAGGCGACCTGGCGGGGCGTGGAGGACTCGTAGGTTTTGGATGCGGTGCTGGACATGGGGGTGCCTGAGGATGTGGGTGCGTGGAGACGAGGAAGGAAGGCAGAAGGCGGCCGCCGCCGGCGCGAGGCCGGCAGGCGGACCGGCCTTAAACGATGGCGAAGTTTTCGGTGCCGGCTGCCAGGTCGGTCGACTTGGCGCGCTGCGAGTTGAGCTTGATCTGCAGGCGCAGGTCGTTCACCGAGTCGGCGTTGCGCAGCGCGTCTTCGTAGGTGATGAAGTGGCTCTCAAACGCGTCGTACAGCGCCTGGTCGAAGGTCTGCATGCCCAGGTTGCGGCTCTTTTTCATGATCTCCTTGATCTCGGAGACCTCGCCCTTGAAGATCAGGTCGGAGATCAGCGGCGAGTTGAGCATGACTTCCACCGCGGCGAAACGGCCCTTGCCGTCCTGCTTGGGGACCAGCCGCTGCGAGATCATGGCTTTGAGGTTGAGGGACAAGTCCATCAGCAGCTGGGTGCGGCGCTCTTCGGGAAAGAAGTTGATCACGCGGTCCAGCGCCTGGTTGGCGCTGTTGGCGTGCAGGGTGGCCAGGCACAGGTGGCCGGTTTCGGCAAAGGCGATGGCGTGTTCCATGGTCTCGCGGTCGCGGATTTCGCCCATCAGGATCACGTCGGGCGCCTGGCGCAGCGTGTTTTTCAGGGCCGCTTCCCAGCTGTCGGTGTCCAGGCCCACTTCGCGCTGCGTGATCACGCAGTTCTTGTGCGCGTGCACGAACTCCACCGGGTCTTCAATCGTGATGATGTGGCCGTAGGACTGCTCGTTGCGCCAGTCCACCATGGCGGCCAGCGTGGTGGACTTGCCCGAACCGGTGGCGCCGACCAGGATGGTCAGGCCGCGCTTGCTCATCACCACTTCCTTGAGCACCTGGGGCACGCCCAGCCCGTCGATGGTGGGCAGCACGGCCGGAATCGTCCGCATCACCATGCCGACCTTGCCCTGCTGGATGAAGGCATTCACGCGGAAACGGCCCACACCGGGCGGGGAAATCGCGAAGTTGCATTCCTTGGTGCGTTCGAACTCGGCCGCCTGCTTGTCGTTCATGATGGAACGGGCCAGCGCCAGCGTGTGGCCGGCGTTCAGCGGCTGCGGTGA
Organism: Polaromonas sp. YR568; assembly: GCF_943369415.1. Classification (GTDB taxonomy): domain Bacteria; phylum Pseudomonadota; class Gammaproteobacteria; order Burkholderiales; family Burkholderiaceae_C; genus Polaromonas. Next base: position 7,200 of record NZ_CALRNF020000045.1, read on the forward strand.
TACCTTGGTGACCTTGCCGTCCACCTTCATGGCCGGCGGGAAGTCGCCCGTGATGAACAGGTCGCTGCCGTTGCGGCTGACCATGAGTTTCAGCAGGTCGTTGATGAATTTACTGGCCTGGTCGCGTTCCATGAACGACTCCTTTAATCAAATTCTGCAGCCGAAAACACGGCAAGGGATGAGGGATCTTCAACCAAGCCGGGGCCGCGGGACTGGCTTTGCCAGACCGCAGGCGCAGCGGCCCCCTCGGGGGGCAGCGCATTACACGCAGTCGAAGACGCAGTGAAAAGCGTGGGGGCCATATCTCTAGCCTGGGAAGTTCTCTGGAATCTTGGCTTTGCCGCGAGCCTCTGCGGCGGAGATCACATTGCGTTTGACCAGCTCGGTCAGGTTCTGGTCCAGCGTCTGCATGCCCACGCTGTTGCCGGTCTGGATGGAGGAGTACATCTGCGCGACCTTGGCTTCGCGGATCAAATTGCGGATGGCGCTGGTGCCCAGCATGATCTCGTGCGCCGCCACGCGGCCCGCGCCGTCCTTGGTCTTGCACAGCGTCTGCGAGATCACCGCCTGCAGCGACTCCGACAGCATGGAGCGGATCATTTCCTTTTCCTCGGCGGGGAACACGTCGATGATCCGGTCAATCGTCTTGGCGGCGCTGGAGGTGTGCAGCGTGCCGAAGACCAGGTGGCCGGTTTCAGCGGCCGACATGGCCAGGCGAATGGTTTCCAGGTCGCGCATTTCACCCACCAGGATGGCGTCCGGGTCTTCACGCAGCGCGGATTTCAGCGCGGCGTTGAAGCTCAGGGTGTGCGGTCCGACCTCGCGCTGGTTGATCAGGCATTTTTTGGACTCGTGCACGAACTCGATCGGGTCTTCCACCGTGAGGATGTGGCCGTACTCGTTTTCGTTCAAAAAGTTGACCATGGCCGCCAGCGTGGTGGACTTGCCCGAGCCGGTGGGGCCGGTGACCAGTACCATGCCGCGCGGCTTCATGGCCAGCTCGCCGAAAATCTTGGGGGCGTTGAGCTGCTCGAGCGTCAGGATTTTGGAGGGAATGGTCCGCAGCACGGCGCCGGCGCCGCGGTTCTGGTTGAAGGCATTGACGCGGAAGCGGGCCAGCCCGTCGATTTCAAAGGAAAAGTCGACTTCCAGGAATTCTTCGTAGGTTTTGCGCTGGGTGTCGTTCATGATGTCGTACACCATGGCATGCACCTGCTTGTGGTCCAGCGGGTCGATGTTGATGCGCCGCACGTCGCCGTGAACCCGGATCATGGGCGGCAAGCCGGCCGATAAGTGCAAGTCAGACGCCTTGTTCTTGACGCTAAAAGCCAGCAACTGCGTGATATCCATCCCGGACCCTTTTGAAAATGGTTTTCAAACTAAGTTTACAGTTCGATTATGACCACGATTGTGCGCAATCTCCAGCTAGTCCGTGACCGTATCACCACGGCCTGCGTCGCCGCCGGGCGGAACCCGGCGACCGTACGTCTGCTGGCTGTATCCAAAACCTTCGGCGCCGAGGCCGTGGCCGATGCGGCCACGGACGGGCAGCGAGCCTTCGGTGAAAACTACATCGCCGAGGGGGTGGAGAAAATCCTCGCGTTGCGGCAGCAGCCGGCCGTGCCGGCGCTGGAGTGGCATTGCATAGGCCCGGTGCAAAGCAACAAGACCCGCCTGGTGGCCGAACACTTCGACTGGGTGCAGTCGGTGGACCGCCTGAAGATTGCCCAGCGCCTGAGCGAGCAGCGGCCTGCGCACCTGCCGCCGCTGCAGATTTGCCTGCAGGTCAATGTCGATGGCGGCGCCAACAAGTCGGGCCTGGCGCCGGCCGATGTCCAGGCCCTGGCGCAGGAAGTCGCGCAACTGCCGCGCCTGGTCTTGCGCGGCCTGATGGCGATCCCCGAACCCGCCGCCGACTTCGACGCGGCCTGCGAGTTGCACGCCAGGAGCAAAGCCATTTTTGATGCGGTCAACGCCTCCGGTGTGCTGCCGATACCGATGGATACTTTGTCGCTGGGCATGACGGCGGATCTGGAGGCTGCGATCCACGCGGGCAGCACCATGGTGCGCGTGGGTACCGCGATCTTTGGCAAGAGATGACTTCCGCTCGCTAGATTAGCGCTGCCCTTCGATACCTCAGGGCGAACGGGGAGGGATTCTAAATACCAGCAGGGGCCGCGGAACCGGCTTTGCCGGGCCGCAGGCGCAGCGGCCCCCTTGGGGGAGGGAGCTACACGCAGTGAGCGACCGTGGGGGCTATTTCCTTGGTTTGATCGAGCCGCAATCGGCCGACAGCCATTTGCCCGAGGAATCCATGCTCATCTTCTCGGCCTTGTCCTTGACGGTGGTCGTGGTGTTCATCTTCATGGTGTAGGCGGTGTCGCCAGAGAAGGTCATCACGCCTTCGCCGCTGGAAGGCGGCTGCGTGCAGACATAGGAAAACTTCATGGTGTTGCCGCTGCGCGGCGACTGGGTGGTCTTGCAGTCGCCTTGCTGCTGTTGCGGCAGTTCATTGCGCTCGGCCATTTCCCTGGTGAGGCAGGTCTTCATGCTCATGCCGCCGCCGCTGGCGCTTCCCATCGACACGCCCTGTTTGGCCATCATGTCCTGCATCTGCTTGCGCTGCTCGGGCGGCATGCTCGCCATCTGCTTTTCCATGTTGGCCATGGCTTTTTCCATCTCGCCGGAGGACGACTGCATTTTGGTGTTGATCTCCCACAGGCCCGGTTTTGTGCTCTGGGCGTAGGCGCCGGTGGCCAGGGCCAGCGTGAGTGTGGCCAGGAGGGCGAGGCGGTGTTTCATAGGCAGTCCTGTTTGAAGGCGAGAGGTCTGGATGGGGATGGAAAACTCGCATTATTGCCAGCGCCCGCAGGTTTGCAAGCGCTGGACGGGCTTCACACCCCCAGCGCGAGCCGGGTGGTATTTTTCACCTCTTCCATCACCGCATAGGTGCGGGTTTCGCGCACGCCTGGCAGCTGCCACAGCACGGTGCCGGCAAAAGAGCGGTAGGCCGCCATGTCGGCCATGCGGGTCTTGAGCAGGTAGTCGAAGCCGCCGGCCACCATGTGGCATTCGCTGATTTCGTGGTGCACCTGCACCGCCGCTTTGAAGGCCTCGAAGACGTTGGGCGTGGTGCGGTCCAGCAGCACTTCCACAAACACCATCATCCCGGCGCCCAGCTTGAGCGGGTTGAGCAGCGCTTCATAGCCCAGGATGTAGCCGTCCCGGCTCAGTCGCTGCACACGGGCCAGCACGGCCGTGGGCGACAGGGCCACGCTCTCGGCCAGCTTGAGGTTGGAAATGCGGCCGTCCTGCTGCAGAACATTCAGGATTTTGAGGTCAATGCGGTCAATTTCTGGGGAGGCTTCAAACATGACTAGTGAGTTATTCGGTTAATTCTTCAAATTTAGCGGGAAATTCGGCATTATTCAATGGAACATCGTTGCATTCACTCAATACCCGTCCCAAACCGTGCAATCCACCTTGGAGCCCCTGATGTTTGCTTCCCCCCGCCTGCCCTTCCCTTACCGCCCTGAAGCCGACGTCGTGGCCGGCCAGCTGCGGGGCCTTGCCGGCGCGCTGGACTGGGCGGCAGCGGCGCACTCCGCCCAGCCCTGGGTGCAGGCCGTGCGCGACAACCCGCCGCCCTTTTGGGCCATGGAAAGCCTGCTCAAGGAATACCCGATTTCCAGCGCCGAAGGCCTGGCCCTGATGCGCCTGGCCGAGGCCCTGCTGCGCGTGCCCGACGCCGAAACGGCGATCGCCCTGACGGCCGACCAACTCGGGCGCGCGGATTTTGACGGCGCCGGCGACGGCGTGATGGCGCGGCTGTCGGCTTCGGCCATCTCGATGTCCAAGATGTTTTTGCCCGAGGGCGGCCAGCCCAACCTGATGAGCAAACTCGGTGCGCGCACTGTCGTGGCGGCCACGCTGCGCGCCGTGCAGTTGCTGGGCCGCCAGTTCGTGCTGGGCCAGACGATTGCCGACGCCATGGGCGAGGCCGACGACAGCCGCAAAAAAATCCCGAATTTGCGTTTCAGCTACGACATGCTGGGCGAGGGCGCGCGCACCGACGCCGACGCGCTGCGTTACCTGGCCAGCTACACGAATGCCATCCGGGCCATCGCCGCCGGCGCCGATGCAACGGGCGCCACGGAAACAAACGACGGCATCTCCATCAAGCTCAGCGCGCTGCACTCGCGTTATGAAGACGCCCAGCGTGAGCGCGTGATGGCCGAACTGGTGCCTCGCGTCTGGGGCCTGTGCGAGCTGTCGGCCCGCGCCAACATCAACCTCACGATAGACGCCGAGGAAGTCGACCGGCTGGAACTCTCGCTCGATGTCTTTGAAGCGCTGGCCGCGCTGGTCGCAAAGCATCACCCCCAGTGGCAGGGCTTCGGCCTGGCCATGCAGGCCTACCAGACGCGCGCGCTGGATTTGATAAACCACATCGCCGCCATCGCCCGCAAGTACAAGCTGCGCCTGATGTGCCGCCTGGTCAAGGGCGCGTATTGGGATTCGGAAATCAAGCGCGCGCAGGAGATGGGCTTGCCGCACTACCCGGTGTTCACGCACAAGCACCATACCGACGTGTCTTACCTCGCCTGCGCGCAGGCCCTGCTGGCCGCGCCCGATGCCATTTACCCGCAGTTCGCCGGCCACAACGCCGCGACCATCGCCGCCATCCTGCAGATGGCCTCGCGCAACGCCGTACCGTTTGAGTTGCAACGCCTGCACGGCATGGGCGAGGGCGTGTTCCGCGAGGTGCTCAAGAACCCGCTGATCAGCTGCCGCGTGTACGCGCCCGTGGGCGCGCATCGCGACCTGCTGGCTTACCTGGTGCGCCGCCTGCTGGAGAACGGCGCCAACTCCTCTTTTGTGCACCAGCTTGCCGACGAGTCGGTCGGCATGGGCGAACTGCTGACCTCACCGCTGCGGCTGGAGCCCGACGCCTCGCTGCCGCTGCCGCCCGCGCTCTACGGCGCCGGCCGCGCCAACAGCCTGGGGCTGGACCTGACCGTTGAAAGCATGCGCGCACCGCTGCTGGCCGCGCTGGAGACCACGCCGGTGCCGGTGGTGCCGGAGTTTGACGCCGCGCGCGCCGCCGACCTTGCGAAGACAGGTGTCAACGGCTACCAGCAATGGAGCAAGGTGGACGTGGCCGAACGCGCCGCCATCCTGCGCCGCGCCGCCGACGCGATGGAAGCGCAGATGCCGAAGTTCTGCGCGCTGCTGGTGAAAGAAGCCTTCAAGACCTGGGGCGACGCCGTCTCGGAAGTGCGTGAGGCGGTGGACTTCCTGCGCTACTACGCCAACGAGGCCGAGCGCATCATGCGGCCTGTGGCCTTGCCCGGGCCGACCGGCGAGACCAACGAGTTGCGGTTGACGGCGCGCGGCGTCTGGGTCTGCATCAGCCCCTGGAATTTCCCGCTGGCCATCTTCACCGGCCAGGTCGCGGCCGCGCTGGCCACCGGCAACGCCGTGCTGGCCAAGCCCGCCGAACAGACGCCGGGCATTGCCTGGGAAGCCGTGAAGCTGCTGCACCAGGCCGGCGTGCCCGAAGGCGCGCTGCAGATTGCGCACGGCCCCGGCGATACCGTGGGCGCCGCGCTGGTGGCGGCGCCGCACATCGCCGGCGTGGTCTTCACCGGCTCCACCCAGGTCGCAAAAATCATCAACCGCGCGCTCGCCGCCAAGGACGGCCCCATCGTCCCGCTGATCGCCGAGACCGGCGGCATCAACGCCATGCTGGTCGACAGCACGGCGCTGCCCGAGCAGGTGGCCGACGCGGTCGTGCAAAGCGCGTTCCGCAGTGCCGGCCAGCGCTGCTCGGCGCTGCGCCTGCTGTGCGTGCATGAAGGCATTGCCGGCCACGTGATCGACATGATCAAAGGCGCGGCGCAGGAACTCGTGGTGGGTGAAACCGCCGACCTTGCCACCGACGTCGGCCCGGTCATAGACCGCGAAGCGTTTGACAACATCCAGAAGCATTTGCAGCGTTTGGGTTCAAGCGCCAGGGCGCTGGTCACGCCGGCCGGGCGCACGCAGGCCGTGTCCGGTCCGCTGGCCAACCTCATCGCCCCCGCGGCCTTTGAGGTGCGCAGCCTTGCCGAAGTGAAAGACGAAATCTTCGGCCCGGTGCTGCAGGTAGTTCGATGGGGCAGCGGCGATCTCAAGGACCCGCAGGCCGTGATCGCGCAGATCAACGCGCTGGGCTACGGCCTGACTCTGGGCATACAGACCCGCATCGACTCCCGCGCGCAGGCGCTGGCGGCGGCCGCGCACGTCGGCAACATCTATGTGAACCGCAACATGATTGGCGCGGTGGTGGGGGTGCAGCCGTTCGGCGGAGAGGGGCTCTCCGGCACCGGCCCCAAAGCCGGTGGGCCGCATTACCTTTACCGGTTTTGTGCCGAGCAAACGGTGACGGTGAATACGACGGCTGCCGGGGGGAATGCTGCTCTCCTGGCTGGAGGGGCTTGAGGCCGGGTCTTGCTTCGGCCTTTGCGCTCTTTGCTGAGGGCGGTTGGCCGGGACTCGCCCCGGCGGGCGAGGCACTTTTACCGAAACCCGCAAAGCGGGTTTTCTTTGTTCGCCAAAGGCGCGCTACGCGCGCGGGGTTTGCTCACTTCGCGCAGCGAAGTTACGCAAACACCAAAAGTACCCAAAAGAAAGGCGACCCTGGTTGCTGCGTCCCCTGCGCTTCGCTCCGGGGCAACCTGCGGTGCTCGAGCCAAGCGGGGTCTGGCTAAACTCGCTACGCTGCGCTTCGCTCAGACAACGCCAGCCCTGATCCGCTTGTCTCTGCGCTCCTCGGCGCATCCACAAGGGGCAATCGGGATCGGGAGCGGGGACAGAAGACAAAGAAACCAATACCAATACAAACAAGGACTCGCCATGGCGTGTCCTTGTGGTTTTCGGTATTCGGGGTTTGTCTTCGGCTGTTTGGTATCTCCCCTCCCCGCTCCCACCCCTTGTGGATGCGCCGAGGAGCGCGGGGCCAGACGGATCAGGGCAAAAACTTGTTGAGCCGAAGGCGAGTTGTTTTTGACCCCGTCTGGACCGAGCACCGCAGGTTGCCCGCAGCGAAGCGGAGGGACGCAGCAACCAGGGTTGCCTTTTGGTATTCGCGTAACTTCGCTTCGCGAAGTGAGCGAATCCCCACTGCGTGAACTTTGCTTACGTTCTTTTGGCGAAGCAAAAGAACGTAAGTCGCCCGCCGGGGCGAGACCCGGCCAGCAGGACTAAGAGGAGGGCGCACCCGCCGGAGCAAGAACCGGCGAAAATACCCCTTATGCCCACCCCAACCTCTCCCTGCCACTGGTCCACCCTCAAAACCCCAGACTTCGCCAAGCTGGACCTGGCCCGCTGCATCGCGGTCCTGCCGGTGGCGGCAACAGAGCAGCACGGCCCGCACCTGCCGCTCAATGTGGATGCAACGCTGGTCGAGGGCGTGATAGCCGCGGCCCTGCCGCACCTGCCGGCCACGCAGCCCATCCTGTTTCTGCCCACGCAGGCCGTGGGTTTCAGCCCTGAGCACACGCGCTTTGCCGGCACGCTGACGCTGAAAGCCGAAACGGTGATACGGCTGTGGACCGAGCTGGCCGAGTCGGTCGCGCAAACCGGCGTTAAAAAACTGGTGCTGCTCAATTCGCACGGCGGCCAGGTCGGTTTGCTCGACGTGGTGGCGCGCGACCTGCGGGCCCGGTTGGGCATGCTGGTCTACAGCGTGAACTGGTTCAACCTGCCGCTCACCGGTGAAGACGGCAAGCCGGTGAACGAGTTGTTCAGCGCCGCGGAGCACCGCTTCGGCATCCATGCCGGCGAGATTGAAACCTCCATGATGCTGGCGCTCAAGCCGGAGCAGGTCGACATGGCGAAGGCGCAAGACTTTCATTCCACCTCGCAGGATCGCGCTGAAAAATTCAGCATTCTGGGCGACGGCCGTAGCGCCAAGCTGGCCTGGCAGATGCAGGACTACAACCCGCACGGCGCCGTCGGCAATGCGGCCGTCGCCACCGCCGACAAGGGCCGCGCCCTGCTGGGCGCGGCGGGCCGCAGCCTGGCGCGGCTGCTGGTGGAAATCGACCAGTTGCCGGCCGATACGCTGAGCGATAAAACGGCTTTTTAAGAACTGGTTTAGCGCAGGATCACCGTCTGCCGCTTCCACGCGGCGTCCTGCCAGCGGAAGGCGGCCAGCGTGCCCGGGTCGCCGGCCTGCTTCTCCGCTGTCAGGCTGTCCAGGCGCGCCACTTCGAAATTGCGGCGCAGGCGCCCGGCAATGCGGGTCTCGCGGGCCAGCAGCATCTGCGGCGCGCCGCGCACCCAGCCTGCAAATTCCACATAACCGAGTTCGGGGTCGTTGCTGGCGGGCGGCAGCACATCGATGTTCCACTTCCCGGCGCGCTTGCGAAACACCCACAGTTCGCGCCAGGCATCCAGAGGCTGCACCGCGAGCGCCAGCGCCTGGCCGTCGGGGTGGGCGCTGGCGGAGGCGGCCCAGACGATGCCGTAGGTGCAGCGTCTGGCCACGGCCTCCTTGCCGGGTTTGCCGTCGGCCTTGTTTTCATACAGCGCCACGCAGGTTTCGCCGGCCTGGCCGGCTTCGGTGGCCAGCGTCAACCTGGCAAAGCGGGGGAGGGCGGTTTCGGCGGCCCAGCGCGAGGCACCCACGCGTATCGCCGCGTCGTTGTAGTCCTGCCTGTCGCTGTCGGTCAGTTCCAGCTTGTTCACCGCGGCGAGCTCCGCGATGGCGCGCTGGGCCGCCGCCGCGGGCGCTTGGTCGCGGCGCGCCTGCCCGAAGGCCAGGCTGGCAAACACGCCGGCGCGGCGCAGGCGCAAGCGGTTTTTGCTGACTTCGGACAGCTGGGCGAACTGCGCGGCGCTGATTTTGTCGAGCACCTCGGCGCGCCACTGGTCCTGCGCCAGGCGCTCCTGCGGGTGCAGGTCGGGGCTCATGCAATCGTGGCGGGTCACGGCCAGCGCGGCGCGGGCGCGCTGCTCCGCGTCCGATGGCAACGCCAGCACGCGGCGAAAGGCCTCGCCGTCATAGCAAAGCTGCATGCTGCCGCCCTGCTCATAGCCCTTGAAGCTCACGCCGTAAAAAGACGCCACTTCCATGTGCGCGGAGATCACGTCACTGGTGGCCTTGCCGTGCTTCATCGATGCGCGGCGCGCCAGGCGCTCGGCCATGGTGCCCAGCGCGTCAAACGCTTCAGCGCCTATGGCCTCGGCCGGCGCGGCCTTCAGGTAGGCGGCGGTGTAGGCAATGCCCAGCGCTTCGGCGCCAGGGCTTTCGCGCAGGAAGCGCACCACCGAGAGCAACTGCGGCGCGTCCTCGGGCTGCAGCGAGACGGTGCGCACCTGGCTCACGTGGATGAAGCCCGCGCGTTCGCGCCTGTGGTCGTAGACCTGCATGTAGTCCATGCGCTGGCCGCGAATTTCCAGCGCGTCGCCCTGCCACAGGGCGGCTTGCTGCGCGGCCGAATCGCGCGGCGCGGCGCGCAGGGTGGCCTGGTCCTGCGTCACGATGGCCAAAGTCAGGAGTGCGGTGGTGATCATTATTCGGCCTCTTGCTCTTCTTGCGCGTTGTTGCCGCGAGGTGCTTGTGCCACGGTGCGGCCGCCTTTGGGCGCGCTGCCCAGCAGGCCCGCGCCCACAAAGCCGCCGTCGGTGGAGGGCGGGGCGATGATCACGGTGATCTTGTCGCTCAGCTTGTCGGCCATGGTCTTCTGGATCAGCAGCGGGTGGCGCGTGATCAGCACGCCTTCACGCGCCATCTGCTCGCTGTTGATCTTGCCCACGCGGTCCAGCCGGTAGGCTTCGGCATCCGCCAGTTTCTGGCGCGAATCGGCCTCGCCCGAAGCTTCAATGCGCCTGGCCTGCGCGCTGCCTTCGGCCGTGCGGATGCGCGACTGCTTGTCGGCTTCGGCTTCCAGCTGGCGTTGCTCGATCTGCTTTTGCTTGAAGGGCAGCACGTGCTTCATGGCTTCCTCCTGTGCCCGGGCGGCGATCACCTGCTCGCTGGCGGCGGCCTGGGCGTTGGTCTCGCGGCGCACCTTGTCGGCCATCGCGTCGAGTTCGGTTTCCTTGACGCGTTTTTCCTTCAGTGCCAGCGTGTAGCGCATTTTTTCCGTCGCGAGTTCTTCGGCCAGCAGCTTGTCCATGCCCTGGCGGTAGTCGGCGGGCAGGTCCACCTTGCCCATCTGCACCGTGCGCAGCAGGATGCCGTCGGCCGCGAGTTTGGGTTTGAGTTCGGCTTCAATGAGCTGCTGGATCTCGGCGCGCTTGGTCGAGAAAATCTCCCGCACGGTGTAGCGGGTGAAGGTCTTGTAGATCACGCCCTGCACGGCGGGCTGCACGATCTGGCCCGCGATGTCGTCGGGCAGGTTTTTGGACAGCGCGTTGACCTTGGCCGGGTCCAGCGCATAACGCACGGTGAGGTCCACGCCCAGCGACATGCCTTCGATCGACTGGAAGGGCGAGGGGCCGTCGGCGCGGCTGCTGCCTTCGGGGCGGTAGACCTGGTCGCGCAGCGAGAAGGTGCGCACTTCATGCAGGCCGGGCAGCAAGAGCAGCGAGCCCTCGCGGAATTCGTCCACACCGCCGGTCAGCTGGTTGGTGCGTATGGCCACGTCGCCGCGCGCCACGGACTCCACGGGCGGGTGCACCCACAGCAGGTAGCCGGCGCCGGCCGCCGCGGCGGTGGCGATCATCAGGCCGCTGGCGCTGGCGGCGCGCCGCACTCCCGTGGCGGCGATGCGGCGGGTGCCGTGCACCCCCCTGGAAAAGATGGCGCGTATGCGCAGGGCGATGCGGCTCAAACGTGGGTTCATGAAAGGCTCCTCCGGTGGGTTTGGCGAGAGGCGCGGACTGCGTTCTCTCTGGCCTCCATTGTTCGAACCGGGCCCGGAGCATTCAATGAGGGCGCGCGGTGTCTTTGCGCGGCCTGCCGGCGGCAATCGTCCGCCAACGGAAGAAACACTCACACGGCCTGGCGCGGCCGGCACCCATAATGAAGCCACCCCATCCTCCGCACGCCACGCCCCATGACCAAAATTGCCGTGATCGAAGACGACTTGCCCATGAGCAAGCAGCTCAAAGGCTGGATTGAATCGGCCCGGCCGGGCATACAGGTCGACCAGTGGTTCAACCGCGACGACGCCGAAGCCGCCATCGCCCGCGAAGGCTACGACGCGGTGGTGCTGGACATCGAACTCGGGCGCGAGCGCCATGCCGGCGTGGCCATCATCAACGCCATCAACAAGCAGCGGCAGGGCACGCCGGTGCTGGTGGTGTCCGCCATGCCGGCCGCCATCTACCGCAGCATCATGAAGGCCCTGGATGCCTGGGACTACCTGCAGAAAACCACCTTCGAGGAAGCCGACTTCATCGAGACCTTCCTGGACATCCTGCGCAGCGCCAAGGCCAGGCCCGCGGGCAAGGCGCCCGCCGCGGGCGGCCAGGAGCTGCAACTCGACCCGCTGCGCCAGAACACCGCGATCTGGCGCGGCCAGCGCGTGAACCTGCCGCTGACGGCGCAGCGCATCCTGGCGGCGCTGCATGCGCGCCGCGGCGAGGTGGTCAGCTACGACGACCTCTACCTTGTGGTCAAAAGCGGCCGCAACCGCGACAACATCCGCAAGCACGTCAGCACCATACGCGACGCCTTCAAGGAAATCGACGCGACGTTTGACGGCATTGAGAACGTCCCCATGCGAGGCTTTCGCTGGGCTGAAGCGACCGAGGGCAAGGCGTGAAGCTGCCGGCCAGCCCGGGTGTGGAGCGCCTGCTGCCGGCGCGCGTCCCCTTCGGCCTGCGGGTTTTCTTTCGCGGCGCTTTTTTCCTGCTGGGGCTGGCCACCCTCGCGCTGGCCGTCGCCGTGCTGCAGGACGAAAAGGAGCGCAGCTACCGCAACTACCAGGACGGCTTTCGCAAAAACCAGGCGCAGATCGCGGCCAAACTGCGCCACCCCACCGGCCAGCTGGTGCTGCTCAACCCGACGGCCTACGACCATGAGGTGACACCGCTGCGCCCGCTGGTACTGCCGTTTTCCGCCATCGACTTCGACGACCGCAACAAGGCCCAGCAGGCGGTCGAGATGGCCGGCTGCCTGGTGCAATACCCCGACGCGGCCTCCATGTGCGTGGCCGTCGGCAACAACCCCTTTGCCGGCGGCTTTCTCTACGCCGTCGGCAGCTTCAACAGCGGGCCGCTGGTGTCGCATACCTCGGGCACGCTGGATTTGAGCCAGGCGCACCGCGCCCGCATCACGGTGGACATGCGCGGCCAGCGCTACCGCTGGATCGCACCCTTCCAGGCCATGCAGGCCATGGACGAGGGCCGCAACGCCTCGCCCTTTGCCAACACCCGGGGGCGCCTCGTGGGTTTTGCCGACGACGGCCCCATCACGCCGGCCAGCCGGCCCGTGCGCGATTTCCGCGGCTGGCTCTGGCAGGACGGCCGTTGCGTGGACGGCGCGCCGGCGGGGCCGGACTGCACGCGCCGCGCCTTCGTCAGCGTGCGCCTGCCGGTGGAGCTGTTTCGCGAGGCCTTGTTTGCCAAAGGGCCGGCCGGCATCGTCTGGCCGCCGGCCGACCTGGACCAGATCAAGGTGCAGGTGGAAATGCTGGCGCCCGGCGAAGGCAAGCCCCTCTTCGACAGCAATGCCCAGGGCGCCGCCGCGCCTTTTTCATGGGCCGAGCTGACGCCCCTGCTGCTGCCTGGCGAGAAGCTGCAGATACGCAAGCTGGGCGCCGCCGGCACCAGCACCGGGATCGTGGCGCTGTCCGGCGCCGAGGCCACGGAACGCTCCTCGCCGTTGATCGCCTGGCTGATACGCCGGCTGCAGGTCGAGGGCTATGACGCGCCCGTCACCAGCACCGACATCATCAGCACGCCGCTGGGGCGTTACGAACTCACGCTGACCGGCGACATCCGCAGCGTCAACAAGGTGCTCACGACGGTCGCCACCCGCGTGTCCTGGTTTGTGGGCGGCATGCTGCTGGCCATCTTCGCGACCTGGCTGGCCATCGAGCTGCGCATCATCCGCCGCATCACCGAGCTGACCCGCCGCGCCGCCACCGTGTCCAAGGGCGTGCGCGCCAGCGACAGCCTGGCGGCGGTGGACCTGGCCGACCTGCGCGGCGGTGACGAGCTGGGCGTGCTGGCCGGCGGCCTGCAGGACCTGCTGCAGCGCGTGAACGAGGACGTGCGCCGCGAGCAGATCCGCGTGGCCCAGGAAAAAGACACATGGCACGCGGTCGGCCACGAAATCATGTCGCCCTTGCAGTCGCTGATGGTGCTGCATGGCGATGCCGCCGACCCGGCGCATCGCTACATCAGCCGCATGCAGCAGGCCGTGCGTGTGCTCTACGGCAGCGCCTCGCCCAGCGAGGCCTTTGAATCCACCGCGCTCAATGTGCAGACCCTGGACGCCAACGAGTTCCTGCGCCACGTGGCACGCAATGCCGCGGCCGCCGGCATTCCCGGCGTGGCCTTTGAGCCGCTGGCCCAGCCTGTGACGGTGCGCGCCGACGAATATTCGCTGGAAGACGTGGTCTCGCATGTGCTGCGCAATGCCGAGCGCTACCGGCGGCCCGGCAGCCTGATCCGCATCACGCTGTCCCTGCAGGCACAAGAGGGCACGGCGCCCGAGGCGGTGATCGCCATCAGCAACCTGGGCCCGCAGATAGACGACGGCATGCTGGGCAAGATTTTTGAATACGGCGTGTCCGACCTGCCGGAGGCCGAGAGCGCCGCGCCGGGCCAGCGCGGCCAGGGCCTGTTTGTCGCCAAGACTTATATGGCCAAGATGGGCGGCACCATCACCGCGCACAACCTGGCGAACGGCGTTTGCCTGGAGCTGCGGCTGCAGTGCGCCGCTGGCTGAACCCGGCGGAAAAAATCAAAGCCCCCAGCGAGCGGTAACTCGCTGGGGGCTGTGTCTTGGCGGGCGGACCGGTAAGCCCGCTGCCATGGAAGAAAGTATCGCCCGGGAGTGCCCGAAGAATTTACTTGATTTACCGCTGAATTTGCCAAATACAGATAAAAAATCTGAAAATTCGTAAATTTCAGATAAATTACCTGAATGGACACTTTAGACCGGAAAATCCTTCAGGTTTTGCAGGCCGATGCGCGCACCAGCCTGCAGGACATAGGCCAGGCCGTGGGCCTGAGCCCCTCCCCCTGCTGGGGCCGCATCAAGAAGATGGAGGAGGCCGGCGTGATCGAGGGCTACACCGTGCGCCTCAATGCGCAGGCGCTGGGCCTGGGCGACACGGTGATGGTGCAGGTCACGCTGGACAGCCACTCCGACAACACGCTGGAAAAATTCGGCGAGACGCTGGCGGCGATTCCCGAGGTGATTGAGGCTTACCTGGTGTCCGGCGAGTACGACTACCTGCTGCGCATCGCGGTGCACGACACCAAGGACTATGAGCGCCTGCTGCGCGAGCGGCTCTACAAGATCAAGGGCATACGCCACAGCAAGTCCAGCTTTGTGCTGCGCACGCTGAAGAAGGCTGACCTTCCCTTGCTGCCTGGCTGAAGGCCGGCGCTGACAACCCGGCGGGGGCGCGGCTGACAGCGCCGCTGCCGCCGCAAGCGCACAGTGGTCGGGCGGCGCATTGGTGCGGCGCGCGGCACCCCAGGGAGACTTTATGCGTTCACCGGCTTTTTTCGCCAAGGCATGGCTGGCGCCCGCCATCTGCGTGGCCATCGTCGGCGGCCTGGTGGCCTGCGGCGAGACGGCCTTGCTGCCGCCCGAGGCCGGCATGGGCTCCAACCCCACGTTGCCGCAGCCTGTCAAAAGGCTGATCCCCACCGTGAACATCGCGCCCGCGCAGGGCTGGCCCGAAGGCCAGATGCCCACACCCATGGCCGGCCTGGGCGTGACCGCGCTGGCCGCCGGCCTGGACCACCCGCGCTGGGTCTATGTGCTGCCCAACGGCGATGTGCTGGTCGCCGAAAGCAATGCGCCGCCCAAGCCTGAAGACGGCAAAGGCATCAAAGGCTGGTTCATGAAAAAAGTCATGGGCCGCGCCGGTGCCGGTGCGCCCACGGCCAACCGCATCAGCCTGCTGCGCGACACCGACGGCGACGGCAAGGCCGAAAGCCGCAGCGTCTTCCTGGAAAACCTCAACTCGCCCTTCGGCATGGTGCTGGTGGGCAATGATTTTTACGTGGCCAACACCGATGCGGTCGTGCGCTTCCCCTACCAGCCGGGCCAGACCCGCATCACGGCCGCGCCCGTCAAGGTGGTGGATCTGCCGGCCGGTCCCATCAACCACCACTGGACCAAAAACATCATCGCCAATGCCGACGGCAGCAAACTCTACGTGACCGTGGGCTCCAACAGCAACGTCGGCGAGCGCGGCATGGAGGCCGAAACCGGCCGCGCCGCGATCTGGGAGGTGGACGCCAAAACCGGCCAGCACCGCGTGTTCGCCTCCGGCCTGCGCAACCCCAACGGCATGGGCTGGGCGCCCGGGACCGGCGCGCTCTGGACGGTGGTCAACGAACGCGACGAAATCGGCAGCGACCTGGTGCCCGACTACCTGACCTCGGTGCGCGACGGCGTGTTCTACGGCTGGCCTTACAGCTATTACGGCAGCAACGTGGACGACCGCGTGAGGCCCGCGCGGCCCGACCTGGTGGCCAAGGCCGTGGCGCCCGACTACGCGCTGGGCTCCCACGTGGCGCCGCTGGGCATGGTTTTCTCGGAAGACAAGGCCTTGTCGGCCGCGCTGGCCAGCGGCGTGTTCGTCGGTGAGCACGGCTCCTGGAACCGCGTGCCGCACAGCGGCTACAAGGTGGTGTTTGTGCCCTTCCAGAACGGCTTGCCCGCCGGCCTGCCGGTGGACGTGCTCACGGGATTCCTGAGCCCCGAGGGCCATGCCTACGGGCGGCCTGTGGGCGTGGCGATTGACAAGCGCGGCGCGCTGCTGGTGGCCGATGACGTGGGCAATGTCATTTGGCGCGTGAGCGGCAGTGCTGCCAAATAGGCCGAACCAAATCAACAGCGGGTATGTTGTGCGATCTTTTCAGGGGATTTCGGATCCGATGCCGGCATATGAAAGTCATCTAAGTTATTGATATTGCTAAAGATTTCTATTGGTTTTATAATGAACCACATGGACATCGAAGGCCGGATTTTGCAGTCTCTTCGCCCCCGTCGGGACGGTGTACTTTTGCGCTCCGATGTGAGTGCCTTTGGCAGCTCGAGCCAGGTTTCAGCAGCGCTCAAAGCACTGGGAGACAAAGGCCTTATCAAGCGAATCGGTCGCGGCGTCTACGTCAAACCGGACAGAGTGGCTCAAGTGGGTACGCAGGCATTGTTGGCCCAAGCCTTGGCCAGGGTCAAGCGCCTGCGCGGTCAGTCCCAAAAGCAAGCTGCGCAACGCCGGTTGACCCCAACGGCACGCTACGTGTTGAAACTGGCCAGGCACGAGGGTGTGGCGTTCGCCCCTACGTTCGCAGATCAATGGGCGAGCGCTGTCACCAGGCTCGCGGGCGACGACGTGAAAAGTGACCGCACCGACGACCTGCTCGTCGCGCTCACCCGGGCAGGCAAGCTGCCGCCCAGCGATATGGCCAAGCTGGTCATTGCACATCATCGAGAGTTGAAGCTTGTTTGATCCCTTCGGTGACTTCTCGTCGATGGGGTATCTGCGCAATTCAGGTGCAGAGAAGAACCTGGAAATTATCAAAGCAGTTGAGCACCAGCTTTTTCGCGCGCAACTGCCGGAGGCCCTGGATTTCCTGGCCCGCCTCAAACGCATCGAGTATTCGGATTTCCTTGAGGTGCATCGAATACTTTTCAGCGGCCTCTACCCATGGGCCGGTAAAGACCGCGCCGAAGTGTTGCCTGACAGGGCGGTAAGCAAAGGCTCAGTGTTCTTCTGCCATCCTCGGGACTGCAGGCGCGCGGTCCAGGAGGGACTGTTCCACGCGCAAGACAAGAAGCAGATAAGGACACGCTCTGGCTTCATCATGGGCATGTTTGCCTATGGCCACCCCTTTCTTGACGGAAATGGGCGGACCATGCTTCTTGTTCACGCCGAGCTGTGCTTTCGCGCCGGCATGTCGGTGGATTGGACGCGCACGAGCAAGGAGCCCTATCTCCAGTCCTTGACCCGGGAGATTGAAGATCCAAACGCAGGCCACCTGGACGCCTACTTGGGTCCATTCATCAGCGCGAAGATCCCTCGCGAAAGCTGGCTGCAGTCTGTGGCCGCGCTGCCGGGGCTTGACGGGGCATCCGCACAGTCGGACACCTCGGCACAGTACGCTGACCCCGCAGTAGCAGCGAGCTACCAAGCATTCGAGCGTCGCCGTGGGTACAAGCTCGCCTAGGAGTCTCGGTGGCAGAGGCGAGACGGCGCAACCCCCCGAAGTGTTTTATGAGCGGCTTTTAATACCGCAGGCCCTCACGCCGGCGGCAGGACCATGTCCGCCGTACCGGGCCGCATCCAGCGCGGGTACTCGCGCGAGGTGTCTATGCAGCCGCCCGACTGGTACACGCCCTTGGGCTCGCGCATGCGCAGCATCAGTTCGAGGATGCGCGCCGTCTCGACCGGGTCGGCGCTGGAGGCCTTGACGCCGGCTTCGACAATCTCTTCATTGATGCGCAGCTCGCCCGCGTCGTCGGTGTAGGTCGCGTGCCGCCAGTGGAACAGTTCCAGGCACTTGGCCGTCAGCGTGTAGGGCTGCTCGCGCTTCCAGAAATTGGTGAACAGCCCGTTGCCGATGTAGAACACCCAGGAGCCTTCATAGCCCGAAACGTCGGATGAATGTTCGTCGGGGTTGCGAAACCACAGGCGGTCGCCGGGCACGTAGTACTTGGGCGGCAGCGGCTGCTCCATGGACCCGTATTCGCGCAGGAACACGTCGTGGAACCTGCCCGACATGATGGCGCGGCGCTCCCAGCGCTGCTGAACGGCGGCCAGCAGGGGTGGGTTGCAGGTCTCGAGTTCCTGCGCAATCGCCAGCAGGATCACGTACTCGGTCGCGCGGTAGCAGGAAAAGGAATACAGCTTGCCCGAGGCCTCGGGCTGCGTGGCTTTTTGCAGCGCGGGAATCAGCGCGTAACCGGGCCGCACGGTGAAGCCGTCGTCCTCGGAGTAGGTCCAGCAGTCTTCGGGGCGGTTGACTTCGGTGGTGTGGAACTCCAGCGCCGTCTTGCGCGCGGCCAGCACGATGTTGCGGCGCACGCGCACCGCCGAAACCAGTTCCTCATGGCTGGGAAACTCGAAGGCGATGGGGCTCAGCAGCATGGCCAGCAGGATTTCACGCTCCAGGTCATCGCTGCTGTTCAGCGTGTCCAACTGCAGGCGTTCGGACAGGCCCAGGGTGTCCAGGCCGGGCGCCCATATGGCGGCCAGGCCTGCGGAAAGGCGAAAGCGCCGCACCACACCGGTGCTGTTTTGCGCTGCAAACTCTTCGGTTTCCACGGCGTCCTGCAGGCCGAGCTGCTCCAGCTGCACCAAAAAGCGGTAACTGGCCGCCGCCAGCGCGTCGGCCGTGGCGGCATGAAGATGTATCCCTGCGATGACGAGGCTGGTGGAGCTGGTGGCGGCGCGCATGTTGCCGGAGAGTATCTTTGCTTGGCGCAATCCCGGCAATGGCAAAAACACCACGCCGGGCCCTTGCGGCCAAAGCGGTTCAGGCGTAGGTGATCCAGCTTGCGTGCCGGGGCGCGCCGGCCCGCTAGCGCAGTGTTGCCAGATAGGCGGCCATGTCGCGTGCATCGCCCTCGCTCACACCCATGTCGGGCATGGCGGTCAGCGGCTTGACGTTTTTTGGCTGGCGTATCCATCCAACCAGGTTGTCCGGCGTGTTGGCCAGCTTGCCGGCAATCAGGCTGCGGCTGGCCAGGCCCTGCAGCGGCGGCCCGACATTCGGGGATGAGCTGGTGATTCCCGGAATCGTGTGGCAGGCCTGGCAGGCGTACTGCGCCAGTGCCAGCCGGCCCCGTTCCGCGTCGCCGCTGCGGTTTGGCGCCACGCCCGGCGCCCGGCCCGGCGCGGCAGCGGTTTGCGCAGTGGCTTGCGCGTAGGCCTGCGGGCTCAGGGTGGGCAGGAGCTGCACAAAGGCCGCTACGTCCCACAGCGCTTCCTCGTCCAGACGGAATTGCCAGGCGGGCATGCCGCTCATCTTGATGCCGTGGCGCGTGATCCAGTAAATCTCCCGCGGCCGCCAGCGCTGCAGCGCGTCCACCAGGGGGCCGGGAACGGGTTGCATGCTTTTGCCGATGTCCGCTTGCGCCACCCCCGGCGCGCCGTGGCACTGCACGCAGTGGTCGCGAAAAAGCGCAGCGCCGCGCACCAGGCGCTGCGCATCGTCCAGCGGCGGCGTCGCGATGTTGCGGGCACGCCAGCGCACCGAATGCTGCATCGTGGTCTCCAGCAGCGAATGCACGGCTTGCAGGTGCTGCGAGCTTGCGCTGACGTCATACACGCCGCCATACACCACCACGCCCGCACCGGCCAACGCGGCGCCCAGCAGGGCGGCAAAGGTTGCCAGGGCGATCGCGCTTTTTCCCATGGCAGCCATTGTGCGGCGGGCCTGCGTTTTTCAGCGCAAGTGTCGGTGTTGTCCTGCACGGATTTGCGTATGCGCGGACAAGAATCGGCCATGCCGCGCATGCCCCCCCTTTTCCCCGTCCGGTGGACGTGCGCCCTGGCGATGTTTCCCTTGCTGGCAGCATGCGGCGACTATTCTTCTGACCCCTCCGGTTCCGCGGCACCACGGCCATCGGCGGCGCGCGCCGACCCTTTGCTGGGCCAGCGCCTGATCACGCAATACCAGTGCGGCAGTTGCCATGCGATTCCCGGCGTGGCGGCCGCGCGCGGGCGGCTGGGCCCCTCGCTGCAGGCCTTCGGCAAGCGCAGCTATATCGCCGGGCGTGTGCCCAACAGCGCTGACGCCCTGGCGCAGTGGCTGGTGGCGCCGGCCTCCCTGGTGCCCGACACCACCATGCCCAGCATGGGGGTGTCACAGGAGGAGGCACGCCACATGGCGGCTTACCTGGGGCAGCTCGAATGAGCGCGCCTTCGCTGCCGCAGCTTCAGTCGGTGTTCATGCCGGCCGGCGAAGCCGCCGCCCGGATCACCAGCCTGAGCTGGGTGCTGATCATCGGCGCCGCGCTGATTTTCACCGCCGTGATGGGATTGCTCGGCTGGGCGATATGCGCGCAAGGCGGCCGTCCGCCGCGAGTGCGCTTGTGGATTGCCGGCGGCGGCGTGGTTTTCCCACTGGTGGTGCTGGCGGCGCTGCTGGCTTGGAGCATGGCGCGGACCCCCGGCTGGATGGAACGCCCGCCACCCGGTGCGCTGATCGTGGGCATCACCGCACACATGTGGTGGTGGGAGGTGCGCTACCGCGATCCGGCCAGCGGCCGTGAGATCACGCTGGCCAATGAGCTGCACCTGCCCGCGGGCCGGCCGGTCCGGCTGGGCCTGAGCAGCCCGGATGTCATCCACAGCTTCTGGGTGCCGGCGCTCGGCGGCAAGATGGACATGGTCCCCGGCCGGATAAGCCATCTGATGGTGCAGGTGGACCAGCCCGGCAGCTGGCGCGGCCAGTGCGCTGAATACTGCGGCGAGCAGCATGCACGCATGGCCCTGAATGTGGTGGCGTACACGCCCGCCGGATTCGACGCCTGGCTGGCCGCGCAGGCGCTGCCCGCGGCCGCCCCCTCCGGCGCGCTGGTTGAACGCGGCCGGGATGCCTTTTTAACGCAGCGCTGCAATGCCTGCCACACCGTGCGCGGCGTGGCCGAGGAGGGCCGGCTGGGCCCCGACCTCACACACGTCGGCAGCCGCCTTTACCTGGGCGCCGGCACGCTGCCCAACCAGCCGGGCGCGATGGCGCGGTGGGTCGCCCATACCCAGGACGTCAAGCCGGGCGCGCGCATGCCTTCATCGGCAGACATGGACCCCGCAACGCTTGAAGCGCTGGCCGCTTACCTGGAGCACCTGAAATGAAAAGCACGGCCGAGCGCCTGCCCTCCGGCCTGCCGCGTCCATCCGGCGAGCTTGAGCGGCTGGAGCGCGCCTGGCGGGCGCCCAAAGGCTGGCGCCTGCTGTCCGCCGTCAACAACAGCCACATCGGCGTGTTCTACATCGCCACCGCGATGCTGTTTTTTGTGCTGGCCGGCGTGCTGGGGCTGATGATGCGCGCGCAGCTCGCGCTGCCCGACAGCACGCTGCTCAGTGCGCAGACCTACAACCAGGTCTTCACCATGCACGGCACGGTGATGATGTTTCTGTTTGCCGTGCCGGTGGTCGAGGCGATTGCGGTCTACCTGCTGCCCGGCATGCTGGGCGCGCGCGACCTGCCGTTTCCGCGGCTGAGCGCCTATGCCTTCTGGGCCTATGCCATAGGCGGCATCGCTTTTTTCTGCACCCTCTTTTTCGGCGTGTCGCCTGACGGCGGCTGGTTCATGTACCCGCCGCTCACCGGCAAGGAGCATTCGCCCGGCCTGGGCGCCGACTTCTGGCTGCTGGGCATAGGATTCATCGAGATCTCGGCGATTGCCGGGGCCATCGAGCTGATCATCGGCATCCTGTTCACGCGCGCGCCGGGCATGACACTGTCGCGCATGCCGGTGTATGCCTGGGCCATGCTGGTGTCGGCCTTCATGATCGTGTTCGCCTTTCCGGCCATCATTGCGGGCACCTTGTTGCTGGAACTGGAGCGCGCTTTCGACTGGCCATTTTTCATCGCCGCGCGCGGCGGCGACCCGGTGCTGTGGCAGCACCTGTTCTGGTTTTTCGGCCACCCCGAGGTCTACATCATCTTCCTGCCGGCGGCCGGCATGGTGTCCATGATGGTGCCGGCGCTGGCGCGCACGCCGCTGGCGGGCCACCGCGCCATCGTGCTTGCGCTGGCGGCGGTCGGCGTCATCAGTTTTGCGCTGTGGGCGCATCACATGTTCACCGCAGGCCTGAGCCGGCACGCGATGTTGTTTGTCTCGGCCGCCAGCTTTGCGGTGGCGATCCCGAGCGCGGTGCAGGTTTTTTCCTGGATCGCGACCTTCTGGAAAGGCCGCGTGCAGATGAACGCGCCCACGCTGTTTTTGCTGGGTTTTCACTTCATCTTCGTGCTGGGCGGGCTGACCGGGGTGATGGTGGCGGTGCTGCCCTTCGACTGGCAGGTGCACGATACCTACTTCATCGTCGCCCACCTGCATTACGTGCTGATAGGCGGCATGGTGTTTCCGGTGTTTGCAGGCCTCTATTACTGGTTGCCGGTATTCAACGGCCACCGCTTGTCCGAACGAGCCGCGCGCTGGGTCTTCGGCCTGATGTTCGGTGGGTTCAACCTCGCGTTTTTCCCCATGCACATCAGCGGCCTGCTGGGCATGCCGCGGCGCGTTTACACCTATACCGGGGACCTCGGCTGGAACTTCCTGAACCTGCTGTCGAGCGTGGGCGCCTTCATCCTGGCGCTCGGTGTGCTGGTGTTTTTCATCGACGCCGCGCGCGTGCTGCTCAAAAAGAAAATAAAACACGGCAACCCGTGGAACGCGCCCACACTCGAGTGGCTGCCGCAGGAAGACTACGGCATGCGCAGCATTCCGCAGATCACTTCGCGTGAACCGCTGTGGGACCGGCCAACGCTGGCCGCCGAAGTGGTGGCGGGCCGCCACTGGCTGCCGGGAACGCATTCCGGCGGCCGCGAAACGCTGGTGACCAGCTGGCGCGACGCCGTGCCCCGGCACCTGCTGGTGTTGCCCGGCGACAGCTGGTGGCCCTTCATCGCGGCGGCGGGGACGGCCGGGTTCTTCCTGTTGCTGACGGTGGCCCAGGTGGTGCTGGCGTTTGCCTGCGGCATCACGGCCATCGCCGCGATTGTGCTGTGGCTGTGGCAGACCGACAAGCCGCCGCACGCGGCGACAGCCGAGGTGGCCGACGGCATCTTCCTGCCGGTGGGGGCGCGCGGCAAAGCCTCGCATTCCTGGTGGGCCATGATCATTTTGCTGTGCGTCGATGCCACGGTGTTCGCTTCACTGGTGTTCGCGCACGTGCATGTGTCCATGGCTGCCGAGGTTTGCCCGCCGCCTGGCGCCCAGCTGCCGGCGTGGGTCTGGACGGCGGCTTCGGCGCTGCTGCTGTTGCTGGGTTCGGCCGCAATAGCCGGCGCACAGGTGCTGCTGGGCCGAGGGCACAAGGCCGGCACCTGGCTTCTGTTGTTGTTCGCCCTGTCGGGTCTCGCCGCGGCTTTCTGGGTGGGCGGCCGGGGGTTCCAGCTGGCAGGCCTGCAGCCCGGTGCGAACGCCTGGAGCGCGACCGTGGCCGCCATCCTTGCCTACCAGGGGTTTCATGGCGTGGTGCTTGTCCTGATGGGAGGCTACGTTTGCGCACGCGCCTGGGCCGCCAGGCTGCGGCCGGACGCACGCGCATCGCTGGACAACACGGCTTTGCTCTGGCATTACGTCACCGTGCAGGGCCTGGCCGGCATGGGCGTTGTGTACCTGATGCCGCGGCTGGGCTGAACGTCCTTGAGCGCTGCGCGAACAATGGCGCGTGATCGCGCGTCTAGGCGTAGGTGATCCAGCTTGCGTGTTCGGGCGCATCCAGGTGCGGCAGCGTGTTGTAGGTCACCAGCATGTGGCGCTTGGGCGTGAAGGCGAACTCGGTGAGCGAGCAGTTGCGTATGCGCAGGTTCAGCTCTATGGTGGTCTCCGGGCTGGTGCCCAGCACGTGGCCCACGGCCGTCGAGATGGGGCCGCCGCTGGAGACCAGCAGCACATTGCCGGTGTAAGTGGTGCGGACGTGGTCCAGCACGTCGGTGATGCCGCTGACGAACTCCGTGTAGCTGGGCATACCCTTTGGGCTGACCACCCCGGCCATCCACTGCGCCAGGCCGTCGCGCAGCAGGCGGAAGTGGCCGCGGTATTCCTCGGGCGTCGTGGGCTTTTCGAGCTTGTGGGGGTGGATGGCGCCTATGACGGCGTGGCTGTCGTATTCGTTGAGGCCGGGCCGCTGCTCCGCTTGCATCTCCATCCCCATGCCTTCGCAGATGCCGGCAAAGGTATTGACCTGGCGCTGCAGCGTGCCGGTAAAGGCCGCGTCAAACGTCATGCCCTTGTACTTGAAGTACTCCCCCAGGCGCACGCTTTGCTGCCGCCCCATGGGGCTGAGCACGTCGTAATCGTCTTCACCAAATGAGGCCTGGCCGTGGCGCACGAGGTAGAGGGTTCCCATGGGCGGATTGTGGGCGACAGCCGGACCGGGCCTCAGTCCCGCGTGTGACGGCTCAGGCCTGGGCTAGCACCTTGGCGACAGTGGCTGTGTCCACGTTGCCGCCGCACAGCGTGGTGCCGACGACCTGACCCTTGAGTTGTTCGCGCTCTTTCATGGCCGCCGCAAAACTCGCTGCGCCCGCGCCTTCGGCCACGTTGTGCGTGTCGGCGTACAACGCGCGCATGGCCTGGGCTACTTCGTCGTCCGTCACCTTCACGATGCGTTCCAGGTGCGGCAGCAGGATGGCCAGCGCGGCCGGGTCAGCGACGCGGCAGGCCATGCCGTCGGCCAGGTATGCGGTGACCGGCGCCTCCACCACGCGGCCGGCGGCCAGCGAATCGGCATAGGTGGTGGCATGCGCGCTCACCACACCGACGATGCGCAGCGTGCGATTGAGCGCCAGCTTGGCGGCAATCGCCGAGCAGGCGCCCGAGCCTTGGCCGATGGGGACGTACACCACGTCCAGTTGCGGCACGGCGAGCATGAATTCCCACCAGTAAGTGCTGACGCCGCTCAACAGGTCGGCATGAAAGCTGGGCACCATGTGGGCGCCGCGTTCGGCGGCCAGTGCCATCGCGAACTCGCGGCTTTCCTGGAAGTCGTCGCCGTGTTCGATCAGCGTCACACCCAGCGCGCGCATGGCGGCGTTTTTCTCCAGCGAATTGCCGTGCGGGACCACGATGGTGCAGGCCACGCCGTGCGCGCGCGCGGCCCAGCCTATGCTCTGGCCGTGGTTGCCGCGCGTGGCGCTGATGACTTGCTTGGGCAATTCGCCGCGCCGCTGCAGCGCTTCAAAATAAGTCAGCCCGCCGCGCAGCTTGAAGGCGCCGACCGGCGTGTGGTTCTCGTGCTTGATCCAGCAATCGGTGCCCAGGCGCTGGCTGGACAAACCCCAGCGGTATTGCGGCGTCGCCTGGAATTCGCGGTAGACCACGCGGGCCGCGTCTTCGATCTCGCGCAGCGAGGGCAGCATGTTGCCGGCCTTGTCCAGGCCCGGCGCCCGGTCGAGCACGGCGCTCATTGGGTAGCCTCCGCTCTGCGAGCTGCGGCATTTGCCTTGGGAGCGGCCCGGCGGCTCATGCGGCCGCCCGTTTTTCGGCCAGCAGGCGCAGCGCCAGCAGGCCCAGCACCGTGCCCATCACATAACGTTGCACGCGCATCCAGCTGATGTTGCGATTGAGGAAGCCGGCAATCGCCGCCGCAAAGCAGATCAACAGCGTGTTCACGCTGGTGCTGACGCTGATCTGCACCAGGCCCAGCGTCAGGCTTTGCAGCAGCAGGTCGCCGCGCTCGGGGTGCAGGAACTGCGGGAAGAAGGACAGGTAAAACATTGCCACCTTGGGGTTCAGCAGGTTGGTCATGAAACCCATGAGGAAAAGCGTGCGCGGCGGGTCGTGCGGCAGCTCGCGCGTTTCAAAGGGCGCCAGGCCGCCGGGTTTCACGGCCTGCCAGGCCAGCCACAGCAGGTAGGCGGCGCCGAGGATCTTGATCGCATCAAAAGCCACCGGCACGGCCAGCAGCAGCGCGGTCAAGCCGAAGGAGGCGGCCAGCAGGTGCACGACAAAACCCAGCGCCACGCCGCCCAGCGACACCAGGCCGGCGCGCGGCCCCTGGCACAGCGTGCGCGAGATGCAATAAATCATGTTGGGCCCGGGCGTGATCACCAGCACAAAGGCAGCGAGGGCAAACCAGGCGAGTTCGACAGGGGTGAACAGCATTTCAGGCTCCTTGGGATTCAAGCGTGACCAGGCCGCGCGGCGTCTGCAGTGTGGCGATCAAATTCGGCGGGCCCTGCGAAAGGCCCACGCCGGCCAGGCCTATGGCCTCGTAGCCGGCGCGCAGCGCGTCGGGCCGCGGGTGGCTGGCGTGCAGCGATTGCAGCGTGACGCCCGAGGGCGCCATGCCGTCGGCCGGGTGGATATCGCCCCACTGGATCAGCGTGGGCAGCGCGCCGTAGAACAGCCGCTGGCCGTCCTCGCGCACGGTGATCTTCCAGGCGAGCAGGCCTTGCGGCGTCATGCGCGACGCTTCCAGCACTTCGCCCCGGTCCAGCCCCAGCCGGGCCAGGGCGCGCACGCCGCCGTGCACGCGGTTGGTGGCGGCCACGAAGTGTGCGAGCTGCGGGCCGGTGTTGGCCAGGTGCAATTGCAGTTCCTTGTCGTCCAGGTCATACCAACGTTTGGCCGGTGCCACGCGCGGGCTTGGTTTTGCCGGGTTGATCGCGATGATTTCGAAATAGGCACGCGGAAAGGCCGGCGACGCGACGCTGAACAGCCGGTTGTGCGTGCCCATCAGCCCATGCTCGCCGCCCGGCCCGGGCGTGATGCCCAGCACGCGCTCGCACCACTGCACACCCTGGTCCAGGCTGGCCGCCACCACCACGAGGTGGTCGACCTGCGAGGCAGGCGGTGCGGAGGGTGTTGAGCTGTCCATCTTTAACCGTCCTTAAAGCGAGACGCTTCCGTCCACGCAGCTCACCGATTCACCGCCCACCCAGACCTGGCCGGTCGAATCGCGTTCGATGTGCACCTGGCCCGCGCGGCCCAGGCAAACGCCTTGCGAGGCGGTGTAGCGCTCGGGCGCATGGCCTTCGGCGATCAGCCACTGCGCCAGGCTGGCGTTGAGGCTGCCGGTGACCGGGTCTTCGTCTATGCCCATGGGCGAGACAAAGCCGCGCACTTCCAGGTCGGGTGCGAAGTCCGGTGCGGACGCCGCGAAGGCCCTGGCCTCGCGGTTGGCCCGCGCGATCAGCGGCGCGGCTTCTTCACGCGGGTAGCGCGCGGCGGCGCCGACCTTGATGCCCAGCTTGGCCAGCGCCTTGTGGTCGGGCGCCAGCTGCAGCACGGTTTCGGGGTTGTCGAGCAGCAGGCCCAGCCAGAGCGGGCCGTTGTCCAGGCACTGCGCGGCCACGATGTGTGTGGCCTTCAGCCCCAGCGCGGCGGCCACCTGGGCCAGTACCGTGGGGCTGGGCGCCGAGCGCTTGAGCGGCGGCGCGGCGAAGGCCAGGCGCTTTGTGCCGGGCTCGCGGCGGATCTTCACCAGGCCCACCTGGCATTCCTGCACGATGAAGTCTTTGGCATGCGGCTGGCCGCCCGCTTCCAGCCAGCTGTGGCAGCTGCCCAGCGTGGGGTGGCCGGCGAAGGGCAGCTCGCCACCGGGCGTGAAGATGCGCACGCGGTAATCCGCCGTGGCGTCGGTGGGCGGCAGCAGGAAAGTCGTTTCGGACAGGTTGGTCCATTTGGCAAAGCGCTGCATGGCGGCGTCGTCCAGGCCGCTGCCGTCCATCACCACGGCCAGGGGGTTGCCGTAGTAAGGGGTGGGCGTGAACACGTCGACTTGTTTGAATGGGCGCTGCTTCATGGGGCTCTCAAAAGTTTCGGTCAAGACAAGGGCAGGTCCAGCACGCCGCGCGTGGCCGGGCGTGCCAGGAGGGATTGGTACCAGCGGTCCAGGTGGGGCCGCGCGGGCCGCGGCTGCGGAAGGCCGAACCAGCGGTGCATTTCGCAGCCCAGCGGGATGTCGGCCATGCCGAAGTTTTCACCGCCTATAAAAGCATGGTCGGCCAGGTGCGCGTCGAGCAGGGCCAGCAGCGCGTCGGTTGCGGCCACGGACTGCGCGATCAGCTCAGCGTTGCGCTGTTCCGCCGATGTGCGAATCCACTGGATGAAGGCCACGCGACCGGCCGGGTTGAAGGTGGTCTGCTGCCAGTCCATCCACTGTTCGGCGGCAAAGCGCTGCGGCAGTGCCGTGGGGTAGAAGTTGCCGGGCGAATGTTTGGCGCACAGGTAGCGCACGATGACGTTGGATTCCCAGACGAGGACCTCGCCGTCTTCCATCAGCGGCACCAGGCCGTTCGGGTTCTTGCGCTGGTACGCGGCCTCCCTGACGATGCCGAATTGGCCGCCGGCGTCCGTGCGCTGCAGGGTCAGGCCCAGCTCCTGCGCGGCCCACACCACTTTGCGGACATTGATGGAGCTGATGCGCCCCCAGACATGAAGCATGGTCAGAATCCTTTGGAAGGGCGGTCGAGAAACAGCAGCCGCAGCGCGAGCCCGGCCATGACAAAAGCCAGCAGGCCGCGCTGGAATGCCGCGGCGCCGGGCCGGGCCTGCAGGCGGCGTCCTATCTGCCCGCTGAAGGCGCCCAGCACGGTGTTGAACATCAGCGCCATCGCCGACAGCAAAACGCCCAGCAGCAGCAATTGCAGCGTGACGTGGCCGCGCGCCGGGTTCACGAACTGCGGCAGGAAGACCATGAAGAACAGCAGCGCTTTCGGGTTGACCAGGTTGTTGAGCAAGGCCATGCGCACGATGCGCGCGAAACCCGCAGGCTGGGCCTGCACCTTGCCGCGCGCGCCGGCCGGCCGCAGCGCCTGCCAGGCCAGCCACAGCAGGTACAGCGCGCCGGCATAACGCAGCACATCGAAGGACGGCGGCCAGGCGGCGACCAGCGCGGTCACGCCCGTCGCGGCGCACAGCGTGTGCACCAGGTCGGCCGCCGAGATGCCGAGGGCGGCCGCGAAGCCGCCGCGCACGCCATGCGCCAGCCCGTGCGAGAGCACAAAGGCCATGTTGGGGCCGGGCGAGATGAACAGCGCCAGCACCGCCAACACAAACAGCGACAGCGTGCCCGTGTCCATCATGCGGCCGCGCGCAATTCAGGAAGGCCGGCGGGCAACTGCTCGCGGATGGCCGCGGCCAGCGCGGCGATGCCGATGTTGATCTGCTCCACGCTGGAGGTCACGAAAGACAGGCGCAGCGTGCGGATGTCGGCATGGTCGGCATAAAACGCCCAGCCCGGCACGAAGGCCACGTTGCGTTCCACCGCCTTGGGCAGCAGGTCGATGGCGTTCATGCCCTCGGGCAGCCGCACCCACAAAAACATGCCGCCGGCCGGCGTGTTCCAGCTCACGCCTTCGGGCATGTCGCGCTGCATCGCGGCCAGCATGGCGTCGCGCTGCGATTTGTAGAGCGCGCGTATGGTCGGCACGTGGCGCTCCAGGAAATTGTTCTTCATGGTCTCGACCACCATGCGCTGGTTGAAGCCCGGCGTGTGCAGGTCGGCCGCCTGCTTGGCCTGCAGCAGCTTGGGGTACAGCGACTTGGGCGCGACCAGGAAGCCCAGGCGCAGGCCGGGCGCGAGGATCTTGGAGAAGGAGCCCATGTAGACGCAGCCCTCGGGATTGCGCGCGGTCAGCGGCAACGGCGGCGGGGTGTCGAACCACAGGTCGCCGTAAGGGTTGTCCTCGACGATGGGCAGGCCCAGGCGCGCGGCCTCGGCGCTCAGCGCGGCGCGGCGGGCTTCGCTCATGGTGCGGCCGGTCGGGTTCTGGAAGTTGGGCAGCACGTAGAAAAAACGCGCGCCGGCAGCCTTGGAGGCGAGATCCTTGAGATCCACGCCTTCGTCATCGCTGGCCACGCCCACGACTTCAGGTTCCATGGGTGTGAAGGCCTGCAGCGCGCCCAGGTAGGTGGGGGTTTCCACCAGCACGCGGCTGCCCTCGTCGATCAGGATCTTGGCGATCAGATCCAGGCCCTGCTGCGAGCCGGTAGTGATCAGCACCTGCGCCGGGTCCACGTCCCAGGGCAGCATGGCGGCCACCATCTCGCGCAGCGGCGCGTAGCCTTCGCTGGCCGCGTACTGCAGCGCGGCATGGCCGTCTTCGCGCAGCACCTTGTCGCAGGCCTCGCGGAAGGCGGCGACGGGGAAGGTCTTGGGCGAGGGCAGGCCGCCGGCGAAGCTGATGATGCCGGGCTTTTCGGTGACCTTGAGGATCTCGCGGATCACCGAAGGGTTCATTTTCTGGGCGCGCCGCGCCTGGGTCCATGTCATGTCGCTCATTTCACGCTTCTCCTGAAGGGCCGCCGCGGGCGGCCCGGCTCACACAATCGTTGTCCGAAAAATCCTCATGGTGCCACGGCGCGCCGGCTTCGGCCCATGATCGCATCCTGGCGGTTTTGCGCAAGAGACAGTTCATGCTCAGTCCACCACAAACAGGGTGGCGCCCAGCGGCGCGGTGGAGCGGTGCGCCTCGGCCTGGTCGGCCACCTGGTAGCTCATGCCGGGCTCCAGCGTGAAGCGCCGGCCGTCCTCAAGCTCGGTATGCAACTGCCCCTGCAGGCACAGCAGGATGTGGCCTTTTTTGCACCAGTGGTCGGACACATAACCCGGCGTGTACTCGACCATGCGCACGCGGACGTCGCCGAACTGTTGCGTACGCCAGAAGGCCTTGCCTTCCAGGGCTGAATGCTCGGTGCGGGCCACGGCGGACCAGTCCGTCGTGCCGAAGGGGATGTTGGCGATGTTCATGGGTCAGGTTTTCCGGGGGCGCAGCAGCGATTCGGGCATGGCCACGGGCTGGTGCACCGGCATTTTTTTGCCGATGAACACCGTGGCGATCACCGCCAGGCCGAAGCCCACCGTCACGGCATCCAGGCGCTCGCCCAGCAGCGGCACCGCGAACAGCATGGACAAAAACGGCTGCACCAGTTGCACCTGGCTGACGCGCACCGTGCCGCCCAGCGCCAGGCCGCGGTACCAGGCGAAGAAACCCAGCCACATCGAAAACACCCCCACGTAGCCAAAGCCCCACCAGGCCGACGCCTTGATGGGCCCGGCGGGCCAGCTCAGCGCGGCCAGCGGCAAGGTCAGCGGCAGGGCCAGCAACAGCGCCCAGCAGATCACGTGTTCGGCCCGCATGCGCTGCGAGAGTTTGGCGCCGTAACCGTAGCCCACGGCGGCGCACAGCACGGCGGCCAGCAGCAAGAGGTCGGCCGGGCTGATCGCAAGGCCTGCGCTGCTGCCCGAGCGCAGCATGGCAAAGGCCACGACCAGCGCGCTGCCCAGCGCGGCGCACAGCCAGAAGCCGGCGGACGGGCGCTGGCGGTGCAGCAGCGCGCCTACGGCGGCGGTGGCCAGCGGCAGGGCGCCCAGGATCACGCTGGCGTGCACGGCTTCCACGTGGCGCATGGCGATGGAGGTGAAGAGCGGAAAGCCGAACACCACGCCGCCCGCGGTGACGGCCAGCGGCCACCAGTCTTCGCGCCGCGGAAAAGGCGCGCGCGTGGCCAGCAGGAACACGGCCGACAGGCCGGCGGCCACCACGGCGCGGCCCAGCGCGATGAAGAGGCCCGACATCTGCGGCGCCTCGGGCGTGCCCACGGCCAGGCGCGTCATCGGCAGCGTGACCGAGAAGATCACGATGCCCAGCAGGCCCAGCCAGAGGCCTTTGGTGATTTGCGCCTTGGTGTTCATATAAAGAGCATCCAGATCGCGGTGGCCACCAGCACGCCGGCCATGATGTAGTTGAACCAGCGCAGCCGCAGGCCGCTGCCGGCCGGCCCGGCAAGCCAGTCGCGCAGCAGCGAGCCGGCCAGCGCATAGGTCAGGTTGCTCACGAAGGCATAGGCCAGCATCACCGGCAGCACGATGGCCAGGCGCAGGGCGGGCGCCTCGCGGCCGGCGATCCAGCCGCTGACGATGGCCAGCGCCAGCATCCAGGCCTTGATGTTGACGAACTGCAGCGCCGCGCCCTGCCAGAAGCCGACGTTCAGGCGCGCCGCATCGGCCTGGCTGAGCTGGCGCGTCTGTGAAATCCTGAAGGCCAGCCACAGCAGGTAGGCCACGCCGATGATCTTGACGGCCCAACTGAGCAGCGGCAGTGCCACGATGAGCGCGCCCAGGCCCAGCGCGCACACCAGCAGCAGCGCGCCCCAGCCGACCGGCACGGCGCAGACGAAAGGCAGCGCGCGGCGCAGGCCGTGGTTGGCGCCCAGCGCGGTGGACAGCGTGGTGTTGGGCCCGGGCGAAAAGCTCATCGCCGTGGCCAGCACCAGTAAAGCCGTAAATTCTTGCCAGTTCATGTTTCAGACTTTATAGTTGAAAGCAGTACACCGCCAATACAGTTACCGGTACAAATTTTCAAACTGTACTGGTCAAATTGTCAGCACACACGCCCTGTACCAGGGCGACCGAGGCCGCCATGTTGATGAAAACCGCTTCCCAGTCCCTCACCGAGCAGCTCTCGGCGCGCTTTGCCGAGCGCATACGCAGCCGGCTGCTGGCGCCCGGCGCGCGCCTGCCTTCGGTGCGCCTGTGCGCCGAGCAGCAGGGCGTGAGCGTCTCCACCGTGGTGGCGGCCTACGACCAGTTGCTGGCGCAGGGCCTGGTGGTGGCGCGCAAGAACCGCGGGTTTTTTGTGCGCGACGCTTCGCTCAACGCGGCCCTGGCGCCCGTTCCCAAAACGAAGGCGGCGGACAAGCCCGCGCAAACGGATGCCGCGGCCGGACGCGCGCCGCTGAACGCCTGGAGCACCGCCGGCTGGCTGCACGCGCGGCAGGCGCCGGTCGACGCGACCGCGCTGATACGCGGCATGTTCCACAAGGTCAGCAACAAGCCGCAGCCCGGCATGGGGGTTTTCCCGTCGGAGTGGCTGGACACCAACTTCCTGCCCGTGGCCGTGCGCAAGGTCACCAGCGTCGCCGCGCTGCGGGAGTTTTCGCTGCAGTACGGCGAACCCATGGGCGACAGCGGCCTGCGCCGCGCGCTGTCGCAGAAACTGAGCGCGCTCAACGTGCACGCCGTGCCTGAGCAGATCATCACCACCGTGGGCGCCACGCACGCGCTGGACATCGTGAGCCGCACGCTGCTGCGCGCCGGCGACTGCGTGATGGTGGAAGAACCCGGCTGGGCGGTCGAGTTCGCCCGGCTCGACGCGCTGGGCATGCGCATATTGCCGGTGCCGCGCCGCGCCGACGGGCCCGACCTGGAGGTGATGGCGCAGTACTGCGAGATCCACCAGCCCAAGCTGTTTGTCAGCGTCAGCGTGTTCCACAACCCGACCGGCTATTGCCTCACGCCCGGCAGCGCCCACCGCGTGCTGCAACTGGCCATGCAGCACAACTTCCACATCGTTGAAGACGACACCTACAGCCACCTGGCGCCCGAACACGCCACCCGGCTGAGCGCGCTCGACGGCCTGCAGCGCACGATTTACGTCAGCGGCTTCGCCAAAATCCTTGCGCCCGGCTGGCGCGTCGGCTTTATGGCCGCGCCGCCGGACCTGGTCGAACGCTTGCTGGACACCAAGCTGCTGGCCACGCTGACCACGCCCGCGCTGCTCGAAAAAGCGCTGGCCTGGTGTATAGACCAGGGCCAGCTGCGCCGCCATGCCGAGCGCATACGCACCCGGCTCGACGCCGCCCGCGCGCGCAGCGTGAAGCTGGCCGTTGCCCACGGCTGCACCTTCGCGGCCGAGCCCGCGGGCCTGTTCGGCTGGGTGGATACCGGCGTCGATACCGACGCGCTTGCGCAGCGCATGCTGGACGAGGGCTACCTGATCGCCCCGGGCGCGCTGTTCCATGCGGTGCGCGCGCCCAGCACGCTGATGCGGATCAACTTTGCGACCACGCAGGAGGCGGCGTTCTGGAAGGTGTTTGGGCGTTTGCGTGATGCGGTGAAGTAGCCGGGTCTTGCGCCGGCTTTGCGCGCCCTCGCCCTCTGCATGGGCTTGCTGGCCGGGGTCGCCCGGCATGCGACTCACTTTTTTTGCTTCGCCAAAAAAAGTAAGCAAAAAAAGGCGACCCTGGTTGCTGCGTCCCCTGCGCTTCGCTCCGGGGCAACCTGCGGTGCTCGGTCCAGCCGGGGTCAAAAACAACTCGCCT
>NZ_CALRNF020000046.1:0-38585 GCF_943369415.1 Polaromonas sp. YR568
CGCCCACTGCTTTTGCTCTGTCGAATATCTTTTCTGTTTCATCTCTTTGCCTGTATTGCCGCCCCAATTTTCCATCGAATGACGAGGCGACAACTATCCTGACATGGAGGGCGAAGCAAAAGAAAAGTGAGTTGCCGCCGGGCAACCCCGGCCAGCAAGCCTATGCAAAGGGCAAGAGCGCGCAAGCCGGAGCAAGACCCGGCCTCACATCCGTAGCGGCTGCGCATAGCCAGTCATCTCAAGATACCCCATCCCCACCACCTTGCCGTTGCTGTCGATCAACTCACTCAACCCTTCCCAATAAATAGCCCCTGTGGACTGTCGGCTGTCGAGTTCCTGGTTGTCGATGACGGCGCGCACGGTGTAGAAGTCGGCCGGGGTGCGCACTATCCATTCGACCGGGTAGGTGGTTTGTGTCAGCGGGCTTTTCCAGTGGCGCACCGGCTTGAAGATCACTTCGCCGCGGGTGAAGGTGTAGAGCCCGCCTTTGGCGGAACGGAACGATCCACCGTCCCACAGCGTGCCGCCGTCCTTGCCGCGCAGGCGGAAGGCGGTGAGGGCGCTGCCGTCGGTGAGGTTCATGCCTATCCAGTCCCAGCCGGCGGCATCGGGGTGCAGGATCTCCTCGCTCCATTCGTGGTCCAGCCAGGCTTTGCCGGTGACGGCGAAGGTCTGGCCCTTGAGCTGCACGCTGCCGCGCGTGGCGAGTTGCGGCTGGCTGTAGTAATAGCTGGCCTGCTTTTCTTCAGGGCCTTTGCGCGACAGGCCTTGCTTGCCCTGCAGCAGCACCTCCTGCGTTTCTTCAAAAGCGAGCTTGAGCGCGAAGCCGGTGGACGGCAGGTCGGCGATGTATTTTCCGCCCTCGGCTTTCAGCGACCAGTCGCGCAGCTTGAGGTCCATGTCGCGTTCGCTCGCAACGGCCACGCCAAAGCCGTCGCGTGCGATGCGCTGGTCGTGCCAGAGTTTTTTGCCCTGCACGTCGGTGATGGCGGCGTGGGCAAAGACCAGTTGCTTGGCCGCGAACTTGGAAGTCATGCCCTGCGTGGCATCCACGCGCGAGCGGAAGAAGGTCAGCTGGAAACCGAAAGTGCGCTGGCCTGCTTCAGTGGCCGTGGCCTGGCCCGTGACGTACCACCATTCGGTGCGGAACGCGGGATGGGCGCCGCGGTCGCGCGGAAATACCAGCGCCTTCGCGGGAAGCGCCTGGGCCGGCCCGGCGCCGGCGCCCCATCCGGCCAAGGCGGCGCCGGCCAGCAGCAGGCCGCGCCTGGGCAGCAGGGCGGGCGAGGGGCGCTTGGGTGGCAGCGGCATGGGCTTCTTCAGGCGGCGGGCGCGGGCCGCATGAGTTGGGCGATGTGCGCCTGGGCGGCCGTGCAGTCGCCCATCTTCTCGTCCACCCATTGGGCATTGTGATAAGTCGGGAGGTAGCGCTCGCCCGAATCGCAGAGCAGCGACAGGATGGAGCCCTGCTCGCCGCGTGCCAGCATCTCGTGCGCCAGCGTCAGCATGCCCACCAGGTTGGTGCCGGTGGACGGTCCGACGCGGCGGCCCAGCAGCTGCGAGAGCGCCTGCATGGCGGCCAGCGAATCCACGTCGGCCACCTCCACCATGCGGTCTATCACCGTGCGTATAAAGCTGGCCTCCACGCGCGGCCGGCCTATGCCCTCGATGCGCGAGCCCACGCCGGTCAGGCTGGCGTCGCCGCTGCGGTGGTAGGCGGCAAACACCGAGCCCACCGGGTCAGCCACGCAGAGCCGGCTGTCATGGCGCTGGTAGCGCACGTAGCGGCCAATGGTGGCGCTGGTGCCGCCCGTGCCCGCGCCGACCACGATCCAGCGCGGCACGGGGTGCCGCTCGCGTGCCATCTGGCTGAACATGCTTTCGGCGATGTTGTTGTTGCCGCGCCAGTCGGTGGCGCGCTCGGCATAGGTGAACTGGTCCATGTAGTGGCCGCCGGTTTCCTGCGCCAGCCTGCGGGCCTCGTCATACACCTGTACGGCGCTGTCCACCCAGTGGCAGCGCCCGCCGTAGAACTCGATCTGCGCAATTTTTTCGGGCGAGGTGCTGCGCGGCATCACCGCGATAAAGGGCAGGCCCAGCAAGCGCGCGAAGTAGGCCTCGCTGACCGCGGTGGAGCCGCTGGAGGCTTCCACGATGGTCGATTTTTCGTGGATCAGGCCATTGCACAGCGCATACAAAAACAGCGAGCGCGCCAGCCGGTGCTTGAGGCTGCCGGTCGGGTGCGTCGATTCGTCCTTGAGGTAGAAGTCGATGCCGCGCGCGGCGAACTCCGGCAGTGGCAGGGGGATCAGGTGCGTGTCGGCGCTGCGCTTGTAGTCGGCTTCAATGCGGGCGATGGCGGCGCTGAGCCAGGGGCTGCCGGAGGTTGGGGCTGTCATGCCCCGATTCTCGCAGCAAGCCCAGTTGCCGCCAATGCCGGCGAGGCGGGGCTTCAGTACCGGCTGGACCGCCAGGACGAAGGCTCGCCAAGCAGGGCAGGGATCTCGCTGCGGCCAATGCCCAGATCGCTGAGCTCATGGCTGCTCATGGCCATCAGTTCGTCGCGCTGCAGGCGGGTGGGTGCAGGCCCGTCCGTCGCGCCGCCGCGCGGAGCTTCCCTGAACCATGCGCCACCGAGCCGGCGCACCAGCCTGCGCAGGCCCGTGAGAGGGTGCAGGCCGCCTGCGAGCCTGAAAGCCGGGGTGACGGTTGGAATGGCGGCGGAAGGCATGGGGTACTCCTTGCGGGGTGTGGGGGTGTGAATGAAGCCAGGCGCCCATGGTGCAATTTATTCCGGTATTGTGGAAGTTGAGATTCCTGATGCAAACTATCAGTATTCCTGATGAGGCATGTTATGAGGCACCTTCCATGCGTGAATTGAACCTGGACCAGCTGCGCACCCTGGTCGCCATCACCGACCTGGGCACTTTCTCCGCCGCGGCGCAGGGCCTTCACCTGGCGCAGCCCACCGTCAGCCTGCATGTGAGCGAGCTCGAAAGCCGGCTGGGCACGCCGCTGGTGGTGCGCGGCGGCCGCAAGGTGGAGCCGACACCGGCGGGCGCCGTACTGGTTGAGCGGGCGCGCCGCCTGTTGCGCGATGCCGACGACGCGGTCGATGCGGTGAAGCGCCACGTCGAGGGCCGCACCGGCCGCGTGCGTCTGGGCACCACCACCGGCGTGCTGGTCTACTTTTTGCCGCAGGTGCTGAAAGCCATGGAGCAGGCCCACCCGGACATCGACGTCGAGGTGAGCATCCTGGGCTCGGCCGACACCATGGAGCGGCTGCTGCAGGGCACGCTGGACGTGGGCCTGGTCGCCACGCCGCCGCCCGCACAGCGCGGCATGGTGGTCACGCCCTGGCGCAGCGACCCGATGATGGCCTTTGTGCCCAGGCGATGGAAGGCGCCGAAACACGCCACGCCCGCCTGGCTGGCCGGCAAGCCGCTGATCTTCAACGAAACGCCGACCCACATGTACCGCATGACCATGGCCTGGTTTGCCGACGCGGGTTTCACGCCGCGCGCGCGCATCGAGCTCAACTACTCCGAAGCCATCAAGAGCCTGGTGGCTGCCGGCTACGGCGCGGCGGTGCTGCCCAGGGAGCAATCGCAGGAAGAGCCCACCGTGTTGCACGACGTGCAGTTGCTGCCGCTCAAACCCGCGCTGACCCGCCACACGGCCATGGTGCACCGGCCACCCGATGCGCTGGACGGCGCCACGCGCAACCTGCTCACGATCCTGGCGACCTTCCGTCAGGCGTGAGCGAGCGTCCGGTCTCCGCAGGTCAAGGCGCTGATGCGGCGCGGCGCAATTTTCATGTCTGCTTTGGGCCCAAAGCGGACATGATGAAATATTCCACGATATGTATTCCGGGCTCGTTATGAAAACTCTGTCTCATAGAACCCGTCTTTAAAACACTACGATCTTTGTGATGTTAAGCAAACCCTCCCCTAATCGGAGGGTTTTTTTATGCCCGAAGCGATTCATCCGATGAGGAGTTCGGAGAAGGGCAGAGAATCAAGTCTAATAGCTAACGGCCGCTTTCGGCCAATAGCAGACATGCCCAACTGCGTCACAACAACATGACCACTAATCCTCTCTCGCATTCGCTAGAACTGTTGAATCGTGTAGTTCCTGGTGCAAACCTGCAACCCGATGCGATCCTCGAAGCGGCTGATCGCGCCGGCATCCCCTACAACTTCGTAACCATCACTGCCTGGCCCGACCTCGATGCACGGGACGGTAAGAGTCAGCTATTCGATCTGATCTTCGCGGACAAGGTGCTTCCAACGGGTCAGGTCCTTGTTGTAACTGACGAAAGCTTCATCGATGGGCAGTTAATGCAGTGTCCCGTCGATGAGTTGCGCCTGAGGGTAAACCAGTCGTCCCAGTTCATATTTGATGGGGACGTCATCTTTTTATGGCACGAGATCGCTGCCCTCAGCGTCTTTCACCATGAGGGCGGCTTCGCACACGTCGGCTGGTAAGGCGACGTCGAAACCTTCTTTTACCCAACTGCTCTGAAGCAGGGCGACCGGCAGCTTTGGGCCCATTGCAGCCGTCGGTAAGATGACAGCTTTCGGCCAAAAGCGGACATTCGTCAAATGCACTCGCAAATGAAAGATTTTTTAACCATCGAATTCGAACCTCGGCTCGACGAGGAAATGATATGTGGTGCGTTCGCAACCCAGTTTCCGGAATTCTCCTGGCGTAGAGGGGACAGCGATTCGCAGGGGCCTTATATTTCCGGTACAAACGACGCCTTGGTTCAAATCAAATGTTGGATGGGTGAGCAGCCAATGGACCTGACGGTGAGTTTTAGATGTGCCTGGATTGGTGCCGGCGAAAGGCAAAATAAGAAGAATGACCTGTTGGATCGTCTGCTCGACCTCCTTCCGGTGCTTGGGTGTTCTCCCAAGATTACGGAATGCGATTAGATGGTTTTCGCGGCGGAAATATGATGTATATCGGCCAAAAGCGGACATCACAGGAGTAGCAAAAAATGGACGCACAGCGAACTTCCAGGAACCAAGAAATCCTTGATCAGGTGGAGGGCTTGGGTGGTGCGTACGTTTGGGATGCGGAAATTTTTACAGTCGCGTTCATGAACGGCACAATTGCCGACGATACGGCACTACTGCTCACCCAATTAACTGGGGTCCAGCAAATTGCCTTGACCCCATCTGGCCTTACATTTCCCGTACTGCATGCCATCGCTTCTGTTCCGGGGTTGGAGTCCCTCGTGCTTTTCAACTCAGCGCTTGACGAAAATCAATTGAAATGTCTACGGCTGGTCGTCTCAGAAGTGATTGAGGCCCACCAGTAGGTCCGCTTCGGGCCCAAAGCAGTCATTGCGCGCCGCGAACCTAAGACTATTTAAGCGACCGCTCGTAGACAACCCGGCCATTCGCAAGCACGTGAAGTTGCCACGATTTCGATAAGGACGACTCTGCAACCAACTTGTTAAAGTAGGCCACGAACTCATCACGTCTCGGCCATGAATCGAGGCAGGCTTGATGGGCACATGAGTCGTAAAAATCGCCGTCGAACTGACTGAACATCGGCACCAGATCGGGGAACCCAATAACTTCGGTGTTTTCTCCAATTGGCTTGTGGCAAATAGGACATTCATTCAACGGCGTGCACAAGGCCATATCAATCTCCCTTAGCGTAATGTCTCCTTCTGGCCGATAGCAACCATCCGCTTTATAGCATCAGGCTCAATCGTCATGCTCCACCATGCGGCGCGAGAGTTCAGAGCCGCAGGCCAGGAAGAAGTGGTGCAGCTCTATGGCATAAGCGCTACCTACGGCTTGCTGGATTGACGGGCGCGCCGCGAGGATGGCGCGCCAGGCACGAACTTTGGGTGATTTCTCAAAGAACCCCGTTTCACCGGCGCTCTCCAGCACATCGAAATAGCGGAACACGGGACCGAACACCGCATCGACGATGCTGAAACTGTCGCCTGAAAAATAAGGGCCTTGCGCCGGCAACACAGCCTCCAGTTGTGCAAACTTGCCCGCAAGCTCTGCACGGCGGCTTTCGAGGGCAAGCGCGTCGGGCGCGTTGTAAAAAGCCGCGATGGTATTCAGCACGCTCGAGCCGAATTCCATCCACGCCCGGTGCTGCGCGCGCTTGAGCGCATCGCCGGGGTGCAGTCGCGGCAGCAGCGTGTCGTCCAGGTACTCGCAGATCACGGCGGATTCAAATATCGCATCGCCGTCCACCAGCAGCACCGGCGTCTTGCCCAGCGGCGAGACGGCCTTGAACCAGTCCGGTTTGTTCGCAAGGTCCACGTCGCGGCGCTCAAAGGCCACGCCTTTTTCGGCGAGCACGATGGCCGCGCGCTGGACATAGGGGCACAGCCTGTGGCTGATGAGGGTGAGTTTCATGGTGTTGAATCCTCTCGTAGCGCATCAGCGCGGCACCAGCAGACGGCTGCGGCGCGCGGCCCAGGCGCCGTCGCCGAGCAGCCATTGGGCCAGCGAGGCGACCAGCAGAAAGAGCGGATATTCCCAGCCGCCCTTGGGGCTGGTGAACACCCAGCCGTTGGGCCAGTGCACCCAGACGACCACCGCCAGCACAGGTGCCAGCAACAGCGATGCCTGGCGTCCGTAAAAGCCCAGCAGCAAGGCGGCGCCACCGGCCAGCTCGGCCGCGACCACCGCATAGGCCATGAAGCCGGGCAGGCCGACCGATTCAAAAAACTGCGCCGTGCCGGGCAGCGTGAAGACGAAAATTTTCAGCAGCGCATGGGTGATCCACATGGTGCCCAGGGCGATGCGAAGCAGCGTGGCGCCGTGGCTGGCTGCGAGGGTCTCGGAAGTGTTTGTCGTCATGGTGCGAGTGCCCGGCAAAGGGCATGAAGTTGAAGGAGTCGCTACTTTATGTTTGCAGGAAAACAATGTAAATTGGCGATCATGAAAACATCCATTGCAAAAATGCAAGAGAAGCCGCAAGATAAATCGCAGTACGCGCTCACCGCCTACGACCTGCAAACCCTGCTCGCGCTGGTGCGCGGCGCTACGCTGGCCGAGGCCGCGCGGCGCCTGGGGGCCGACGCATCGACGGTGTTCCGTTCGGTGCAGCGCATTGAAAAAAGCTTGGGCCAGCGCCTCTTTGAAAGGTCGCGCCTGGGCTACCTGCCGACAGAGCCCATGCTGGGCCTGGCGCAGCACGCCGAGCGCATTGAGGCCGAACTCGAGGCCGCGCGGGCCAGCGCCCAGCGGCCGCACGAGGGCGTGGCCGGCCGCGTGCGGCTCACCACCACCGACGCCGTGTTGCGCGGCCTGGTGCTGCCTTCGCTGAAACCCCTGCTGGCGCAGCACCCGCTGCTGCAACTCGACATGCGGACCGGCAACGAGCTGGCCAGCCTGAGCCGGCGCGATGCCGACCTGGCCTTGCGCGCCACGCGCAAGCCGCCCGACCACCTGGTGGGGCGCAAGCTGGGCACCGTGCGTTTTGTGGTGTGCGGTTTGAAGGCGCAGGCCAGGGCGCTGTCATCGGCGAAGAAAGCCGCGGCGCCGGATGCGTTGGGCGGCTTTGACTGGATTGCGCCCGATGAATCCTTGCCGGAGCACCCCTCGGTGCTGTGGCGGCGCAAGCAGTTGCCCAAGGTCGCGCCGCGGCATTACGCGGACGGCATCGTGGGGGTGATGGATGCGATCAAGGCGGGGCTGGGTGTGGGCATCGTGCCCGTCTTCATGCTGGAAGGTGAACCGGCGCTGGTTCCGCTGGGCGGTACGCTGGAGGGCTGCGAGTCAGACCTGTGGCTGCTGGCGCATGCCGAATCGCGCCACCTCAGAAGAATCGCGGTGGTGTATGACCATTTCGCGGCCAGCGTTAGGCTTCAAAACGCCTGACCTGCGGAAGTCCTGAAGACCACTTCGCCGCTGGGGATGTGGACCACGCGGACTTCCTGCCGCGTGGGGTCGGCCACGCTTTTCACGGCGACCGCGACGGCCAGGGAGTAATCGGCGAAGAGATGCCTGGAACTGCTGGGCGGCAACAGGCTGCCGTTGGCCGCGTCGACGTTTTCAATGCGGTAGTCATGTGGCGGTGCTTTGAGGGTTGCCATGGTGAAGACCTCTTGGATTGATTTCTGGGGGTGATGCCTCCATGGTAGAAGCGCGCGGCAGCGCCGTGATGACAATTGCGGGTCAAAAGCGTGTGGATAGGTAAGCAAAAGAAAGCGCCTTGC
Organism: Polaromonas sp. YR568; assembly: GCF_943369415.1. Classification (GTDB taxonomy): domain Bacteria; phylum Pseudomonadota; class Gammaproteobacteria; order Burkholderiales; family Burkholderiaceae_C; genus Polaromonas. Next base: position 8,201 of record NZ_CALRNF020000046.1, read on the forward strand.
AGGCAAGGCGCCGGCATTGGAAAAAACTAAGCGCTTCGTTTTTTCGCTTTATTAGTTCTTTCGTTTCCGGGGTGGCGCGGGGCCCGGGAGCAATGAATGCCAAAGCGCGCGAAACCCTTAGCGGCCGAAGGGCATGTGACGTGGTGAGGCAGTTTTTCGCACCTTGAGGCTGCGGTAAAACTCTTCGGCGTAGGGCGCGAAGCCGAACACGGCCGAGGCGGCCAGCAGTACCGTGATGACGGATGCCGGCAGCGGCTCGGATTTCAAGGCCCAGCGCCAGTCGGGCGCCGATCCGGCCGCGCCGAAGATCGCGGTGAACTGCGGCCAGTAGCTGGCCGCCAGCAAGGCGAAAGCCACCAGCGGCAATGCTTTCCAGATAAGCGTGCATGGTCTGCTCAAAGGCGCCGACGAAGCGCTTGCCCGAAGCGTAATGAAGGTCCCAATGGCTGGTCAGTGCGTGAGCAACCAGCAAGCCCGCCAGAAGCAATAACACGGCCGAGTTGATCTCGAGGAAAAGCACGGCCAGCACGCCCAGGCCCACTTGCGCAATCATCAGCAGGTGCAGCAGCGATTCCTTGACGCCCGTGGTGCGTTCCAGGCCGGTGTGCCGGTGGCAGGCCCAGTCCGCCATGCCGGCAAGCAGCCAGGCCGGCATCACGAGGTACAGCAGGATGAAACGGGCGGCGTCCTGCATGGTGAGCGCACAGGGGCAGCGGGACGCTCCAGGCGCTTTAGTGCAGGCCCTGGCCCGGGTTGCGTTCTGACATTTCCAGCTGCTTCATCTCGGCGGCCACCGACTTGAGCATCTCCAGCGCGCCTTCCGGCGTCTGCACAATGCCCAGCCAGCCGAACAGGTGATGGCGGATGAAGAGCAGGATCTTGCCGGTCATCGGGTCGCAGGCCACCCAGTGGCGCGGCGTGTAGCAGGGCTCCAGCGCGCACAGCGGCGGGCAGTCCAGCGGATAGGGCGGATCCAGTTCGGCGCGCATGCCGGCCAGGTCCGTGACCAGCTCTTCCAGTTCCTCGGCTTGCAGCGTGAGCGGCTGCGGCATCTCCAGCGTGACGCTGCCGTCCTCGTTGCGGGTGGCCAGCACGCCGTGGGCCAGGCGTGTGGTCATGCGCGGCGGCAAGGACGTCAACGAAGCTGCGGAGCCCGCGTGGGTGTTGGTGCGGGAAGCGTTATGGGTATTCATAGTGGAGGGGGTGCTGTTGCTCATCGCGTGCTCCCATGCGTGAAGGGATAAAAGAAGGGGGCGTGTGCCAGACTCGGGCTTGGGTCGAATCGTCATGGGAACAGTCTGGGGCGCGGACGGGACGCGCAACGTGGGAAACCGGCCCCGGCCCCTGTAGGACGGCACGGGGGCGTGTACCCAGCCGTTCGCTCCCTGGCTACCAGTCTTCCTTGACCGCCAGCACGGCGTCCTTGCCGGCGGCGGCGCGCCCGGCCAGCCAGGCGGTCAGCGTGCCGGCCGCCACCACGGCCGCGCACAGCAGGCCCAGGCGCAGCCAGGGCGCCATCAGGTCCATGGTCCAGTGAAAGCTCTGCGGGTTCACCACGTAGACCAGCACGGTGGATACCGCCAGGCCCAGGGTGAGGCCGGCCAGCGCGCCTATCAGCGTCCAGGCCGCGCCTTCGCCGGCCACCACGGCCAGGATCTGCCGCCGCGTCAGGCCCAGGTGCGCCAGCAGGCCGAACTCCTTGCGGCGCGCCAGCACCTGCGCGCTGAAGCTGGCCGCCACCCCGAAAAGGCCGATGGCAATGGCCACCGCCTGCAGCCAGTAGGTCACCGCGAAGCTGCGGTCGAAAATCTTCAGCGAGGTCGCGCGCAGTTCGCTGACCGAGGCCAGCTCCAGCAGCGCGCCGGCGCCCGACTGCCGTTCGGCCAGGGCGCGCACGCCCTGCTGCACATTGGCATCACCCGCGCTGCCGTCCAGCCACAGCGCCAGGTCGTTGGCGCGGTGGTCGCCGGTCAGGCGTTCGAAGTCGGCGCGGGCCATCGCAATCGCGCCGAACTGGCGCGCATAGTCGCGCCAGACGCCCGCCACATAAAACGGCGGCGTTGCCGTGCCCGGTGTGGCTTGCAGCGACTGCGAGAGGGGCTGAAAGACGGTGCCCGGGCGCGCGCCATACAGGTCCACCATAGGTTCGCTCACATAGATGCCGACGTGCCCGGGCGGCACCGGCAGCAAGCCGCCCACCAGCGGCAGCGCGGTGGCCGGGTCGTCCAGCGGGCGCGCGATCAAGGTGACGGCCGGTCTGGCCGGGTCCAGCAGCAGCTGCACGGTACGTGCCGCGCCCACACGCGCCACGCCGGGCAGAGTGCCCAGGGCCTGCACGAACTCCGGCGAGAAATACGCCGTGTCGCTGGCCGAGCTGCCCAGGGCCGTGCGCACATAGAGGTCTGCCGGCAGCACCACGTCCAGCCAGCGCGTGACCGATTCGCGAAAGCTCGCCACCATCACCGTCAGCGCCACCGCCAGGCTCAGCGAGGCCACCACGCCGCTCACGGCCACGGCTGCGCTTTCACGCACGCGGCGCGCGCGCTCTACCGCCAGCAGCGGCAAGAGACGGTTGGCAACGTGCGGGCTGAGCCTGTCGTAGAGCAGCGCGATCAGCCAGGGCAGGGCGGTGATGCCGCCCACCAGCAGCAGGCCCACGGCCACATAGGCCGCCAGCGGAATGCCGAACAGCGGCGGCACCAGCGCCAGCAGGCCGCCTGCCACTATCAGCGCGATGCTGAGCCAGTGGCCCTTGCCGCCGCTGGCGCGGGCGCCCAGGCCCTTGAGGGTTTGCGCGGGCGGCAGCTTTTGCGCGGCGCGCGCCGGCCACCAGCCGCCCACGGCCGCAGCCAGCACGCCCAGCGCGCCGTAAGTCAATGCCGCCGCGCCGTTCCACTGCAGGCTGGGCGCGACGCCCGAGAAATAGCCGCCGCCCAGGTCGCCGCCCAGCAGCCGCAGCGCCAGCGCGGCCAGCGCCGTGCCCAGCGCGATGCCCAGCACGCTGCCCACCAGGCCCAGCAGCACCGACTCGGCCAGCACCAGTTGCAGGCGCTCGCGGCCCGTGAGCCCCAGCACGCCCAGCAGCGCGAATTGCTGCGCGCGTTTGGCCACGCTGAGTGACAGCACCGAAAAGACCAGGAAGGCACCGGTGAACAGCGCCACCAGCGCCAGCACCGTGAGGTTCACGCGGTAGGCGCGCGAGAGGTTGCTCACGCGCTCGGCCGCATCGCCCGGCGCGGTGGCCGTGATGCCGGGCGCCAGCTGCAGCGAGGCGATGAAACGCTGCGCATCGGCGCCGGGCTTGAGCCGCACGTCGATGCGCGAGAGCTGGCCGCCCTTGCCGAAGAGGTCTTGCGCGGCGGCGATGTCCATCACCGCCAGCGGCCCGCCGCCCGCGCCCACGCTGCCGGCTACGCTCACCTCGCGCAATTCAAGGCCGATTTGCAGGCGCAGCTTGGGGCCGCTGAACAGCTGGCGCGCGGCTGGGTTCAGGAACACCGTGCCGGGCGCGAACAGCGCAAAACGTTCGGCGCCCGAAGACGGCACCGGCATCAGGGCCGGCGCCATGGCGGCCACGGCCAGCACGTCCACACCGATGATGCGCAGGGGCAGGCGTTCGGCCTTGCCACCTGTGGACTCCGCAACCGCATAGGTGCTGACCTCCAGCACCGGGCTGGCCAGCGCGACCTGCGGGTCGGCCGCCACGCGCTGATATAGGCTCTCGTCAAAGCCGCCCTGCACGGCGCGCAGCTCCAGGTCGGGCTGGCCGTTGACGGCGCGCACGGCTTGCGAAAACTCGCTGAGCGCCGAGGCATTGATCAACTGCACCGAAAACGCCAGCGCCACGCCCAGCATCACGGCCGCCGCAGCGGCGGCATTGCGCCACGGGTGGTGCTGCAGCTCGCGCCAGGAAAAAGTGGAAAGCAGGGCGAGCATGGGTGGTGGTTCCGTCTCAGCCGCGCGCTTGCGGCCGTGTGCCTTGCGCCCATTGGCGCAGCGCCGCGTGCAGGTTTTGCAGCACGGGTTCCCACTCGCGGTAGCGGCGCTGGCGGAACAATCGCGTGCGCGGGTACCAGGGGCTGTCCTCGCGCTCCAGCAGCCAGGCCCAGTGCGGGTTCACGTCCAGCGGCACCCAGCAGGGCACGCCCAGCGCGCCGGCCAGGTGGGCGGTGGAGGTGCAGACGCTGACGACCAGGTCCAGCTGCGTGATGAAGGCGGCCGAGTCGTTGAAGTCTTCCATCTCCGGTGTCAGGTCAGTCAGCTGGAGGCCGGCCGCGCGGGCCAGTGCCACATCGTCGGCCGCGCCGAACTGCAGGCTGTAGAAGCTTACGTCGGGCACGTCGGCGAAGCGGGTGTACGCGTCGATACCCACGGCGCGCAGCGGGTTGCGCTGGTGCGTGAGGCTGCCGCTCCAGGCCAGGCCCACGCGCAGCTTGCGGTCGCCGGCCAGGCGGGTTTTCCAATGCGCCACGCGGCTGGGCTCGGGCCGCAGGTAAGGCATGGGCACGGCCATGTCGTCCGCGCCCAGGCCCAGGTGCAAAGGCAACGAGAGCAGCGGGCATTGAAGGTCAAAGGGCGGCAAAGGCAATTGGTCATCGAGGACGGGCCCGTCCAGCACATCCTTGAAGCTGTGCTCCAGCAGTGCCAGCGCGGGCTTGAAGGCGCACAGCAACAGGCGTGCGCCTTGTGCATGCACGGCGTCGGCCAGCCGCGGCAGGTAGCGCGCGAACTGCAGGATGTCGCCAATGCCTTGCTCGCCCCACACCAGCAGCGTCTTGCCTTGCAGCGATTGGCCCTGCCAGCGCGGCTGCGCCAGCAGCGAGGGCAGGCGGCGCAGCTCGGGCGAGCCGCTCCAGCGCGCCTCATGCAGCGGCCAGCCTTCGACGAAATCGCCGAGCAGCAGCCTGTGCATGGCAAGGTTCCAGCGCGCGCCCGGGTAGCCGGGGTCAAGCGCCAGCGCATGCCTGAAGCAGGCTTCGGCCTCGTCCCAGCGCTGGGATTCCTTGAGCAGCAGGCCCAGGTTGTTGTGCGCGATGGCGTAGCCGGGCGCCAGCGCGCAGGCCTGGCGCAACTGCGCTTCGGCGCCCTCCAGGTCGAAGCGCGTGCGCAGCAGCGCGGCGAGGTTCACGCGCGCCAGGGCGTTGCCGGGATGGTCCGCGACCTCCTGCTCAAAGAGGGCCAGGGCCTCGTCCTGCCGGCCGGTGTGCATCAGCGCGGCCGCGTAGTTGTTGCGCAGCAAGGGGAACTGCGGCGCGTGCGCCAGCAGCGGCTCGTAGATGGCCGCCGCCTCGGCGTGCCGATCCAGCTGCTGCAGGGTGGAGGCGCGGTGCAGGCTGACAGCCACGTCACCCGGCTGGCGTTCGGCCAGCAGCTCGATCACCGGCAGGGACTCCGCGTGGCGGCCGGTGTCATACAGCAGCGCATGCCATTCCAGCAATCCATCGACGGCTTGCGGCAGCAGTTCATGCGCGCGGCGATAAGCCTCAGCGGCCTCCGCGAGCCGGCCGGTCGCGCGCTCCAGCCGGGCCAGCTCTATCCAGGCCGGGAAAAATTGCGGGTTGAGTTTGAGCGCGTAGTCGACTTCGCCGCGGCTTTGCGCAAACTGCCCACCCATGCGCGCCAGCAAGGCCGAGAACACCCGCACCAGTAGGTCATCCGGGCGCTGCCGCAGCACGCCTTGCAGCGCGGCCTGCGCGTCTTCAAGCCGTGATTGGTCGAGGAGACTTTGCACCGCCGCCAGGTCTTCGGGGATGTGGCTGGGCGTGATGTCCAGGGGCGGCGCGGGAATGTCTGGCATGGCAATCCTGACTATAACTGGGCGCACCTGATTCGCCGCCCTCGGCTATCATCAATCGCAGCTGCCGGCCCCGTGCCCGCATCGCCTCCATACCCCCTCATTTCAAGGAAAGCCGATACCTCCCATGCAACTGCCCACCTACCAGGACGTGATAGACGCCGCCGCGCGTATTGAAGGCCACGCGCACCGCACACCCGTGCTTCAATCGGCCACGGCCGAGGCGCGCTGGGGCGCCAAATTTTTCTTCAAGTGCGAGAACTTCCAGCGCATGGGCGCTTTCAAGTTTCGCGGCGCCTTCAACGCGCTGTCCAAGTTCGACGCCGCGCAGCGCAAGGCCGGCGCGATTGCTTTCTCGTCGGGCAACCACGCGCAGGCGGTGGCCTTGTCGGCACGCATGCTGGGCATGCCCGCGGTGATCGTCATGCCGCAGGACGCGCCGGCCGCCAAGCTGGCCGCCACGCGCGGCTACGGCGCCGAAGTCGTGCTGTATGACCGCTTCACCGAAGACCGCGAGGCGGTCACCAAAGGCCTGGCCGCCGAGCGCGGCATGACGCTGATCCCGCCCTACGACCACCCCGACGTAATCGCCGGCCAGGGCACAGCCGCCAAGGAACTGTTCGAAGAGGCCGGCGCGCTGGACCGCCTCTACATCTGCCTGGGCGGCGGCGGCCTCACGGGCGGCTCGGCCCTCGCGGCGCGCGCGCTCGCGCCCCAGTGCAAGGTCTACGGCGTGGAGCCCGAAGCCGGCGACGACGGCCTGCAGTCGCTGCGCAGCGGGAAAATCGTGCACATCGCCACACCCAAAACCATTGCCGACGGCGCGCAGACCCAGTACCTGGGCGAGTACACCTTCGGCATCATCCGCCGCGACGTCGACGACATCCTCACCGTCAGCGATGCGCATCTGGTGGACACCATGCGCTTTTTCGCCGAACGCATGAAGATGGTGGTCGAGCCCACCGGTTGCCTGTCCTTCGCCGGCGCCTGCAAGGCGCTCGAAGAAACCCCGCCCGCCAAGGGCGAGCGCATTGGCATCATCGTGAGCGGCGGTAATGTGGACCTGGCGCGTTACGCGGAGCTGCTGGGCACGCGCTGATGCAGCCGCATCAAACGCCGGCCATGGCCGGCGTTTGATCAGCAGGCTTAGCGGGTAATCACTACCAGCACACTGCAGGGCGCCTGCGCGATCAGCGACTTGGACACCGAGCCGCGCCACCAGCGCGCCGCCCAGCCCTCCAGGTGCCTGTGCCCGACCACAATCAGGTCGGCTTCAAGCTGCCGCGCGTAGCGGGCGATTTCATCCACGGTTTCGCCGTACAACACCTCGCCCTGCGCCTCGTGGCCCGATTCCAGCAGGCGGCGCAAGCCGTCATTGAGGATGCCCCGGTATTTGTCCCTGTCTTCCTCGATCACGCTTTTCTCATAGATCACGCCTTCAGCCGCGACCACCTGCCGCTGCAGCGGCATCACCGCAATCAGCGTCAGCGACGCCCCGCTCCACTGCGCGATGTCGCGGCAATCCAGCAAGGCCTTCTGCCCTGATATGGAACCGTCGTAAGCCAGCAAAATTCGCTTGTACATGGTGTACCTCCTGAATAAGGTGACTGGGCCATTGAAGAATAGGCCTGCTGTTGGAGTCCGTCAACCGGCCGCCGCGGCGCTGGTGTGCTCGCCTTGTTTGCCGCTAGCGCAGCCAACGCATATCGCCGCCGGGAATTTCTGCGCTTGTCTTCCCGGCCACGGGAGCGTCTTGAATGCTGGCGCGCATCAGGGCTGATATTCCATCCTGGATCAAAAAATTCTTATCACCAAAATGGCTTGGCAGTCGTTCACTTTGCCTTGCTGCGGACAGTCTTTGTCGGGTAATTGAGGGTGAATTTTCACGCTGAATTTTTGTGTGGTGAACGCCTTATTTCGTCGATAAACTCCGCCCCGCTCAAACAAAAAATTCTCTACTAAAGGGCCGAGGGGAGTGTCAGCGTTTTGAAGAATATCCCAAGCACATCTGGCTTGATCGTGGGCAGCGCTTTGGCCTGTGCCATGCGTCCGGGCGACTTGTCACTGATCCGGCAATCCCCGGAATGGAACCTCCTGCGTCGCCAGATCGTGGACAAGGCGGTCTACTTCAGTGATCAACTGGTCTTCGATTTCAGGCGCATGCTGACGCAGAGCCGCAATGCCGAAATGGCCGGCCGCCTGATGTGGCAACTGATCAAGGCGCACCAGCCTCAGGTCCTCATCGGTCCGGGTTTTGGCGCCTCGCCTTTGCTGTATTCAACCGCGCTGGCGGCCCTGGCCGATGGGGTGGAGCTTCAGGTCCTGATGGTGCGCGACAAACGCAAGGCGCATAACCAGAAGCGCTGGGTAGAGGGCGACCATGCATCGGCGGCCGGGAAGCGGGCGGTCATGCTCGACGACTTCATGAAAGCGGGCTCCGCGCTGCCGCTGGTGCGAGAGGCCCTTAAAGCAGATTCGGTGAAGCTCGATATCGTCGCCCTGGCGCTGTTCTTCGACATGTGGGAGCCAATGGGATCACGGCAGATCAGCACCTCGCAGTTGCCTGTCTTGAGCCTCTTCACGCGCCACGACATCGGCTTGAGCCGTGACTGCCATGACGCGGTGCCGCCGCTGATGAAAGGCGGCGCACCCGATTTTGTGGGCGACACCCCGCGCTGGTGGCGCATGGGCTTGAACAAGTCCATGGCCTACCCGACCAAATGCGCTCCCGTCATCGCAAATCGAGCCGTGTTTGTCGCCGATGAGAAAAGCACGCTGTGGAAGCATGACCTGGCCACGGGTGAAATCCGCTGGTCCGTGCCCAGCCTCGAAACACCGCACAAAGGCATTGTTCAAAAGCTGCAGCACGTGCAAGGCAGCCTCGTGTATGGCTGCTACGACGGAACCTTGACCCGGGTGGACGCCGGGACGGGGATCGTCCAATGGCGCTGGAAGATCGATTCCAGCATCCACGCCACCCCCACCCTCGACGAGGCAGGCGGCCGCATCTTCATCAATACCGAGCAATGGAATGGCGGCCAGCCCTGCGGCCACCTCCAGTGCCTTGAGCTTGCGACGGGCCGTTTGCTGTGGAAGTACAGGCATCCCTGGTGGCCACCGGGTACCGCGGCTTATTGCGCGGCTACCCGCATGGTGGTGGCGCCTTGCAATGACGAAAGTCTGGTGGCCTTGAACGCGGCTTCCGGATGTGTGGCATGGCGCTTCAAGACAGACGGCCTGGTAAGAGGCCAGCCCTTGGTCAAAACGGTGCAGGGAGAGAGCCGTCTCTACGCCGCCACCGAGCGCGGCCGGCTGCATTGCCTCGACACGGCCACAGGCAAGCTGATCTGGACCCGGCGCTACGGCCAGGGCCTGTGGCACCAGTTTCCGCTGGCCGATGAAACATCCGTGTTTGTCATGGACGGCAAGTGGCACTTCACCGCCTTTGACCTTGATTCAGGCGCCACGCGCTGGCTGGGCCGGTTGCGCAGCCCGGGTTGCTGGCAGCCCGTATGTTGCGGGGCCTTCCTGGTGGTGCTGTCGCGCCAGGGCCATCTGGCGGTGTTCGACCCGGCCAGGGAGCGCAAGGTGTGGGAAGGGCGCATCCCCGGCAGCTATCACCAGCCGCCGGCCATCGGCCTGGACGCTTCCGGAAGCGCCGTGCTGGTGGCCGCCAGTTCGTCATCGGGCCTGCTGGCTTTTGACATTCACGCGCACTACGCCGGCCGCATAGACCCCGCACAAGCAATGCATCAAGACACGACACATCAACCCTACGGAGACGACCTTGTATGAACACTCGCCCCGATTTCGCTGAAATAGCCAATGAGGCTGCAATGCAACCACTGCTCAAAACCTGGTTCATCGTCAGCCAGGTCAAATCCCACCGGGTGGTGTACTTCACCGACGACCCCGGCTACACCCCGCCCACGGAAGGCGACTGGTACTACGTCAGCCCTTACCAGGGTGAATTGCCCCAAGCCATGAGCCTGCGCAACTGCTGGGGCTACTTAGCAGCTGGAGATCATCGAAAGATCTGGACCGCATTGCTTGATGTTCCACCCAAGAAAAAGCATAGCGATCCCTTTGAGGAGCGTGCTAACGATTTTGCAAATGTCATTGCGGAAAAGTTGAAGGCGGAGAACCTGACGCCTTGAACTCCATCAGTTCGACTCAAGCGTTGTCCCGCTTTGAGGCTACTGAACTTATTCCTATTTTTAGGATAAGGCCCATGAACACATCACTCACAAAACGTATACCGATCCTCTTGGGATTCTGGTGCATGGTCATGGGTCCGGCTCTAGCGCAGCTCACGCCATCTTCGAATGCTGCGATCGAGATCATCAGTGGACTTGCAAAACAGATACAGCTGATCGGTGCTAACACAGCAAGCGCATCTGACTATGAAAAAGCCGAATTCAAAGCACGAGACGCTCTCAGCAAGCTTATATCCAGCAATCCTCCTGCCGATGTCCTATTGGAGCGGGCACCCCATGGAACGACGCCTTTGATGCTGGCGGCCTTTTATGGATTTCCAGGGCTTACTGAGGAGTTGCTCAAGTCAGATGTTGTGAAAGCATCGATCAATGAAAAAGGACCCAACCAAGCCACCGCATGGATGATCGCCAACTATGGTATGCGACAGGCCATGTGGTCGTGTGATCCGGCAACACTGAATGAGCCATTTGCATGGGTTTCGATTTATGGGTCTCAACCTTACTATCGTTTGCACGCAGGCGGCAATCCATACCAGATGACCCGACGTGTTCTGGAGGATGCTGGAGCGATTCCGGATCTCGTTGGCTTGAAAAGTGCTTGGCTCAAAACTTGCCCGATGAGTGAGCCGAATTTAAAGGCACGCATCTGCGCCAGTGCCGATGTATTGCAAACGCTTCTAGAAGACAGCCCGCGTAGGTTTAGTCAGTTTGAAACGGAAACCAGGAAACGCTTCAATCAGGAGAACACTGCGGGACCCGGACAAAAGGAGGAAGAGCTTGAGTCGAAGCTAAGGAAAATTTCATTGCAGGGGTATGAATTGCCTACCGACTTGGCAATCAAGCCTCCAAAAGCTGAATTTGGAACCGTGGCAACCACCCTGTCTGGATGGTGGCTCTGCCAAATCAGTTTTCTTCAAAAGTTTGAACTGTTGCTGATTTTTGAAGAATTCAAGTCAGCGCATGAGGTTGTGATGATTACCGCGTCGCCAGCAACTGATTCCCGGCCAGCCAGATCACGGCGCGTAACGGCGACCGTAGACGGCGACGTAGTGACGTTTCTCCTTGGTGATCAATCTCCCGTGACCCTCACTCTCCAGCCTGACGGAGCCCTGCAAGGAGAGTTCGTTACGCGAGGCGGAAAAGCAAGATTTCCGTTTCGCAAAAGTCGGCCCTAGCCACATGCCAGTTCCCCTAACCAATGAATGATGTCCACGATATGAAAAACCTCGGAATAGCGTCTCAAGGGAAACACTATGAACGCATCAACTCGATTGCTGGAAACACCAAGCGGCAGGGTAAAGACTTTGCTGCTTTCATGTCAACTTACATCCTTGGAGCCGCTTCCAACGAGGCCGGCGCAAAACTCGAAGCGCTTCGGCAGATTTTCCTTCAACAACAGGCGCAGGTGTTCAATGCGAGCGATACGCGCAATCGCATGCTGTTCTTTGCTTTCGGCGATACGGGCAATAACAAGGGCGCTTCGTCGTTAGAACTTTTCACGAAGGTGGTGCAAGTTCGATTCACTCTCGGCGCACTCTGGTCTTTTATGCGATGCGCTTTTGCCGTGCTGTTGATTGGCGCATTGAATGCGTGCGCCACGGCCCAACACAGCAGTGTTGAGCATGGAATAAATGTCGAGAACAAAGGGGTAGAGATCATTTCCGATGTCCTTGTTCTATATGGTGCACTGGAGTACCGAGACTGTTCGCGCGGCTGCGCCAAGACAGGTGGCGCTTATTACGGCGCCTACATGCCAATACAAGAAGAGATGGCGTAGTCAACCAACTGTTTATAGGCCGTTGCTACGGTAGCGGGGACCGTGGTACCACTGGCAGTGTCAATCAGCCAAGCAGCGGCGTTGTCTTGAGTTCCTGGGCCCTTGAAATAAAAGGCGCGGCCAGTTGTATGCGCTGGATCTTCTAGCGCCGCCTTTGCAGCGTTGTAAAGATGAGCAACATTGGTGGGAAGACCAAGCGACGGATCGTCTTTATTATTGCCCGTGCCATCGAAAGCAAAGAACAGCATGCGATTACGCGTATCGCTCGCACTGAACACCTGCGCTTGTTGTTGAAGGGAAAGTTGCCGAAGTGCTTCGAGTTTTGCGGCGGCCTCGTTGGAAGCGGTTCCAAGGATGTAAGTAGACATATTGATTCCGTGATGTTCAATTTGTTGGTACGGTTTCAGGGATAAAGCGGCAGTTTTTCGAATTCAAGAATCGTCGGATTTTCATAGTGGAGGGCTTGCACAACCTCCAACCGGTCCCCGTTGAATTGCAGATGCAAGGTAGCAAGCCGCCGCAAATCCTTGATCTTCGAACGCACGGGTACACGCGCCAGATGAGACTGGCCGTCTGAGGTTTTCCAAGTCACCTGCAACCAAAACCCCGATGTGCATATCACCATAGGCACCACAGGATTCAGCCGGGGCGCCGCCACGGCGCGCGATTTTTTGAACACCGTCTGGAACAACGGCATTCCCGACACCAGCAGCCGTGTCAGCCTGGGCAGAGACCCGATTAGCAACCAGGAGCGCTTTGCTTACACACGCTATCTGGTCCAGCCGGAGACGGCCGACCTGGGCGTTGCCATGCTGTACGACACTGTGGCTACTGGCGTAGTCCGGCAGGAAAGCTTGCAACGCATTCCCCCCACACCAGGCCTGCAGGTCTACCAAATCTATGCCGAAGACGAACACCGCAGCGCTTTTACCCTGGACAGTATCGTGGACCCCGGCAATCCCGATGATCCTCGCATGCACCAGTGGGGCTCTCCCGGTGCCCACTCCGACATAGCTGGCTACTACACGGAAAACGGCATCGCCCTTAAAACCCTGGAGATTGGACGCAACCTCCTGAAGAACTCGGGCGTTCCGCTTGCCGAGTTACCTGCGGCCTTGCAATACAACGGACAAGCACTCACCATTCATGACTCCTTCAAAGGCATGTATGGTCCTGACGCCGGCCCGCAAAGCGGCGGATACGTGTCTGAGTCGCGGCTGCAACATGCCAAAACTTACGATAATCCCGGCGCGCTCACGGGCCGCGCCATACAGAGCTTCGACGACGGCTCCAAAATTGAAACCCTGACATATGCCGATGGCAGCAAGGAAGTAATCAACCGCAATGGCACTTGGCAGGTCTTGCGCAGTACGACCAGCACTTACAACAGCGACGGCTCCCTTCACAGCCGCGAAGTTGTATTACCCCAAGCTGACGGTAGCCAGACCACTGAGCGCTACAACGGTACCTGGGCAACCAATACCACGTCGAGCAGATCAGGAGCGGCGACGGCAAGGTGTTGCAGGACAGCCGGGTCGATGCGTTGGTGCAAGCCATGGCCGGCTTTGCGCCGCCTGCGATGGGGCAGACGACACTGGCCGCCGCGATGCAAACAAGTCTGGCACCGGTTCTTGCGGCCAACTGGTCTTGAGCGCTGTGTCGAACCAATCCAGGCCGTTTGACTTGACGTCCCGCCGCCCGAAGACCGGCGCCTCCCGGGTGTGCCGGCCTTGCGTCAGCACAATTTTTACTCACAAACCCGGTGTCCTTGGACTGGCCGCTTGATACGTCATAACCCTGGATGTCCGAACACGCGAAGAGCATGGTGTCCTTTTACTCACTTCTGCCATGAACACCGGAAAATTCCTCTCCAGCAATGCCTTAGCCTTTCAGTCGGCATTCACTGCTCATAAACAAGGACGTCTTGATGCCGCCAAAGCCGGTTATGAGCAGGTATTGCGCCGCGATGCAGGCGATGCGGAGGCATTGCATCTGCTTGGCGTTGTGCATTGGCAAACAGGCAATCTCATCGAGGCGGAAAAACTGATCTGCAAAGCGCTTGCCGTGAGTGAGAGGGCGGATTTCCTGCAGAACTTCGGCGATGTGCTGAAGGACGGCGGGCGCCTGGCGGAAGCTGAGGCTGCGTACCGGCGTGCGGTGACGATCGATTCGGACCTTGTCGAAGCTCACAACAAGCTGAGCAATCTGCTTCACGGCAGCAGACGTCTGGCCGAAGCCGAGGTGTCCTACCGGCGCACGCTGGAGCTCAAGCCCGACTTTGCAGAGGGCCACAACAATTTGGGACTTTTGCTGCATGACAGCCGGAGACTGGAAGAAGCAGAGTTAGCGTTCCGGCGCGCCCTGGAACTCAAGCCCGGCTTCGTCGAAGCCCACTTCAACTTGGGGCGTCTCCTGTACAGCAGCAAGCGACTGGTCGAGGCTGAAGCGGCGTACCGGCGCGCTCTGGCGCTCAGGCCCCACTACGCCAAAGCCCAAACCAACTTGGGCTTGGTGCTCAAAGACAGCAAACGCCTGGTCGAGGCCGAGGCCGCATACCGCTGTGCTCTGGAGCTAGCGCCTGACCTTGCCGATGCGCATAACAACCTGGGTGTTTTGCTGCAGGATGGCATGCGCCTGACGGAGGCTGAGGCGGCATACCGGCGCGCTATCGACCTCAGGCCCGACTATGCCGAAGCCCGCGTCAATCTCAGTATTCTCCTTTTGCTCTTGCAGAGATATCCTGAAGCATGGCCGCTGCACGAGTCGCGTTTCGTGCCCTTTGGAATCGACGTGCCCGCCCTTTCATATCCGCACTGGCAAGGAGAATCGCTGGCCGGCAAATCTCTGATGATCTGGCTCGAACAAGGCTTTGGCGACTACATCCAATTTGTGCGGTATGCCTCTTTGCTCAAGGCGCGGGGTGTTGCACGCCTGACATTGGTTTGTCACCGGGTTCTGCAAGCTCTGCTGGAGACGGTTGAAGGCGTGGATGCGGTTGTGACCGATCCGGCGAAGGTTCCCGCCCATGATTATTGGTCCTTTTCTCTGAGCCTGCCGCTGCATTTTGCAACCACGGCGGACACGATTCCTGTGGCACCGCTGCCATATGTGCATGCCTTGCCGGACCGTATTGTCCAGTGGCGTGACCGCCTGCCTGCGGCGTCAGTGCGCAAAGTCGGGCTGGTATGGAAAGGCCATCCCCAACACAAAAATGACGCTAACCGGTCCTTGCCGGGCCTTGCAAGCCTGGCACCGCTCTGGTCGGTACCGGGCGTGGTGTTCATCAGCCTGCAAAAGGGACAAGGCGAAGACGAGGCCGCGCAGCCGCCGGCGGGTCAAGCACTCGTGGCCCTGGGCGCACAGTTGGCGGACTTTGCCGACAGTGCCGCGATTGTGAGTCAGCTGGATCTGGTCATATGTGTGGATACCGCCATTGCGCACCTTGCGGGCGCCATGAATAAGCCCTGCTGGGTGCTGCTGCCCGCAACAGGAACGGACTGGCGCTGGCAGCTGGATAGATTGGATTCTCCTTGGTACCCGAGCATTCGGCTGTTCCGGCAATCGGCTATTGGAGACTGGAGCGCAACCGTCGGTGAGCTTGCGGCAGCACTTCATGTGTGGGCCGACGCGCACGCATGAGCCGCATCGCATTCTGCCGGGGCATGGAAGCTCTAGCTACCTCATCCACTCCGCTCCGGTTTGCCAACAAACTGCGTCACCGCCAGCATCAACGAAGTGCTGGCGACGATCAGGGTGGATATCGCCGCAATGGTCGGGTCGACCTGCTCGCGCAGGGCGTTGAACATGTTGCGGGTGAGGGTGGAGTTGTCGCCGCCCGAGACAAAAAGGGAGACGATGATTTCGTCGAAGAAATGGAATCTGGCCTCTTCAGCAGCTCAATCCGCCCGGATCCCGCCCGCACTCAGATGCAGTGTGCGGTCGGCGCGCGCGGCTGCGGCTTCCGAATGGGTGACGAGTACCAGCGAGGCGCCTTGCCCGCGCGTCTGCGCGATCAGCGCGTCCATCACCAGGGCGGCGGTGCCGGGGTCCAGGTTGCCGGTGGGTTCGTCGGCGAGCAGCAGGCCGGGCTTGTGCACCAGGGCGCGCGCAATGGCCACGCGCTGCAATTGCCCACCGCTGAGCTGCTGCGGCAGCCGCTTGCCCAAGCCGCCCAGGCCCACGGCTTCCAGCATGGCCTCCACACGGGCGGGGTCGGGCTGATCCAGCAGCAGCAAGGGCAGCGCCACGTTTTGCGCGACGTCCAGGTGCGGCAGCACATGGAAAGCCTGGAAGACAAAACCGACGTGGCGGCGGCGCAGCAGCGCGCGCTGGTCGTCGCTGAGCGCGCCCAGGTCCTGGCCCTTGAGTTGCACCGTGCCTTCGTCCCAGCTGTCCAGCCCGGCCATGCAGTTGAGCAGCGTGGATTTGCCCACGCCCGACTCGCCGACGATGGCGACGAATTCGCCGGGCGCGACGTCGAGCGTGACATGGCTGAAGACCACCGCGTCGCCATAGCGTTTGGCGAGGCCCCGAACCTGCAGGTTGTTCATGCGCGGCCTTTCGCCTGCGTTTGTGTTTGGGTGTCGACGAGGTCCAGCACCTGTTGCAAAGCCTCGGGCCCGTCGCAGGTCACCACCTGGCGCTGCGGCATGGAGCGCAGCCAGGTGATCTGGCGCTTGGCCAGCTGGCGCGTGGCGAAGATGCCCTTGTCGCGCAGCTCACTCATCGGATAGTCGCCGTCCAGCGCTTCCCAGGCCTGGCGGTAGCCGACGCAGCGCATGGAGGGCAGGTCGGGGTTGAGGTCGCCGCGCGCGCGCAGGGCTTTGACTTCTTCGATGAAGCCGCCTGCGAGCATCGCGTCAAAGCGCTGGGCGATGCGTTCGTGCAACCAGGCACGGTCTTGCGGTTCCAATGAGATGAGCACCGGCGCCGCGATGCCGTCATTGCCGGCGGCGGCTTTTCTGGCGGCGCCTTGTGCGTGGAAGAAGGACAAGGGCTGGCCCGACACACGGAAAACTTCCAGCGCGCGCGAGATGCGCTGTGAATCGTTGGGCGCCAGCCGCGCGGCCGTGGCCGGGTCCACGCGGGCGAGTTCGGCATGCAGCGCGGGCCAGCCCTGCGCGGCTGCTTCATCGGCCAGCGCGGCGCGCACGGCGGCGTCGGCTTTGGGCATGTCGTCCAGGCCGTCGAACAAGGCCTTGAAGTAGAGCATGGTGCCGCCCACCAGCAGCGGCAGCTTGCCGCGCGCGCTGATCTCATCGATCAGGCGCCTGGCATCGGCCACGAACTCGGCGGCGCTGTAGGCCTGCAGCGGGTCGCGAATGTCGATCAGGTGGTGCGGCACGGCGGCGAGTTCTTCGGGCGTGGGCTTGGCCGTGCCTATGTCCATGCCGCGGTAGACCAGGGCCGAATCGACACTGATGATTTCGACCGCGTGGCGCCGGGCAATCGCCATCGCGGCGGCGGTCTTGCCGGACGCGGTGGGCCCGGCGATGCAGAGGTATTGCACGCTCACGTTTTCCCTGTGATGGTCAGGCCCTGGCGGCGGCCTCGTGCGCGGGCTCGCCGTATTTGCGCACCACGGTCCAGGCCGAGGTGGCGATCAGGGCGCTCCAGAACCAGACGCCGTGCGTCAGCGGACGCACCGTGCCGTCCATGTGGGTGCCCAGCCAGCCGCCCATGCCGAAGGCGACCAGCATCATCAAAAAGCCGTTGAGCGCGGAGGCCGCGCCGGCCGACTGCGGGAAGGGGCCGACGGCGCCGCTCTGGCCGCAGGGCTGGTGCACGCCGTGGCCCAGCATGAAGAGGTAATAAGGCAGCATGATGGCCCAGACGTTCTGCACGCCGGCCCAGGCCAGCACGCCCATGGTGGTGCCGCCGGCCAGGCTCAGGCAGGCGGCAATCGCCACCGAGCGCCGCACGCCGAAGCGCGGCAGCAGGCGCCGGCAGATGAAGGTGCCGGTGAGGTAGCAAAAGCACATCGAGAACATCACCAGGCCGTAGCCCGTCTTGCTCAGGCCCAGCACCTGGATGAAGACGAAGGAGGAGGTGGCCAGGAAGGTGAACAGCCCGCCGTAGGAGGCCGCCGTCAACGCCGAAAAAGCCAGAAAGGTGGGATTGCGCAGGATGGTGAGCCAGGTGCGCAGCAAGGTGCCGGGGCGCAGGGCCAGCGGGTTCTTCTGTGCCAGGGTTTCTTCAAAGCGCAGGCTGACCAGGGCCAGCGTGGCGGCGCCGAACACCGCCAGCGCCGCCAGCGCGATGCGCCAGCCGTAGAACGTTGACAGCAGGCCGCCCAGCGGCGCGCAGATGCAGGCCAGCACGCCCAGGCCGCTCAGGCCCTTGGACATGACGCGCGCGCCTTCGAGCGGCTGGTACAGGTCGCGCACGATGGCGCGCGCGCACATGACGACCGCGCCCATGGCCGCGCCTTGCACCACGCGCCAGGCGATCAGCATGGCCATCGACGGCGCGAAGGTGCTGCCGACGGAGGCCAGCGTGTAGGCCGCCAGGCCCCAGAGCAGGATGGGGCGGCGGCCGAAGCGGTCGGACAGCGGGCCCCAGATGAGTTGCGAGGTGCCGAAGGCCAGCAGCAGCGCGCTGAGCGTGAGCTGGGCCTGCGACATGGCCGCGCCGAAACCTTCGGTGAGGGCGGGCAGGGCGGGCAGGTAGAGGTCGGTGGTGACGGGCTGTATGCCCAGCAGCATCGACAGGATGAGCACGATCAGCCCGGTCGGCATGGAGGTGGGCGCGGCCGCCTGCAGGGATGAGGTTTGCGGCGAGGACGGGGAGGGGACGGACATCCGCCTGAGGGTATCAGATTGCCCGGCGGGAACGGGGGCCAGGCCGTGCCGGCCGCCGGCCTACTGCATGCCGAAGAGTTCGGCCAGCGCCTGCCGGTATTGCGGCTGCCCGATCAGGTTGGCGTTGTGGTGAGAGCCGCCCTCGACCAGCATGAAGCGCTTGGGCTCGGCGGCCGCGTCGTAGAGCTTGCGCCCCAGGTCGGGCAGGATGAGCCGGTCTTCGCCGCCGTGCACCACCAGCAGCGGCGAGCCGATTTTGTCGACCTTGCGCACGGCCTCGAAGCGCTGGGTGATCAGCAGCGACACCGGCATCCAGCCCCATTGGGAGCTGCTCACCACGTCGGCGATGGAGGTGAAGGTGCTTTCGACGATGGTGCCGCGCTCGTCGTTCACTTCGGTGGCCAGGTTGATGGCGATGGGCCCGCCCAGCGAGTGGCCGAAGATGTAACGCGGCCGGTCCGGGTATTTTTTCGCCAGCCAGTCCCAGGCGGCGCGGGCGTCTTCATAGGCGGATTTTTCGGAAGGCAGCTCCTGCGTGCTTTTGCCGAAGCCGCGGTAGTCGATGGCCAGCACCGAAAAGCCGAGTTCCTGCATGCGGCGCATGCGCGGCGCGGAGCCGGTGACGTTGTAGCGCGCGCCGTGCAGGTAGAGCAGCACCGGCGCTTTGGCGGCATCGGGCCGGTCGCTGGCCAGCCACAGGCCGTGCAGGCGCACCGGGTGGTCGTCGGCGGCGGTGTAGTCGACCCAGACGTCGTCCATGCCCACGGCGGCGGCCGAGCCGCCGCTCCAGGTGCGGTCGCTGGGCTGGAAGATCCAGGTGCGTTGTTTCTCGTCGAGGGTGGCGCAACCGGCCAGCATGGCCAGCGCCGTGCAGCAGGTTGCGAAGAAGTGCCAGCGTTTCATGGTTATGACTGAGTGGATACCGCCTGAAAAGTTCAGGCGGGCGGTGTTTCCCCTAGGGGTAACAACGAGAGCATGCAATTCTTGCGCCCGTATGCCCTCCGGGCCGTCTCCGCGCGGTGAAGTTGTGAAAAGCCGGGCAGCCTGGGGCCGCCCTAGCGACCGCGCATGAACAGGGAATCGAGCTCTTTGATGCTGACCTGGCGCCAGGTGGGCCGGCCGTGGTTGCACTGGTCGGAGCGCTCGGTGGCTTCCATCTGGCGCAGCAGGGCGTTCATTTCGTCCAGCGTGAGCTTGCGGTTGGCGCGCACCGCGCCGTGGCAGGCCATGGTCGACAGCAGCTCGTTCTGCGCGCGCTGTATCACCGTGCTGGCGTCGTGCTGGGCCAGTTCGGCCAGCACGCTGCGGGCCAGTTCCACCGCGTCGCCCTGCGCCAGGCTGGTGGGTACGGCGCGCACCGCCAGGGTCCTGGGCGAAAAAGGCGTGATCTCCAGGCCCAGCGTCGCCAGGGTCTGGGCGCTGGCCTCGGCCGTGGCGACTTCCTGCGGGCTGGCGGCAAAGGTGGCCGGGATCAGCAGCGGCTGGCTGGCCAGGCTGGCGCCTTCGCCGCCGTCCATCTGCGTCTTCAGGCGTTCGTAAACAATGCGCTCGTGGGCGGCATGCATGTCGACGATGACCAGGCCCTGGGTGTTTTCGGCCAGCACGTAAATGCCCTGCAACTGGGCAATCGCGCGGCCCAGCGGCCAGTCGCCCGGAGGCAGGGGGATGAAGTCGGCGGGGTTTGACGCGCCGTTGGCGGGCGCTGCGGGTGCATATGCAGAGGCAGGCGCAAAGCCGTTGCCCGCCTCAACACGGGCCGGGCCTGCCGCCTGCGTGGGCCACATGGCTTCAAAGTCGGACACCCGGTTGCCGCCGTTGCTTCCGTTTGCCGCGAAATTCATGGCCGGTTGCGCCCACCCCTGGCGCGAAAAGGCCTGATTGGGTTCCGGAGCGGCATCCGCGCTTGTGCCGGCCAATCCCCCATCCGCCGCAACGGTGGAGCGCGGAATCGCCAGCGCGTTTTCAGTCGCGTGGCGCACCGCCTGGTGCACCTCACGGCTGTCGCGAAAGCGCACCTCGATCTTGGTCGGGTGCACGTTCACGTCGACGCGGCTCGGGTCTATCTCGACATACAGCGCATAGACGGGCTGGCGGTGGCCGTGCAGCACGTCTTCATAGGCACTGCGCGCCGCGTGGGTCAGCACCTTGTCGCGCACATAACGGCCGTTGACGTAGGCGAACTGCTGGTCGGCGCGCGAGCGCGCGGCGTCCGGGATGCCGGCCACGCCCCAGACCCGCACGGCGGGCTGGCCGTCGTGGCGGCGGGCCGAGCTTTCGTAGTTCACGGTGACCGATTGTTCGACGAATTCGCTGCCCAGCACGTCGGCCAGGCGCTGCGCGTGGGCGCCGTCGCCGGTGGCGGCGCGCCACTGCTCGACCAGCTTGCCCTCGTGCCAGATGGCGAAGCCCACGTCGGGCCGCACCAGCGCATGGCGGCGCACGGCCTCTATGCAGTGGGCCAGCTCGGTGGCGTCGGTTTTTAAAAATTTGCGGCGGGCCGGTGTGGCGTAAAACAGCTCGCGCACTTCCACGCTGGTGCCGCGGCTGCGCGCGGCGGGCTTGAGTTCGCCGGTGCGGCCGTCCAGCTGCCAGGCGTGTTCGTTGTCCACGGTCCTGGACAGCAGGCTCATGTCGGCAATCGAATTGATGGCGGCCAGCGCCTCGCCGCGAAAGCCCATGGTGCCCACGGCTTCCAGGTCCTGCAGCGAGGCGATCTTGCTGGTCGCATGGCGCCGCAGGGCCACGGGCAGCTCTTCGCGCGGGATGCCAAAGCCGTCGTCTTCCACCAGGATCAGCCGCACGCCGCCGGCCAGCAAGCGCACCGTGACCTGGGTCGCGCCGGCGTCCAGCGCGTTGTCGACCAGCTCACGGACCACCGAGGCCGGCCGCTCCACCACCTCGCCCGCGGCAATCTGGCTGATCAGTTCGTCAGGCAGCTCAAGGATGGGACGACGGGGGGTGGATGGCGTTGAGTTCATGTCAGGATGATTTTAGGCCTGACACCCAATTGGCGTGCTTGCCCGCGCCCATGGCCGGGATTTGGGGCATGTCAGAATCAGGACCATGGAACTAGCCGCTTTTCTCATCGATTTCATCCTTCACGTCGACAAACACCTGGAGGCTTTCGTCACCAGCTACGGCGCCTGGGTCTACGCCCTGTTGTTCATCATCATCTTTGTGGAAACCGGCGTGGTCGTCATGCCCTTCCTGCCGGGCGATTCGCTGCTGTTCGTGGTGGGTGCGATGTGCGGCGTGGGGCTGATGAGCTTTCCGCTGGCGGTGGGCCTGCTGTTTGTGGCGGCGGTGCTGGGCGACCAGTGCAACTACCTGATAGGGCGATCTTTGGGCCCCAAGGTCTTCCAGTGGGAGAACTCGCGCTGGTTCAACAAAAAGGCCTTCGACCAGGCCCATGCGTTTTACGAGCGCTACGGCGGCGTCACCATCATCGCGGCGCGCTTCATGCCTTTTCTGCGCACCTTCGCGCCTTTTGTGGCGGGCGTGTCCGACATGACGCGCAGCAAGTTCACACTGTTCAACCTGGTGGGCGGCGCGCTGTGGGTGGGCGGCATCGTGACGGTCGGTTATTTCTTCGGCAACATCCCGTTTGTCAAAACCCATCTCGACAAGATCATCTGGGCCTTGATCCTGGTGCCCGGCCTGCTGGTGCTGTTTGGCGCCTGGAAAGCCCGGCGGAAAACCACCGGCACCAGCGCCTGAAAATTCCATGGCTGCGGGACAGGCCTTGATGCAGATCAGGGCAGTCCCGTCAAACTGTGTGCATCATCACAACCCATGCGCCAGTCCCCTGACTGGCAGGAACCCCGAATGAACATCACCCCTCTTGAACTGGCCGCCGTGCATACGCTGCCGGAGTTGCTGGCTTTTCGCGTGGCGCACAGCCCGCAGGGCGAGGCTTACCGCGAGTTTGATGCTGGCTCCGGCCGCTGGCTCAGCACCAGCTGGGCCGAAGCCGGCACACGGGTTGCTCGCTGGGGCCGGGCGCTCGCGGCCATGCAGTTGCCACCCCACGCCAGCGTCGCCATCCTGCTGCCCAACGGCTTGAATGCCGTCAGCATCGACCAGGCGGCGCTGTCGCTGGGCCATGTGCCGGTGCCGCTGCACGCCATCGACAACGCCGGCAGCATTGCCTACATCCTGGCCGACTGCGAAGCCTGCGTGCTGGTGGTGTCCTCGCTGTCCCAATGGCAGGCGATTGAAGCGGTGGGAACAGCCCTGCCCGCGCTGCGCTGCGTGGTGGTGACCGAGCCTGAAAACGCTCTGGGTGCCGCCGATGCGCTGCCGCGTCTTGTCTCGCTGGCCGACTGGCTGGCGGGCGGGGAAGGCTACACGGGGCCCCTGGCCGCGCCTCGGGAAGAAGACCTGGCTGCCATCGTCTATACCTCCGGCACCACCGGCAAGCCCAAGGGCGTGATGCTCACGCACCGCAACGTCATGTCCAACGTGCGCTCCATCGTCTCGTTGGTGGCGCCGCTGCCGGAGGACGTGTTCCTGTCGTTCCTGCCGCTGTCGCACACCTTTGAACGCACGGCCGGTTACTACCTGCCGGTTGCCGCCGGCAGCTGCGTGGCCTATGCGCGCTCGGTGGCCCTGCTGGCCGAAGACCTGAAGACCGTGCGGCCCACCATGCTGATTTCGGTGCCGCGCATTTACGAGCGGGTGTTCGCGAAATTGCAGGAAACGCTGGCGCCGTCGCCATTCAAGACGCGCCTCTTCCTGGCCGCGCAGGCGGTGGGCTGGCGGCAGTTCTGCCGGGCGCAGGGGCTGCCGCTGGCGGAGGCCGAAAAAAGCCCGTGGGCCTGGCTGGACCCCGTGTTGCAGCCGGTTCTCCAGCGGCTGGTGGGCCGCACGCTGCTGGCGCAGTTCGGCGGCCGTGTGCGCGTGGCCGTGAGCGGCGGCGCGCCGCTGTCGCATGCGGTGGCGCGCTGCTTCCTGGGGCTGGGCCTGCCACTGCTGCAGGGCTACGGCATGACCGAGACCTCGCCCGTGGTGGCGTCCAACAGCCCGGACGACAACGACCCCGCCACCGTGGGCCGGGCCCTGTCTGGCGTGGAGGTGCGCATCAGCGAGAACCAGGAACTGCAGGTGCGCGGCCCGCTGGTCATGAAGGGCTACTGGAAGCGGCCCGAAGACACCGCGCGCGTGCTCAGGGCCGACGGCTGGCTGTGCACCGGCGACCAGGCGGTGATAGAAGCCGGGCGCATCCGCATCATGGGGCGCCTGAAGGAAATCATCGTGACCTCGACCGGCGAAAAAGTGCCGCCTGGCGACCTGGAGGTGGCGATTGGCGCAGACCCGCTGTTCGACCAGGTGCTGGTGGTCGGGGAAAACCGGCCCTTCATTGCCTGCGTGGTGGTGGTCAATGCGGCCGAATGGCGGCGCGTGGCGGCCAGCCTCTCGCTCAACCCCGACGATCCGGCCAGCCTGCAGCAGCCGGCCGCGCACAAGCTCGCGCTGGAACGCATCGCAACCCAGACCAAAGACTTCGCGCGTTACGCGATGCCGCGGGCCGTCTACCTGACGCGGGAAGCGTGGACCATTGAAAACGCCTTGATGACGCCGACGCTCAAGCTCAAGCGCAACAACCTGATGGCGCGTTTTGCGGGGGAGATCGAGGGTCTTTACCAGTCCGGCGCCAAACGCTGAGGTTTTGATCCGCACAAACCCTGTGCCGTAAGCGGCCTGCGGGGTAATAAGTAAGCGTATTATTTGTGCGTGCCTTTTCACCGTGCGAGGAACCATGAACGCGCCGCCCCTGTCTCCCGCTGAACTCTCCCGCTGGACCCAACCCGGCTCCAGCCGTGTGCCTTTCTGGGCCTATACCGACGCGCAGCTCTACCAGCGCGAACTCGACAGGATTTTTTACGGCGCGCACTGGTGCTACGTGGGGCTGGAGGCCGAGATCCCCAACGTCGGCGACTACAAGCTCAGCCACGTCGGTGAGCGCCAGGTGCTGATGGTGCGCGACCGCATCGCGCCCAAAGACCGCGCCACCGACCACGGCATACGCGTGGTGGAAAACCGCTGCGCCCACCGCGGCGTGCGCTTTTGCCAGAACCCCCAGGGCAATGCGCGCAGCTTCGTCTGCCCCTACCACCAGTGGACCTACAAGCTCAACGGCGACCTCGCGGGCCTGCCCTTCAAGGACGGCGTGAAAGAGGGCGAGTGCGTCAACGGTGGCATGCCCGAAGGCTTCGACCTGAAAGACCACGGGC
This sequence comes from Polaromonas sp. YR568, assembly GCF_943369415.1. GTDB lineage: Bacteria > Pseudomonadota > Gammaproteobacteria > Burkholderiales > Burkholderiaceae_C > Polaromonas. The sequence continues at coordinate 33,022 of NZ_CALRNF020000046.1, forward strand.
TGACCAAGCTGCGCGTGGCGCTGCTGCACGGCCTGGTGTTCGCCACCTTCAGCGAAGACACCGAGCCGCTGGAGGACTACCTGGGCCCGCAGATCATGCCCTGGCTGGACCGCATCTTCAAAGGCCCCGAAGGCGCGCGCAAGCTGACGCTGCTGGGCTACAACCGCCAGCGCATTCCGGGCAACTGGAAGCTGATGATGGAAAACATCAAGGACCCCTACCACCCCGGCCTGCTGCATACCTGGTTCGTGACCTTCGGCCTGTGGCGCGCCGACCAGAAAAGCCGCATGGTGATGGACGGCGAAGGCCGGCACGCCGTGATGATTTCGCGCCGTAACGAGGGCGGGCAGAACGCGGCCGTGACCGAGGGCGTGACCTCCTTCAAGGCCAATATGGCGCTGCACGACGACCGCCTGCTGGATGTGGTGCCCGAGCCCTGGTGGAAAGTGCCCGATCCTTCGAACCCCGGCAGCGACATCATGCCCACCGTCACCATGATCACGCTGTTTCCGAGCCTGATCATCCAGCAGCAGGTCAACTCGCTGAGCACCCGCCACATCGTGCCGCGCGGGCAGGGCGAGTTTGATTTCATCTGGACGCACTTCGGCTTTGCCGACGACACGCCCGAAATGACGCGGCGCCGCCTGCGCCAGGCCAACCTGTTCGGCCCGGCGGGCTTCGTCAGCGCCGACGACGGCGAGGTGATCGAGTTCAGCCAGGCCGGCTTCACGCAGGCCGGCGAAGGCGCCACGCTGTGCGAACTGGGCGGCACCGGCACCGAGATGACCGAGCACATGGTCACCGAGACCCTGATCCGCAGCATGTATGCCTACTGGAAGAAAGTCATGGGACTATGACGGCGAGTGAACACACGGCGAGCGAACAAGGCCTGCAGCGCCTGCTGCTGCAGATGCGGGTGGACCAGCTCAACGCCGACTATGCGGCGGTGCTGGACGAAAAACGTTTTGAGGAGTGGCCGGAGTTCTTCGTGGAAGAGGGCCACTACAAGGTGCAGGCCCGCGAGAACTTCGACCGCGGCCTGCCGCTCGCGCTGATGGCGCTGGAAAGCCGGGGCATGATGAAAGACCGGGTCTACGGCGTCACGCAGACCATTTACCACGGGCCGTATTACATGCGGCACATCGTGAGCCCGGCGCGCATCCTCTCGCATGAAGTCTCGCAAGACGGGGACGTCATCAAGGCCGAGGCGAACTACGCGGTGTTCCGCACCAAGCCGGGCGGCGTGAGCGAGGTCTACAACGTGGGCCGCTATATTGACGAACTCACGCAAAAAGACGGCTCACTGAAATTCAGGAGCCGTCTTTGCGTGTATGACAGCGAGATGATCCTCAACTCGCTGATTTACCCCGTTTGACTCCGCCAGGTTTTTAACCCAAGCGGAGGGAGGTCAGCGTTTTTTACCGACTTCGTTACCGATCAGCGCGCCGGCCGCTGCGCCGCCCACGGTGCCCAGCGTGCTGCCGAATACGGCATTGCCCACCACGCCACCGGCCACGGCGCCGACACCGGTGCCGATCTGTGCATTGGTCGGGCTGGTGCCGCAACCGGTCAGGCCGATCAGGGCGGCTGCTGCTACTGCCGACATCATCAATTTCGTATTCATCATTTTGTTCACCTTTTGCTAAGAGTTTCAGGCTCTTGCTGCTGACATCACGGTGTGGTGAAGTCCGGGCTTTGCCTGTGACTTCAATGTAGGTGGGCGGGTGTCCGGGGACTGTAGGAGAAGGCCGCCGTGAACTGTCGGCTCGCTGCGGTCTTTCTTTGTAACTTTTGGCAAACAGGCGCGCGCCTGCGACTACTTACACAGCGCGGTTGCGCGCCAGCGGCGGATTGCGCGCGAAGTAGCGCGTGATGCCGCGCATCAAGGCATCGGCCAGCTGGATCTGGTAGTCGTCGCTGCGCAGCTTGGCTTCTTCGTCGGGGTTGCTGATGAAGGCGGTCTCGACCAGCACGCTGGGAATGTCGGGCGCCTTGAGCACCGCAAAGCCGGCTTGTTCCACCTTGGGCTTGTGCAGCTTGCCGACGTTGCCGATCTCGCCCAGCATGGCGCTGCCGAGCTTGAGGCTGTCGTTGATCTGCGCCGTGGTGCTCATGTCGAGCAGGGCTTTTTGCACCTGCGCGTCCTTGGCCTTGACGTTGATGCCGCCCACCAGGTCGGCCGAGTTTTCCTTGTCGGCGATCCAGCGCGCGGCGCTGCTGGAGGCGCCTTTTTCGCTGAGCGCGAAGACGCTGGCGCCTTGCGGCCGCGCGGTGAAGAAAGCGTCGGCGTGGATGCTGATGAAGAGGTCGGCCTGCACGCGCCTGGCTTTTTGCACGCGGATGTGCAGCGGCACGAAGAAGTCGGCGTCGCGCGTGAGGTAGGCGCGCATATTAGGCTGCTGGTTGATGCGGTCGCGCAGGCGGTGGGCGATCTGCAGCACCACGTCTTTCTCGCGCGTGCCGCCGGGACCGACGGCGCCCGGGTCTTCACCGCCGTGGCCCGGGTCCAGCGCCACGATGACAAGGCGGTCGGTCTTGTTCTTGGCGATGAGGGCGGCTTCGGGCGAGGGTTTGGCGGCGCCCGGATTGGTGTTGGCGGTCCCCGCAGCGGGCGCTTTGTCTTTTTCTTTTTCCGCGATGACGGCTGCCGGCGGCGGCTTGTTGTCGGCCGGCTTGCCCGACTGCCGCGCGATCAGGTCGGCGATCGGGTCGCCGGCCGGTGCGGGCGCGGCACCTGGTTGACGGTCGGCGAGTTTTTCGGCGATCAGCGCTTCCAGCGGGTCGGCCACCTGCGTCGGGTAGAGGTCGAACACCAGCCGGTACTGGTAGGCGGCAACCGGCGGCAGGGTGAACACCTGCGGCAGTATGGGCTGCTTGAGGTCTATCACCAGCCGCACCACGCCGGGGGCGTTTTGCCCCACGCGTATGCCCGAGATGTTCGGGTCGTCGGACTTGACCTTGGCGACCAGCTCACGCAGCGCCGGGATCAGGTCTATGCCTTCGATGTCCACCGCCAGGCGCGGCGGCTCGGCGACAAAAAACTGCCGGGCCTTGATTTCACCGTCGGACTCGATGGTCAGCCGCGTGTAGTCCTTGGAGGGCCAGACGCGCACGGCCACGATGGTGGCGCCGCGCGCGATGTGCTGCACGCCCAGCAGCAGCACCACGCTGCCCAGTTGCAGTACGCCGCGGCGGTTCAGGGCCGGGCGCTTCATGCGAGCAGTTCCGCGCCTGTTGGCGTGTGGGCCGTCAGGGTGACGGCGCGGGTTTCGTCGGGCAGCACCTCCAGGCGCAGCAGCAGGTCGGGCTGCGGCAGGTGGGCCCCGGCCTTTTCCGGCCATTCGACGAGCTTGAGGCCGGTCGCCGCGAAGATGTCGCGAAAGCCGGCTTCCTCCCACTCGCGCGGATCGTTGAAGCGGTAGAAATCGAAATGCCAGATGTTCATGCCGCCATTTTGGCCTGCATCGGGCAGGGTGTAGGGTTCGACCACCGCATAGGTGGGGCTCTTGATGCGGCCTTCGACGCCCAGGCTCTTGAGCAGGTGGCGCACAAAAGTGGTTTTGCCGGCTCCCAGATCGCCCTGCAATTCGATCAATGCGCGGCCTATGGCGGGGTGGCTGGCCAGGGCGCGGGCGAAGTCCGCCGTGGCATCCTCGCCGTGCCAGGCAATGTTTTTTACAATCAGCGGGTGTCCGCCAGCAACTCTTTGAACAGTCATCAGTTCGTTTCTCAAATTCAGGCTTGGGCGCGGGAGCTTGGATTTTCGCAAATCGGCATTGCCGGTGTGGACTTATCGTCGGCCGAACCCGGATTATCGGCCTGGCTGGCGGCAGGTTTTCATGGCGACATGCAATACATGGCGGCGCACGGCCTCAAGCGCGCCCGCCCGGCCGAATTGATTCCGGGCACGGTGAGTGTTATCACCGCCCGCATGAACTACCTGCCGGCCGCCACCCCTACCGAGCCCGGCGCATGGCAAGCCTTGGAATTCAGCCGCCTGGAGCGGCCCGCCGAGGGCATTGTGTCGGTCTATGCGCGCGGGCGTGATTACCACAAGATCTTGCGCAGCCGGCTGCAAAAGCTCAGCGAACGCATCTCGGAGCACGTCGAACAACTGGGCCACCGCGCCTTCACCGACTCGGCGCCGGTGCTGGAGGCCGAGCTCGCGTCCCGCAGCGGGCAGGGCTGGCGCGGCAAGCACACGCTGCTGCTGAATCGCGAAGCCGGCTCCATGTTCTTCCTCGGCGAAATCTATGTGGACATCGCCCTGCCGCCCAGCGATCCGGTGGCGCCGCACTGCGGCACCTGCCAGGCCTGCATTGATGTGTGCCCCACGCGGGCCATCATCGCGCCGCACAAGCTCGATGCCAGGCGTTGCATCTCTTACCTGACCATCGAACATGCCGGCCCCATTCCACTGGAACTGCGCCCGCTGATCGGCAACCGCATCTACGGCTGCGACGACTGCCAGCTGATCTGCCCCTGGAACAAATTCGCCCAGCGCAGCGCCTTGCCCGACTTCGACGAGCGCCAGGGCCTGACGGGGCAGCAGCTGGTGACGCTGTTCGGCTGGAGCGAAGAGGCGTTTTTGCGCTTCACCGAAGGCAGCCCGATACGCCGCATAGGCCATGAGCGCTGGCTGCGCAACATCGCGGTGGCCATGGGCAATGCGCTGCGCGTGCTGGATACGGCGCAAGGCCTGCCGCTGCGTGAAGCCCTGCAGGCGCGCGCCGCGGGGTACGGCGAACTGGTCACTGAACACGTTGAATGGGCCCTGGCCCAGTAAGCTTTGTCTGTTTGTATTCCTTGAAAGGACAACTGCATGGACCCCACCATCTCAGGCGCGCTGGCTTCGCTATTCGGCGCGGTCGTAGGCGGCAGCATCACCTTCTTCCTGAACCGGCAACTGCACAAACACCAGCTGGCGCTGGCGCACGAGCAGCACAAGACCGAGTTCATGGCCGAGGAAACGGCGCGGCATTTCCTCAACCACAAGGGCTATACCGACCGTTCTTTTGAAACCCTGCAGATGCACCTGGGCGGGTTTGAAGAGGATGAGTTGCGCAAGATCCTCGTGCGGGCGGGGGCGATTCGGGTTTATCGCGAGGATGGGTCGGAGTGGTGGCGGCTTATCAGCCGGATGGGGGAGTACATTGATAAGAAGAGTGCTTCTTGATCCTTGCTTGTTCCGGCGGGGTGCTCTCTGCTGGGGCTTGCTGGCCGGGGTTGCCCGGCGGCAACTCACTTTTCTTTGCTTCGCCAAAGAAAAGTAAGCAAAAGAAAGGCGACCCTGGTTGCTGCGTCCCTCCGCTTCGCTGCGGGCAACCTGCGGTGCTCGGTCCAGCCGGGGTCAAAAACAACTCGCTTCGCTCAAACAAGTTTTTGCCCTGATCCGTCTGGCCCTGCGCTCCTCGGCGCATCCACAAGGGGTGGGGACAGAAATACCAAACAGCCGAACACAGAAACCCGAATACAGAAAACCACAAGGACTCGACGTGGCGAGTCCTTGTTTGTATTGGTCTTGGTTTCTTTGTCTTCTGTCCCCGCTCCCGATCCCGATTGCC
>NZ_CALRNF020000047.1:0-38474 GCF_943369415.1 Polaromonas sp. YR568
AGCTGGACCCGGGCAATCCGCTCTACCAGGCAGCGCAGCCTGCCGCGCCCCAGCCGCCGGTGCGCCCCCTTATGCCCGAGATGCGTCCGGTGCCGCCGGCCGTGCAAAAGTCGCCCGCAGCCACAACAGCCAGCAGCGCCGTCGACGACGCATTGCGCATGGCCACAGCGTATGGAGCGCGCCCCGCATGAGCTGCGCCCCCTCCCCCTTGTTCTCGCCAGGACTGCAGCCCGCCCGGCCGCCGCCTGACCTTGCCTTTCTTTCTGGTTTTCCCCTCAGTCCCCTGGCCATCGCCAACATCAACAGGAGCCAAGCATCATGAAGCGTCGTTCATCCAACACCCGCCGCCAAGGCGGCTTCACCCTCGTCGAAATCGCCATCGTGCTGATGATCGTCGGCCTGCTCATAGGCGGCATCCTGCGCGGCCAGGAGTTGATCCAGTCGGCGCGCGTGCGCAACATCGTCGACCAGAAGTCGGCCATCCAGACGGCCTATATTGGTTTTCTGGATCGCTATCGCATGCTGCCGGGGGACTTGACCGCTACGCAAGCGGCAGTGGTGAGCCCTAATGCATTGGCGAGTATCCCTGTCGCAGGTGCCAATGCCGGCGATGGAATCATCTCGTGGGCCAACGAAGGTATCGTGCTCTTCCAGAACCTGACTGCCGCGGGCTTTCTTTCCTGTGGTGCCTGTATGACTGTGGCGGCCAACGGTGCAGCAACCGTTACCAACAGCCCCAACAATGTGTACGGCGACTTTCTCGATATTGGATTCCTGGCCAGCACCATCAACGGCGCCAACGTATCTTGGCTCGACTTGACGGCTGCCGGGGGGCTCACCCAATTGATACTGACCACAGGGGGAACCGTTCCCTCGCAGGTTTTGGCCGAAGTCGATCGCAAGGCCGACGACGGGCGACCCGCAACCGGCCAACTTCGCTTCTTCTCCTCAAATTCAGCGTTGTCGACCCTCGCTATTTGCGCTCCTGTCCCTGCGGGCGGTGCAGTCAACACTTGGTCCAATCCCACTCAGAGCAACTGCCAAGGTTCCTGGCTGCTTTGATCTTCTTCAGGATGTCACAGTGAACCTTGCCCGCACCCTGACCGGCGTCGCCGCCGCCATGCTGGCCGGCTGCGCAGTGCCGCCGCCGCCCGCCAGCATGCAGCACATAGGCATGGCCGAGCCGGCGAAAGCGCCAGCCGCACCGGCGGCGCTGCGGCCGGTGCGCCTGCCGGCGCTGCCGGCGGCGCCCCAGCCGCAGGCGCAGCAGGAGCTGTTCAGCGTGGTGGTCAGCGAGGTGCCGGTCAAAACCCTGCTGTTCGCGCTGGCGCGCGACAACCGGCTCAATGTGGACATCGCCCCTTCGGTGGCCGGCCAGGTCACGCTCAATGCCACCGACCAGACCCTGCCCCAGCTGTTTGAGCGCATCGCGCAGCAGGCCGAGCTGCGTTATGAAATGACGGGCAACACGGTGCGCCTGCAGCGTGACACACCCTACCTGGCGCACTATGCGGTGGACTATGTGAACCTGAAGCGGCAATCGTCCAGCCAGACCTCGGTTTCTTCCCAGCTCAACAAGGGCAGCACTGCGGGTTCGTCGGACGCCAGCATCAGCAACGCCACCGACAACCAGTTCTGGGACACACTGATCAACAACGCCTGCCTGATCGTGGGTGCGGCCAACCTGGAGTTCAAGCAAAAAGACGACGTGGTCCAGAAGCAAGACCGCGAACGCGAACGCGACGACAGGCTGCGCATCGCGATGGAACTGTCCCGCTCCGGGCCCGCGCCAGCGTCTACGGGCGCTCCCGGTACGAGCACGGACAGAACGGTCAACAACACGTCCGAGATTCTCAAACAAGTGCTCGGAACAAAAGATACCGTGGACAAGGTCGATTGCGGCAGCGGTTCAAGCTCTTCATCAAGCAATTCTCGGAACTCGTCCGCATCCAGTTCCGGTTCCAGCGCCAACAACATCGTGGTCAACCGAGAAACCGGCCAGCTGTCGGTTTACACCACCTCACGCGGCCATGAACAATTTCGGCAGTTCCTGGACCGCATCAGCGCCAGCGCGCGGCGCCAGGTGCTGATTGAGGCCACGATTGTTGAGGTCACGCTGTCCAACGCATCCCAGCAAGGCGTCAACTGGCAAAAGGTGGTGCAGGGCGGGTTGCTGCGCGGCCTGAGCTTCCAGATGCTGCCTTCAGGTACGGGCTCTTTTTCCGGCACGCAGGATGCCTCGCTGCTGCGCATGAGTTACACCAGCGGCAGCGGCGACTGGAGCGGCATTATTTCGCTGCTCGAGTCCTTCGGCCAGACGCGGGTGCTCTCCAGTCCCAAAGTGTCCGTACTCAACAACCAGACGGCCGCCCTCAAGGTGGTGGACAACTACGTCTATGTCACCATCACCTTCACGCCAGGCACACGCACGCTCAGTTCCAGCGGGCAGCTGGTGCAGACCTCACCCGATAGCTACACCTCCAACCTCAATTCGGTGCCCGTGGGTTTTGTGATGACCGTGACGCCGCAAGTGTCGGAGAGCGGCGAAGTCACCCTCAACGTACGCCCCACCATCAGCCGTGTGGTGCGCGAAATCATAGACCCCAACCCCGCGCTGCTGGGCGCAACCCCGCCCATCGTCAACCGTATTCCCGTGGTGCAGTCGCGCGAACTCGAATCCGTGCTGCGCGTGCAAAGCGGCGAAATCGCCGTGCTGGGCGGCCTGATGCAGGACGCGAGCAACGACGGCGAAGACGCGGTGCCGGGCCTCAGCCGCATCCCGCTGCTGGGCGAGGCCTTCAAGCAGAAGCAGCAGACGCGCAGCAAGACCGAGCTTGTGGTGTTTTTGCGGCCCGTGGTGGTGGGCGATGCCTCGCTGGGCGGCGATTACAAGGCCTTTAAACCTCTGCTGCCCACGTCCAGTTTCTTCAGGGATGCGGCACCGGAAGCTTTGGGCAGAAAGCCGATTGAGCCTCCGCCATCCCGCCAGCCCGCTAACCCAGACCTGGACCGCTAGCCATGAAGCCCTCCTTGCCACTCCTGCCTCTCCTGCTGTGCGCCGCCACCCTGGCCTGGGGTCAGGCCAAACCGGGCGCCAACCCTTCAGCAGCGGCCGCATCACGTGATCCGGACATCCGCATCAGCCGCCGCAAACCCGCGCCCACGGTGGACGTTGACGTCAAGCGCGGCTACGAAGCCCTGCAGGCTGGGCGCTACGGCGAGGCGCGCGGCGCTTATGAACAGGCACTCAAGCGCGACGGCGCCCTGCGCGACGCACTGATTGGCTTGGCCTGGTCCATGGAAGGGCTGGAAGATCACCAGGGCGCGCAGGCCGCGCTGCGCCGCCTGCTCGAACTCTATCCGCGCGATGCCGAGGGCCTGGCCGCGCAATACCTGGTGGGCGGCGGCATTCCCGGCGATGCGGCCGCCCGCTTCAAGCAACTTGCCGAGCGAAGTGAACGCAACGCCCCCCTGCATTTCGCGCTGGGCGTGATCCATGTCGAGCAGAACCGCTGGGGCGAGGCGCGCCTGTCTTTTGAGCGCGCGGCGGCGCTGGAGCCCGGCCAGCCTGACTACCTCTACAACTTCGCCCTGTCGCTGGACCGCCTGGGCCAGGGCCCCGAGGCCATGCGGGCCTATGTGAAGGCCCTGAACCTCTCCTTCCGCCAGCCCGCCGCCTTCAACCAGGAAGCGGTGCGCAACCGCCTGCGCGCGCTGGCCGCGCCGGCTTCCTGATTCCCAAGGGTAGCCGCACATGTCCATGGCACCCGCAGCCCATCTGCAAGACCAGCCGATGGTCATGCGCAAGGCCGAGCGCGAACTGGCCGAGGCCCTGCTCCAGCAACGGCGCCTGTCGTCCTCCCAGTTGGCCATTGCATTGGCCGAAAAACGCCTGCGCGGCGGCAGCCTGCATGCGCAGCTGGCCGAGCTGGGCTTTGTGAGCGAGCTGGAACTGCGCGCCCTGCGCGCGCAACTGCACAAGCTGCCCGAGGTCGACTTGGTGACCCGGCGCCCCGACCCCACCGTGCTGCAGTTGCTGGCCGCGCCATTGGCGCGCAAGCACGGCGTGTTGCCGGTGGAAATGACGGCCCAGGGCGAGCTGCTGCTGGCGGTCGACGAAACCGACGACCTGGTGGCGCTGGACCAGATAGGCGCCCACCTGCGTTCCAAGGGCGTTCCGCGCATGCGCCTGGCGCTGGCGGCGCCGGGCGAGCTGGTGCGCGAGATAGACCGCGTGTACGGCGAACGCCCCAACGTGGACGCCCTGCTCGCCGCCAGCGGCAAGGAGCCGCCCGTGGACAAGCTCATCGAAGCCATCGTCCACAACGCCTACGACAGCCTCGCTTCGGACATCCACTTCGAGCCCGACGAGCACCTGCTGCGCGTGCGCAACCGCATCGACGGCGTGCTGGTGCAGGCGCACCTGCTGCATGCCTCGATGTGGCCGGCGCTGGCGGTCAAGCTCAAGGTCATGGCCGGCATGAACATCGCCGAAAGCCGCGCCGCGCAGGACGGCCGCTTCGGCATGGTCGTGGGCGCGAGCCAGCTCGACTTTCGCGCCGCCTGCCTGCCCACGGCCCATGGCGAAAACATCGTGCTGCGCTTGCTGGACCGGCGCCGCAGCATCGTCCCGCTGGAGCGGCTGCAGCTGACGCAAACCACCATGGACAGGCTGCATTCGCTGATGAACCGGCCAGAGGGCATTGTGCTGGTGACCGGCCCCACCGGCAGCGGCAAGACCACCACGCTGTACTCCATGCTGGCTGAAATCAGCACCGAGGCGGTCAACGTCATGACGCTGGAAGACCCCATCGAATACCCCTTGCCGCTGATACGCCAGACCCAGGTGACGGAAAAAATCGGGTTTGCCGAAGGCGTGCGCGCCCTGATGCGCCAGGACCCGGACGTGATCCTGGTCGGCGAAATCCGCGATTCGGAAACGGCCGAGATGGCTTTTCGCGCAGCCATGACGGGCCACCAGGTGTTCGCCACGCTGCACACCAACTCCGCCCTGGGCGCGGTGCAACGCCTGCGCGACATCGGCGTGTCGGCCGAAATCCTCGCCGGCAACATGATTGGCGTGATAGGCCAGCGCCTGGCGCGGCGCCTGTGCCCGCACTGCAAGACCCACCGCTCGCCCACCGCGCAGGAAAAAATTCTGCTCGAACTGACGGAGGACGACCACCCCTTGTACCAGTCCGTGGGCTGCGCGCATTGCAGCCAGCGCGGCTTCCTGGGCCGGGTGCTGCTGATGGAAGTGCTGTGTTTCGACGAAACGCTGGACCACCTGGTGGCCAAGCACGCCAGCCACATCGAGCTGGCACGCCATGCCCGCGCGGAGGGCTTCACCTCGCTGCGCGACGACGCGATCCGCTACGTGCTGGCCGGCCACACCACGGTCGAAGAAGTCAGCCGCGTGGTCAACCTCGCGGCGCACTGACGGGCCGCGGGAAAAAGGAACCCCATGCCGCGATACAAATGGACCGCACTGGCCGCCGACGGCGCGCGCCTGAGCGGCCAGACCACCGCGGCCGACGCCGGCGCCCTGGCCGCGCAGCTGGAGCAATCGGGGCTGCTGCTGGTCAAGGCGCGTGCCCAGGGCGGTTCGCTTCGCCTGATGCGCAGCCGCATCCGCCTGCTGGACCTGGTCAACTTCAGCTTCCAGGCGACCATGATGCTGCGCGCCGGCGTGCCGCTCATGGAGGCCTTGCGCGACATGGAGAGCGCCGAAGGCAACCCGGCGCTGCGCCAGGTGATCAGCGGTCTGGCGGAGGGCCTGAGCTCGGGCAAGACCCTGTCGCAGGCCATGGCCGCACACCCCCTGGCCTTCGACGAGGTCTACGTGAGCCTGGTGCGCGCCGGCGAGAGCAGCGGCCAGTTGCCCGAAGTCTTCGCCAAACTCACCGAGACCCTCAAGTGGCAGCATGAAATCGCCTCGCAAACGCGCAAGGCGCTGATCTATCCCTGCGCGGCGCTGGTCATCATCACCGGCGTCACGCTGTTCCTCATGAGCTACCTGGTGCCCCAGGTCGCCAGCCTGCTCAAGGTGATGCGCATCGAGCTGCCCTGGCAAACCGTGCTCATGATCAGGATCTCGGAGGTCGTCGAAGCGCATGTCGGCAAGATCGTGGTGGGTTTGGTCTCGCTGGTCGTTGCGCTGCCCACGCTCGCGCGCATGCCCGGGCCCATGCGCGGCTTCGTCGACGGCGTCAAGCTCAAGCTGCCCATCGTGGGGCCGGTGCTGCGCCAGATCGCGCTGGCGCGCTTTGCCTATGTGCTGGCGCTTCTCTACGCGGCCGGCATCACGGTGGTGGAGGCGCTCAAGGTGGTCGAGATCGCCGTCGGCAACCGCGCCGTGGCGCAGGCCGTGGCGGTGGCCCACGGCAGCATCGTGCAGGGCCGCGGCCTGAGCGCCGCGTTTTCCGGGATGACCATGTTTCCGCCCATGGTGGTCAGCATGCTGCGCGTGGGCGAGGCCACCGGCTCGCTGGACGCCGCGCTCGAAAACGTCAGCTACTTCTACACCCGCCAGGCGCGCGAATCGGTCGAAAACCTGCAGGCCACGCTGCAACCCGTGCTCACGGTCGTGCTGGGGCTGATGCTGGGCGCCGTGATCTTCTGCACGCTGGGGCCTTTGTACGACTCGGTGATCACCAATGCGAAGTTCTGAATTCACTCCCGCGCCGCTGCGCATCCTGCACCTGGAGGGCGAGCAGCCGCGCGTCTATGCGGTCACCGGCCACGGCATCGAGGAAGAAACGGGCCCGCAACAGGGATGGACGCTGCCCGAGGCCCTGGCCGGGCATGCGCGGCACGACCCGGCCTGCCGCTGGCTGGTGCTGGCCGACTATGCCGAAGAAGAGTTCTGGGGCGACGTGATGCCGCCCCTGCGCGGCGCTGCGCGCAAGGCCTGGCTGGCGCGCATGCACCAGCGTTTCGCGATGGAATCGCCGTTTCGCTGGATCTCCCTCCAGGGCGCCAGCCGCTCGCGCCCCGGCAAGCTGCGCGTGCTGGGCTACAGCCTGGGCAATGCCGAACGCGTGATGCCCTGGCTGGAGGCGCTGGAGGGCGCGCAGGCCCGAGTGGGCGGTGTCTACACCCCCATCATGCTGGCCGCGCCGCTGCTACGCCGGCTCAAGCTGCCGCGGCGCGGCTGCGCGGTGCTGGTTACCGCGCACCCGTCCGGGCTGCGGCAATGCGTGGTGATAGACGGCCGCCCCTGCTTCTCGCGCCTGGCGCTGCGCGCCGACGCCGCCGGCGCCGGCTGGCTGCCCGCGGTGCGCGAGGAAACCGCCCGCCTGAAGGAATACCTGTTCGAGAACGGCATCCTCGTGCGCGACAAGGCGCCGCTGCACGTGGTGAGCGTCTGCCCTCCGGGCATGGACGGCCAGGCCGCACCCGGCCCCGACGCGGCGCAGAACATCCACCACCTGCTGCGGGCCGATGCCGTCGCCCGGGCGCTCAGGCTGCCGCCGGCCTGGGCCGCCTCCCCGGAGCTGTCCCGGCTGCTGTTCGTGTTCGCACTGGCCCGCGGCACACCGCCCGACCAGCTCGCGCCGGCCGCCCTGCTGCGCAGCGACTGGGTGGCGCGCACGGCGCGCAACACGCGCCTGGCGGGCTACGGCATCTGCGGCGCCGGCCTGCTTTATGCGGCCGGCCTGGCCGTGTCGCTGTGGCCGCTGGCCGGGGAACTGAACGACGCCGCCGCCAGCACCCGGAAATTCGATGCCCGCTACCAGCGCGAAGCCGCGACCTTTCCCGCATCCCCGCTGAAGGCCGATGAACTCGTCGCGCTGGAGCAAAAAGCCCGGGCCCTGGCGCCCTCCCCGCCCGGCCCGCGCGCACTGCTGGCCGCGGCGGGCAAGGTGCTCGAGAAACACCCCGAGCTGCAACTGGACCAGTTGCGCTGGGAGCAGGAGGCTTCCGCGCCCGCGAACCCGCCCTCGCTGCAGATACGCGGTGAGGTGCAAGGCCTGAAACCCGACGACCTGCGCGGCACGCGCGACGCCATGGCGCGCTTCACCGCCAGCCTGGTCTCCGCGGGCCTGTCGGCGGAGGCCACCAAGGTGCCGCTGGACCTGCAAAGCAGCGCCAGCATCAACGGCTCGGGCCAGCAGGACAAGGCCGAGCTCGGTTTTGAGGTGAAGGTATGGAACAAATAGCATCACGCCAGGCCTGGCACCCCGGCGCGTGGCCGCCGCCCCTGCGGCGCGCCGTGCTGCAGGCCGCTTCCCTGGCGGCACTGGGACTGCTGCTGGCGGGCGCCTTCCACTGGTGGCGCGCCGATATGGCCCGGCGGCTGGACCACCAGCGCAAGGCGGAGCAGACCAGCCGGCAGCGCTTCCTCAACAGCGGCCGCGAAAGGGCCGACATCGAGCGCCTGCTGCCGCTGCTGCAAAACCTGCAGTCCCAAGGCCTTTACGGCGACGAAAAACGGCTCGAATGGATAGAACGCCTGCGCGGGATGGAAAGGCGCTGGCCGGGCCTGAAGCTGCAGTACGCGATTGAGGCCCAGGTAATGCAGCCGGCCGCCGGCGCGGCAGCGGCCCCCATGGCCGGTGCCGTGGCCCTGCCCGCGCCCGGCGCGCCGGGAGGCGCCCGGCGCATAGAGCTGTTCGCCACCCGCATGCGCCTGACCATGACGCTGGTGCATGAGGAGGACATGCTGCGCGTGCTCGAGGAACTGGCGCAAGCGCAGCTGGGCCGCGTCAGCGTGGAGCGCTGCGAGATGAACCGCGCCGGCGGCGCGGCCATCAAGGCCGAATGCACCCTGGTCTGGAACACGCTGCGGGCCTACGAGCCACCGGCGCGAGTCGCGGGAGCCAAGGCATGAAGGCCGCCACCAAGGCACTCCTGCTCGCCGGCTGCGTGTTGCCGCTGTACGCCGCCGCCGCGCCGGACGGTTTGGGGCGGCTCTTCTACACCGCGGCCGACCGTGCCGAAATGGAAGCCAGGCGCTTCGGCCAGCCCGCGCCGCAGGAAGCGGCCGCGCGCGCGCTGGCCTCGGTGCTGCGCATAGACGGCATCGCGGTTCGTCCCCAGGGAAAAACCACCGTCTGGATCAACGGCACGCCCTACCTGGAGCGGGACCTTCCCTACGGCGTGCGCATACGCCGCGGCCCCGCGGGCCGCATCCTGGGCGTGGAAATGCCGCTGCAGGACGGCGAGGTTGAACGCGCGGCGATCGGCGAGACGCTGCTGCGGCCGCTGGCCAGTGCGGCGGCGGCTGCTTCGGCGCCGGCTGGGGCGACGAAACCGGAGGCCGCGAGATGAAAGCGCAAAGGGGCTTTGTTGCGCTGCTGATGATGGTGCTGGTGGCGGTCGGCGTCTTCGGCGCCATGGCTGCCTGGGTGGCGAGTGAGCCGCCGCCGTCGAAACAATCGATCAACCAACAGGTGCTGATGCAGGCTAGGGAAGCGCTACTGGCGTATGTTGCGGTGAGCGGCGATCCGGCCAAGGTACTGACTCAAAAAACACGACTGCCGTGCCCTGACAAAGATGGCGATGGTGCGGCCGACACAGCCCCGGACAGCAGCCACTGCGGCATAACACGGCAACCCGAAATCGGACTGCTTCCCTGGAAAACTCTGGGGCTTGCGCCACTGCGCGATGCCGACGGCGAATGCCTTTGGTATGCGGTCAGCGGCGATTTCAAAGATGCCAACGTGGATCCCAGTGCCGTGCCTCCCCCGATAGCCGTCAACGCCGACACCGACGGCGCGATCACGGTGACCAATGAAGCCGGTAGCAGCCTGGCAACAAAGCTTGTTGCAGTGGTTTTTGCGCCGGGCGCGAAATTGGGCTCGCAAGTACGAACCAATTCCGCAATGATCGGTGCGGACAGGCCCTGCGCCACACCTACCGGTGCCACGCCCAACGGCGGCGCGGCCGCCGATGTTGCCGGTTACCTGGACTCCGGAAAGATCGACATTACTGTCACCCCTCCCACCATCACCTTTATCCAGTTGACGGGGACGGTCGACAAACAATCTGAACTCAACGACCAGCTCGCATGGATTACAACCGACGACTACGCCGCCATCGCCATGCAGCGCAATACCGCAGTGCTGAAAACCGCGTTTACGTCGGCCGTCACGGCGGCGTCGGCCGGTGGACGCTGGCCGTTTGCCGCAGCCAAACCCGGAGACATGTGCGAACAGGGTCGCTACAGCGGCTTTTTGCCCACCAGTTGCATCTATGTCCACCCTACAAGCGGCGAGACACTTTCTTTCGCTTTAGGCACACCGAAAGCGATGCTGGACGACGACTGGCCGGAACTCGCCTTCTATGCGGTTGCTCCGGGCTGCGCCTTTAGTGCCTCCGGCTGCACGCCGGCGACTGGCCCGGCATTGTCCCTGCCGACCAATGCCACGGCCAAGGCCGTGATGCTCATGCGCGGCAGACAGCAGCCAAGCCTGGGCTGCCCCTTAAGCACCGCCCCGACGCTCTGGGAAAAGTGGTTACCTTGCATCGAGAGCCCAAATCAGAGTGAACTGCTCGACCCCATGACTTTAAAAACCAGAACCTTCATCACACCTGACAGACGGCCCGTCTCCAACGACATCCTGGAAGAACTGAAATGATCCCCATGCGGCAATCCGGCAAAGTGCGCCAGCGCGGCTTCACCCTGGTGGAACTGGCCCTTGTGATGGGCATCGTGGCTCTGTTGCTAGGAGGACTGATGGTTCCGGTGGGGCGGATGCTCGAGCAGAAGGCAAACGCTACCACCCAGGCTACGCTGGAAACCGCGCAACAGGCCATTTGGGGTTTCGCCTTGCTGAATCAGCGCCTGCCTTGCCCTGATACCGGAAGCGACGGGCAGGAAGGAGCGCGCAATGCGGCTGGTGCATGCATCGCATTTACCGACCCGGCGGGCGCCAGCCGGGGACACCTTCCCTGGGCGGCCTTGGGTATCTCCGGCGTTGACGCTTGGGGCAGCAGGTTGCGCTACGCGGTCGCAACACCGTTAGTCAGCAACATCAACAAGACCTCGATCAACGCCACTAATCTCATCGTCAAGTGCACCACACTGACCAGCCCCGATATTCCGGGCTGCTTGTCAGGTGGCGTTGCGGTGACATTGGCAAGCAACGCAGCGTTCGTGGTGTATTCGCATGGAAAGAACCAGAGGGGGGCAGTCTCCGCAGATGGTCTGACCACATTTCCCGCGCCTACGCCTACAACTACGAACCAGGATGAAAACGCCAACCAACCTGAGCAGGCAAACACCTTTGAGGTCGTGGATCCGACCACCCCTTTCAGCCCCGAGAACAGCCGCCGCATTTTTGTTTTTCGATCACGCACCGATGCGACAAGCGTAGCAGGCGAGTTCGACGACCTTATGGTCTGGATGCCAGCCCCCCTCCTGGCGGCCAAACTGGTAGCGGCAGGGGTATGGCAACCATGAAAGACCAGCTTGTGCATCAGCTCCCCCCTCTCACCGCCCTCATCCGCCTCACCCTCATCGAAGCCTGGCGCGGCCGCAGCGCGCGCCTGCTGCTGCTCTTTCTCGCTGCGGTGTACGCGCTCGGCGCCTTCGCCGCTTCGATGGCGGTGACAGAGGGAGCGGAAACCCGGCTCGCATTGGCCGCGCATCTTTACCGGCTGGGCCTGGTGCTGGCGCTTGCGCTCATCGTGGTGTCCAGCACGGTGCGTGACATGGAGGGCGGCTTCTTTCAGGTGCTGCTGGCCTTTCCCTTGTCGCGCGCGCAGTTTGTGGTCGGTCGCCAGGCCGGCTACATGCTGCTGGCCGTGCTTGCGGCGGCCGGGGCCACAGGTGTCATGCTGACCATGGCGGTGCCGGGAGGGCGCGCGGCTGTGCTGGCCTGGGGTGTATCGCTGGCGCTGGAACTCAGCATCGTCGTGGCGGCCGCCCTGTTCTTTGCCTTGGGCCTGCGCCGCGTGCTGCCTGCTTATGCGGGCTGCTGCGCGTTCTACCTGTGGGCGCGGCTGCTCGACGTGGCGCGCTTCATGGCGGCGCACCCGGTCGGGCAGGACGCCGCTTCGTGGGACGTGGTGGCGGGCCGGGCCACCTTTGACTTGCTGGGCTGGCTGCTGCCGCCGCTGGCGGGTTTTGCGCCCTCGCCCTGGGCGCTGGGCGGGACAGTGCAAGGCACGCTGCTTGCGCTGCAGTGCGGCTGGGCACTCTGGTATGCGGCGCTGTGCGCGGGCGCCTCACTCGTGGACTTGTACCGCCGTGAAGTTTGAATGGCGCCGCCCAACTACAACGCGCCGCGCGCCGATGCGCGTCATGGCCGTGTTCACGCTGCTGCTGGCCGGCCAGGTGGCGCTGGCGCTGTGGCGCGGCGTGCCCGAAGCCGGCGCGCATCCGCTGGGCCGGCCTCCCAGCCTCAGCGCTTCACGCCTGGCATCGCTCGACGACCCGGTGCCGCTGGCCAAGATGCTGGACCTGTACCTGCAGGCGCACGACGTGCAGCCCGGCCTGAGCCTGCCCTGGCGCGAACTCGACTACGGCGAAGTGGTCGCCTGGCTGGAACACATCCTGCAGTTGGACCCTCAGGGGCAGTATCCGCTGCTGGCCGCCGCGCGGCTTTACACCCAGGTGCCCGACGCGCAGCGCCAGCGCCTCATGACCGACTTCGTCGCCGCCCAGTACCCGCAAGACCCGCTCAACCGCTGGCGCTGGATGGCGCACGTGGCCTATGTGGCCAAGGTGCAGATGAAAGACCCCGAACTGGCCGTGCGCTACGCCGCCGAGCTGCGGCAGTACGCGGAGGGTTTGCCGCAAGTGCCGGCCTGGGCGCGGCAGATGGAAATCTTCCTGCGCATGGGCCAGAACGACCTGGACACCGCGAAGGCGCTTCTGGGCGCGTTGCTGGCGAGCGGGCAGATTCACGACGACAACGAGCTGCGCTTTCTGGCGCAAACCCTCAAGGAGCTGGAAGAAAAATGAGCGACCCCCAACAGCCGGCGCTGCAGGCCGGCGAGGTGCACAAAAATTACGGTGCTTCAAAGGGGCGCGCGGCATTGGCCGGCGTCTCGCTGGAAGTCCACCCCGGCGAATGCCTGGCCTTGCTGGGCATGAACGGCGCGGGCAAAACCACCCTGATCAAATGCCTGCTGGACCTGGCCGCGCCCACTTCGGGCAGCTTGTCTATCTTCGGGCAGGACCACAGCCGCCCGCTTTCACGCCAACAGCTGGCCTATGTGCCCGAACGTTTCTCGCCGCCGGGCTGGCTTCATGCGCGCGACTATTTCCGGCTGGCGGCCCATCTGCATGGGCTGGCGTTTCCGCAGCCCGGGCTGCGGGGCATGCTGGCCGAGCTGGACCTCGAAGAAAGCATCCTGGACAGGCCGATGCGTGAATTTTCCAAAGGCATGGCGCAAAAAATCGGCCTGGCCGCGGCCTTTCTGGCGCAGCGCCCCTTGCTGGTGCTGGACGAACCCATGAGCGGCCTGGACCCGCTCTCGCGCATACGCGTGCGCCGGCAATTGCACCTGCAGCGCGCCGACGGCTGCGCGGTGCTGATGAGCACCCATTCGCTCGCGGACGTCGAAGACCTGGCCGACCGCGTCGCCATCCTGCATGCCGGCAGCCTGCGGTTTATCGGCACCGTCGATGAATGGCTGGCGCGGCATGGGACGAGCAGCCTGGAAGAGGCCTATCTGGCGGTGGTCGACGCGGCGAGGCAGGCGCCCGTCAAGGTATGGCCGCCGGACCCCGCGTCGTGGCTCGCGACCTGATACCCGTCGGCGGCGTGCGCAACAAAGCCCGCGCACAGCCATGCCGCGCGCGGGCCCGAAAGGGCTTGCCCCTTTCTTCAATCACTTACTTGGGCAGCAGCACCTTGTCGACGACGTGGATCACGCCGTTGGACTGGTAAACGTCGGCGATGGTGACGGTGGCCACGCCGCCTTTTTCATCCGTCACCGTGACCTTGCCGCCGGCCGACTTGGCCACCAGCGTGCCGCCGGCCACCGTCTTGATGGAAGCCATGCCCTTGCCGTCGGCAATCATCTTGCTGATGGCGGCGGCGTCCCATTTGCCGGCCACCACGTGGTAGGTCAGGATGCCGGTCAGCATGCCCTTGTTCTCGGGCTTGAGCAGGGTGTCCACCGTGCCGGCCGGCAGCGCAGCGAAAGCCGCGTTGGTAGGCGCGAACACCGTGAACGGGCCCGGACCCTTGAGCGTGTCAACCAGGCCGGCGGCCTTGACCGCCGCGACCAGCGTGGTGTGGTCCTTCGAATTGACGGCGTTGTCGATGATGTCCTTGCTGGCCAGCATGGGCGCGCCGCCCACCAAGACTTGCGCGAACGAGGGAATTGCCGCGAGCGACAAAGCCAGTGCGACGCCAATGGAAGCGAGTTTGTGTTGTGTCTGCATGTGAATTCCTTTGAAGGTGTTGAAACAGAAGTTGAACCGGAGCCGAAATCACCATGATTCAAGCGGCTGTAATGAATACGGAGCGCGGAGCCCGGTGGATTCAAAACAGATTCGGTTTCAGCCCCTGCAGGGCAGATCACTGGCAACGAAGGTAAACAGCACCCGCGCGAGGCGGGCCACACCCTCAGGCGCCGCGTTCAAAAAACGCCCGCACAGCCTGCGGAAAGATCAGGTGCTCCTGCGTGAGCACGCGCGCGGCGAGCGTTTCTGCCGTATCGCCCGGCAGCACCGGCACCACGGCTTGCGCCAGCGTGGCACCGTGGTCGAGTTCGGCCGTCACCTCATGCACCGTGGCGCCCGCTACCTTGCAGCCGGCATCAATCGCGCGCTGGTGTGTATTGAGGCCGGTGAAAGCCGGCAGCAGCGAGGGGTGGATGTTGATGAGCCGCCCCGCATAGTGCTGCACAAAGCCGGGCGTCAGGATGCGCATGAAACCGGCCAGCACCACGAGTGCCGGCGCGTGGGCGTCTATGCGCGCCATCAGCTCGGCGTCAAAAGCTTCGCGTGAATCAAAGGCCTTGTGCGGCACCACGGCGGTGGCGATGCCCAGGCTGTGGGCCAGCTCCAGGCCCACAGCGTCGGCCCGGTTGCTGATGACGGCGGCCACCTGCGCGCCCCACTTGACCAGCCAGCCCTCCTTGTCCGCCGCGCGGGCGATGGCGGCCATGTTGGAGCCGCTGCCGGAAATCAGGATGACGATGTTTTTCTTCGATGTGTGCACACTTGCCATAGCCCGCTAGTTTAGAACGCGCCCGGTGCCTGCCTTCGAGCTTCCAGCCCCATGTCCCAACTGAGACATAAAATTGCGAACGACCGTGCTAAAAATAAGAAATCACCCGCAGGCGACCGGCTGCGGGTACCCCGACAACCTGGAGACATCCCGCCATGGATTTAGCTTTCACCCCTGAAGAACAGGCCTTTCGCGAAGAGATACGCGCCTGGGTCCACGCCAACCTGCCGGCCGACATTTCGCACAAGGTGCACAACGCCTTGCGGCTGACGCGTGACGACATGCAGCGCTGGGCCAAAATCCTCGGCAAAAAAGGCTGGCTGGGCCATGGATGGCCCAAGGAATTCGGCGGCCCGGGCTGGAACGCGGTGCAAAAGCATTTGTTTGAAGAAGAGTGCGCGCTGGCCGGCGCGCCGCGCGTCGTGCCTTTCGGCCCGGTCATGGTGGCGCCTGTGATCATGGCTTTCGGCAGCCCCGAACAGCAAAAGCGCTTCCTGCCCGGCATCGCCAGCGGCGAAGTCTGGTGGAGCCAGGGTTACAGCGAGCCCGGCTCGGGATCGGACCTCGCGTCGGTCAAGTGCCGGGCCGAGCGCCAGGGCGACAAATACATCGTCAACGGCCAGAAGACCTGGACCACGCTGGGCCAGTACGGCGAATGGATTTTCTGCCTGGTGCGCACCAGCACCGAAGGCAAGCCGCAGACCGGCATTTCCTTTTTGCTGATCGACATGAAGTCGCCCGGCGTGACGGTGCGCCCCATCGTGCTGCTGGACGGCGAGGCCGAGGTCAATGAAGTCTGGTTCGACAACGTCGAAGTGCCGGCCGACAACCTGATCGGCGAAGAGAACAAGGGCTGGACCTACGCCAAGCACCTGCTGAGCCACGAGCGCACCAACATCGCCGACGTGAACCGTGCCAAGCGCGAGCTCGAACGCCTGAAGCGCATCGCCAAGGCCGAAGGCGTGTATGACGACCTGCGCTTTCGCGACGAGATCGCCAAGCTCGAAGTCGACGTGGTGGCGCTCGAAATGCTGGTGCTGCGCGTACTGTCGGCGGAAAAGTCCGGCAAGAACTCGCTGGACATCGCGGGCCTGCTGAAAATCCGCGGCAGCGAAATCCAGCAGCGCTACAGCGAACTCATGATGCTGGCCGCCGGCCCCTTCAGCCTGCCCTTTATTGAAGAAGCCATGGAAGCCGGCTGGCAGGGCGACTTCCCCGGCGGCCTGGCCGGCGACGCGCCGCTGGCGTCCACCTACTTCAACATGCGCAAGACCACGATTTACGGCGGCTCCAACGAAGTGCAACGAAACATCGTTTCGCAAGTCGTTCTCGGCTGACACGGCCGCACAAGAAAAAAGACAGGAAACACACCATGGATTTTGATTTCACCGACGACCAGGAACAGCTGCGCGACGCCGTGCGCAAATGGGTGGACAAGGGCTACGACTTCGAGCGCCGCCGCGGCATCGCCAAGGCCGGCGGCTTTTCGCGCGAGGCCTACGGCCAGATCGCCGAACTGGGCCTGACCGGCCTCTACATCCCCGAGGCCGACGGCGGCCTGGGCATGGGACCCATCGAAGGCATGGTCGTGATGGAAGAGCTGGGCCGCGGCATCGTACTCGAGCCCTTTGCGCAGGCCTTGATCGCCGGCGCCGTGCTCGCCGGCTATGCGCCGGCAGCTGTCAAAACCGCCTGGCTGCCGAAGATCGCCTCGGGCGAAGCCCTGGTGGTGCTGGCTTACCAGGAACGCGCGGCCCGCTACGATTTTGAAAAATGCGAGGCCACGGCCACAGCGGCCGGCGATGGCTGGACGCTGAACGGCAGCAAAAGCATAGTGCCGGCGGGCGACCAGGCCGAGGCCTTCATCGTGCCCGCCCTCGCCAAAGGGAAGCTGGCGCTGTTCCTGGTTGAACGCGCGGCAGCCGGCGTCACGACGCGCGGCTACGGCACGCAGGACGGCGGCCGCGCCGCTGAAGTGATGCTCAAGAACGCGCCCGCCGCGCCGCTCACGCTGGACGGCCTCACGGCCCTGGCCCAGGCCGTCGACATCGGCATCGCCGCCGCCTGCGCCGAAGCCGTGGGCGTGATGGACAAAACTCTGGCCATCACCGTCGAGTACATGAACACGCGCAAGCAGTTCGGCGTGGCCATAAGCAGCTTCCAGGCGCTGCGCCACCGCGTGGCCGACATGAAGATGCAACTGGAGCTCGCCCGCTCCATGAGCTACTACGCCTCGCTCAAGCTCAACGCGCCGGCCGAAGAACGTGGCCGGGCGCTGGCACGCGCCAAATACCAGCTCGGCGTGTCCATGCGTTTTGTCGGCCAGCAGGCGGTGCAACTGCACGGCGGCATCGGCGTGACCGACGAGTACATCGTGAGCCACTACTTCAAGAAACTGACCCAGCTGGAAATGACCTTCGGCGACACGCTGCACCACCTGGGTGAGGTGTCGAGCCGCATGCAGGAGACGGCCGGCGTATTCGCCTGAAAGTAACGCTCCCCCCCGAAGCGGCCTGCGGCCCGGCAAAGCCGGTTCCGCGCTGGCACTTGAACCGGCCGCTCTACCCTATCAGGAGAGTTACGCGTGCAGGCGCGACGTTTTCGGAATGTGCGCCATCAAGAACTCCATCTGGTCCGCCAGGATGCGGCGGTTGCGCAGGATGAAGTCTTCCCAGAGGCTGGGCACGTAAGGCGTGTAGAGCAGCGGCATGTGGGCCTGCTCGGGCGTGCGGCTGCTTTTGCGGTGGTTGCAGGCGCGGCAGGCCGTCACCACGTTCATCCAGGTGTCTATGCCGTTCTGCGCAAACGGGATGATGTGCTCGCGCGTCAGGTCTTCTTCGTGGAAATGCCCGCCGCAGTAGGCGCACACATTGCGGTCGCGCGCGAAGAGCTTGCCGTTGGTCAAGCCCGGCTTGAGGTCGAAGGGGTTGATGTTGGGCACGCCCTTGGTGCCGATGATGCTGTTGACCGTGATGATGGACTGCTGGCCCGTGACGGCGTTGTGCCCGCCGTGGAAGGTCACCACCCGCGCGCCCATCTCCCAGCGCACCTCGTCAGCCGCGTAATGCAACACGGCTTGTTCAAGGCTGATCCACGACTGTGGCAATCCCTGGGCTGAGAGCTTCAAGACCTTCAAAACGAACCTCCATCAAGGTGGACGACGCTGGGAAACACGGTACTGCGCTAGCTGTGTATCAATATACAGTGAAATCATGAAAAACACCTTCAAATCCCCCATTAACCACGTTCAGGCCCCGTTCAACCGTGCTCCGGCGCTACAAAAACGATAATTGCCCCCATGAAAGTTTTCCGCGGCTACCAACATCCCCAGCAGGCGGCGCACTGCGCGCTGACGATAGGCAACTTCGACGGCGTGCACCGCGGCCACCAGGCCATGCTGGCATTGCTGAAAAACGAAGCCCAGCACCGCGGCGTGCCCAGCTGCGTGATGAGCTTCGAACCGCATCCGCGCGACTATTTCGCCAAGGCCGCCCGCAAGCCCGAACTGGCGCCGGCCCGCATCGCCACCCTGCGCGACAAGCTCACCGAACTGGCGCGCTGCGGCATAGACCAGTGCGTAGTGCTGCCCTTCAATGCTGCGCTGGCCGCCCAGCCGGCCCAGTCCTTTATCCAGGACGTGCTGGTGCGCGGCCTGGGCGCCCAATACGTGCTGGTGGGCGACGACTTCCGCTTCGGCGCCAAACGCGTGGGCGACTACGCCATGCTGGACGCAGCCGGCGAACGCCTGGGTTTTGACGTGGCCCGCATGAACAGCTACGAGGTGCATGGCACGCGCGTGTCGAGTTCCGCCGTGCGGGAAGCGCTGGCCCAGGGCCGCATGGACCGCGTCGCCGGCCTGCTGGGCCGGCCCTACAGCATCTCCGGCCATGTGGTGCACGGCCGCAAGCTGGGGCGCGACCTCGGTTTTCGCACCCTCAACCTGCGCTTTTCGCACTGGAAACCGGCCGCCAGCGGGATTTTTGCGGTGCGGGTGCACGGCCTGGGCGAAAAGCCCATCCCCGGCGTGGCCAACCTGGGCATACGCCCTTCGCTGGACCCGGCCGACGTCAATGGCGGGCGGGTACTGCTGGAGACGCATTGCCTCGAATGGCCCGCCGCCCTTGGGCCCGAGGGGGCATACGGTAAAATCATCCGCGTGGAACTGCTGCACAAACTGCATGACGAACTGAAATACGACAGTCTGGAGAGCCTGAAAACCGGCATCGCCAAGGACTGCGATGAGGCGCGGGCGTTTTTTGCCCAGCCCCAGTCGTTTTCGGCCGCCATGCACACGGAAACCAGCCGCCAGACCACGCGCGACCGAATTTAGACGATCTCGTCGCCTCTGGCCCCGCCCTGCTTCATGGCGGATGGCTTTCCTCCCCACCGTATTGCCGGCGGCCCCGCCTCTTACAGGCCGCCCTAACAAAAGCATCCCATGTCCGAGACCAAAACCGATTACCGCAGCACCCTGAACCTGCCCGACACCCCCTTCCCCATGCGCGGCGACCTGCCCAAACGCGAGGCCGGCTGGACCCAGGAATGGGATGACAAAGGCATTTACAAAAAACTGCGCGACGTGCGCGCCGGCAAGCCCAGGTTCGTGCTGCACGACGGCCCGCCCTACGCCAACGGCAAGATCCACATCGGCCACGCCGTCAACAAAGTCCTCAAGGACATGATCGTCAAGGCGCGCCAGCTCAAAGGCCTGGACGCCATCTACGTGCCCGGCTGGGACTGCCACGGCCTGCCGATCGAGAACGCCATCGAAAAACTGCACGGCCGCAACCTGCCGCGCGACGAGGTGCAGGCCAAGAGCCGCGCCTTCGCCACCGAACAGATCGCCGGCCAGATGGCCGACTTCAAGCGCCTGGGCGTGCTCGGCGAATGGGACAACCCCTACCGCACCATGGACTTCGGCAACGAGGCCAACGAAATCCGCGCCCTCAAACGCATCATGGAGCGTGGGTTCGTCTACCGCGGCCTGAAGCCGGTTTACTGGTGCTTCGACTGCGGCTCGTCGCTGGCCGAGTTTGAAATCGAATACGCCGACAAAAAATCCAGCACGCTGGACGTCGGCTTCAAATGCGCCGAGCCGCAAAAACTGGCACTGGCTTTCGGCCAGGCCGTGCTGCGCAAGGAGGCCTTCGCGGTCATCTGGACGACCACCGCCTGGACCATCCCCGCCAACCAGGCGCTGAACCTGAACCCCGAACTCGAATACTCGCTGGTGGACACCGAGCGCGGGCTGCTGGTGCTGGCATCGGTGCTGGTCGAAAAATGCCTGGAGCGCTACCAGCTGGAAGGCCGCGTCATCGCCGTCACCAAGGGCGAAAACCTCGCGAACATCAACTTCGAGCATCCGTTCTACGACGTCGATCCCGGCTACAAACGTTTCAGCCCGGTGTTCCTGGCCGACTATGCCACCGCCGACGACGGCACGGGTATCGTGCACTCCTCGCCCGCCTACGGCGTGGAAGACTTTAACTCCTGCGTGGCCAACGGCATCGCCTACGACGACATCCTGAACCCGGTACAGGGCAACGGCCGCTACGTCGACGAGTTGCCCCTGTTCGGCGGCCTCAACATCTGGAAAGCCGCGCCGCTGGTCATCGAGAAGCTGCGCGAGCACGGCCGCCTTTTCGCCACGCACGACATCCTGCACAGCTACCCGCACTGCTGGCGCCACAAGACGCCGGTGATCTACCGCGCGGCGGCCCAGTGGTTCATCCGCATGGACGCCGAAACCGCCGGCACCCAGGGCGTGTTCGCCAGCGACAAGGCCGGCAAGACCCTGCGCGAACTGGCCCTGGCCGCCATCGAGGAGACCAGCTTCTACCCCGAAAACGGCAAGGTCCGCCTGCGCGACATGATCGCCGGGCGGCCCGACTGGTGCATCAGCCGCCAGCGCAACTGGGGCGTGCCCCTGCCCTTTTTCATCCACACCGCCACCGGCGAACTGCACCCGCGCACCATGGAAATCATGGACCAGGCCGCCCGCATGGTGGAAGCCGGCGGCATCGAGGCCTGGAGCAAGGCCAGCGCCGAATCCATCCTGGGCGCCGAAGCCGCCGACTACATCAAGAGCACCGACATCCTCGACGTCTGGTTCGACTCCGGCACCACGCACGACCACGTGCTGCGCCACAGCCACGCCGCGCAGTCGACCTGGCCGGCAGACCTGTACCTTGAAGGCCACGACCAGCACCGCGGCTGGTTCCATTCCTCGCTGCTCACCGCCTGCGCGATGTACGACCGCGCACCCTACAAGGGCCTGCTGACGCACGGCTTCACCGTGGACGGCAAGGGCCGCAAGATGAGCAAGAGCGAAGGCAACGTCGTGGTGCCGCAGGAAGTCAGCGACAAGCTGGGCGCCGAGATCATCCGCCTGTGGTGCGCCTCGACCGACTACTCGGGCGACCTGGGCATCGACGACAAGATCCTGGCCCGCGTGGTCGACGCCTATCGCCGCATCCGCAACACGCTGCGTTTCCTGATGGCCAACGTCAGCGACTTCGACCCGGCCAAGGATTCCGTGCCGTTTGAGCAGATGCTGGAAATCGACCGCTACGCGCTGAGCCGCGCGTCGCAGTTGCAGGCCGACATCCTGGCGCACTACGAGGTCTATGAGTTCCACCCGGTGGTCTCCAAGCTGCAGATCTATTGCAGCGAAGACCTGGGCTCTTTCTACCTCGACATCCTCAAGGACCGGCTCTATACCACCGGCCCCAAATCGCTGGCCCGCCGCAGCGCGCAGACCGCGCTCTGGCAGATCACGCACGCCATGCTGCGCTGGATGGCGCCTTTCCTGAGCTTCACGGCGGAAGAGGCCTGGAAGGTCTTCGGTTCCTCGGAATCCATCTTCATGGAAACCTACTCCGAATTCCCCGCGCCCGACACGGCGCTGCTGGCCAAATGGTCGCGCATCCGCGAGTTGCGCGACGCCGTCAACAAGGACATCGAAACCCTGCGCGCCGACGGCAAGGTGGGCTCCTCCCTGCAGGCCAACGTGGTGCTGGAAGTGCCGGCCGACGACCTCGCGCTGCTCACCAGCCTGGGCGACGATTTGAAGTTCGTCTTCATCACCTCCGCCATCGAAGCGGCTGCAGGAAGCGCTGTTTCGACCAGGGTAACGCCCAGCACCGATGCCAAGTGCGACCGCTGCTGGCACTACCGCGCCGACGTGGGCCACGACCCGGCCCACCCGACGATCTGCGGCCGCTGCACCAGCAACCTGTTCGGCGCCGGTGAAGACCGGAAATACGCGTAATGGCAAAAACCACCTTCACCCGTTCCTCCAGCTCGCTGCTCCCCTGGCTGGGCCTGGCGCTGATCATCCTGATCGCCGACCAGTTCACCAAGGTGCTGATTCTGGGTTACTACCACCTGGGCGATTCCACCTATGTGACCAGCTTCTTCAACGTCGTGCGGGTGCACAACACCGGCGCGGCGTTTTCCTTCCTGGCGACGGCGTCGGGCTGGCAGCGCTGGTTTTTCACCGCCATCGGCCTGGCCGCGGCGCTGTTCATTTTGTGGATGCTGCGCTCGCATCCGGGGCAAAAGCTGTTCTCCTTCGCGCTGGCCTGCATCCTGGGCGGCGCGCTGGGCAACGTCATAGACCGCACCATGCACGGCTACGTCGTGGACTTCCTGCAGTTCCACTGGGCCGGCTGGTACTTCCCCTCCTTCAACATCGCCGACGCCGCTATCACCATAGGCGCGGTCTGCCTGATCCTCGACGAACTGCTGCGGGTTCGCGGCACGCGCTGAACGCCGGCGATTCATGACAGCCTCCATCCTTGACGCACTGGCAGCGGACTGGGCCGGCGAGCCCACCCTGCATTCCCGGGCGCAAAGCTGGAGCTGGTTCAGGCCGGCTTTCCACCAGGCGCTGCAAAGCCAGGCAGTGGCGCCTTCTTCAAGCTGGGTGATCGATGAAGAAAGCCTGGCCAAGGCCTTCTTCTCCTGGGCCGAACTGGTGGAGCTGTACACGCCTTACGAGGCGCTGGACGGCGCCGATTTCCGGCATTTCATCCTGGGGCTGCTGCTGCAAAAGCTGCTGGAAACCCAGCCGCCTGTGCTGCGCGATGTTCCCGCCACGGCGGCCGCCGTTCCCCTCACAAGCTTTGTGCTGACCCTGCTACAGGCCCTGCACACAAACGCCGGCACGGCCGCGCTCACGCTGGATGCGGCGGCGCTGGCCGGCCCGCGCTGGGCCAGCTACGTCGAGAACGTCGCCGAAGACGCCTCGACCGCACCCTGTTTTCTCGACCAGATGACGGGGCTGCAACCGGCCTGGCAAAGCCGCTCGCTGATCGAACACAGGCCCGCCA
Organism: Polaromonas sp. YR568; assembly: GCF_943369415.1. Taxonomy (GTDB): domain Bacteria; phylum Pseudomonadota; class Gammaproteobacteria; order Burkholderiales; family Burkholderiaceae_C; genus Polaromonas. The sequence continues at coordinate 23,468 of NZ_CALRNF020000047.1, forward strand.
TGCAAAAAGCGCTGGCACTTGCGCGCCAGCGCTCCTGAAACCGCACTTCGCAGGGCTCAGCCCAACTTCATATTCGTCGAGGTAATCAGGTGCTTCCAGCGCTGGTAGTCGGCCGCCACATAGGCCGTGATCGCCGCGCCTTCGAGAGAAGTCGGCTCGGTCGCATCCTGGCGCAGCCGCGCGGTCACGGCCGGTTGCGCGATCAGCTTGTTGATCGCGGCGTTGAGCTCCGACGTGATCGCAGCCGGCGTGCCCGGAGGCGCCATCAGGCCCCAGTAGTTGTTGACGTCGAAGTCCTTGAAGCCGAGTTCCTCCATGCCCGGAACGCCGGGCACGCTGGGTGCGCGGTCCTTCGAGGTCAGCGCCAGGGCCTTGATCTTGCCGTCCTTGATGTAGGGCATCAGGGCCGGCACGCTGCCCGTCATGAACTGGAGCTGGCCGGCCAGCAGGTCGGTGGTCGCAAAGGCGATGCCGCGGTAAGGGATGTGAACAATCGAGGTGCCGGTGCGCTGCTTGAGCAGCTCCACCACCAGGTGGTTGATGCTGCCGCTGCCGGCCGAGCCGTAGTTGTACTTGCCAGGGTTGGTCTTGATGTGCTCAATGGTCTCGCGCAGGTTGTTGCCCGGCAGGGTGGGGTGCGAGGCAAACAGCAGCGGGCCGGCGCCCATGATGGCCACGGGCGCGAACTGCGTGGGGTCGTATTTGGGCGTGCCGCCTGAGGCCGCCACCGTCGTGAACGGCGAGGCGATGAACAGCAGGGTCTGGCCGTCGGGCGGCGCCTTGGCCACCAGGTCTGCGCCCACCGCACCGCCGGCGCCGGTGCGGTTGTCGATGACGAACTGCCGGCCCATGGACTTGCTCAGTTCGGAACCGAAAAACCTCGCCATGGCATCGCTGCCCGCGCCGGGCGCGAACGGCACGATGATTTTGGAAATCGCCGAGGGCTGGGCCCGCAGTTGCGCCACGGCGCAAAAAGCGGCAAGCCCACCGGCCGCCTGGATCAGGGAACGTCGTTTCATGTTTGTCTCCTAGCTGTCTATTTAGTTATCAAATGCTGTCACGAAAAACTCTGCTTCTTGCTTCCCAGGAGTGAGGCTGCGGCATCTTCGTGCGCCGCCGGCCCTCACCCCTGCCCTCTCCCAGGGGGAGAGGGAGTAATTCCCTTGCCCCTACCTCCGGATGAGGGAGTCAATTTTTCTTGCCCCTCTCCCTTCTGGGAGAGGGTTGGGGTGAGGGGCTGCGGCCTCTGCACCAAACCGTGGCTATTGCGGCGCTATCACCTCCGTATGCAGCACCGTCCCCTCAAGGTCGCACAACTTGACCGTGAGGCAACGCGAAGCGGGATCAATCTCGACCTCGCCGAAAAACTGGTAACCGGCGGCCGGGCTGGCGCCGCGCACCGGCGAGGCGCGCGAATAGCGCACCTGGTTGCCGAAGGTCGCATCGGGATTGAAAGGCCCGTACGAGCCCGCATGCAGCGGCCCCGACACAAACTCCCAGAAGGGCAGGAAATCCTTGAACACCGCCTGCTCGGGATCGAAATAATGCGCGGCCGTGTAATGCACGTCGGCGCAGAGCCAGACGATGTTGTGGATGGCATTGGCCTTGATGAAGGACAGCAGGCCGGCCAGCTCGATCTCGCGGCCGCTGGGCTCGCCGTCGTCGCCATTGGCCACGCCCTGCCACTTGACCCGGCCCTCGGCGTCATGGCCATCGGCCACGTTGGTGCCTATGGGCATGCCCGCCGCGACGACCTTCCACTGTGCTTTGGACGCGAGCAACTCCTGCTGCAGCCATTGGATTTGCGCCTCGCCGAGGAAGACCGTGCCCGGGCCTTCGGTCTGCGTGTTGTGCGAGTTCGGCCCGCGGTGCGTCTGCATGTCGACGACGAATACGTCGAGCAGCGGCCCGTACTGCACGCGGCGGTACAGCAGGCCGGCGCCGCCAAAGCCTTCCAGCGGCATGGGCGAGTATTCGCGGAAGGCGCGCGCGGCCGTCGCGGCCAGCAGCTTGAGGTCCTTGATCACGTAGCGCTTGTCGCGCATCAGGTCCAGCGAGGGCGACCAGTTGTTGACGACCTCATGGTCGTCCCACATGATGATTTGCGGCACCTCGGCGCAGAACTTCGTGAAGTGCGGATCCAGCCAGTTGTAGCGGAAGTTGCCGCGGTAGTCTTCTATGGTTTCGGCGACACGGGTCTTGGCCAGGGTCACCACATTGGTCCAGCTGCGGCCGCGCTCGTCGTCGACCTTGTGCTGCAGCGGGTGGTCGGCGTAAATCGTGTCGCCGCAGTGCACGAAGAAATCGAGTTCGCGCCGGCGTATGGTGTCAAACATCTTCAGGCCGCCCCACTCGGGATTGATGCCAAAACCCTGGCCGTTGACGTCGGCCGACCAGGCAAAGCGGATGGGCCGCGCGGCGTCGGGCGCGGAGCGGAAGCTGGAGCGCCGCACCCAGGCCTCGGCATGCGCGGCTTCCAGGCCGTGGGCGGTGACGGCGAGCGAAATCGTCGCATTGCGCGGCAGGCCTGAAAGCTGGACGCGCGTGGTGTAGTCGGTCACGTCGAGCGCCTGCGGCGCACGCAGCGTGTTCCAGGGGCCGGCCTCGCCGTCCGCGCTCCAGGCGATCTCGACGTCGGCCGCATACGGCAGGCGCGCCCAGACGATGGCCGCGTCGCCGCTGACCTCGCCTATCTGTATGCCGCTGACCTGGCTGTCGTCGGCCAGCGGCAACTGCTTCTTCGTGGTGACCGACGGCCGCGGCATGGTGCGGGCGCGCATGCCGTCAGAGAGCTCCTTGAGCGCCAGCGGCAGGTCGAGCGGGCTTGGCAGGTTGCGCAAAACCTTGAGGGGCAAGTCGAAAGGGTTCATGGCCAAAGCGATCTCGTCAGGGATGGGTGGTGGATGTCAGGGCGGCGTTGTTGATGCCGTCCAGCAGTGAATCTTCCAGGCTAGCGTAGCCATTCCAGCGCAGCCGGTAAACCGTCGCAAACCCTGCTTCGAGCTGTGTTTGCTCGTCGCCGGCCGCGATGGTGCCGGAACGGCCCTTGTCGTAACGCAGCACCGTCGTGTCGGGCCCGGATTTTTCAGCCGTGATGCTGGGCGCGATCTTGGCCCGGCCGGGCGCCGCATGGCGCAGCGGCGCGGGCAGCGCGGCCGGCAGGTTGATGCTGAGCCAGGTGTCGGGCTGGTGCCAGGCTTCCACGGTCTCGCCGAAATGGCGCACCAGGCGCGCCAGCCAGGCGGCGACCTCGGGCGATTCAAAGTTGCTGCCGTTGGGCGCGGAAAAACCGATGGCCGGCACGCCCCAGAAGCTGGCCTCGCGCGCAATCGCCATGGTGCCCGAGTAGGCGATGTCTTCGGCGATGTTGCGGCCGTCGTTGATGCCCGAGAGCACCAGCGTGGGTTTGGGCGAGTCGGCGAACAGCCAGGCAAAGGCCGCGATGGCGCAGTCGGCCGGCGTGCCCGAGCAGGCATAACGCCGCACGCCCAGCCGCGTCATGGTGAAAGGTTCATGCAGCGAAATGCTGTGGCCCTTGCTGCTGCGCTTGTCCTGGGGTGCCACCACCCAGACGTCGTCGCTCAGGCCGGCGGCGGCGCGCTCCAGCGCGGCCAGCCCCGGCGCGAAGTGGCCGTCGTCGTTGCTCACCAAAATTCGCAGGGCAGAGGTCATGAGGGCTGAAGGAAAGAAGAAATAGAAGCCGAGGCACCGATCTGCTGCCGCACCAGGGCCGCCACCAGCGGCGCCGCCTCGATCTGCGGCAGGTGGCCTATGCCGCCCAGTGTATGCACCGCCACGTGGGCGGGCAGGCCTGCTGCCTGGTGTATCGGCAGTACGCGGTCCAGCGTACCCCAGAGCAGTTTCACGGGTATGACAAGCCCGCCGATTCCCTCAAGGCGGCCGCGCAGCGATTCGGCCTGGGTGCCGTCGGGCAAGAGGCTGGCCGCCATGGCGGCGAGGCCCGCGCGCTTGGTCTCATTGCCGAGTTCCTGCAAAGCCGTCGCGACAAAAGAGCCGCTCAGGCGCGAAGCGTCGCCGAACAGCTGCACCAGCCAGGGTCGCAGGCTGACTTCGCTGTTCGCGCGCAGTATGCCGTCAATAAAGGCGCCGTTGATCTCGGGGCCCAGGCCGGCGGGCGCCAGCAGCGTCAGCGAGCGCAGGCGCGAACCGAGCAGGCCCGACAAGGCCAGCGCCGTGCCGCCGCCCATGGAATGGCCCAGCAGGTGGACTTCGTTGATGCCTTCGCTGTCCAGCCGCTCCAGCACGGCCTGCGCGACGGCCTCAAAGTTGAGCGTCTCGGCGCGCGGCGACTTCCCGTGGTTGGGCAGGTCTATGCCCAGCACGGGAAGGTCGCGCAGCTGGTCGGCCAGCAGGCGCCACGATCCTTGCGAGGTGCCAAAGCCATGGAGCAGCACCAGCGGCGCGCCCTCGTGGCGTGAAAACCAGTTCAGGTTCAGTGCGCCGGTGGAAGCCTGGCCGGCAGCGCGTTTCGCGCCCGCAAGGTCGGCGGCCAGCACGCGGCCGTCCGGGCCCGAGCCGCTGACCTTGTTCAAATCAATGCCGCGCTCACGCGCCAGGCTGCGGGCCAGCGGTGTGGCGCGCAGCAGGCTTTGTTGGCTTGCGGCACTCACTTCAGGCGCGGCGGCAACGGCGACAGGCGCTACGACTTCGGCCACAGCCTGCGGCGCATCGGGCGCCGCACCTGGAACACCCGACGCAGGCACCGCCTCACCGGGCTGCAAAATCCAGCCGACGATCTGCCCCACCGGCATGGTGACACCCACCACGCCGTCTATGCCTTGCACGATGCCGTCGGCCGCCGCGTCGATCTCCATCGTCGCCTTGTCGGTCTCTATCTCGAACACGACCTGGCCCTTGGTGACGGTGTCGCCGTTCTTGACATACCAGTGCGCGATCTTGCCTTCACTCATGTCCATGTCGACGCGCGGCAGTATCAGTTCCACCGCCATGCTCAGGCCCTCACCAGCAGCGAACGGCGCGCGGCCGCGACGATGTCGGGCACCTGGGGCACCGCGGCTTTTTCCAGCTCGGGGTTGTAGGGCAAGGGGCAGTCCGCGCCGCCCAGGCGGATGATGGGTGCGTCCAGCCGGTCGAAGGCCGAACTCTCGGCGATCATCGCGCTGACCTCGGCGCCTATGCCCAGCTGCTTGGTGCCTTCGTAGACGCAGATCAGGCGGGTGGTCTTGCTCACGCTCCTGATCAGCGTGGAGTGGTCCAGCGGCCGTAGCGAACGCAAGTCGACCACCTCGGCCGAAATACCCTGGGCCGCGAGTTGCTCGGCCGCTTCCAGCGCGCGGTGCACCATGATGGCAGTCGCGGCAATCGTGAGGTCCGTGCCTTCGCGGCGCACGCGCGCCTCGTGCAGCGGCTCGGTGTAATAGCCTTCGGGCACAGGCCCCTTCATCTTGTAGAGCAGCTTGTGCTCGAAGAACATCACCGGGTCCGGGTCCTCGATGGCGGCCAGCAGCATGCCCTTGGCATCGTGCGGCGTCGAGGGCTGCACCACCTTGAGGCCTGGCACGTGGGCGAACCAGGCTTCCAGACTCTGGCTGTGCTGGGCCGCGGCGCCGGTGCCGGAGCCGCTCGGGAAACGCATGACCAGCGGCACCGAAGCCTTGCCGCCCAGCATGAAACGCATCTTGGCGGCCTGGTTGACGATCTGCTCCATCGCCAGCGAGGCAAAGTCGGAGAACTGGAATTCATAGACCGGCCGGCGCCCCATCAGGGCCGCGCCGACCGCGACGCCCGCGCCGCCGAGTTCGGAAATCGGCGTGTCCATCACGCGGTCTTCGCCGAAGCGCTGCACCAGGTCGCCGGTGACCTGGAAAGCGCCGCCGTAGACGCCGATGTCCTCGCCCATCAGGAAGACGCGCTCGTCGCGCTCCATGGCGATGCCCAGCGCTTCCTGGATGGCCTGCGAATAAGTCAGTTCACGCACCGCTTCAGCCATGGGCGGCCTCCGCCACGGGCGAGGCATAGACGAAGTCGGTCAGGCTGGCGATGTCGGGCGCCGGGCTGTCCTTGGCGAACTCTATCGAGTCCTCGATTTCCTTTTCAACGCTCTTCACCAGTTCATCCACTTCATGTTGTTCAATCATCCCGTGCCTGAGCAAATCCTGCTCGAACAGCACGATGGGGTCGCGTTCGACCCAGGACTCGATCTCTTCCTTGGTCCGGTAGCGGTTGCGGTCGCTCTTGGAGTGGCCGCGGTGCCGGTAGGTCAGGCATTCGATCAGGGTCGGGCCGCCGCCGGCGCGCGCGCGTTCAATCGCCGTGTGCGCCGCTTCGGCGACGTCGGCAAAGCTGTTGCCGTCAATCGTGAGGCCGGGCATGTCGTAGGCCAGGGCGCGCGTGGCGATTTTTTTCACCGCGGTGGAGCGCTCGGTGGAAGTCGACATGCCGTACTTGTTGTTCTCGCAGACAAACACCACAGGCAGCTTCCAGATCGCCGCCATGTTCAGGCCTTCATGGAAAGCGCCCTCGTTGTTGGCGCCGTCGCCGAAAAAGCAGACGACCACGTTGGGCTTTTTCATCTGCTTGAGCGCCAGCGCCGCGCCGACCGCAATAGGGATGCCGCCGCCGACAATGCCGTTGGCGCCCAGGTTTCCGCCCGCCACGTCGGCGATGTGCATGGAGCCGCCGCGGCCGCGGCAGTAGCCGGTGTCCTTGCCGAAGAATTCGGCGAACATGTATTTGGGCTCCGCGCCCTTGGCGATGCAGTGGCCGTGGCCCCGGTGCGTGGAGGTGATGCAGTCCGCCGCGCCCAGGTTGATGCCGACGCCGACGGCGCTGGCTTCCTGGCCTATCGACAGGTGCATGGTGCCGTGCACCAGGCCGCGCATATAGGCCTGCTCGGCGCCCTCTTCAAAGCGGCGAATCAGCACCATCTGGCGCAGCGCCTTGTGCAGGGCCGCCTTGCCCAGGCGGGTGTAGGCCTCAGGTGTTGTGGGTTTGAGCACTGCGTTCATGCGTGCTCCAGCACGCCGTAAACCAGCTCGTCCTGGCGGCGGCGCAATTCAACGATGCGCGAATCCGGGTCGACCGCGACATTCGCGTAGGTCAGCAGCTCGCCCTTGCGGATGTGCGCCGTCACCGTGCCGCGCTCGATCAGGCCGCAAGGCACGGCGTTCTTCGCGCGCGCGTCGCCGGCCGCCATGGCCCAGGCGCGGTAGGTGTATTCGCCGATCGCGTCCAGCCGGTCGCCGGGTTTGAGGTCGCATTTGGCCAGCGCGCAGACTTCGGCCGTGGGCTTGGGCAGCGGCGCCATGTCGGCGCGGCCGTAGAGCACTGCGCGGGCGCAGGTCAGCGGCACTTCCAGGCTGCACAGGTGGTATGGCCGGTAGAAGGTGTAGTAAGGGCCGGTGCCCAGCTTGAGGTAGTCCATGCGCTCGCGCAGCCGCGGGTGCGCCATCTCGGCGACCACAAACACGCCGGGCGCCACGCCCTTGCCGACGGTGTAGTCGACCACGCCCTTGCGCGTGAGGATGCCGCCGTCGGCGACCGGGCACAGCACCTTGTGCAAATCTTCCAGCGAGGCGTTGGGGCCGTGCATGCCGGCGATGTCGGGCACCAGGCCGGTCGCGTTGGCGATGGCCGACATCTCGACGGCGGTCTTGGAGCCGTCGACGAACTCGACCAGCATGCGCGGGTTCAGGCCCTTGCCGAGCGCTTCCTCGGTGTAATCGTCGGGCGTGGCGTCGATGTTGAGCGGGTTGTTCTTGCCCTTGCCGGCGGCGATCACCGGGTAGCCCAGCGCCGAGACGAAGTTGATCAGCTCGATGGCCGCGCTGGGTTCGTCGCCCGCGCCCAGCGAATAGATCACGCCCAGGCGGTCGGCTTCATGTTTGAGGTAGGCGCCTATGGTGACGTCGGCCTCGACGTTCATCATCACCAGGTGTTTGCCGTGCTCCATCGCGGTCAGGCCTATCTGCGCGCCGACGGCGGGTTTGCCGGTCGCGTCGACGACGACGTCGATCAGGCCGCAGCTGCAGACCAGGTGGGCATCCGGCGTGATCGCGATGCGGCGGTCGCGGATGGCCTGCTCCAGCGCGCTGGCGGTGTTGACGATGCGGTGGGCATCGGCGTTGTGGCCGGCGGCGGCCAGCGCGGCAACGGCCGCCGGCACGTTGATGTCGGCAATCGCCGCGACCACGATGCCACGCATCTGCAGCACCTGGGTCACGATGTCCGTGCCCATCATTCCCGAGCCTATCAGTCCGATCCGCACCGGTTTGCCCGAAGCCTCTAGCTTGAGCAGGTCAGCGGCCAGGCCGCTGGGCGTAAAACCATTCATCCATTACCCCATTTCGTCGATTGAGAAGCCGGGACACCGCCGGCTCAATTTCCGCGCTTTGTTCCGCGCTTGTGTACATTTGATCTTAATCTTATACTTATGTACATCATGAGCGCAAGCAAAAACCACGGGCTGAACGCCAATCAGCCGCGATTTAGGGGTAATTCCCGAGACGTGGGAGAACTGCTGGCCGGCGCTTTAGCCGGCCTGACCGGCGAGCTTGATCAGCGCCCGGGCGGCGTGCTCGTCGGTGATCAGCGTGGTGGGCCTGATCAGGCGCAGCGCGCCCAGCAGGGCCTGGGCCTTGCCGGTGCCGCCCGAGGCCAGGATGCGCTGCGGCACGGCCTTGAGGGTTTCGACAGGCACCGACATCACGCGGCCCTGGATAGGGTCGTTGATCAGTTCGCCCTTGCGGTCGTAATAGTGAAACAGCAGGTCGCCAACCGCGCCCATTTTCACGACACGGCGGCGCAGCTCTTCGGGCATCACGCCGTAACGGTAGGCCGTGCCCTCGGGCGAGACGTCGCCGACGCTCACCAGCACCGCGTCCAGCAGTTTGGCGTTGTCGAAGACCTCGCCCAGGCCGCAATAGTCGATCAGGGTCTGCCGCGTCTGCGGCGAATCGACGACGGCGGGCGCCGTCATCAAATAGCACTCGGCCTGGAACAGGCTGGAAAACCGCCAGGCGAACTCGGACGGGTTGAAGCGCCTGACCTTGGTGATGCCGCCCAGCAGTGAAATCACGCCGAGGTCGGCGACCGGCGCCTCAGTCATGAAGCGCAGCGACTCGTGCAGCGTGCGGCCCCAGCCCACGCCGATGCGCATGCCGGGGCGCAGCAGGCCTGACATGTACTGGCCGGTGGCCGCGGCGATGGGCACCGTGGCGTCAACGTCCGCGTCGGACACCGGCGCCACCACCGCCTCGCCCAGGCCGAAGAGTTTTTCGAGCTCGCGCTCCAGCGCGATGCACTCGGGCACGCCGGTCTCTATGCTGAACTTGATTTCGTTGCGCTCGCGCAGGTCCGACAGCAGCCGCACCACGGTGACCCGGCCTATGCCCAGGCGCTGCGCGATCTCGTTTTGCGTCATCTCCTCGACGAAATACATCCAGGCCACGCGCAAACGCATGCGCTTGTTGCGCTGGCTGGGACCCGCGCCCGCGAGCGGCGCATCCAGTTCACCAGGTACCTGCGGCTGTGTCGCGGCTTTGCCTTCGGCGGGGGTTTTCGCGGGTTTGGGCAAGGCGGCTCCTGATTCTGGGGAAATGACCGGTTTGGGGTGCAAAATCGGGCTTAAGGCCCTCCCCGTCCGGCTGTCATGCTAACGTAAACCACCGACAGGATCCTCATGACGCACAACATACTGCCCACCCACCGCCCCGGCCGCACCCTCCAGCCGGCGCGCACCGCCATGCAGCTGGCGCTCAAGGACGAGTTGCGCACCTTCGGCTTCAACCTGCAGCGCGGCGCGCACTGGCTGCTGCAGGACCTGGGCGGCAGCTTCGTCAAACAGGTCGAGCCGCGCAACGAGGACGGCACGCTGCACAAGCTGCACCACCTGATCGATTCGACGGCCCACGCCACCTTCTCCACGCTGCAGGTCGCGCAGCAGGCCGCTGCCGTTGCCGTGCTGCCCGATGCGGCCTACCGCACCCTGCACTTTGAACTGCAACCCCTGGGTGACTACTTTCTTCTGCAAGCCGACGCGAAAAATCCCTCGCAGCTTTTCACCAATGCCTTTTACTGGCTGCTGCGCCACGCGCTGTCCGGCAAGGCCGACGGCGCTTTGATCGCGCGCCAGCAGGCCATCGACGAGGCTTTCTGGCAGGTGCTGGAGCAGCACGCGGACCTGATCGCCCGCGCGCAGCAAGCCGGCGCCGTGCCGCGCGACCACGCCGCGCTCTGCGCCGCCGTGCTGCGCGCCCTGCTCGCCGCGCAGCCGGTGCGCGACGCCAGCCTGCCGCCCTGGGCGGGCCAGCCGGCGCAGCAAACGGATGCGCCGGCGGCCTTGCCTGAACTTCTCAGCGTGGTGGTCGCCGTCGGCCTGGCCAAAAGCGGCGACAATCCCACCCCCGACATCGGCGAACGCCTGCGCCTGGCCGGGCAGCTCGTCACCGCGCGCCTGCCCTTGCTGGAAGCCGCGCTGCAACAAGCCGACGACCAGTTGCTCACCGCCGAACTCGCTTTTTTATTCCGCCACGCTTGATGCCCCCAGAGTCCTTTCCTTCTTTTCTTGCCGACACGAGCCGACACGCGAAACACTGGCTGTTCGACGCCGCCCTGCCCCTGTGGTGGGAACGCGGCGCGGACCACGAAGGCGGCGGCTTCCATGAAAAGATAGGCCAGGACGGCCAGCCCATCGGCAAACCCGTACGGGTGCGGGTGCAGGCGCGGCAGACCTATGTGTATGCCCGCGCCGGCGCCCTCGGCTGGACCGGCCCCTGGCTGGCGGCCATGCGGCACGGCCTCACGTTCATGCTGTCGCGCTATCGACGGCCCGACGGCCTGTTCCGCAGCACGCTGGACACGGCCGACCCAACCATAGACCTCTACGATCAGGCCTTTGTCTTGTTCGCGCTGGCGCATGCCTATGAAGCCGAAGGCCGGCCGCGGGAATTGCTGGACACCGCGCAAACCCTGCTGCGGAAAATCGACGCCGCACTGGCGCACGGAGATGGCGGCTATTACGACGGCCTGCCGCACCAGCCCATCCTCAAGTCCAACCCGCTCATGCATCTGCTCGAGGCATTGCTGGCCTGGGTGGCCGCCGGGGTTGACGGAAATTTCCGCACCGCGGCCCTGGCGCTGTGCGAGCTGGCTACCACACGCCTGATCAACCCGGCCAACGGCGCGGTCGGTGAACTCTTCACGGCCGGCTGGGCGCCGCTCGGTGCGCCGCAGGAGCGGCTGTACGAACCCGGCCACCAGTTTGAATGGGCTTACCTGTTGCTGCAGGCGGAAGGCTTGCTGGACATCAACGCACGCAGCCAGGCCGTTACGCTAGAAAACTTCGGCCGCTCTTTCGGCATAGACGCCGCGCGGCAGGTGGCGCTGTTTGCCGTCAATGAAGCCGGCGAACCCACCGACCGCCGGGCGCGGCTGTGGGCGCAGACGGAAAGGCTGCGAACCTCGCTGCTGTTTGCCGCGCAAGGCCTGGGCGACACCACCCACAGCCAGGCCGCAGTGGCCGGCAGTTTTTCGGGCCTGACGCGTTTCCTTGCCGCTGAAGTGCCGGGCCTGTGGCACGAATGGCAGCGCGAAGACGGCGGCTTTGACCTGGCGCCCTCGCCGGCCTCTTCGCTGTACCACCTGATGACCGGCCTTGAAGGCCTGCTGGCCCCCTTGGCCTCCCTCGCGCCCGCGGCATCCCGCACGGGCCCTGTAGAACGGACACTCACCGCATGAAGCATTTGTTGAATCTCCTGGCGGCCATCGCGCTGCTGGTCTGGGGCACGCACCTGGTGCGCACCGGCATCCTGCGGGTCTTCGGCGCCAACCTTCGCCACGTGCTGGCCCGCAGCGTCGGCAACCGGTTCACGGCGGCGCTCTCGGGCATAGGCGTTACGGCACTGGTGCAGTCCAGCACGGCCACGGCCCTCATCACTTCCTCCTTCGTCGGCCAGGGGCTGATCAGCCTGCCCGCCGCGCTGGCCGTGATGCGCGGCGCGGACATCGGCACCGCATTGATCGCCGTCGTGTTCTCGTTCGATTTGTCCTGGCTGTCGCCGCTGCTGATTTTTATCGGCGTCGTGATGTTCATCCCGCGCCAGGCCTCCACCTCCGGCCGCATAGGCCGCATCCTGATCGGGCTGGGCCTGATGCTGCTGGCGCTGCGCCTGGTCACCGCCTCCACCGAGGTGCTCACGCAGTCACCCGCGGTCAAGGCCCTGTTCACTTCGGTCGGCAGCGACCTGCTGCTGGAAATCACGCTGGGCATGGTGCTGGCGGTGATTTCCTACTCCAGCCTGGCCGTGGTCCTGCTGATCGCCACGCTGGCATCCTCCGGCGGCATCCCGCTGGACGTGGCGCTGGGCCTGGTGCTGGGCGCCAACCTGGGCAGCGGCCTGCTGGCGGTGCTGACCACCGCCAAATCCTCGATAGAAACCCGGCAGGTGCCCATAGGCACGCTGGCCTTCAAGCTGCTCGGCGTGGTGGTGACCGCGCCCTTCATCAGCGCGTGGCTGCTGCACGTGCGCCCCTTCCTGGGCGATCCGGCCAACGTGGTCGTGCTGTTCCACCTGAGCTTCAATGTGGTGGTCGGGGTCGCCTTCATCGGCCTGACCAACCCCGTCGCCCGCCTCACGCAAAAACTCCTGCCCAAGGCCGAGAAGCCCACCTCCGGCGAGCGCCCCAACCACCTGGACCCGTCGGCCCTGTCCACGCCTTCGCTGGCGATTTCGAACGCCGCGCGCGAGGCGCTGCACCAGGCCGACGTGGTGGAGAGCATGCTGCTGGGCATGCTGGAAGTCATCCAGAAAAACGACCTCAAGCTGGCCGAAGAGCTGCGCAAGATGGACGACTCGGTCGACCAGCTGTACTCGTCGATCAAGTACTACCTGACCAAGATCTCGCGCGAGGCGCTGGCCGAGGAAGAGAGCCGCCGCTGGACCGACATCATCAGCTTCACCATCAACATGGAGCAGATCGGCGACATCATCGAGCGCGTGCTGATCGACATCGAGGACAAGAAGATCAAGCCCGGCCGCAATTTCTCGGAGGCCGGCATGGCCGAGATCGTGGAGCTGCACAACCGGCTGGTCGACAACCTGCGCCTGAGCATGAGCGTGTTCCTCAACGGCTCGGTGCGCGACGCGCAAAAACTGCTGGAAGAAAAAGCGCGCTTTCGCGACCTGGAACGCGCCTACGCCACCACCCACCTGGGACGGCTGTCAGCCAACACGGTGCAAAGCCTGGAAACCAGCTCGCTGCACATCGACCTGATCAGCGACCTCAAGCGCATCAACTCGCACATCTGCTCCATCGCCTACCCCATCCTCGATTCAGCCGGAGCGCTGGCGCCCAACCGGCTGCGCGCGCCCGCGCTCACCGACCAGGGCTAAGCGGCCAAGCCCATGGCGTCGGCAAAAATCAGCGCGGCTTCGGTCGTGAACTCGCCGCGCTGCAGGGCCTCGACCAGCTCCCCGGCCGCCATCAAACGGAACTGCTCGACCTCGCCGTCCTGGTTGTCCGGCACCAGCCCCTCGGGCACGGTGCAGACATACCAGTCGATGTCTTCCACCACATAACCCGCGCCCTTGCCGTCGGTGGACGGGCGCCGCGTCCTCAGCTGCCCGCCGTAACGCACGGCCTGCAACTCCGCCGTGTGCAGGCCGGCTTCCTCCCAGGTCTCACGCACCAGCGCGGTCTCCACCGTGTCCGCCGCCGACACCATGCCGCCCATCAGCGTGTCCCACAGGCCCGGGTCGTTGGATTTGTCGAAGGCGCGCTGCTGCACCCAATAACGCCCATCGGGCGACTGCCCGACCAGGTGCACCGCCAGCGTGGTGATGCCCAGCGGCCGCACGGCCGCGCGCTCCACCGTGCCCTTGCGGTGGCCGAACTGGTCCGGCACCGCGAGCTGCTCATCGCGCCACGCGCCGGCCAGGCCGGCCTCATGCAGCGCCACCGCGATCTTGTTCAGGCTGGTCGTCACATCCCCCATCAGGCGCCAGCCCAGGCCGTCGGGGTGCTCTTCCTTCAGCAAAGGGTGGTGGCCGTCCGTCATGGCATGCAGGGCCAGTTTGTGGAAGAAGCCGGGTTCCACCGAGCCGATCACGGATTCACCGGCCCAGAGGGGGACGCGCGGGCGCAATGGGGGCACGATTGCGCCGGCGCGGAGGGTGCGCAGCCATTCGGGGTTGTAAGTGGGGTTTGTCATGTTCTTTAGGCTGTCAGTTTACTTCCGGGGGTATTGTTTTGGGTTGCGTGTTTTGCTTGGTTCTGCTGGCCGGGTCTCGCCCCGGCAGGCGACTTACTTTCTTTTGCTTCGCCAAAAGAACGTAAGCAAAGAAAAGGCGACCCTGGTTGCTGCGTCCCTCCGCTTCGCTACGGGCAACCTGCGGTGCTCGGTCCAGGCGGGTCTCGCTAAACTCGCTGCGTTTCACTCCGCTCAAACAACGCGATCCCTGATCCGCCTGAACCTGCGCTCCTCGGCGCATCCACAAGGGGCAATCGGGATCGGGAGCGGGGACAAAAAAAGAAGAGCAGAGCAGGAGCAAGCGGCGATGCGGGGCCATGAATTTACTCCCTCTCCCTCTGGGAGAGGGCAGGGGCTGAGCGCTGCGGCTCCAGATGCGCCAGCGCGCATCTGGACAGCGCGAAGAAGCCCAGGCTCCGCCTGGGCTGCGGTCTGCAAGACAGGGTTGGCGGCGGTTGACGTGTAGCTGCGGGTGCGAAGGCTGCTGGCCCTCACCCTAACCCTCTCCCAGAGGGAGAGGGGACAAGAAGGAAGACAAATACAAACAAGGACACGCCAATGGCGTGTCCTTGTGGTTTTCTGTATTCGGATTCCTGTCTTCGGCTGTTTGGTATTTCTACTCCCCGCTCCCACCCCTTGTGGATGCGCCGAGGAGCGCAGGGCCAGACGGATCAGGGCAAAAACTTGTTTGAGCCGCAGGCGAGTTGTTTTTGACCCCGGCTGGACCGAGCACCGCAGGTTGCCCGTAGCGAAGCGGAGGGACGCAGCAACCAGGGT
>NZ_CALRNF020000048.1:0-37832 GCF_943369415.1 Polaromonas sp. YR568
CGCCGGCATCTACAAGGCCGTGGCGCGCAAGATGGCGATCACCGTGGCCGCCAAGTCCAAGGACTTCTCCGCCAAGTTCCCGACCATCACCATCAGCAAGAACACCTGAGACCACAACGGCAGCTGAAATAACAACGACAGCGGAGACAACGCTGAGACAACCGAGACGCACCCCTGCATGAACCTGCTGGCATCCCTGCGGTATTTGGCCGCGCTCGACGAGCACAAACATTTCGGCCGCGCCGCCCAGGCCTGCCACATCACCCAGCCGGCGCTGTCCAACGCCTTGCGCGCGCTGGAGGCCGAGTTCGGCGCGGTCATCGTCAAGCGCGGGCGCAACTTCGAAGGCTTCACGCCCGAAGGCGAGCGCGTGCTGCTCAGCGCGCAGCGCATGCTGCATGAGCGCGAGCTGCTGCAGCAGGAACTCGACAGCGGCATCGGCAAGCCGCAGGGCAGCCTCAGCATAGGCGCCGTGCCCACCGCCATGCCCATCGCCGCGCGCTTTTGCGCCCTGCTGCAGGCGCGCTACCCGGGCATCTCGCCGACGGTGCGCTCCATGAGCTCCAACGAACTGGAAACGGGGCTGGAAAGCCTGGCGCTGGACATGGGCCTGGGCTACACCGACCGCCTGCGCACCAACGGCCCGCGCCTGCGCCAGATCACGCAGTACACCGAGCATTATTTCTTTGTCCGCCGGGCGGCCAGCCCGCGCGCGGACGCGCTGCAGATAGGCCCCGGCATCACCTGGGCCGAAGCCTCCAGGCACCCCTTGTGCATGCTGACGCGTGAAATGCACAACCGCACCATCGTCGAAAAAGCCTTTGAAGACGCCGGCGTGGCCAGCCTGCCCGGCATAGAGACCAACTCCATCCTCACGCTGGCGCTGTCGGTGGTCGAAGGCAATGTCTGCAGCATCATGCCCGGCGCACTCGTCGGCGCGGTGCGCGGCTACCGCGAACTCGAAGCGCTGCCGTTGCTGGCGCCCGAGGTCCGCACCACCATAGGCTTCATCGCCCAGGGCGGCGACCGCCCCTCCCGCACCCTCGAAGCCGCCCTCGCCCTCGCCGAAGACCCCGCCTGGCTGCGCCACGCAGCCGCGCACAGCGGCCTGCTCAGCGTCTAGCCACTCCCCAACTAATCCCGAACGCCGTACTCGGACTCTCCCTCCGACAGGCTCAGAATGATCGGGCATGAAGAGTGCGCCTGCAGAGGACTCTTCAACCAAGCAGGGGCCGCGGGACTGGCTTTGAGAGACCGCAGGCGCAGCGGCCCCCTCGGGGGGCAGCGCATTACACGAAGCCGAAGGCGAAGTGAAAAGCGTGGGGGCTCGTTTACCCGGATATTTAGTTTTTGAATCGATGTATGTCCCGATTCAATTTGACCGTGTTGCTGCGCCGCCACGACACTTCGCACACCCGATGAGGGCGAAGTACACAAATAAAACGGAGACAAAGACATGACAGGATTCCTCGATAAAGAGCGCATCATTGCCGGCCCTGGTTTCAACCGGTGGCTGGTTCCTCCCGCCGCACTGGCCATTCATCTGTGCATAGGCATGGCCTACGGTTTCTCGGTGTTCTGGCTGCCGCTGTCCAAGGCGCTGGGCGTCAAGGAATCCATCAAGTGCGGCCCGGAAGTCGGCTTTTTCGCCGAGCTCTTCACCACCAGCTGCGACTGGAAAATCTCCACCCTGGGCTGGATGTACACCCTGTTCTTCGTGCTGCTGGGCATTTCCGCGGCCACCTGGGGCGGCTGGCTCGAACGCGCCGGCCCGCGCAAGGCCGGCGTGGTCTCGGCCGTCTGCTGGTGCGGCGGCATGCTGATCTCGGCGCTGGGCATTTACCTGCACCAGTTCTGGCTGATGATCCTGGGCTCCGGCGTCATAGGCGGCATAGGCCTGGGGCTGGGCTACATCTCGCCGGTCTCCACGCTGATCAAGTGGTTCCCCGACCGCCGCGGCATGGCCACCGGCATGGCCATCATGGGCTTTGGCGGCGGCGCGATGATCGGTTCGCCGCTGGCGGCCGACCTGATGAAATACTTCGCCACGCCGACCAGCGTGGGCGTGATGCAGACCTTTGTCGTCATGGCGCTGGTGTACTTCGTTTTCATGATGGCCGGCGCCTTCGGCTACCGCGTGCCTGAAACCGGCTGGAAGCCCGAAGGCTGGACGCCGCCGCCGGCCGCCACCAACACCATGATCACGCAGCGCCACGTGCACGTGAAAAAAGTCTGGGGCATTCCCCAGTTCTGGCTGATCTGGATGGTGCTCTGCATGAACGTGAGCGCCGGCATCGGCGTGATCGGCATGGCTTCGCCCATGCTGCAGGAAGTCTTCGGCGGCTCGCTGATCGGCGTGGGCCAGAAGTTCGGCGAACTCGACAAGACGCAACTGGCCGCGATCGCCACCGTCGCCGCGGGCTTTACCGCGCTGCTGAGCCTTTTCAACATCGGCGGGCGTTTCTTCTGGGCCAGCCTGTCCGACAAGCTGGGCCGCAAGATGACCTATGTGGTCTTCTTCGTGCTGGGCGGCGTGCTGTATTTCAGCGTGCCGGGCAGCGCGGCGGCCGGCAGCATCCTGCTGTTCGTCGGCGCCTTCTGCATTATCTTGAGCATGTACGGCGGCGGCTTCGCCACCGTGCCGGCCTATCTTGCCGACATCTTCGGCACCCAGATGGTGGGCGCCATCCACGGCCGCCTGCTGACGGCCTGGGCCACGGCCGGCATCCTGGGCCCGGTGGTTGTCAACTACATGCGCGAGTACCAGCTCGGCCTTGGCATCCCGCGTGAACAGGTCTATAACCAGACCATGTACATCCTGGTGGGCATGCTGGTGGTGGGCCTGATCTGCAACCTGCTGGTCCGCCCGCTGAACCCGAAGTGGTTCATGACGGACAGCGAGCTCGCCGAAGAAAAACGCCTGGCGCACGAAAAAGCCGCGGCTTCCGAACTGCACCGCACAAACGGCAGCAATGGCGGCAATGGCAGCACGGTCAGCCCGGCCGTGGTGGTGTTGGCCTGGCTCGCGGTGGGTATCCCGCTGGCCTGGGGCATCTACCGCACGCTGCAAAGCGTTGCCAAGTTTTTCCAGTAAATATGGCCCCCACGCTTTTCACTTCGTGTAATACGCTGCCCCCCGAGGGGGCGCGTTTTTCCTTGGGGCGGCCCGGCGGAAAAACGGGGCTGCCACGTAATACATGACTTTCATTGCCAGCAACCGCTAGCCAAAGGACACGGACCGAGATGTTGACCGACAGCGCACGCGAAACCATCAACGAGGTGGTCGCCAGCCACAAGCAGATGCCGGGGGCTTTGCTGCCCATATTGCATGGCATCCAGGACGCTGTGGGTTACATCCCGGCCGAGGCGGTGGACAGCATCGCGCGGGAGCTCAACCTCTCGCGGGCCGAAGTCCATGGCGTGGTGACGTACTACCACCACTTCCGTTCCGAGCCGGCGGGCAAACACGTGGTGCAGATCTGCCGGGCCGAGGCCTGCCAGTCCATGGGCTCCGAGCGCCTGTGGGCGCATGCCTGCCTGCACCTGGACAGCGACGGGCACAAGCCAACCAAGGACGGCGTGTTCACGGTCGAGCCGGTGTATTGCCTGGGCCTGTGCGCGTCGTCGCCTTCCATGGCGATTGACGGCAAGGTGCATGCGCGCGTCAGTGTGGAGAAATTCAACACGTTGGTGGCGCAGGCCAGGAGCCGGGCATGAGCATCAAGGTCTTTGTTCCCCGCGACTCGGCGGCACTGGCGGCGGGCGCTGATGAAGTGGCCGCGGCCATTGTTTCCGGCGCCCGAAAGCGCGGCGTGGATGTCGAGTTGGTGCGCAACGGTTCGCGCGGCCTGTTCTGGCTGGAGCCCATGGTGGAAGTCGCCACCGCCGCGGGCCGCATCGCCTACGGGCCGGTGGAGGCCGGCGACGTGGACGCTCTGTTCGACGCGTCCTTCCACAGTGGCGGCGCGCACGCGCTGAAGCTGGGCCTGACCGACGACATCCCCTACCTGCACAAGCAGGAGCGGCTCACCTTCGCCCGCATGGGCGTGACCGACCCCTTGTCGCTGGCCGACTATGAGGCACACGAAGGCTACGCGGGCCTGCGCAGGGCGCTGGCCATGCCCGCAACCGAGGTGGTGCAGCAGGTGCTCGATTCCGGCCTGCGCGGCCGCGGCGGCGCGGCCTTTCCGGCCGGCATCAAATGGAAAACCGTGGCGGCGCTGCAGGCGCCGCAAAAATACGTGGTTTGCAACGCGGACGAAGGCGACTCGGGCACCTACTCCGACCGCATGACCATGGAGGGCGATCCCTTCATGCTCATCGAAGGCATGACGATTGCCGGCGTGGCCAGCGGCGCGACCGAGGGCTATATCTACATCCGTTCCGAATACCCGCACGCGGTCGCCACCATGACGCAGGCGATTGCGGCGGCCGAAGCCGCCGGCTTTCTGGGCGGCGACATCCTGGGCTCGGGCAAAAGCTTCCGGCTGCATGTGCGCAAGGCCGCGGGCTCCTATGTCTGCGGCGAGGAGACCGCCATGCTTGAAAGCCTGGAGGGCAAACGCGGCATCGTGCGCGCCAAGCCGCCCATCCCGGCCATCAAGGGCCTGTTCGGCAAGCCGACGGTGATCAACAACGTCATCACCTTCGCCTCGGTGCCCGTCATCCTGGCCAAGGGTCCCGGCTTCTACCAGCACTACGGCGTGGGGCGTTCGCGCGGCACCTTGCCGATACAGCTGGCCGGCAACATCAAGTACGGCGGCCTGGTCGAAAAAGCCTTCGGCGTCACGCTGCGCGAGCTGATGTACGACTACGGCGGCGGTTCGGCCTCGGGCCGGCCCATCAAGGCGGTGCAGGTCGGCGGCCCGCTGGGCGCCTACGTGCCGGAATCGCAATGGGACATCCCGCTGGACTACGAAGCCTATGCGGCCGTCGGCGCCGTGGTCGGCCACGGCGGCATCGTGGTGCACGACGACACGGCCGACATGGCCCGCCTGGCGCGCTACGCCATGGAGTTCTGCGCCATCGAGTCCTGCGGCAAGTGCACGCCCTGCCGCATAGGCTCCACGCGCGGCGTGGAAGTCATCGACAAAATCACCGCCGACCAGAACCGGCCCCAGCAGGTCAAGCTGCTGCGAGACCTGTGCGACACCATGGTTAATGGGTCTTTGTGTGCCATGGGCAACATGACGCCTTATCCTGTGTTGTCGGCCCTCAACCATTACCCGCAGGATTTCGGCATCATCACGCCGGACCGCAAGGCAGCTTAAGGAGTCCATCATGCTCGACCATCTCAAGGAAACCGACTACGGCACGCCCAAACGCGAATCGGAAACGGAAATCACGCTGGAGATCGACGGCGAGAGCGTGACCGTCGCCGCCGGCACTTCGCTGATGCGCGCCGCGATGGACGCCGGCATCAAGGTGCCCAAGCTGTGCGCCACCGACAGCCTGGAGCCCTTCGGCTCCTGCCGCCTGTGCCTGGTGGAGATCGAAGGGCGCAAGGGCTTTCCGGCCTCCTGCACCACGCCGGCCGAAGCCGGCATGAAGGTGCGAACCCAGACGCCGAAACTGCAGGACCTGCGCAAGGGCGTGATGGAGCTCTACATCTCCGACCACCCGCTGGACTGCCTGACCTGCTCGGCCAACGGCAACTGTGAGCTGCAGGACATGGCCGGCGTCACCGGCCTGCGCGAGGTGCGTTACGGCATGGACGGCGCCAACCACTTCCGCGAGGGCAGCAAACCCAAGATCGACGAATCGAATCCCTATTTCAGCTACGACGCCTCCAAGTGCATCGTCTGCAACCGCTGCGTGCGCGCCTGCGAGGAAACCCAGGGCACCTTCGCGCTGACCATCAGCGGCCGCGGCTTCGAGTCGCGTGTCTCGCCAGGCCAGGACCAGCCCTTCATGGAATCCGAGTGCGTGAGCTGCGGCGCCTGCGTCGAGGCCTGCCCCACCGCCACGCTGCAGGAAAAAACCGTCATCATGCTCGGCCAGCCCGAGCACAGCAAGATCACCACCTGCGCCTACTGCGGCGTCGGCTGCGCCTTCAAGGCCGAGATGAAGGGCAATGAGGTCGTGCGCATGGTGCCGTGGAAAGACGGCAAGGCCAACGAGGGCCATTCCTGCGTCAAGGGCCGTTTTGCCTGGGGTTATGCCACGCACAAGGACCGCATCACCAAGCCGATGATCCGCAAGAGCATCAACGACCCCTGGCGCGAAGTCAGCTGGGACGAGGCCATCGGTTATGCGGCCAGCGAGTTCCGCCGCATCCAGGCCAAATACGGCAAGGACTCGATAGGCGGCATCACCTCCTCGCGCTGCACCAACGAGGAAACCTACCTGGTGCAAAAGCTGGTGCGCGCGGCCTTCGGCAACAACAACGTCGACACCTGCGCGCGCGTGTGCCATTCGCCCACCGGCTACGGCCTGGGACAGACCTACGGCACCTCGGCCGGCACGCAGACCTTCAAGTCGGTGGAAAAAGCCGACGTCATCATGGTCATAGGCGCCAACCCGACCGACGGCCACCCGGTGTTCGCCTCGCGCATGAAAAAGCGCCTGCGCGAAGGCGCGCGCCTGATCGTCATCGACCCGCGCCGCATCGACATCGTGAAGTCGCCGCACATCCAGGCGGACTACCACCTGCCGCTCAAGCCCGGCACCAACGTGGCCATGATTTCCGCGCTGGCCCATGTGGTGGTCACCGAAGGCCTGCTGGCCGACGACTACATCGCCGAGCGCTGCGACGACAAGTCCTTCAACCAATGGCGCGACTTCGTGGCGCGCCCCGAGAACTCGCCCGAGGCCATGGAGAAAGTCACCGGCGTTGCCGCCGAAGACATACGCGGCGCCGCCAGGCTGTACGCGACCGCCGGCAACTCGGCCATCTATTACGGCCTGGGCGTGACCGAGCATTCGCAGGGCTCCACCATGGTCATGGGCATCGCCAACCTGGCCATGGCCACCGGCAACGTCGGGCGCGAAGGCGTGGGCGTGAACCCGCTGCGCGGGCAGAACAACGTGCAGGGCGCCTGCGACATGGGTTCCTTCCCGCATGAGCTGCCCGGCTACCGCCATATTTCCGATTCCACCGTGCGCTCGGAATTCGAAGCCGCCTGGGGCGTGACGCTGAACCCGGAACCGGGCCTGCGCATCCCCAACATGTTCGACGCGGCGCAGGCCGGCAGCTTCCTGGGGCTGTACTGCGAAGGCGAGGACATCGTGCAGTCCGACCCGAACACGCAGCACGTGGCCGAGTCGCTCAAGGCCATGGAATGCATCGTGGTGCAGGACATCTTCCTCAACGAAACCGCCAAGTACGCGCACGTCTTCCTGCCCGGTTCTTCCTTCCTCGAAAAAGACGGCACCTTCACCAATGCCGAACGCCGCATCTCGCGCGTGCGCAAGGTGATGCCGCCGCAAGCGGGCCTGGCCGACTGGGAAGTCACCGCCAAGCTGTCCAACGCGCTCGGCTACCCGATGAACTATTCGCACCCGCGCGAAATCATGGCCGAGATCGCCGCGCTGACGCCCACCTTCCGCGGCGTCACCTACGAAAAAATCGAAAAGCACGGCAGCGTGCAATGGCCGTGCAACGACGACACCGCCGAGTTGGGCACCGAGATCATGCACAAGGACAAGTTTGTGCGCGGCAAGGGCCGCTTCATCATCACGCAGTACGTGGCGACCGACGAGAAGGTCACGCGCAAGTTCCCGCTGCTGCTGACGACCGGCCGCATCCTGTCGCAGTACAACGTGGGCGCGCAGACGCGCCGCACGCCCAACAACCAGTGGCACAGCGAAGACCGGCTTGAGATCCATCCGCACGACGCCGAAGAGCGCGGCATCAAACCCGACGACTGGGTGGGCATTGAAAGCCGGGCCGGCCAGACGGTGCTGCGCGCCCTGGTCACCGAGCGCATGCAGCCCGGCGTGGTCTACACCACCTTCCACTTCCCCGAGTCGGGCGCCAACGTCATCACCACGGACGCCTCCGACTGGGCTACCAATTGCCCCGAGTACAAGGTCACGGCGGTGCAGGTCATGCCCGTGGCGCAGCCGTCCGAATGGCAGAAATCCTACTCGCGCTTCAACACGCAGCAGCTGGAACTGGCCGAGGCCGCTTCGCAGCCCAGGGCGGGTGCCGAAGCCGTGGTGGGAAAATAGCCGGCGGCCGGCCACCATGCAGATGAACGAGCTACCCGCGCAACAGGCCGGCGCCGCGCGCGCCGTGCCGGTGACGGGTGTTCGCGCGCGCAAGTTTTTTGAGGGCACGGACTGGGTGGCCGAAGAAGTCCCGGTGGCGCTGGAATACAACGGCGTCTCGCACGCCGTGATGCTGGCCAGCCCATCGGACCTGGAAGACTTCGCCTTCGGCTTCTCGCTGACGGAAGGCATCGTGGACGAGATGTCGCAGATCCGCGACCTGGAGGTCTCCAGCAGCCCGCAGGGCATCACGGTGCACGTCGGCATTGCCTCATCGTGCTTTGCTCGGCTCAAGGACAGGCGCCGCAGCCTGGCCGGCCGCACCGGCTGCGGCCTGTGCGGCACCGACAGCCTGGCGCAGGCCGTGCGCCTGCCCGCGCCGCTGGGCAGCGATGCGCGCTTCGCCGCGTCGGCGGTCACGCGGGCGCTGGCCGGCCTGCGCGACAAGCAGCTGCTGCTGGGCATCACGGGCGCCACCCATGCTGCCGCATGGTGCAATGCGGCCGGCGAGATCATGCTGCTGCGCGAAGACGTGGGGCGCCACAACGCCCTGGACAAATTGGTAGGCGCGCTGCGGCGGGGAAAATTTTCGGCGGGCGAAGGCTTTATCGTGGTGACCAGCCGCGCCAGCTATGAGATGGTGCACAAGACAGCCGTCGCCGGCGTGGCCCTGCTGGCCGCCGTGTCCGGCGTGACCGGCCTGGCCGTCGACGTGGCCCGTGATGCCGGCGTCGCCTTGCTGGGCTTTGCGCGGGGCGAAGACCTTTCCGTTTATTGCCACGCCGAACGCATTCATTTAGACCACGCAGCATGAACAACGACAACCTGATCCACATGGCCAACCAGATTGGCGTTTTTTTCGAGTCCATGCCCGACCGCCACCAGGCCGAACAGGACCTCGCCACCCACCTCAAGAAGTTCTGGGACCCGCGCATGCGGCGCGCTTTCCTTGAACTGATGGACGGCAGCTCGGGCGCACAGATCAGCGACATCGTGCGCACGGCGGTGCGGGAACACCGCGCACTGCTGGCCTGACGCGCCCCCGCCGGCGCGCCATCCCTGTCGCTGCCGGCCTTGCTTGCCGACGCGTCGCGGGAACTGCGCCTTGCGCTCCGCACGGCATTGCCCCTGCCGGGCTGCTGGCGCTACCATACGAGCCGGTGCACACTTCAAGAACCATGAACCTTTTCTCCCCGGCCTGTACCCGTCATGACTGCCTTTGACGCCCAGCCCACGCTCCCCGGAATCCCCGAAGCCCTGCCCAGCCGCGACGATGCCGGCACCGGCCTGCCCCTGTGGCGCTGGCTGCTGGAGGGCCTGCGCGCCGGCGTCTTTCTAAAGCCGCGCGTGGCGGGGCGCCTGCCCACGCCACTGCAGATCCTGCTCATGACCGCGCTGGTGCTGGGCCTTGAACTGGCGCTGTCCCGCCTGGAGGTGCCCGGCCCCGCGAACCTGGATTTGCAGGCCTGGCTGTCGGGCTGGTGGACCGCCGGCGTGTTCCTGGGCCTTGCCTGGTGGGCGCTTCCCACGCCGGAGACCGCGCCGGATAGCGGCCCGGACAGGGGCCCGGACGAAGTGGCCGGCGGGCGCCCCATGCGCCTCATGGGTGTCGCCGCCTGCTTTGTGCTGTGGCTGCTCTCATCCCTTCCGGCCACGGTGGTGTACCAGGGGGTGATCGCCGCCCTGGCCCAGGGATGGATCAAAAGTCCGGTCTTTTCGTCGCCCTGGCTTTACTGGGGCTTTTACGCGCTGTTCATCGCCTGGGGCGTGGGCACGGCGGTGGTGCTGGTCTGGCGCTTTGCCGGCTGGACCTGGCGCACGGCGGTGTTCGCACTGGTTCTGCTGGCCTCCACCGGCCTGATGGCCTGGCAGTTCCAGGCGCGCACCTGGCAGGAAGATTTCGCCGCGCGCGGTGCCGCCGCCGAAAGGCCCCGGCTGCAGCTGAGCCAGCAGACCTTTGAAGCGCAGCAGGCGCTCTGGGAAAAAACCATGGCCGCCATCGCGCACCAGCGCCCAGGCGTGATCGACGTGTATGCCCTGGTGTTCGCCCCCTACGCCCCGGAAGACGTGTTCCTGCGCGAAAGCACCCTGGTCAGCCGCGTGCTGGCCGAGCGTTTCGACGCCGAAGGCCGCGTGGTGCACCTGGTCAACCACGCCACCACCGCGCAGACCCAGCTGTGGGCCACCGCGCTGAACATGGAGCGCGCCATCGACGCCATCGCCCAGCGCATGGACCGCGACAAGGACGTGCTGGTGGTCTACATGACCTCGCACGGCGCCAGCGACTTCAAGCTGGCCGCCTCCCACTGGCCGCTGCAGGTGCCGCCCGTGACGCCCGGCGAGTTGCGGGAAGCCCTCGACAAGGCCGGCGTGCGCAACCGCGTGATCGCGATTTCGGCCTGTTACTCGGGCGGCTGGGTCGAGCCGTTGGCCGGCGACACCACCCTGGTCATGACGGCGGCCGACGCCACCCATACCTCTTACGGCTGCGGGAGCCGCTCCGAACTCACCTTCTTCGGCCGCGCCATGTTCGACGAACAGCTGCGCAAGACACATTCCTTCGAGCAGGCGTTTGCCCGCGCGGTGCCCTTGATCAAGCAGCGCGAGATCGACGCCGGCAAGGAGGACGGCTTTTCCAACCCGCAGATCCGGGTGGGCGCGGGCATTGCACCTGTACTGCGCGCGCTGGAAAAACGCCTGGATGCGTTGCCACCGGCCGCACCGGCGCCCGTGGCCACTGCCGCGCGTCCCTGAACGATCCACATAACCCGGCTGTAAACCCGGCCATCGCTCAGGAGGGCGGACTTTGCGTTATGGTCTGCGCATGAACACCCTTTTCCTCAAGCTCGGCTGGAAAACCATGCTGCGCGATTTGCGCGCGGGCGAGTTGCGCCTGCTGATCGTGGCCGTCACCCTGGCCGTCGCGGCCCTGACCGCCGTCGGTTTCTTTGCCGACCGCCTCAAGGGCGGCCTGCAGCGCGACGCGCGCCAGCTGCTGGGCGGCGACGCCGTGATCCGCAGCGACGGCCTGACGCCGGCCGCTTTCATCGCCAAAGCCCAGGCGCTGGGCCTCAAGGGCATTTCCACCGTCACCTTTCCCACCATGGGCCGCGCCAGCGATGCCGACGGCGGCGCCAGCAAGCTGGTGGCCTTCAAGGCCGTGCCCGAAGGCTACCCCTTGCGCGGCAGCATGAAGGTGGCCGGCAGCGCCGAGGAGGCCGGTGCCGATACGCGCGAAGTTCCCGCACCGGGAACGGCCTGGGCCGACGCCTCGCTGCTTGATTCGCTGGGCCTCAAGCTCGGCCAGACCCTGTTGATGGGCGACGCCGGCTTCAAGCTCACGCGCATCATCGTGCAGGAACCCGACCGCGGCGCGGGCTTCATCAGCTTTTCGCCGCGCGTCATGGTCAATGAGGCCGACGTCAAGGCCACCAACCTGATCCAGCCCGCCAGCCGCACCAACTACCGCTTTGCCGTCGCCGGCGAAGACAAGGCGGTGAAGGCCTACGTCAAATGGGCCGAGGAAGAAATCAAGAAACCGTTCGAGCAGTCGGGCGTGCGCGGCGTGCGCCTGGAGTCGCTGGAATCGGGCAGCCCCGAGATGCGCCAGACCCTGGACCGCGCCGAAAAATTCCTCAACCTCGTGGCGCTGCTGGCGGCCTTGCTGAGCGCCGTGGCGGTGGCGATTGTGGCGCGCGGCTTCGCGGCCAAGCACCTGGACGACTGCGCCATGCTGCGCGTTCTGGGCCAGCCGCAGCGCACCATCGCGCTGGCCTATGCGTTCGAGTTTGTGCTGGCGGGCCTGTTTGCCAGCGCGCTGGGCGTGGTCCTGGGTTTTGCCGTGCACTACGGCTTTGTGCTGCTGCTGGCCGGCCTGGTTGAAACCGCGCTGCCGGCCGCCACCTTCTGGCCCGTGCTCTTCGGCATGGGCATGGGCCTCACGCTGCTGCTCGCCTTCGGCCTGCCGCCCGTGCTGCAGCTGGCCCAGGTGCCGCCGCTGCGCGTCATACGCCGCGACGTCGGCAACCTCAAGCCCGCCTCGCTGGCCGTGCTGGGCGTGGGCATGGCGGGCTTTGCCGCCTTGCTGGTGGCGGCCAGCAGCGACCTGAAGCTGGGCCTGATCGCCGTGGGCGGCTTTGCCGGCGCGGTGCTGGTGTTTGCCGTGGCCAGCTTTGCCGCCGTCAAGCTGCTGCGCGCCAGCGTCAATGAACAGACCGCGCCGCGCTGGCTGGTGCTGGCCACGCGCCAACTGTCCGCCCGGCCGGTGTATGCCGTGGTGCAGACCAGCGCGCTGGCCGTGGGCCTGCTGGCGCTCATGCTGCTGGTGCTGCTGCGCACCGACCTCATCAGCAGCTGGCGCAAGGCCACGCCGCCCGACGCGCCCAACCGCTTTGTCATCAACGTGCAGCCCGAGCAGGGCGATGCCTTCCAGCAGGCGCTGCGCGACGGCGGCGTGAAGAAGTTCGACTGGTACCCCATGATCCGCGGCCGCCTGGTCGCGGTGAACGGCAAGCCCGTCACGCCCGACGACTTTGAGGACGACCGCGCCAAGCGCCTGGTCGACCGCGAGTTCAACCTTTCCAACAGTGCCGACATGCCCTCGCACAACCAGACCAGCGGCGGGCGATGGACGCCCGGCGAAAAAGACGCCGTCAGCGTCGAGGACGGCCTGGCCAAGACCCTGGGCCTCAAGCTCGGCGACTCCCTGCGCTTTGACATTGGCGGGCAGACCAGCGAAGCCAAAATCACCAGCCTGCGCAAGGTTGACTGGGGTTCCATGCGCGTCAACTTTTTTGTGATGTACACGGTGGCGAAATTGCCGGCCGACGTGCCCGTCTCCTTCATCAGCGCCTTCCGCGCTCCCGATCCCGTGGCCGCCGTTGCCGGCCAGCCGAAGCCGCAGAGCTTTGACAACACCCTGGTCAAGGCCTTCCCCAACATCACCAACGTCGACATGAGCAGCACGCTGGCCCAGGTGCAGCGCGTGCTCGACCAGGTGATACGCGCGGTGGAATTTTTGTTCGGCTTCACGCTCGCAGCCGGCCTGGTCGTGCTGTTCGCCGCCATCACCGCCACCCGCGAGGAACGCGCCCGCGAATTCGCCATCATGCGGGCTGTGGGCGCGCGTGCCTCCTTGCTGCGGCAGGTGCAGCGGGCAGAACTTGCCGGTGTCGGCCTGCTGGCCGGTTTCCTGGCCTCCCTCGTTGCGCTGGCCGTGGGGTGGGGGTTGGCGCGGTTTGTGTTTGACTTCAACTGGACCGGCTCGTGGACGGTGCCGCTCTTCGGCAGCCTCGCCGGGGCTTTGCTGGCCTTGGCGGCGGGGTGGTGGGGGTTGAGGTCGGTTTTGAATACGCCTGTGGTGGAGACGCTTAGGAAGGCGCAGTGACGGACGCCTTCCGATCTCCGTTCGGGCTGGGGTTGTCGAAGCCTCTTGTGTTTCGTACGCTGATGTTGATTTGAATTCCGGGGCCGGGGTCGCCCGGCATGCGACTCACTTTTTTTGCTTCGCCAAAAAAAGTAAGCAAAAAAAGGCGACCCTGGTTGCTGCGTCCCTTCGCTTCGCTGCGGGCAACCTGCGGTGCTCGGTCCAGACGGGGTCAAAAACAACTCGCCTGCGGCTCAAACAAGTTTTTGCCCTGATCCGTCTGGACCTCCGCTCCTCGGCGCATCCACAAGGGGTGGGGAAGGAATACCGAACAGCCGAAGGCAGGATGTTTTTGGATTGGCCTTATGTCTGAATCGAGTGGCCACTCGTTTGATAATCCCCTCATGCAGATCGAAGAACGCCCTCCCGGAAATCCCCCATTCGAAACTCCCTATGCCTGGATGGGCGGCGAGGAACGGGTCAAGGCTCTTGTCGAGCGCTTTTACGATTTGATGGACCTCGAGCCCGGCTACACGGCACTGCGTGCCGCGCACGGCAACACCCTGGACAACGCGCGGCAGCGGCTGTTCTGGTTTTTGTGCGGCTGGCTGGGCGGGCCGCAGTATTACACCGACCGCTTCGGCCACCCGCGCCTGCGCATGCGACACATGCCGCAGCAAACCGGCGGCGGCTCCATCGGCATTGCGGAGCGCGACCAGTGGCTGGCGTGCATGGACCAGGCCATGCGCGAGACCGGCGTCGATGAAGGGCTGCGGACGCGCCTGAACGCGTCGTTTTTCCAGACGGCGGACTGGATGCGCAACCGGGGCGAATGACAATGGCCGCAAAGCTCGATCCGGTGAACCGGCAGCTTGATTACCGCCTATTGCCGGTCTGACGCCATGGTCACGCTACATGTCACCCGGGAACTGGCTCGCGCCCTCAAGCTGCCGGGCAAACTCGCTGCTGATTCGAGTGCGGCTGGCAGCACTTTGGGCCCCTGGTCTCTGGGTCTGGTGCATTGCCGGCCCGCCAAATTTGTGGTGGCGGTGAGTGCCTCCACGCGCTGGGCGATGGCGCTGCATGCCGCGCCCTTGGCCACACTGCAAGAGCGCTTCGGCCCTGCCTTGCTGCTGAACCTGCTGGCACTCGGCGTGCCGCCTGAC
Source organism: Polaromonas sp. YR568 (assembly GCF_943369415.1). GTDB lineage: Bacteria > Pseudomonadota > Gammaproteobacteria > Burkholderiales > Burkholderiaceae_C > Polaromonas. Next base: position 14,743 of record NZ_CALRNF020000048.1, read on the forward strand.
CATGCCCGCGCCGAGGTGGATGCCCATGCGCCGGTTCAGTGGGCCTTGAGCCACGACCGCGGCGTGCTGGCGCACCTGAACCAGTGCGCGGCTGATGTCCTGTGGGCGGCCAACGATGGTATGTCGCTGCCCTCGGTCAATCAGCGCCTGGCTGAGCGCATCGTCATCAAGCCACAGGCAGGAATACCCTCCACCGAGGTGCTGCGTTTGCTTGGTGGCGATCCGGACAGCGTGTCTGCCCGCATGCGCGCCCAGGGGGTAGAGTGGCATGACCTGTATGCGCTGATGCAGGCGCAAGCTGGCCAGGAGGTGGTGACGATGCCTGTGCTGCGCTTGCTGGGGGCCGAGCGGCTGGAGGCGCGCCACCAGGCCACCATCCTGATGGATCGGCTTCCTGTGGACCCGCGTCGCAGCCTGGCCTCAGGCCGGTCGCCACGATGGGTTCCGCGCGAACTGGTACTGGACCTTCAGGGTATTGAGGTGGCGGGCCCGGCGTTTGCCGCCGCGTTCCATGACGAGGCGCTGGCACTGGGGCTTCGGCAGATCACCTTGCACAATGCACTTGAGGAAGTAGCCACCCAGCTTCTGCAGTTCCAATAGCGGATCGAGCATGGTGGCATGTGCTCGTGCCACTAGCGAATTGGCGGCAGTCAGCTCTGCGCCAGCAGCACCACCAGCGCCCCGGCGCCACCCTCTGCCGGCCTGGCCTGCACAAAGGCCAGCACTTCCTGTTTCTGGATCAGCCAGCTCTGCACCTTGCCCTTGAGCACCGGCGTCTTGCCGGGCGAGCCCAGGCCCTTGCCGTGCACCACGCGCACGCAGCGCCAGCCCATCTTGTGCGCGTCCTTGACGAAGTGAGCCAGTGCTTCGCGCGCATCCTCGCGGCGCAGGCCGTGCAGGTCGAGCTGGCCCTGGATGCTCCAGCCGCCGCGGCGCAGCTTGCGCACCACGTCGGGCCCCATGCCGGGCCGCCGGAAGCTCAGCGCCTCGTCGGTGTCCAGCAGGGTTTCCACGTCGAACTCGTCGGAGATCGCTTCGCGCATCACCGCGAGTTCGTCGCGCTGCTGCTGCACCGGAATGGGCGCGGCCTGCTGCAGGGGCAGTGAGGCCTTGTGGCCGGGCAGGTGCTTGGCGGGCAGGGACTTGACGGCGCCCACGGCGCGAGAGAACAGCTCTTTTTCGGCCTTGGCCTTGGCGGCCGCGGCGGCTTTGGCTGCGGCCAGTTCTTTTTCAAGCCGGGCCCGGTCTTCGATCTCGCGCTTGACGGCCTTGAGGTCCTGCAGGCTTTTGAGTGCGGGCGCTTTCATGGCGCTTACTTTATCTTAGTGCTTCCGTACTCACCGATGCAGATAAACCACGCTTCGCATGATTAAGACTGCGGCTCGCGGGTGGCTACATTACGATTCCCGGGATTCGCGGTTCGAACGTCTACATATCATCCAGACCCACTCGGGCAAGTCTGGCGCAAGAATTCAGGGAGAAAAAATGAAACGGTCTACGGTCGTGCTTTGCGCAGTCCTCTTGTTCAGCATGAGTGCATTTGGCGTTCAATATGCGCAGAACCTGCGGGAGGAAGCGGCCGCGAATGAGGCGAGGATGCAACAGGAAGCTGCCGTAGCGGCCGCCCGGGCGGCAGCAGCCGCAGCTCAGGCCGCGCAGGCAGCCCGGATTGCCTTGCTGCCGCCTTTTGAAGACCGAGCCATGGCCCACTTCGTGCCGCGCACTTATCCGCGCCCGGTGTCGGAGTGGCAGCGCAACGAAAAAGCCTTCTACGAAAAAACACTGCTGAACGGAAAGTTCGACGTGCTGGTGGTGCCGTTCCAGGTGTGGGGCTGGGCTGTCGACAGGCCAACGCGCTCCCTCATGACGGCGGAACTCGCGATGGGCCTGGCCCAATCGCAGAAGGTCAAGATCCCCGACCCTTATCTGGTGGCAAAAGCGCTAGGGGAGGGGCAGCGCCAACTCAAACAAGAAGATGTCTACAAGCTGGCCGACGCCATGGGCGTCAAGCGCATTATCTGGGGCTATGCGGGGCACGACCGGAAGGGGAAAATGTCGGTTGCCGTTTTGACGCAGGACTACACGGGAGTTGCGCGCGACGGTGCGCGCTGGCCCGGCCCGGTAGCCACAAAGAAGTTCGAGGGTATTTCACTGGACGGCGACACCCCGGCTGTTCAGGCCTACGAGTCCCTGCTGCCGGAGATACTGAAAGCGCTGGGCGCCGATGCCGCGTCACCCGTGTTCGCGCGGACGCAGAACAGGCTGGAGATGACGGCGCTGCCGCAGTCCCCGCTGGGCCTGGCGGCATTAACAGGCAATCCGGCGCAAGATGCGTACGGATTCCTGCTGTACAGCGCATTGACCCCGGCAAACACCGAGAAAGCGAAAGAGATATTTGCCGAGAAAGCGCTTTTGGCGCTCTTGAGCCTGTCGCCCGCATCGCCTGAATACCGCGCCCTTCGCGCGCGGGCGTACATGATCCTGGGCGAGCGCATGGCTGCCATCAAGCTGCTGGACACGCCGCAGACCGATGAGGAAAAGGGGCTGCTCGCCGCTCTGAACGGCAATTTGCCTGAAGTGCGCGCGATGGCTGCACGCGAAAAGAACCCCCTGAAGAAGTTGATCCAGAAGCTGGACGAAAACAGGATTGCAGCGGCTTACGGGGTGATCACAGCAAAAAAATCAGTGGCTGAAGTGGCCGCGCTCAAGCTGCCGGGTGAAATCTGGCCGTACGTCGTGACCCGGGCTTTTGTGGACTGGGACGTTTGGTCGCAATACGACAATGCCTCGCTGAAAATGCTCCTGGACTATGAACTGCCTGTCAAGGGCCACTCGCTGGAGGAAATGGCGCGCGGGTCTTCGGCCCTGGGCGACCCCGCCAAGATTCAGACCGTCGCCAATCTTTCGGTGTTTAACCACGGCCGCCAGTTCATCGATGCCAATGTGGCCAGGTTGTGCTGCGAGTTCGTGTTCGACAAACCCGGGCCGCTTGACTACCTGGCGTTGCTGCAGGAGACCGGTAATGACAACCTGATGCGGTACATCAATTTCCTGTCCTACGTCCAGGGCACCCCGGCCAAGGCCCTGAGCTTTGCCAACACCATTGACGCAAGCTACAAGGGCTACCCCTATTACGCGATGGAGCGGTCAAGGGTGGAGGCCCGGCTTGCCGTCAGCGGCGGCGGGCCGGAAAAAGCCGCGCTGGACAAGGCTTACCGCGAGAACGCGTTCAATGCGTATTACTGGGAGCAGGGGCAGTCCCTTGTCGCCGACAGGGCGCGCGAGCAGTTCGGCGCGGACGGCAAGCCGTACTACGGACATCACGACAATCTTTACTACACCGACATTCCTTACCGGCCCTACTACTGGACGTGGGCGGATGGCGGCGCTCCGGATACGAATGTGAACAACGACCTGGCCGCATTCAGGAGCGCGACCACGCAAATTCACACTCTGGCGCAGCTTGCATACCACTACCGTATGTATCCAGACAAAGGGCAGGTGAGCGAGCTCATGAAGTCGATCACGGGGCGCTTCGTCGGCTCGCCACGGCGCAATGAAATACTGCTTGATGAGGCCCTTGAGCGCGGGGACGGTGCGTTGGCGCAAGCCTTGCTTCGCGAGAACATCAGGCTTTCGCCGGCTTACTGGCCGTCTTACGAAGCATTGGGGAAGCTGCTGATCGAGTCGGGCGACGTCAATGCGGCCGCCAAGGTGTTCCATGCTTACGAGGGCTTCAAAAAGGGCTCGGAGGAAAGCCGGGTGGGCACCGCAAACTATGCGTACGAGGCGGGGTCCTATTTCTACTGGACAGGTCACTTCGACCTTGCCGTGCCCTTCTACAGGATTGCGGTCTCCCAGGGCACAGGGGCGGCCGGAGAGATGACAGCCGATGTGCGCTTGAAGCTTCTGGCCGGCGATCTGAACGGCGCCATGGCGAGCACCTTGAAGCGTGCCCAGCGCTACAACCAGTCCTATGCCTACAGGGACTATCTGGGCATGTTGCATGCGAGCGGCCATTTCAAAGAGGCCTGGGACGGCTTCAAGGTGCTGGTGAAAGAAACCAAAGAGCCGCACATCTGGGAATCTGCGCTCGTCGGTCACCACATGGCCGGCCTGTCAGAAGCTGAGGTGGTGGCGTGGGCGCGGCAAAGCGAGTTCAAGGGCGCGGGCGAGGCCAATAATGCCGCTGCCATCTATCTGGTGCGATTTGCCACCACCGACCGCACCCCTTCCGCCGGCTTGTCGGCGGTGATTGATGCGATGGACCAGCAGTGGTGGAAGGTTCCCCAACTTCCAGCGGTGATTCCCGGCGACAGCGTGATACTGAAAAATACCCCCGAAAAACGCCGGGTGAAGTCCGTTCACGCTTATTTTGTAGAAGCGTACAGGGCCATCAAACTCAAGGACTTTGCGGCGGCAAAATCAATATTCGATGAAGCCGCGGCCAGCTACGATTTTTCGGGCCAAACCGGCTATTTACCTTATTCACCCTGTTTCCCTTATCTTCCTTACTACGCCTATGCGGCTGCCAAGGTAGGTGACACATCCGGTGTCGAAAAAATCCTGGGCGGCCTCAAGAAAAAAGATCAGCGCTTTGACTATTACCTGGCTAAAGCAATTCTTGCCGGCGCGTCGGGCAAAAAGGAGGAAGCGTTGCAGTCGCTTCGAGACGCGCAATACCATCGGCCGCATACGGAACAAAGGGTTTTGTTGACGCAATACACCTTTGGAGAGGTTGCCGGGCTGGTGGCGGACTTGACCGACAGTGACAAGATCAGGGAGGCGGCGCTGGACTGGGCCAAAAGGAGCCAGAAGTTCGAGCCGTGGCAATCCTGGCCTTATGCGCTGGAAGCCAGGCTGACCAAAAACCCGGCCGGGCGCAAACGCGCCGTGGCGATGGCCTTTTATCTCGATCCCAAATCGGAAAGCCTGTCGGCGTTCAAGCAAGCCGAAATTGACGCCGCCACCAAGGCATTCGGGCAGTCCAACCCGTTTCTCGACCTCACGCCGAAAATCGTCAAGAAAAGCGCGATCTAGCGGGCGGCTGCGCGCCGCTAAAGCAATCCCAGCTCGGCCATGGACACCGCCTGGTTGCTTGTCACCACGAAGTGGTCAAGCACGCGCACGTCGATCAGCGCCAGCGCCGCCTTGAGGGTTTGCGTGAGCGCCTCGTCGGCGCGCGAGGGCTGGGCCGAGCCGCTGGGATGGTTGTGGGCCAGCACCACGCTGGCGGCGTTCAGGGCCAGGGTGCGGGTGACGACCTCGCGCGGGTAGACCGACGTTTGCGTCAGCGTGCCGCGGAACAGCTCTTCAAGCGCGATCAGCCGGTGCTGGCTGTCCAGGAACAGGATGGCGAACACCTCATGCGGCCGGTTGCCCAGTTGCAGCTGCAAATAGTCGCGCACCGCCTGCGGCGTGTCGAACAGCGTGGTTTCCTTGAGTTGCCCGGCCAGCGCGCGGCGGGCCAGCTCCAGCACGGCGACCAGTTGCGCGCGCTTGGCCGCGCCGCCCAGGCCCTTGATGCGTTTAAGGCTTTCGGCCGTGGTGTGCAGCAGCCCGGCCACGCCGCCGAAGGTGTCCAGCAATTCCTGGCCCATCTGCAGCACGTTCTTGCCGGGAATGCCGGTGCGCAGCAGCAGGGCCAGCAGTTCGGCGTCGCTGAGCGCGGCCGGGCCGCGGGCCAGCAGTTTTTCGCGGGGGCGGCTGTCTTGGGGGAGGTCTTTCAGGATCATGGATAGATCTTCTTGTTGTGCGGGCGGGAAAGGTGTGCGAAAGGGTATGCGTGCCGGGTCCATCTGCGCGAAAAAGGCCAAAGAACCGGATTTGGCCCGGGCAAGCGGTAGTTTCTACAATAGGGACAGTTTACAAACACTGGCCGCCGTTCCGGCCGGCCCTGAAAGCCTTATGTCCACCGTGGAACTTTCCGCCCCCCTGGTCCAGCAGGGCTCCTTCCTGACCCTGCACTATCGCATGGCCGGCCCCTCCGTGAACGGGCAACCGGGCGCCGACATCATCAACACCTTCGACGGTAAACCGGCCACGCTGAGCCTGGGCACGGGCGAGTTGTCTCCGGCCCTGGAGCAGCGCCTGCTGGGCCTGCCCGAAGGCACGCGCGCCACCTTCGAGCTGCCGGCCGGCGAGGCCTTCGGCGAGCGCAACCCGGAACTCGTGCAGTGGGTGGCGCGCAGGCTGCTCAATGAGCTGGGCGACCCGGGTGAGCAGTACAAGCTGGGCGACGTGGTGCAGTTCCCCACGCCAGACGGCATGGGCCAGTACGCGGGCGCGGTGCAGCAGGTCAAGGAGGGCGGCGACGCGGTGCAGTTCGACTTCAACCACCCGCTGGCCGGCCAGCCCGTGGTGTTTGAAGTGCACGTGATCGGGGTGCTATGACTGAATCCATACAACAGCCGCAGGAAATTCTGCTGGCCGAGCCGCGCGGCTTTTGCGCCGGCGTGGACCGCGCGATCGAGATCGTCGAGCGCGCGCTGACGAAATTCGGCGCGCCGATTTACGTGCGCCATGAGATCGTGCACAACACCTACGTCGTCAACGACCTCAAACAAAAAGGCGCGATCTTCATCGAGGAGCTGGACGACGTGCCGCCCGGCGCCACACTGGTGTTCAGCGCCCACGGCGTGAGCCAGGCCATCCAGAAAGAGGCCGAACGCCGCGGCTTCCAGATCTTCGACGCGACCTGCCCGCTGGTCACCAAGGTGCACGTCGAAGTCGCCAAGCTGCACAAAGAGGGCTACGAGTTCATCATGATCGGCCACAAGGGCCACCCCGAAGTCGAAGGCACCATGGGCCAGCTCGACAGCGGCATCCACCTGGTGGAAGACGTGGCCGACGTGTGGCGCATCAACCCCGGCCAGACCGAGCGCCTGGCCGTGGTCACGCAGACCACGCTGAGCGTGGACGATGCGGCCGAGATCAGCGCCGCCGTGAAGCAGCGTTTTCCGCAGGTGCGCGAGCCCAAGCAGCAGGACATCTGCTACGCCACGCAAAACCGGCAGGACGCCGTCAAGGTGCTGAGCCCGCAGGTCGACATCCTCATCGTGGTCGGCAGCCCGACCAGCTCCAACAGCAACCGCCTGCGCGAACTCGCCGCCAAGCTGGGCACCGAAGCCTATATGGTCGACGACGCCAGCGAGCTCCAGGAATCATGGTTCGAGGGCAAAAGCCGGGTCGGCCTCACGGCCGGCGCTTCCGCCCCCGAGATCCTCGTCAAGCAGGTGATAGACCGCATCAAGGCGCTGGGCGCGGTGTCGGTGCGCAAGATGGACGGCATCGAGGAAACCATCAAGTTCCCGCTGCCCAAGGGCCTCAAGCTTGACGCGCAAGGCCACATGCTGGAAGTCAACGACAGCCAGCTCCATCAACTCAGCTGATTTTTTCCCCCATGACCGACCGCGACCACATCGAGAACTGCCTGCGCACCTTCAACGCCGGCTACAGCCACTTCATCCGCAAGACTCCGCTGTGGCAGTTGCCCGGCAAGGCGCTGGGCGTGGAATGCGCTGAAGTCTGGCTCAAGCTGGAGCACCTGCAGACCGGCGGCAGCTTCAAGGCGCGGGGCATGCTGAATCGCCTGCTGTCCAACACCATCCCGGCCAGCGGCGTCATCGTCGCCTCGGGCGGCAATGCCGGCATCGCCACCGCGGCTGCGGCCCGTGAACTGGGCGTGCGCTGCGAGGTGTTTGTGCCCGAAGTCTCCACCCCCGCCAAACGCGCCAGGCTGGCCGCGCTGGGCGCCGAGGTGGTGGTGACGGGCGCGGCCTATGCAGACGCGCTCAAGGCCTGTCTGGCGCGCCAGCAGGAAACCGGCGCGCTGCTCACGCATGCCTACGACCAGCCCGAAGTGCTGGCCGGCGCGGGCACCATGGCCGCGGAAATCGAGCAGCGGGGCGGTGTGCCCGATTCGGTGCTGGTCAGCGTAGGCGGCGGCGGCCTGATAGGCGGCGTGGCCGGCTGGTTTGAGCAGCGCAGCCGCGTGGTCGCGCTCGAGCCTGAGTTGGCGCCCACCCTCTACAAGGCCCGCGAGGCCGGCGAACCGGTCGACGTGGCCGTCAGCGGCATCGCTGCCGACTCGCTGGGCGCCAAACGCATTGGCAGCCTCGCCTGGGAGGCCACGCAGGCCCATGTGCGCGACGCGCTGCTGCTGACCGACGAATCCATACGCGCGGCGCAGCTGTGGCTCTGGAAAGAGCTCAAGCTGGCCGTCGAGCCCGCCGCGGCCCTACCCCTCGCCGCGCTGCAAAGCGGCCGCTACCGCCCACGCGCGGATGAAAAAGTCTGCCTCATCATCTGCGGCGCCAACCTGGACCCGGCCAGCCTCAACTGAGGGGCGCTTGGGGGCGGGTGGGACCTGCGCGCCCGCACAAAATACAATGGCCCCATGCTAGACATCAACCTGCTCCGCAAAGACCTGCCCTCGGCTATTCGCCGGCTGGAAACCCGCAAGACCCCGCAAGCCTTCCTCGACGTGGAAGCCTTCCAGGCCCTGGAGGCCGAACGCAAGGCACTGCAGATCCGCACCGAGGAACTGCAGAACCAGCGCAACACCCTGTCCAAGCAGATAGGCCAGCTCAAATCCAAAGGCGAAGACGCCAGTGCCGTGATGGCGCAAGTGAGCGCTTCCAAAGCCGAACTCGAGACGTCGGCCGCCCGGCTCGAGCAGATCCAGGCCGACATGCAGTCCCTGCTGCTCGCCGTGCCCAACCTGCCGCACGAAAGCGTGCCGCAGGGCGCGGGCGAAGCCGGCAACGTCGAGCTGCGCAAGTGGAGCCCCATCGAAGGCCCGGGCGGCGAGCCCGCGGCTTTTTCCTTTGAAGTGAAGGACCACGTCGACGTCGGCCAGCCCCTGGGCCTGGACTTTGAGCTCGGCACCAAGCTGACCGGTTCGCGCTTTACCGTCATGAAGGGCCCGCTCGCCCGCCTGCACCGCGCGCTCGCGCAGTTCATGCTCGACGTGCAGACCCAGGAGCACGGCTACACCGAGTGCTACACGCCCTACATCGTCAACGGCGACTCGCTGCGCGGCACCGGACAATTGCCCAAGTTCGAGGAAGACCTGTTCGCCGCCAAAAAAGGCGGACAGGAAGGCGCGGCCGAAGCCGAAAGCACGGCGCTCTACCTGATCCCGACCTCAGAAGTACCGCTGACCAACTTCGTGCGCGACGAGATCGTCGCCGAAGCCGACCTGCCGCTGCGCTACACCGCGCACACGCCGTGCTTCCGCTCCGAGGCCGGCAGCTACGGCCGTGACACCCGGGGCATGATCCGCCAGCACCAGTTCGACAAGGTCGAGATGGTGCAGATCACCCACCCCGACAAAAGCTACGAAGCACTCGAAGCCATGACCGGCCACGCCGAAGCCATCCTGCAAAAGCTGGGCCTGCCCTACCGCGTCATGCTGCTGTGCACCGGCGACATGGGCTTCGGCGCCGCCAGGACCCACGACCTCGAAGTCTGGCTGCCCGCGCAGAACACCTACCGTGAAATCAGCTCGGTCTCCAACTGCGAAGCCTTCCAGGCACGCCGCCTGCAGGCCCGCTTCAAGAACGCGCAAGGCAAGAACGAGTTTGTGCACACCCTCAACGGCTCGGGCCTGGCGGTGGGCCGCACCCTGGTCGCCGTGCTCGAGAACTACCAGCTCGCCGACGGCTCCGTCGCCGTGCCGGAAGTGCTGCAGCCGTATATGGGTGGGATCACGGTACTGACTCCGACGGCGAAGTAGGAGGCGTCTTAAGCCCAGCAGGGGCCGCAGAACCGGCTTTGCCGGGCCGCAGGCGCAGCGACCCCTAGGGGGCAGGGAGCTACACGAAGTGAGCGACCGTGGGGCTGTTAGAATATTCACACTGGAGAGGTGGCAGAGTGGCCGAATGTACCTGACTCGAAATCAGGCGTACCGCAAGGTACCGTGGGTTCGAATCCCACCCTCTCCGCCAAAATTGCATCCAGAGAAGTCTCGATTGATCTGAGAATGCCTTGAAAGCCCCGCCAGCCGGGGCTTTTTCGTTTGTGCCGTGCAGATGTCTCGTTTGGCATCCGGCGATGGATAGACGCTCGGCCGCAATGCGGGGATACTGGTTGCCATGATTTCGGACAACAACAGTACGCCACTGCTGCCGACGGATCCGGATGAGAAATGGCGCCGGATATTCATCCTTGCCATCAACCAATTGGCCGGCGGCAATGTCGACCACCTAGAGCTCGACCACTGGGCTGTCCGGGCCCAGGCGCGGCACGGGCATCGCAATGCGGTCGAGGTTGCGCACGAAGAATGGGCATGCGGCAGACGTTAGCCGCCCAGGTTCCACGCAACGCACCCCAAAAAAAAGCCCGGACAAACCGGGCCTTGAAGCTGGCAAGGCCAGCGAGGGAGGGAGCGGCTCATGACAAGCCGCGAAACCAATATAGCTTTTCAATTCTTGGCGGCGTGTAGGAGAATGCCCAAAATGCACCCCCTGATGGTCTCCAATCCGAACCAGGTCGTGGACGAACTCATAGCCCGCATCACGGCCATCGTGCTGCGCACCTACGAGGTGCAGCAGCTCTTGCCCGGCCGGAGCGAAGAGCGGCTTTCGTTGGCCGGGCATGAATTGATCAGCGCCATTTCCACCGACACGGGGCATATCGATTTCTCGTGCGAGCTGACGCTGGAGGCGCGGGAGCGCTGCAGCTCGTTTCTGGTGAAGGTGCAGGGCCGGGCGGCCTATGAAAGCCCGGTGTGGCGCATCAACGAGATTTACGACGTGGTGGTGGACCCGCTGGACCGCGGCACCAGCGGCCTGGCAGCCCTGCAATAGGGCGGGACCGGCGGGTAAACCCCCGCTTTGTTCTGCGAAGTAGGGCATAAGTGCACACTTTCCTGAGAGGAGCGCACCGCCTGTGACCAAACAGGGTGCTTCCTTACATCGCTTGCGGCTGTGCGGGCCTAAAGTGAACTCTCAAGCAATCTGGCAACACGCCGACTTCAGGGGACGGGCGCCACGGCTATCAGGAAGGCACAAAATGTTCGCACTGCTCAAAGTAAAGCTCCAGCCATCGGGTGAATACATCCTCAAGGAAGCCGGTTGTGACATGAGCTTCGACCCCACCATAGGCCCGCTCGCGGATGCGGGCGAGTTTTACAAACTCGTCGCATGCCGCATCGCCGAACTGGCGCGCGCCGGCAAGCACATCAAATACATAGACCACAACGACGATCTGGTGCCTGTGCCGCTCTGATTTCCCGGCATTTCAGCGCTTGCGACGGGCCGGTGCGCGCGGCCTGGACTGCGCGGTATCGGCCGGCTGCGGCATGGTCACGGCGATCTTGCGGGTCTGCCTGAAGGCAAGGGCCCTGTCCAGCGGGTCGAGGTAGCGTGACGGCCACAGCGCCTGGGGGCTGGTGTCCAGTGCCTTGGCCACCAGTTGCTCGGCCGCCAGCCAGCGGTGGGTCAGCACGCGCTGTATATGGCTGTAGCCGTTTTCGTGGGCGATTTTGCGAAGGCTGGTGCCGCGTTTGTGCAGGGCGGCAATGACGTCGGCAGGGTGCATATCCTCCTGTACGGGTGTTGTTTTGATTGTGCTCATGACCACTATTTTCAGCTTGGATGGCGTGAAGTCAACCCTGATTGCGCCCATGGTCATGAGCGTTGTTTATATTTCTATGCATATTTGGCAGGTTCGGGTGCCCCGGTTTGCCTTTGTGTGTTCATTGACACAAAATAGTGTTCATGAGCACAAACCCACCGGTGCCGCCGGCCCACGACAGCAACCAGCCGTATTCCCTTCCCACCGTGGCGCCGGTCAAGGCCGACGAGCCGGTGGCCTGGTACCGTTTCCATGCCGCGGCGGCCGCCGACAAGGCGGAGGTGAAAACCGTGAGGACGGAGGCGCGCAGCGTCTTCATGCAGCAGTTCGGCCAGCGCTGCCGGGCGGCGCGCGGCAATCGCGAGATCCACGACGTGGCGGCCGCGGTCGGCGTGCACCGCAACACCATCTGGAACGTGGAGCGCGGCGACAGCCTGCCGGACGCGTTCGAGCTGGAAGTGCTGGCCCGGGAATACAACACCACACCCGTGGAGTTGCTGGGCGGCGAGCCGCCGGGCGCGGTGCGGTCCGCGCTGGTGCCGCACGGCGTGCGGGCGGTGCAGATGGATGCGCTGATCTATGTGCCGCTGTTCGACCTGCGGGAGCAGGCGGAAGGCGCCGCCTTCACCGACGCCGACTCGGTGCTGGCCATGCGGCCTTTTGACGCGCAGTTCATCCGCTACGACCTGGGCATCGCCCACGACGACCTGGCGATGTTCGGCGTGGTGGGCGCGTCCATGGAGCCGTGGCTGCACGCCAAGGATGCGGTGCTGGCGGATTTGCGCGACCGCGACGCGCTGACCGAGGGCGTGCACCTGATCCGGCTGGACGGCGCCCTGCTGATGAAAAAGCTGCAGCGGCTGCCCGGAAAAATCCTGCGGGTCAGCAGCTACAACCCGGCCTACGAGCCTTTCGACATCCAGGGACATGAGTCGGCGGACCGCGACTTCGCGGTGCTGGGCCGGGTGCGCTGGGCCGGCGTGACTTTCAACTGACACCTTCTTCTCTTATAGATGGGAGGGCGCCGCGCCGCGCGCTGGCTGTGCCTTCACCGCGCCCTTGCCGCGTCTTCCGCCGGCCAATATTTCCATCCGATTTCCGGCCCAGCCTAGGGTTGTTACCTATCCCTTGTCGCGGTGTACGCAGGACACTGATGCCCCCCGCATGACAGTGTTACGTAACGTGCGCCAGTGCGTGTATGTCGTCGGCCTGTCGCACTGTTGTGCGACAAACAGCGCACCAAGCTGGAGGATCCTGGGCCGTTTTCTCCTCTGTCAATGGCTTCCGTACGCCCCCTGTATTACGACTGAAACATGGCTATTTAAATAGAAAGATATCGAGTACTATCGTTTTCGACTTGTTACACGTTCTGGACGTTTCTTGACGTGTGGCCACCCCCTCAACCTTCACCAAATCAAGGAAACCACCATGGCAACCGATGGGTCAGTAGCACCAAAAGAGCGTGTCAACATTGTTTATCGTCCCGCGACGGGAGATGCCAAGACGGAAGTTGAGCTGCCGCTCAAGCTGCTGGTCATGGGCGACTACACCCTGCGTGAAGACGACACGCCGCTGGAGGAAATGAAGCCGATCAACATCGACAAGGACAACTTCAACGACGTCCTGAAGGCGCAAAAGCTCTCGCTGAGCATGTCGGTGCCCAACAAGCTCGATCCCAAGGCCGACAAGGACGCCGTGCTGGCGATGAACATCGATTTCAACTCGATCAACGACTTCTCGCCCGACGCCATCGTCGACAAGGTGCCTGAACTCAAGCAGATGATCGAGCTGCGCGACGCGCTGAAGGCGCTCAAGGGGCCGCTGGGCAACATTCCCGACTTCCGCAAGAAAGTCCAGGAACTGGTGCAGGACGAAGGCGTGCGCGCCCGGCTGATGGCCGAGCTCGGCGTCAAAGACAAATAAAAAAACCGCACCCAAGGAAACATCATGGCTGAAACCAACAAACAAGCAGACGCGGCGCCGGGCGCGGCCGAAGAGGCCGGCGGCTCGCTGCTCGACCAACTGGTCAACACCGCGCGCATCAAGCAGGGCGACGACGCCTATTCCATCACCCGCCAGGGCATCCAGGCCTTCGTCTCGCAACTGCTGGAACCCCAGCGCGCGGTCGAGCGCGTGACGCAGGCCACGGTCGACGACATGATCGCCGACCTGGACAAAAAGCTGTGCGCGCAGGTCGACTCCATCCTGCACCACCCCGACTACCAGAAGCTCGAATCGGCCTGGCGCTCGCTGAAATTCCTGGTCGACCGCACCAACTTCCGCGAAAACGTCAAGATCCAGGTGCTCAGCGTGAGCAAAGCCAAGCTGCTCGACGACTTCCAGGACGCGGCCGACATCACCAAGTCCGGCCTCTACAAAAACCTCTACACGGCCGAATACGGCCAGTTCGGCGGCCAGCCTTTCGGCGCCATGATAGGCAACTACGAGTTCGGCCCCGGCGGCCAGGACATCAAGCTGCTGCAATACATGGCCAGCGTCGCGGCCATGGGCCACGCGCCCTTCATCGCCGCCACGGCGCCCGAGTTCTTCGGCGTCGAGTCCTATGAGCAGCTGCCCAACCTCAAGGACCTGGCCTCGGTCTTCGAAGGCCCGCAGTTCGTCAAGTGGAACGCCTTCCGCGAAACGGAAGACGCGCGCTACGTGGGCCTGACCCTGCCGCACTTCCTGCTGCGCGTGCCCTACAGCGCCGACACGGTGCCGACCAAGAAGTTCAACTACAAGGAAGACGTCTCCGGCGGCAACAACAGCTTCCTGTGGGGCAACGCGGCCTTCGCCTTCGCCTCGCGCCTGACCGGCAGCTTCGCCGACTACCGCTGGTGCGCCAACGTCATCGGTCCCCAGGGCGGCGGCGCGGTCGAAGACCTGCCCGTGTACACCTACGAGTCCATGGGCGAGATGCAGAACAAGATCCCCGCCGAGGTGCTGATCTCCGAGCGCCGCGAGTTCGAACTCGCGGAGCAGGGCTTCATCGCCCTGACCATGCGCAAGAACAGCGACAACGCGGCCTTCTTCTCGGCCAACTCGGCGCAAAAGCCGAAGTTCTTCGGCAACAGCAAGGAAGGCAAGGAAGCCGAGCTCAACTACAAGCTCAGTACCCAGCTGCCTTACATGTTCGTGGTGAGCCGCCTGGCCCACTACATCAAGGTGATCCAGCGTGAAAACATCGGCACCTGGAAAGAGCGCTCCGACCTCGAAAGCGAGTTGAACATGTGGATTCGCCAGTACGTGGCCGACATGGACAACCCGGGCGAGGGCGTGCGCAGCCGCAGGCCCCTGCGGCAGGCTGAGATCACCGTGGCTGACGTCGAAGGCGATCCAGGCTGGTATCGCGTCGACCTCAAGGTTCGCCCGCACTTCAAGTACATGGGCGCTTCCTTCAGCCTGTCTCTCGTCGGCAAGCTCGAGAAGAAGTGACGCCCGGCAGGCGGTTTCCCCTGGGGGAATCGCCTGTATGTCGGCTGTAACTTTGCCGCCTGGCTTCTGACATGGACCCGAAACAGGGGCCTTCCAGAATACAGGTCATGCACAGAGCGGATGTTCAAGAGATGTGCAGATCACCGGGCAGCCAGGGGGCGAGGTGATGAGAGGTTCAAGCCCCGCTGATGGATGCGGCGGGGCCGGACCGGATCTGAAACGGTTTTACGACAGTACCAACTTAAAAGGAATTCATCATGCCAATGCCATGCTATCTCATCGTCGAAGGCGAAAAACAGGGAAAAATCGAAGGCTCCGTCAAGGTCAAGGGCCACGAAGGCAAGATCCTCGTGCAAGCCGTGGACCACGTCATCGAGATCCCCAAGAGCCCGCAAACCGGCCTGCCCACCGGCAAGCGCGTGCACCAGCCCATGACGGTCACCAAGGAAATCGACAAGTCTTCGCCCAAGTTGTTCCAGGCCCTGACGTCCGGCGAGCAGCTCAAGAGCGTGAGCCTGGAGTTCTACCGCATCTCCCCCAAGGGCACGGAAGAAAAGTACTACACGGTCAAGCTGTCCTCGGCCATCCTGACCAGCGCCAAGTCCTGGACGCCGAACTGCCTGGACCCCAACAACAAGCAGATGGGCCACATGGAAGACCTCTCGTTCACCTACGAGAAGATCACCTGGACCTTCGAGCCGGACGGTATCGAAGCCGAAGATTCCTGGCTCGCTCCGAAGTAATGCGGGGCACGCTGCGCGCCAGGCCGGCCACGTGGTGAGGAACCCGTGAAGGAGCGGCGCCTGCTGGAAAGAATCGCGGCCTGGGAGGACGGTGAACAACGCACCAACCAGACCCAGGTCGACATTCTGATCCGGTCGGTGACGGACCACCTTCAGCGGCTTCTCAACACGCGGCAAGGCAGCGTGCAGCTTGATCCCCTCTTCGGCGTGCCCGACTTCACCAATATCGCCGGCGGCCTCACCGCCGGTTCCACCGGCGATATTGAAGAAGAGATCCGCCGCATGGTCATGAAATACGAACCGCGTATCAAGTCACCCAGGGTGGTGTTGAGCCGCGAATCGGCAGATGTGCTGTCCATCCGGTTCGCGCTGGAGGGCAGGCTGGAGGTGGACGACCGGGAGATCCCGCTCCAGCTCTCCACAACGGTTGGCGCAAGCGGCAAGGTCAACATCACCTGATTTTTAACGGCCCTTTCATTGTTCCCCTGAGCGGGAGAAGAACAACATGTTCAATCGATATTACGAAGATGAATTGAACAAGCTCAAGGGACTGGCTGTCGAGTTCTCGCGGGCCAATCCCGCGCTGGCGCCCATGCTCTCCGGTGCATCGACCGACCCCGACGTCGAGCGCCTGCTCGAAGGCGTGGCCTTCCTGACCGGCCTCACGCGCCAGAAGCTGGACGACGAATTCCCCGAATTCGTCCAGGAGCTGGCCAACCTGCTGTTCCCGCATTACCTGCGGCCTATTCCCGCCTGCACCCTGGTGAGTTTTGCCCCCAAAGGCATGCTGGCCGAAAGCGTGCAAATCCCGGCGAGCGCCAAGATCGACTCGGTGCCGGTGGACGGCACACCCTGCCGCTTCCGCACCTGCACCGAACTCCTGGTCCATCCCCTCATCCTGGCGGAGACGCGGCTTGCCAGCGGCGCCGGCCAGGCGCCCAAGCTGGTGCTGAAGTTCGAACTCCAGGGCGGGCTCGACCTCTCGCAATGGGCCGTGCCCACGATCCGCCTGTTCCTCGGCGGCGGCTATGCCGAGGCTTCCAAGCTGCTGTTGCTGCTGGCCCATCACGTCAAGGCGGTCAGCGTCAAGGACGCGCTCGGCGCGCCCGTCGACCTGGGGCTCAAAGCCATCCGCCAATCCGGGTTTGAAGGAGAACTGCTGCCTTACCCCAGCCATGCTTTCCAGGGTTACCGTACCCTGCAGGAATTTTTCGTGCTGCCCGAGAAATTCCTGTTCGTGGATATCGTGGGCCTGGACAAGGCGCTGGCAAAAGGGCAAGGCACTTCGTTCGAAGTCTCGCTGCTGCTGGACTCGCTTCCCGACTGGATGCCCGATATGCGCGGCGACAGCTTCATGCTCAACATCGTGCCGGCCGTCAACCTGTTCGAGCATGCCGCCGATCCGGTGAACCATGAACACCGGGCCAGCGAATACCGGCTGATGCCCGAAGCCGCCAACCGGCAGCATTACCAGATCTACTCCGTGGACCAGGTTGTGGGCTACCAGCAGGGCGCCTCCCGGGAGCGCGCCTACGTGCCCTTCGGCATGCTGCGCCACGACGGCAGCAACGCACTGAGCTACCGCACGACCTTGCGCTCGGCCACGGTGGGCCGGGGCAGCGACGTGTTCCTCTCGGTGGCCTATCCGCCCGGCGATGTGCCTTTGCCGGAAACGCTGTCGGTGCAGATCACCTGCACCAACCGCCAGTTGCCCGAAAGCCTGAAACTCGGCGACCTGAACCGCCCGACCAGCAGCTCGCCGGACCGCATGACCTTCCGCAACATCCGGCCCATGACCGCCCCGCTCAATCCCCCCTCGGGTGAAGCGCTGCTGTGGCGCCTGGTCTCGCACGTGTCGCTGAACTTCCTGTCCATCGCCAACGCCGAAAACCTGCGCGCGCTGCTGGGGCTGTATGTGTTTTCCGAGCGGCAGGAGCAAGGCCAGGAAACCGCCAACCGCCGGCGCATCGACAGCATCCAGGAAGTGACCGCCACGCGCGAGACGCGCCTGGTGGGGCGCGGCAGCCTGCTGCGCGGCCAGCAGATCCGCATCAAGTGCCGGCTGGATTTTTTCGCCAGCATCGGTGACATGTACCTCTTCGGTTGCGTCCTCGACCGTTTCATCGCCGACTATGCCGGCATCAATTCATACACCCGCGTCGAACTTGAAGACGCTTTCACAGGAGCAGTCTTCAAATGGCCGCCAAGATTGGGTCAGCAGCCGCTGCTGTAGAGGAGCAGCTGCTCGCCCATGGTGAGCGCTTCTCCTACTTCCAGGCCATACGCCTGCTGCGCCTGTTCGGCAAAGCGCGCGGGATGGACAACGCCAGCCTGCGCATACGCCCCCGGCTCAGCCTGGGCTTTCCCGAAAACGACATCGACGGCATCGAGGCGCTTCCCGAGGGCGGCTACCGCGTCACGGCGAATTTCTTCGGCCTCTACGGCGTGGCCTCCCCGCTGCCGACCTATTACACCGAAGACCTGTTTGAGGAAGAGCGTGAAGGGCGGCATGCCACGCGCGATTTCCTGGATGTCATCCACTACGCGATGTACCCGCTGCTGTTCGACGCGTGGCGGAAACACCGCCTGCAGGACCGCGTGGTCGAAGACGGCGATGCCGGCGTGCTGGACCAGCTCTATGCCTTCGTCGGGCTGCATGCCAGCGACCTGCGCGGCAAGCTGCCGGTCGGCAACGGCCTGCTGCGTTATGCGGGGCTGTTCAATTTGCGCCCGCGCTCGGCGATGGGCCTGAACACCCTGCTGGCCGATGCCTTCAACCCCGCCAAAGTTCATGTCGAGTGCTGCACGCTGCAATACGTCCCCATCCCGGCCGACCAGCGGCTTCGCCTGGGCCTGCAGGCCCACCAGCTCGGGGAAGATACCTACCTGGGCAGCCAGATCGACGACTACAGCGGCAGCATCACCATCACGCTCAGCGACCTGCCCGAAGACTCCTTCCACCAGTTGCTGCCCGGAACGCCGGGGCATGAACGGCTGGCCTTCCTGGTGCGCTTTTATTTGATAGACCCGCTGGACGTGCATGTCGTGCTGGAGCTGCGGCACCAGGACGCCCGCGCGGCGCGCACGCTGGACGTGCGTGATGCCGCGCCGGAATCGGCCGCCACCAACTGGACCCGCCTCGGCATGGACACCTGGATCACGCCCGAGCGCGTGCGCCAGCCCACCCGCGTGCAGTTCACCCTTTAATTTTCTGGCCTCCATCCCCTTCATCCCTAGAGAAAGAAGAACATCATGCTGCTGGTCGAATTGAAACCCCTGGTCGGACGTCTGAACGCCTTCACCAAGCAGGCGCTGGAAGACGGCGTGGGCCTGTGCGTCTCGCGCAGCCACTATGAAATCACCGTCGAGCACCTGCTGGTCAAGTGCTTCGACAACGTGCAGGCCGACGTCGCGCTGCTGCTGCGCCAGAACGGCGTCGACGCGGCCCTCGTCAAGCGCGACATCGACCGCGCCATCGAGGACATGCGCACCGGCAATGCCGGCAAGCCGGCGTTTTCGCCGCTGCTCCTCGAACTGATGCAGGACGCCTGGCTGATCGCCTCGGTCAACCTCGGCGAGACCCGCATCCGCTCCGGCGCGGTGCTGCTGGCCTTCCTGGCGCGCGCCAGTTATTACGCCACCGGCGACTATGCGGCGCCGCTGCGCGCGCTCAACCGCGAAAGCCTGCTGGCAAGCTTTGCCGCGACCTGCGCGGCATCCATCGAGGAAACCCCGGGCGCCGCTGAAGGCGGCGCACCCGGCGGCCAGGCGGCGGCCGGCGGCGAAGGCAGCGCGATCGCTCGCTTTTGCGAGAACTTCACCGAGAAGGCCCGCCAGGGCAAGATAGACCCGGTCTTCGGCCGCGACAAGGAAATCCGCCAGATGGTGGACATCCTGGCGCGGCGCCGCAAGAACAACCCCATCTGCGTGGGCGACCCCGGCGTCGGCAAGACGGCGGTGGTCGAAGGCCTGGCGCTGCGCATCGTCGACGGCGACGTGCCCGACTCGCTCAAGGACGTGACCATCCTCGGGCTGGACATGGGCCTGCTGCAGGCCGGCGCCAGCGTCAAGGGCGAATTCGAGAACCGCCTCAAGGGCGTGATCACCGAGGTCAAGGGCTCGGCCAAACCCATCATCCTGTTCATCGACGAAGCCCACACCCTGATAGGCGCGGGCGGCCAGGCCGGCACCTCGGACGCGGCCAACCTGCTGAAACCGGCGCTGGCGCGCGGCGAACTGCGCACCATTGCCGCCACCACCTGGGCCGAGTACAAAAAGTATTTTGAGAAAGACCCGGCGCTGGCCCGCCGCTTCCAGCCGGTCAAGCTCGACGAGCCCGATCTCGCGACGGCCATCATCATCCTGCGCGGCCTGAAAGAAAAATACGAGGACGTGCACCGCGTGGTGATGCGCGACGATGCCATCGTGGCCGCCGCCGAACTTTCCAGCCGCTACATCACCGGCCGGCAACTGCCCGACAAGGCCGTTGATTTGCTGGACACCGCCTGCGCACGCGTCAAGGTGCTGCAAAGCGCCAAGCCCGACGTGCTGGAAGACAAGGAGCGCCAGATGCAGGCCCTGGAGCGCGAGCAGCGAGGCCTGGAGCGCGACCGCGACAACCACCAGCCAGTAGACGCTGAGCGCCTGGCCGCCATCGCCGGCATCACTGCCACGCTGGCCGCCGAAGCTGCGGTCCTCAAGGCTGAATGGGACAAACAAAAAGGCGCGGCCGACGCGCTGCTCGCCGCGCGCGCTGCCTGCCAGGCTGCCAAGGCCGCCAACGCCACACCGGCCGAGCTGGAAGAACTCTCGCAAAAAGTCGCCGCCGCCGGCAAGGCGTTTGAAGCGGCCCAGGGCGCCAACCCGCTGGTGCGCGTCGACGTCGACCCGGACGTGGTCGCCAAGGTGGTGTCCGACTGGACCGGCATTCCCGTCGGCAAGATGCTGCGCGACCAGGCCGAAAGCGTCATGCGCATGGAGGCCGTGCTCACCGCCCGCATTCGCGGCCAGGACCACGCCATGCACCAGATCACCGAAGTGCTCAAGACCGCCAAGTCGGGGTTGCGGGACCCGCAGCAGCCGCTGGGTGTGTTCCTGCTGGCCGGCCCCTCGGGCGTGGGCAAGACCGAGACCGCGCTGTCGGTGGCCGACATCCTGTTCGGCGACGAGAAATCCACCGTCGTCGTCAACATGAGCGAGTTCCAGGAAAAGCACAACGTCAGCCGCCTGATCGGCTCGCCCCCCGGCTACGTGGGCTACGGCGAAGGCGGCGTGCTGACCGAGGCGGTGCGCCAGCGCCCCTATTCGGTGGTGCTGCTCGACGAGGTCGAGAAAGCCCACCTCGACGTGCTCAACCTGTTCTACCAGGTCTTCGACAAGGGCATGCTGTCCGACGGCGAAGGCAAGGACATCGATTTTTCCAACACGGTGATCTTTTTGACCTCCAACCTGGCGACCGATGTCATCACCGAGATGACGGCCGGCGAGGAAAAACCCGACGCGGCCACGCTGTTGTCGGCCGTCAGGCCCATCCTGTCGGCGCATTTCAAGCCGGCGCTGCTGGCGCGCATGACGGTGATTCCCTACTTCACGCTGGCGCAGGACGCCTTGGCCGGCATCGTGCGCCTGAAACTCAACAAGCTGGTGCAGCGCCTGGCGCACAACAACAAGATGGCCTTCACCTACAGCGACGCGGTGGTGCAACAGATTGCCGCGCGCTGCACCGAAGTGGAAACCGGCGCGCGCAACGTCGACTTCATCCTGCGCAGCAGCGTCATGCCGCTGATGTCGCAGGGGATTTTGTCGCGCATGAGCACCGGCGAGCAGCCCGGCGGCGTGACGCTGGACATCGACGCCCAGAATGAATTTACCGTCCGCTTCGCGGACGAGGCGGCGGCATAACGCGCCTGCTCCATTACAGGAAAACCGACCATGACCTCGCTTGACAAAAACCTCAATGCCGGCAACAAGCGTTTCTCGTTTGCCTCCAAAGCCTATCCGGCCGACAAATTCTCCGTGGTGAAGATGGAGGGCTACGAAGCCATCTCCGCCAGCTTCTCTTTCGAGTTGACGCTGGTGTCGGACGACACGGCGATCGACTTCGAAAAGATGCTGTCCAACCCGGCGACTTTCACCCTGTACGCCGCGGGCGGCAACATGGAAACGCCTTACCACGGCGTGCTGTCCGAGTTCGAGCAGTTGCACCAGGCCGGGAATCTGGTGTTTTACCGCGCGGTGCTCGCGCCGCGCCTGCAGCGCCTGAACCTGTACCGCACCTCGGACGTTCACCTCAACGACCAGACCATCCCCGAGATTCTCGAGGCGGTGATCAAGGACAGCGGGCTGACCTCGGCCGATTTCGAGCAGAAGCTGAAGGCCAAGGACGCCTACCGCAAGCGCAGCTTTGTGTGCCAGTACCAGGAAACCAACCTGGACTTCATCAGCCGCTGGTTGGAAAAGGAAGGCATGTACTTCTACTTCGACCACAGCGGCAATGCCGAGAAACTGGTCATGGTGGATGACAGCGCCATGCAGCCCGCCGACGTGGTCGCGGTCACCTACAGGCCGGTGGAAAACATGGCCAGCGGCGCGGCCAAGGACTCCGTGCAGAATTTTCTTTGCCGGCAAAAACCCCTGCCCAAGCAGGTGGTCCTGCAGGGATTCAATTACAGCAGCGCGAATGTCGAACTCAAGCAGACGGCGCAGGTGTCCGATCAAGGCACCGGCGACGTGATGCTGTACGGTGAAAACTTCCTGACGCAGGACGAAGGCCAGCGCTATGCCAAGCTGCGCGCCCAGGAAATCCTGTGCGGCGGCAAAGTCTTCAAGGGCGAGGCCACCGCCGTCGGCTTGCGCAGCGGCTACTTCATGCGCATGGCCGCCCACTACCGCTCCGACTTCAACGGCCAGTACCTGGTCACCGAGGTGGAGCACAGGGGCTCCCAGGCCGGCGTGCTGCTGGCGGGCATCGAAAACTCCTACGGCGGCAAGCCCGGCGAGACCGACTACCACCTGGAATTCAAGGCCATCCCTTCGGCCGTGCAGTTCCGCCCGGCGCGGGCCATGATCCGGCCGCATGTGGCCGGCACGGTCAGCGCCATCGTCGATGCCGAGGGCTCCGGCGAATATGCCGAGATGGATGACCTGGGCCAGTACAAGGTGCAACTGCCTTTCAGCCGGACCGGCAAGGCCGCCAACAAGGGCTCCGCCCGCATCCGCATGGCCACGCCTTATTCCGGGCGCGACCACGGCATGCACTTTCCGCTGCTCAAGGGCGCCGAGGTGTTGCTGTCCTTCGTTGACGGCGATCCCGACCAGCCCGTGATCGTCAAC
>NZ_CALRNF020000049.1:0-35417 GCF_943369415.1 Polaromonas sp. YR568
ATCGGCGCGCTGACCAACGCCGGCGCCGCGGCCTCGCAGGCGGCGATGGCGGCCCAGGACATGCTGCAGCGCGACCGCGCGGCGGCGCGGCAGAACCTGCCCTCGGTGTTCACCGTGCGTGTGGTTGGCTTCGGCAACGAGCCCATGGAGGGCGCCCAAGGTTCGTCGCGTGGCGCTGCCAGGGGTGAGCCGGTGAGCTACAACGCCAACAGTGCTATCCAGGTGCTGGGCGCCGGCGTGTTGACGGAGGCCCAGAAGGCACAGCTAAGCCCTGAGGAGCGTCGGAACTGGCGGCCTTGAGCAGACGGCGACTGGCTGCTGCTTCCCTCAACTGGCCGGTGTTGGCAGTTTGTAGCTTGCCGCCTCACGGCCGGGCGTTCGGAATCAACGGCGTTGCCGGAACCTGAGGAGGCGGGCGCTGCGGGTACACCGAAGTGCCGAAGGTGTTGCCCATGCGGTTGCTGGTGGCCGCCCGGTTGAACAAACCCAGCTGGTTGGAGGGCCGCAGGATGATGGCCTCCGACCCGAATGCCGGAGGCGGCGAATTTTTTTGCGCGTCGGCGGCCGGCCGCAGTTTCTGGGTCAAGCAGGCGAAGGAGGGAGTTTTTTCGCCGTTCACCTCTACCTCGATACAGGACGCGGCATCGTCAGCCGCGGCGGGCGCGCTCGCCGCGGGGGCCGGTTGCGCGTTCAGCAAAGTGCTGAACAGTGCCAGGGAAATGAGGGCGGGGATTGAGCGAACCATAGCGTGCCTGCGGCTTTCATTTTTGCGTCACATGGACCAGGCAGTCAATGGTGGCGGGAGCACGTGTCACCGCCATGACGAAAGCGGGCAGGCGACAAGCACGGCACGGTACAAAAAATAAGAGAACTTTTTCTTGACGGGAAGAGTTCTCTTTTTTTTGCCAACCGCCTTGCGCCGCTCCCGCCAGGAGGCTGTTTGCCGCGAAAGAGTTTTATGAAGATTTCGTGACAAACGACAGTCGCGGTCCTCCCTGGCCGTCTATACCTTTGTACGCAATGCCGTCATGGTCGCTCTTCACCATGGTTGTTGTTGCGCACGATTTTTCGCAGCTTCAGCGGCACCGGTGATCCGGTACCGGTGGACCCTATCAGCGTTTGGTTTTTCAGAATTGAGTTGATGACATGCGTGACCTAAAGAAGAGTAACCCGCCCAGCTATTGGACCAGCGTGTTCCTGGCCGTGGCGGCATTGACGGGCCAGGAGGCGGCGCTGGCGCAGGCCCCGGCGCCCCCGGCGGCGCAAGCCGCGCAGCCCACCCCGGTAGCGCCGGATGCGGCCGCGGAAGCGGCAGCCTCGCGGCCGGTCGATATCCAGGAATACATCGTGCGCGGCAACACCGTGCTGGATGCCCGCTCCATCGAACGCGCGGTGACTCCTTTCCTCGGACCGCGCCGCACGATGAAAGATATCGAGAGTGCGCGCGACGCGCTGCTGGCCGTGTACCAGGCGCGCGGTTACCAGTCCGTGTACGTCGACCTGCCGGAGCAGCAGGTGACGGGCGGCATCGTGTTCCTGCAGGTCAGCGAAACCAAGGTGGGACGTGTGCGCGTCGTCGGCGCGCAGTACAACTCGCCCCTGGAAGTGCGCGACCAGGTGCCGGCACTGAAGGAGGGCGCGGTTCCCGACTTCAACCAGGCGCAGGCCGAATTGGCCCAGCTCAACCGCGGCGGCAAGCGCCAGGTGATGCCGCTGGTCAGGCAGGGTGCGATCCCCGGCACCATGGATGTGGACCTCAAGGTGGAAGACGGCAGCCCCTGGCGCTTGAGCGCCGGCCTCAACAACGACTACAGCGCCGACACCAAGCACCTGCGCGCCAGCGCCTCGGTGTCCCACGACAACCTCTGGCAGCTTGGCCACGTCGCATCGGTCAGCTTCTACGGCGCGCCCGAAGACCTGAACCAGACCCAGGTGTGGTCCGGCTCCTATATGGCGCCGATACGCGGTTCCAACTGGAGCCTGGAGGCCTCGGGCTACAAGTCAGACAGCAACGTGGCCACGGTGGGTGGAACCAACGTGCTCGGCAAAGGCCATGCCTTCGGGTTCAAGGCGACCTACACGGTGCCCAACTCCGGCGCCTGGTGGCACAGCATGAGCATAGGCGTCGACTTCAAGAGCAACGAGGAAGCGCTGCGCCTGGGCGCCACGGGCGATTCCTCGACGCTCAAGTACGCCCCCATCACGCTGGCCTATTCCGGCTTCATGCAGGGTGAGCGCAGCCAGTACGGCGTCGGGCTGTCGATGGTGGCCGGCACCCGCAGCTTCCTGGGCTACGGCAGCACCGTCCAGGAGTTTGACTACAAGCGCTACAAGGCCTCGCCCAGTTTCATGGTTCTCAAGGCCGACCTGAACGGCAGCTACACCTTCGAGGGTGATTCGCAGCTCGGTTACCGCCTGGCCGGGCAGATGACGGACTCCCCGCTGGTCTCCGGCGAGCAAATGGCGGCGGGTGGCGCGAACACCGTGCGCGGCTATCTGTCTTCCGAAGCCACCGGCGATTACGGCCTGGTGGGTTCGCTGGAATACCGCACCAAACCGCTGAATTACTTCAACCCATGGTTGGAAGGCTGGCGCGTCTACGCCTTCGCGGATGCGGCCCAGCTGCACCTGCGCAGCCCGCTGCCGCAGCAAACCGAGGAGTTCACCCTCGCGTCGGTGGGCGTGGGCACCAGCTTTCGCCTGGGCACCAGCGTGAGCGGCAAGCTGGACCTGGGCTACCCCTTGAGGAACGGCCCGCGCACGGAGCGCCGCGACCTGCGCGTGACCTTCAACATCAACGCCACCTATTGAGGCGGCGCAGGCAACCCTTTATCCGGACCTTCAAGTTTCACCGTTTTTTTTTCCTTCTTTCATTTCTTCCATTCCTTCCATCCTTCCACGAGCCTTCGGAGAACCCTTCTCATGCGACGCATCCTCTTTCTTTCGCTCACGCTGCTGAGCACCTTAGTGCCGAGCTTGGCCCATGCATGGTGGCAGCCCGACTGGGCTTACCGCAAACCCGTCACCATCGACGCCGGCCCGCAGGGCGGCGCCATAGGCGGCGATGCCGGGCGCACGCCGGTGCTGGTGCGCCTGCACACGGGCAATTTCAGTTTCCAGGGTGTCAGTGACAACGGCGCCGACCTGCGTTTTGTCGCGGCGGACGACAAGACCGTGTTGAACCACCAGGTCGAGCAGTTCGATCCTTTGCTCGGCATCGCGCTCGTGTGGGTGGAGGTTCCCGCGCTGTCGGCCGGTGCGCCGCAGCAAGTCTGGATGTATTACGGCAACAAAAAGGCGCCCGCGTCCGGCAACGGCCAGCGCACCTTCGATCCCGACTACACCCTGGTCTACCACTTCGGCGAAGCCGGCGCGCCTCCGCGCGACACCACGGCCTACGGCAACAACGCGCAGACCTCGGCAGTGATCCTGGAAGGCGCCGTGATCGGCAAGGGCGCGCAACTCGGCACGGCGGCGCTGCAGCTGCCGGCCTCGCCATCCCTGGCGCAAAAGGCCGGTGATACCTTCACCTTCAGCGCATGGGTCCACCCCGACAAGCTCGGCGCCCAGCAAGTCATCTACTCGCGACGCGACGGCGCGGGCGAGCTGGTCATCGGACTGGACCAGGGCGTTCCCTTCGTGCAGGTCAACGGCAAACGCAGCAACCCGGGCCAGCCCATCCAGGCCGGCCAGTGGTCCCACCTGGCGCTGAAGGCCGACGGCAAGACTGTCGCGCTCTACGTCGGCGGCCGCGCCGCCGCTTCGCTGGAAGGCGCCCTGCCGGCGCTGAACACCTCCGCTTCCCTGGGCGTCGACGCCACCGCGTCCGCCACGCCGGGCGCGCAGGCGGCCTTCGCGGCCTTCACGGGCTCCATCGACGAACTGCGCCTGTCCAAGGTGGCACGCGCCGACGCCCTGCTGCTGGCCGATGCGGTGTCGCAAGGTGCAGAGTCCCGCATGACCAAGTTCGGCGCGGACGAACAGCAAGCGGGGAAAAGCCACTTCGGTTTCATTCTGTCGGCCATGCCGCTGGACGCCTGGGCCGTGGTGCTTGTGCTGGGTCTGATGATGGGTTTTTCCTGGTTCATCATGATCGGCAAGAGCCGCAGCTACAGCGCGATCTCGCGCGCCAACGAGGTCTTCATGGGCTACTTCCGCGAGTCGGCCGGCGCGCCGCTGGATTCGCTGGCCAAGAGCAACAAGATTCCCGCCGAGGTGAAGTCGGACTCCTCGCTCTGGCGCCTCTATGAAGTGGCTGTGGGCGAACTGCGCCGCCGCCATGACCGCGGCTACGACCTCAACGCCGTCTCCAACGCCACCATCAGCGCCATCCGGGCCGCGATGGACGGCGTGCAGGTGCGCGAGAACGAGCGCATGTCCAAGCGCATGAACTGGTTGTCCACCACGATTGAAGGCGCGCCTTATGTCGGCCTGTTCGGCACCGTGCTCGGCATCATGCTGGTGTTCGTCGTGGCGGCGATGGCCGGCGCAGTCGACATCAACTCGGTGGCGCCCGGCATGGCCGCCGCGCTGCTGTGTACCGCCGCCGGCCTGGGCGTCGCGATTCCCGCGCTGTTCGGCTACAACTGGCTGGCTTCGCGTTCAGACGCCATTGGCGCGGACATGGCGGTTTTTGTGGATGAGTTTTCCACGCGCCTGGCCGAAGAGCAGGGCGAGGGCCGCCAGGCCCACGCCGGCCAACGCGCTTAACGGGGCGGATGACCATGGCAAACGCAGCCAAATTCGGCACCAAGAAACGCGCGGGCGGCATCAACATCACGCCTTTCGTGGACGTGCTGCTGGTGGTGCTGGTGATTTTTATCCTGACCAGCAATGCCAGCATTCCCGGCCTCAAGGTGGACCTGCCCAAGGCGAGTTCGTCCGTGGCGCTGGAAAAGCCCAAGACCAAGGCCATCACCATCGACAACGGCGGGCGGGTATTCCTGGACGCCTACCCGGTGACCCTGCCTGAGCTCGAAGAGCGCCTGCGTACCGAGAAAGCGCTCACGCCGGATTTTCCGGTGATCGTGCGCGGTGACGCGGCCGTCCAGTACGCCAAGGTCGTCGAGGTGCTGGACTTGCTGCGCCGCATCGACCTCAACCAGGTCGGCCTGGTGACCGGCAAGCCTGCCTGAGGGGAATGAGAACGTGGCCTCCCTTCATCTCAATCCCCATCCGCTGCGCAATGCGGGCGACATCTGGCGCCGCTGGGGGGGAAGCATCGTCGGTGTGGCGGTCCTGGCCCTTCTTGCCGCCGTCGTCTGGTATTTGCTCTCGGACATGGCGAGCACCAAACGCGAGGTGGCTTCCACCCCGATGCTGATGCTGCCGCCGCCGCCGCCTCCACCGCCCGAACCTGAAAAGCTGCCCGATCCTGAACCCGTCAAACCGGTGGTGACGGAGGTCAAGCCGACCCCGGCCGAGCCGGTGGAGAAACCCTCGGAAGACACGCCAAGCCCCGCCAAGGATTTGAGCGACCCGGTCACGATGAACAGCGATGCGCAGGCCGGCAACGACTCGTTCGGCATCCAGTCCGGGCGCGGTGGCGGCCTGACCGGCGGCGGCGGCCTGGGCGGCGGTTCGTACAACAACTACGTGTCGAACTTCCTGCAGCAGATCCTGCTGAGGGACCCGCGCACCCGTTCGCTGTCCTTCGACGGCCTGACGATTGACCTGTGGATGGCCGCCGACGGCAAGACGACGCGCCTGCAACTCGTCAAAAGCTCGGGCAACGCCCAGACCGACGAACTCATCCTGGCAACGCTGCGCGGCGTCGAGCGCATCGACGAACAGCCGCCGCCTTCGATGCGCCTGCCGATGCGCCTCAGCATGCGAGGCCGCCGCCAGTGAGCCCGGGCGACGCCTCCTTTCCCTCTTAACAACCTGTGACCAAAATGATGAACCACCCAGCCCTCCTTACCAAGCATGCCGGCCCCGCGTTTGCCGGGTCCGCGCCTTCCCGCCATCCGCGACTGGCGCACCGGGCCCAGATCCTGGCGCTGAGCTCCGCCATCGCCATGATGTTCATGGCCGCGCCTGTGTCTGCGCAAACCGCCGCGCCCACCGAGACCGCCATGGTCAGGCTGATTCGCGGGCTGGTGCAAAGCGGCGCGCTGACCAAGGACGTCGGGGAGGCACTCCTGGCCCAGGCGCAGACGGAAGCCATGGCGGCCCAGCAGGCGCAGCGCCAGCTCGCGGCCGCGGCGCCGGCAGGCGGGCTGCGCCCCGAGCCGGGCGATGTCCGGGTTCCCTACATCTCCGACACGGTGCGCGACCAGATCCGCGACGAGATCAAGGGCCAGGTGATGGCGCAGGCCAAGTCCGAGGGATGGGCGGCGCCCAACGAGACACCGGAGTGGACGCAGCGCATCCGTATCGAAGGCGACATCCGCGCCCGCTACGAATCGCGCCTCTTCTCGTCCGACAACAGCAACATCGAAACCAATTACGCCGCCATCAACGCCGGAACCGGTTACGACATCAACCCCAACACCAACCCGGTGGCGTTGCCGCAGCTGCTCAACACGCGCCAGGACAGGCGCAACCTTGCGCGCCTGCGCGCCCGCCTGGGTGTGCTGGCCGACATCTCCGACAGCACCCAGGCCGGCGTGCGCCTGGCAACGGGCAGCGACGACAGCCCGGTTTCCACCACGCAGACCCTGGGCGGCGGCCTGGGCAAGAAGAGCATCTGGCTGGACCAGGCATGGCTGTCCTATAAACCCTCGGAGTGGGCCAAGGTCACCGCCGGCCGCTTCGGCAACCCCTTCATGTCCAGCGACATGCTGTTCTCCGGCGACCTGAACTTCGACGGCATCGCCGCGCAGTTCGACAAGACCCTGGCCAACAAGGATGTTTCCGTGTTCGGCACCGTCGGCCTGATCCCGCTTGAATATTCGTCCGACAGCGCACCGAACCGCAGCCAGAACAAGATGTCCAGCGAAAACAAGTGGCTGCTGGGCGCCCAGGTCGGCGCCAACTGGAAGCTCGACAAGGAAAACAGCCTGCGCGGCGCGGTCGCCTACTACCAGTTCAACAACGTCAGCGGCAAGGTCTCCGAGCCGTGCGCCCTCTACGCCGGCGCCGACGGCTGCAGCACCGACTGGAGCCGCCCGGCCTTCATGCAAAAGGGCAACACCCTGATGCTGCTGCGCAATATCGCGCTCGACCCTCTCGACCCGGCGAACACGGCGCAGCCGCAGTACGTCGGCATGGCCTCGAAATTCAACCTGCTGGACATCAACCTGCGCTGGGACACCAAGGTGGCGGGCTACGGCCTTCGCCTGGACGGCAACTACATCAACAACATGGCCTACAACGAGGGTGAAATGTTCGCGCGCGCGCGGGGCGGCATCATCAACAACTTCGGCGGCACCGGCGGCACCACCCAGGCCGACTTCAAGAGCGGCGGCAACGCCTACATGATCCAGGCCACTTTCGGCAACCCGAGCCCGAGCGCGAAAGGCGACTGGAACGTGATGGCCGGCTACAAGCACATCGAGCCCGATGCCATGCCCGACGGCTACAACGACTCGACCTTCCACCTGGGCGGCACGAACGCGAAGGGTTACTTCATAGGCGCTTCCTACGCGCTGGCCAAGAACACCTGGTTCAGCACGCGCTGGACTTCCAGCAAGCAGGTCTTCGGCGCGCCGTTTGCCGTCGACACGCTGCAGGTTGACTTCAATGCACGTTTCTAAGGAGGACTTTGTGCATACATTCAAAGTCTTGGCGCCGCGCGGCGCCATGCTGTTGCTGCTCGCTGGCCTGGCGGGCCTTACGGGTATGTCTGCTCACAGCCAGCCGGCGCAGACCATGGAGGACCGCCTGCGTTCCCAGTTGCAGGCGACCACCGTGCAGTTGCAGCAGGCGCAAAACGAGCTGGCCGTCCTCAAGGCCGGCCAACCGGCCGCGGGAAAAAGCGCCGGCGCTTCCGCGGCGGCTTCGCCGGACGTCGACACCCTGAAAAAAGAACTCGCGGAAAGCCGCGGCCAGCTGGCCGCTGAACGCCAGGCCCGCGCCAAGCAGGGTGACAGCGTCCAGCAGCAGGCCCAGCTCGTGGAAAAAGCCAACGCGCAGGTGGCCCAGTTCCGCAATGCCTATGAGGAGTTGCTCAAGATGGCGCGCGCCTCGGAAGCCGAGCGCCAGCGCCTGGGCGGCACGGCTTCGCAGCAGAAGGCGGCCCTGGCGCAATGCGAAGCGAAGAATTCGCAGCTCTATGCCGTCGGGCAGGAAATCCTGCGCGCCTATGAGACGCTGGACATGAACAGCGTCATCGCCGCGCGCCAGCCCTTTGCCGCGCAAAGCCGCGTCAAGTACGAGCAGATCGCCCAGGACTATGGCGACAAGCTCTATGAAGGCCGTTTTGACGCGCGAAGCGTGGCCGCGCCCGCACCCGCCGCCGCACCCGCGGCAACACCGGCAAAGTGAGGCGCGACGTGGCGCAGTGCTTGTGTCATGTAGCTGTACTGTAATGAGCGGCATGGCCACGGCTGTGGTTCACCAACGACTATTGAAAGAGAAGCAAATGAAATCGAATGCCAAAACCCTGAAGTGCCTGAAGCCGGTGGCCCATGCCGTATTGGGCGTGTTGCTGGCGTCCCTGGTGGGCGCCGCCGCCGCGCAAGGCGCGTCCGATCCCGTGGTGGCCCGCCTGGGCGCCGTGACCATAGGCCAGACCGAAGTCGAACGCCTGCTGCAAGGCATGCCGGATGCCGAGCGCGCCGCCGTCAAGGGCAACCGCGCCGGTGTCGAGAGCTGGCTGCGCCAGCGCGTGGCCAGCGAAGCCTTGCTGCGTGAAGCGCAAAGCAAGAACTGGGCTGCCCGCCCTGAAGTGAAGAGCCGCATCGACGCCTCGGTCCGCGAGATCACGGCCCGCATCGTGAGCGGCACCTACCTGGAATCCATCGCGCAACTGCCGGCCGGCTACCCTTCCGACGCCGAGCTAGTCGCCGCTTATGAACAAGCCAAACCCGGCCTGAACATTCCGGCGACCTACCGCGTTTCGCAGATATTCCTGGCAACGCCGGCCGGCGCCGACGCGGCCGCGGTGGCCAAGGTTCGCGATGAGGCCAAACGCGTGGCCGCCCAGGCGCGCCAGGGCGATTTCGCCGCGCTGGCCAAAGCCCGCTCGCAGGACCCACGCAGCGCGGAGCGCGGCGGGGACGTCGGCGCCTTGCCGCTGGAGCAAATGTTGCCGGAGATGCGTGAGCCTGTGTCCAAACTCAAGGCCGGCCAGGTCAGCGATCCCGTGCAATCGGAGTCGGGTTTCCACGTGATCAAGCTGGTCGAGTCGCAAGCCGCCCGCACCGCCACGCTGGAAGAAGTCAAGCCGCGCCTGCGCCTTGCGCTGCGCGAGCAACGCCAGCAGGACATGGTGCGCGACTACCTCGCCAAGCTCGCGCCCGAAACCAGCGTAAGCATCGACAACGCCGCGCTCGACGCCGCATTGCAAAAAGTCAATTGATGGCAGGCGCGGCTTGCGTAACGCATGCCGCGCCGATTTTCTCCCCGCTTACCTCTTCTTTTTTCAGGATCCCAGATGACCAACAATTCCATCCAAGAAAACGCCGAACAGACCGGCGCGCAAACTCCGCAAGGCAATGCACCCGTCATGACCGGTGAACTGCTGGTTTTCGTCAACCCGGAGCAGGTGTCGGATGCCATCAAGGCCGCCGGCTGCGCCGTCACCGCGATTGAACAGGACGGTGTCGTGTACCTCCACAGCGCCAGCCACGGCGTGGGTTTCCAGGTCTTGTGGGGCAGCGCCCTGTCGCCCGGCCAGTATGCGGACTTCACCCTGAGCTGCCCGCTGCGTGTGCAGGGCGGCACGCTTCCCGGCGAAGTGCTGGCCGACTGGCACCGCACCAAACGCTTCGCGCGCGCCGCGCTCCACGGTGATTTCGTCGCGCTGGAAATGGACGTGCTGGCCGCCGGGGGCATCAGTCCCGCGCACCTGGTGGTTTCCATGCAGCTCTGGACCCAGATGATGGGCCAGTTCTTCCTGCACCTGCGCAATTTCAAGCCCGCCGCCGCGCCGTCGGCAACGGATTCACAGGGCGGTGATACAGCCGTGGCCGCGTCCCAAGGCGCCGACGCCACCGCCAACGCTTGAGCGGCGGCCTGACGGCTTGCGCCGCGGAGCACTGATGTGAGCAAGACACCTGAAGACGCATCACAGGCCGCGGCGGCGGAGGCCATCGCACAGCAACAAGTCCGCCACGCCACTCTCACGCATGAACTGGAACGGACGCGGCGCGCCGCGCTGTTCTGGCGTCGCCAGCGCGCCACCTTCCTGGGCTTGCTGGTCGAATCCATGGACGAATTCGACATCTCCCAGGCGGAGTTGGTTCGTGCCAGGCGCGCGCATGGTGAGCCCGGCAAGGATGAAGCCGCGGAGCCGGCGGCGGAAAAAGAAGACCGCAGGGATGGGCTGGCGGGGTAGGGCAACGACAGGGAGGTTTCCGCCGGCAAGCCGCACTGCGCGATACCCTCATGCGCCTGACAAACTGCTACTGCCGCCTCAAGCGACTGGTCACGACCACGTCATATTTTTTTTCTAGCATTGGCACTCCAGCTGCAACCCATTCGTCGACGGAGAGTTGTGCGGCCAGCTTTCTAACAGGTGTTGACCGAACATGCCCTCCCGCCGCCTATGTACCGAACAGCCGCTCTCGCCGTGGCGCTTGCCGGATGCCTCTTGATGATGGATGTGCAGGCCGCCGGCGGGCCGGCGCAAGCCGTGCGCCCTCGCGCTTTGGGCCTTGCGGCTGACGCCGCGAAAACACGCGCCGGCCAACGCATGCAGTTCGACATTCCGGCGCAGCCGCTGCAAGCCGCACTGGAAGCCTTCGGCGCCGTGAGCGGCCTCTCGGGTTTTTACGGCGCCGAGTTCACGGAAAACCGCCTGTCCAATGCCGTCTCCGGCCTGTACACGCCGGACGCGGCCCTGCGCCTGCTGATCGAGCACACCGGGCTCGACGTGCATTACACGGCGGTCGATGCATTCATACTGGAACCCTCCGCCTCCTGGGCCGCCGCAACGCCGGCGACCCGTGATACGGGCCTGGACGGTCTGCTGCAGGCGCGTGTGCGTGAAGCTTTTTGCCGCGAGCCGCTGTTGGCCGCCGGCGATGCCCGCATCGCGATCAGCTTCAGGCTGGGCCGCCAGGGCCGTGTCGAAGCGCCGCTCCTGCTGGATACCACCGGTGACGCCGGCCGCGATGCGGCGGTGCTGGCGGCGCTGGGTTCCGTGGACCTCGGCCGTGTTCCGGAAGATGCCGGGTCTTCCTTCGTCATGCTCATCCTGCCGCAACGCGCGGGCGCCGCCCGCGAATGCGCGCCGCGCTGAGCCCGGCCCTCGTCACCCCGTACCGCACGCCATGAGCCAATCCAGCCTGCTGGTCCTGCGCGACTTCATGTTGAAGCGCTACGACGACCTCAAGCGGCGCCTCACGCTGCAGCTGGGCAACGTGGACCTGGCCGGCGACGCGTTGCAGGACACCTGGCTGCGCCTTGAAAGCACGCCCGACTCCCGTGAGCCGGTCCAGTATCCCCTCAGCTACCTGATGCGCATGGCGACCAACGCGGCGCTGGACCGCCTGCGCGCCGACGGCCGATTCCTCAGCGGCGAAGAGGTGGAGCAGTTGTTTGAAAACCTGGCCGACCCCATGCCCGGGCCGGCGCAGACCGCCGAGGCGCGTTCGGAAGCGGAGCGTCTGGCAGCCGTGATTGCGCAGATGCCGCAGCGCCGCCGCAACATCCTGATCCTGATCCGCGTCGACGACATGCCGAGGCAGGAAGTGGCCGACCGGCTGGGCGTGTCGCTGAGCCTGGTGGACCGCGAGCTCAAGCGCGCGCATGAGTATTTGATGGAGCATATGCAGTGAGCAGGGATTTCACCGTACAGTTTTTGGGCGCGAGAACCGTCTATGTCTTGATGGAAGCTTCGCATGCTGCCGCGGCAATGTCTGCCGGGCGGCCTGCGGGTTCAGGAAAGACAAGGGTGTGATGAAGCATCAGCGCGAAGACGACCTCGCCTTGCCGGAGCGGCAGGCCCGCGTCTGGGTGCGACGGCTCACTTCGGGCACGGCGCGCACCGGGGACGCGCGCGCGCTCGAGCGCTGGTGCCGCGCCAGCGAGGCCAATCGCCGCGCCTTTACCGCGGCGCACCGGCAGTGGCAAGCCGTGCGCGGCGCGGCCGAACTGGCGGGCGCGAACGACCCTGAACTGATGGCCTTGCGTACCGCGCCACGGCCGCAAGCCCGGCTCGCAGGCGCGGCCTCGCGGCGGCGATTCCTGGCCGGCGGCGTCGCGCTGGCTTCGGCTGCGGCCGTCGGTGTCCTGGTGGTGCATCCGCCGCTGGCGCTCTGGCCTTCGCTGGAATCCCTGCAGGCCGACTACACGACCGGCGTCGGCGAGCAGCGCAAGCTGGCGCTGGGCGATGCTGTCACGGTGGAACTGAGCACGCGCAGCAGCCTCAGCGTGCGCAGCGATGGCGGCCGGCCGGTCGGTGTCGACCTGATCGACGGCCAGGTCGCCGTCGACATCGGCGCGAAGGCCGGTCCCTTCACCGTGTTCGCTGCTGCGGGCAGCGTGCAGGCGATGGATGCCAGTTTCGAAGTCCGGCATGTGGCGGGCGGTATATGCGTGACCTGCGTCGACGGGCTGGTGCAGGTGGCCGTGGCGGGCAAGCGGGTGAACCTCGTGGCCGAGCAGCAGGTCACTTATGGGCAGGGCATCCTGCAACCCGTGCGCCGGGTGAATGCGGCGGTGCTGACCGCGTGGCGCGACGGCCTGCTGAGTTTTCAGCGCACGGCGCTCGCGCAGGTGGTCGACGAAATCAACCGCTACCGCCCGGGGCGCGTCATTTTGCTGAGCCGGCAATTCGAAGGCCGGCCGGTGAGCGGGCAGTTTTACATCCGCGACCTGGACAAAGCCATCACGCAGATCCAGCGGCTGTTCAAGCTGGAGGTGACGTCGCTCCCGGGCGGCATCGTGCTCTTGAGTTGATGGCAATGCCCGGGCCCCGTGGCCGGGGACAAGTGTGCGCGCGAGAAAAAAAGAAGGTGGAAGCGGTAAAGGGTGTACAGCTTTGGCCGCCGGTATCCGTCTAGAAGCATGGGCGGCCACCACAGGTGGCTGCTGACGTCCACCAACCGCTTGAAAGCGCCCGCATGCGACCCTCATCTTCCGACCTCGTGAACGCCCTGTCTTTCGAACTGCCCGCGCAGGCGCATGCCCGCCGGGGCCGGCTGCAGCCGCTGGCCCACGCCGTGGCGGTGATGCTGGCGGCGGGCGGCGCCGCGATGGCGCCGGCGCATGTGCAGGCGCAACAGGCTTTCAGCGGCGCCTGGTTCGCCGGCAAGAGTTCGGTGCAGGACGCGGCCATCGCCACCGGCCGCCTGCCCAACGGGCAGCCCGTCTCCCTGCTGACCAATCCGATGCTGCAGCAGTTGCGCGACACCGCCCAGCTGCAGCGCTCCGTCAACAACCTGAACCTCGCGGCGCGCACCATAGCGGCACAGCAGGCCGCGCAGGAAGCGGCGCGCCTGGCCGCCTTGAACGGCGACAGCGCGATTCCCGACGGACTGGCCGAGGGCGGGCTGAAAGTCGACACCAACAGCCTGACCGCCGGCTGGATCAATGCCAGCAAGCCGACACAAGCCGCCGCAGGCGGCGGGACGCAGGTCACCATAGACCAGACCGACGAAAAAGCCATCCTGAACTGGGAGAGCTTCAACGTCGGCAAGAACACCACCGTCAACTTCAACCAGAAGGGCGGCAACAAGGCCGACGGCAGCAACAGCTGGATCGCGCTGAACCGGGTCAACGACCCCAGGGGCATTCCCAGCCAGATCGCGGGGCAGATCAAGGCGGACGGCGCGGTCTACATCGTCAACCGCAACGGCATCATCTTCAACGGCAGCAGCCAGGTCAACACGCGCTCGCTGGTGGCCTCGTCGCTGGCGCTGTCGGACACGCAATTCAAGCTGGGCATCAACAACGCCCAGGTCATCAAGGACGCATCCGGCCAGGCCAACGATTTCGCCATCCCGCAGTTCGGCGACTTCGCGGCGGCGGCGCCCAGCATCTATGGCGGTTTTGTTTCGGGCAACGGCACGGTGCCGGACCAACTGGGCGGCGTGGACCGCTTTGTGCCCGGCCCGGCGCCCGGCGCGGTGCAGGTGCAGGCCGGCGCGCAACTGGCGGTCACTTCGGGCGGCAAGCTGATGCTGTTCGCGCCCAAGGTGCGCAACGCGGGTTTCCTGTCGGCGCCGGACGGCCAGGTCATCCTCGCGGCCGGTGAAAACATCTACCTGAACACGGCCCCCAACACGACGAACTACGGCTCCAGCATTCCGGGCGCCGTTCGCGGCCTGGATGTCGCGGCATCGGCCGTGCCCGGCTGGGCGCTTCCGTGGAACCTTGTCAGGGCCGCGCTGGTCACGGGCACCGACCCCTACAACCCGGGCTTCGCCGAAGGGCTGGCCCAGGTCGTGCTGCCCGAGATGGCCGCGCGCGCGGCCGCCGTCGGCTACGACGTGACCAACAGCGGCATCGTGCAGGCCGAGCGCGGCAACATCACGCTGCAGGCGCTGAACGTGCACCAGAACGGCGTCGCGCTGGCGACCACCGCGCTGAACAACCGCAACGGCTCTATCCTGCTGCGCGCCTGGGGTGCCGGCACGCATATCTACGTCAACGAAGACACCAGCAACGTGCTGCTGAGCTGGCTGGCCGGCACGCTGACCCTGGGCAATGACAGCGTGACGCGCATCCTGCCCGACGCCGGCGACACCAGCCTGATCGAAACCACCTCGCTGGCCACGCGCTACCAGCCGGGTTCCATCAAACTCTACGGCAAACTCATCGATGTGCAGTCCCGCGCCGGCGTGCTCGTGCCCTCGGGCAGCATCGACATGGCGGCCTTTGCCAACCCGCTGCCCATCCAGTACGGCTCTTTCGGTTCGGACAGCCTGCGTGACGGCAGCCAGATCTACATCGACAGCGACGCTTACCTCAGCGTGGCCGGCCTGCAGGGCGCAGCCGTGCCGATGTCGCGCAACTTCATCGAAGCCGAGCTTCGCATCAACGAGCTGCGCGATTCGCCGCTGCTGCTCGACTCGTGGCTGCGCGGCAAGAAGGTCATCGTGGACCGCCGCGCCAACGGCATCTTTACGGACGGCCCGATGTCCGCCGTGCAGTGGGTCAAGGACGCGGCCGGCAACTACGTGCCCGGCGCCTGGGCCGGCACGCCGCTGGGCGACGTGACGGGCTGGGTCGGTGTGGGCATGACCGACCTGAACGAGCTGTCGACCGACGCCGGCAAGATCATGATGCGCTCCAGCGGCGCCGTCATCACGCGGGCCGGCTCGCTGCTGGACGTCTCGGGCGGCTCGGTGCGCTACCTCGACGGCATGAACACCGCGACCAAGCTGTGGGGCGCGGACGGCCGCGTGTACACCATGGACAAGGCCCTGTCCGACGGCGCCTACACCGGCATCGCCGGCCGCTACACGCAGGGCCACGCGCGCTGGGGCGTTTCAGAAACCTGGGCCAGCTCGGTCATCGGCCGCGACATGCTGGAGGCGGGCTACACGGAAGGCCGCAAGGCCGGCGCGGTGCAGATCTTCGCCGGCAGCGCCATCGTGCTGGAAGGCGACTATGCCGGCGGCGTGGTGGTGGGCGATCGCCAGCAAAAGAAACCGCTGCAGAACCTGGGCGGCGAACTGCAGCTGGGCGGCGGCAGTGTCGAGGACAGGCCCTGGTCGCCGAACCGCGTCATCATCAGCCATAACCCGCACCAGCTGGGCGCCGGCTTCGGCGCGGGCTCGGCCCTGGGCAGCGACTACGACGCGCAACCCGACCCGGCTTCGAGCAACCAGGCGCTGGGCAAGATCACCTACCTCTCGGACGACGTGCTCAGCCGCTCCGGCCTGGGCCGTGTGATCTTCAACATTTCGGGCGACTACGGCTTCACGGTCGAAGACGGCGCGGTCGTCGACCTCTCGCCCGGCGCCTTGCTGCGGGTGGGCGGCGGCGACAGGTCGGCCAACCCGATACGCATAGACGGCACGCTACGCGCGCCCGGCGGCAGCATCACGCTGGACGCCATCGACGGCTCGCTGACCATGGGCGCCAACGGCCGCCTGGACGTCAGCGGCCAGTGGATCAATGCCTGGCGCGACGGCATGGCGCCGCAGCGCTGGGCCATAGACGGCGGCAGCATCAGCGCCGGTGTGGCGAAGTTCCTGGTCGACCCGTCGGCGGTGCTGGACGTCTCCGGCGGCGGGCGCGTCGATACCAGCAAGAAAGGATTGCCTTCGCTGCGCGCGGGCAACGGCGGCCTGCTCACGCTGAGCGGGCTGACGGCGGCGACCGACCTGTCGACCTTCGACATACGCGGCCATGCGCCCGGCTCGGCCGGCCGGCTGATACTCAACGCCGGCGTGGCCGTACAACTGGGCGGCACCACCGCCGCGCCTGGCGTGCTGGTGCTGCCCGCCACGCTGTATGGCGAACGCGGTTTCGGCGACGTGACGGTGCAGACCGGCGGCAACATCACCGTGCCGGACGGGGTGAACGTGTCGCCTTCCATCGCGTCCATAGACCTGAACAACTTCGCCTACCGCGACGTCGCCTCCGGCGCCGACCTGGCCTTGCTGGCGCCTGTTGGCCAGCTTGACTTGCGCTACCGCGTGGCCCGGGCACCCGCGGCGATCCGCCTCACGAGTTATTCGAATTCCATCACCCTGGGCGCCGGCAGTAGGGTGCGGACCGACGTCGGCGGCACGCTGGCGCTGTCGGCCGTCGCGGGAGCCGTCACGCTGGGGGGCACCGTGGAAGCACCCGCCGGCCGCATCGACCTGTTCGGCAAATCGGTCACGCTGGCGCCCGAGGCGCAGGTGCTGGCGCGCGGCGTTCCCGTGCTCTACACCGATTCGCTCGGGCACAAGGCCGGCCAGGTGCTGGCCGGGGGCAAGGTCACGCTGAGCAACAACAGCGAGCCCACGGTTCTCGCCCTGCCCG
Source organism: Polaromonas sp. YR568 (assembly GCF_943369415.1). GTDB lineage: Bacteria > Pseudomonadota > Gammaproteobacteria > Burkholderiales > Burkholderiaceae_C > Polaromonas. The sequence continues at coordinate 17,029 of NZ_CALRNF020000049.1, forward strand.
CGGGCGCGCTGATCGACGTGTCGGGCGCGACGGGCGAGATCGACGAGCTGACATACCCGCGCTTCGGCGGGGCGAAAGCGAAGGCCGTGGCGCGCGACAGCAACGGCGGCAGCATCACCATCTCCGGCGGGGGCGTGGTCGCCGCCCGCATGGCGGGCCGCGCGGGCGGGCCCGCCGCTTCCGGCGGCTCGCTGAACCTCCTGATAGGCGGTACCCTGACGTCGGACCCGCTCACCACGCTGCCTACCGTCTCGACGCGCACCAGCCTGTATTACCGCAATCGGGCGGGTGTGATCACCGCAGTGAACATCAGCAGCGGCGACCTCGACGTGTTCGACGAGTACGGCACGGCCCCCGTCAAGATCACCTCCGCCATGCGCGCGGCCATCGTGGCGCTGAAAAAGACCATGGGCACCGGGGTCGAATTGGCGAACGACGTGAGCGGGCCGGTTGTAGCGGATACGCGCAAGCCCTGGGAGGCCAACACCGCGATCTCGCGCCAGGTGGTCGAGTTGCTGAACCGCTATTTCTACACGGATGCGGCTGCGACGGTGAAGATCGTCATTCCGGACATCCAGCTCGTGCCCTCGGCCCGCATCGCGGCCGGCTCCTTGGGCACGGGCGGCTTCGGCACCGTCACGCTCCCCGCCATCAACGTGGCCAACGGCGTGAACGTGCACGTCGACGGCACGCTGATTTTTGGCGGCACGCTGGGCAACGGCCTCAAAGGCGGCAGCGCCCGCTTCTCGGCGGACCGCATCCAGCTCAATGCCGGCCAGACAAGCGAGGCCGCCTGGAGCGACCCTGCGGCCCTGGGCGGCGAGCTGACCCTGGCGGCCGACATGCTTGACGTGCAGCGCGAGCCCGGCGGCCTGGGCGTGCGCGCCCGCATCAGCGGCTACGGCAGCACCACGCTGCAGGCCGGTGAAATCCGCCTGGGCGGCGGGCCTGTCGAGCAGATCACCTCGAAAGAGCAACTGCAACTCGGCCTCGACGTGGACGGCCGGCTCATCCTGCGCGCCGGCCAGGTCTATCCCGGCACGGCCAATACGGCCATCATCCGCGCCGGCCAGTCCATTACCGTGGAGCGGCTGGGCGAGCCCGGCGCGATGCCGCTGTCGGCCGGCGGCACCTTGCGCCTGGAGGCGCCCGTCATCGCGCAGAACGGCGTGCTGCGCGCGCCCTTCGGCAGCATCGCCTTGACCGCCACCGATCGCCTCAGCCTGGGCCGGGGCAGCATCACATCGGTATCAGGCGCCGGCGTGGTCGTGCCCTACGGCACGCTGACCAACAACGAGCTCTGGCAAGACCCGACGCTGGGTATCAACCCGCAGGCCGCTTCCGACAGCGCCCTGAACGCGCCGCCCGAAAAGCGCGTGACGCTGACCGCGCCGGCCGTCGACCTGGCCAAGGGCGCGGTGGTCGACATCGCCGGCGGCGGTGACCTGTATGCCTGGGAGTTTGTGCCCGGCCCGGGCGGCTCTCACGACGTGCTGGCGACGCCCGGCATGTTCGCGGTGCTGCCCGGCTACGCCAGCGCGGCACCGGCGAGCGGCCTGCCTTCCGGCGCGCGTGTCTGGCTGGCCGGCGGCTCGGGCCTGGCCGCAGGCTGGTACACCTTGCTGCCGGCGCGCTACGCGATGCTGCCCGGCGCCTTTGCGGTGCAGTCCACCGGCAAGGCCTGGCCCGGTCCCGGCGGCGGCGGCGCGGTCATGGCCGACGGCACCCAGGTGATGCAGGGCAAGAGCGGCAATGTCTATGGCAACAGCCAGGATGCGGTGGCTTCGGTCTGGCGCGTGATGTCCGGCAGCACGCTGCGCCGCTACACCGAATACAACGAAGCCTTTGCCAACGATTTTTTCTCGTCGGAGGCCTTCAAGCTGACCCAGTACCGGCTGACCGGCAGCGACGTCGTCACGCCGCGTTTGCCGCGCGACGGCGGCTCGGTGGTGTTCGACGCGACCCGGCGCCTCACGCTGGACGGCACACTGCGTTCGGCGCCTGACACGGGTGGGCGCGGCGGCCTGGTCGACATCGCCGGCACGAAGATCGCCATCGTCGGCGCCGGCCAGGACGCCGGCAGCCTGGCGGCCAACGGCTACCTGGTCATCGACGCGACCAGCCTGTCGAATTTCGGCGCCGGCAGTTTGCTGGTCGGCGGAAAGCGCACCGGCGACCCGCTGGGCCTGCGCGTGAACGTCACGGCCAGCGACATCGTGCTGCGCAACGGCGCGGACTCCGAACTGAGCGGCCCGGAAATCATCCTGGCCGCTTCCGGCCAGGTCAACCTCGAGGCCGGCAGCGTGCTGCGCGCCGCGGGCAGCGCGACCAGCGGGGCCGGTGACCTGGTCATCACGCCGCAGGCCGCGGCGGTCTACGACGACAAAGGCACGCCCTCCACCGGCGACGACGTGCTGGTGACGCCCGCCAAAGACTGGGGCGCGCTGGTGCGGGTGGCCAACGGCGATGCCGTCAAGGTGATCCGCCAGGCCACCGACCCGGCCACCGGCGGGCTGGTGCGCATAGGCGCCGGCGCGGTCATCGACGGCGGCGCCGCGCTGCTGATCGACGCGACCCGCAGCACCGAGCTGGCCGCTTCGGCCCGCATCGCCGGCATTGACCTGTCGGTGGCCTCAGGCCGCGTCGGTTTCGGCGGCGGCATTGACGGCCTGGTGCTGGACGACGCCGCGCTGGCACAGTTGGCCCAGTCGATGCGACTGACCTTGCGCAGCTATTCCAGCTTTGACTTCTACCGCTCCATGGACCTGGGCGCGGCGGGTCTGAACGCGCTGACGCTGGACGGCGCGGCGTTTGCCGGCAAGGGCGCGGGGGACATCATCTTGCGCGGGACCTCCGTGACCCTGGCCAATACCTTGGGCAGCGCGGTTGGCCAGGGCACCGGCAGCGGCGGCTTCACGCTGGACGCCGACACGCTGGTGCTGGGCGCCGGCCAGAAAACCTTCTCCGGTTTCGGCGCGGTGACGCTGGCCGGCCGCAGCCAGATGGTGGGCGAAGGCAATGGCGGCATTGACGCGGGCGCCAGCGCGCTGACCCTGCGCACGCCGCTGCTGACCGGCCGCGGCGGCGCGGCGCAAAGCATCACCACCACCGGTGCGCTGCAGGCGCTGGGCGGCGAGGGCGCCGCCGCTTCCGCCTCCACAGCCAACCTGCAGGACAGCCTGGGTTCGCGCCTGAGCCTGAGCGGCTCCAGTGTGCTGCTCGGCACCCGCGTGGTCGCGCTGGGCGGCACCGTGGACCTGAGCGCCACCAACGGCAGCCTCACCGTAAGCGACGGCGCGCAGATCGACGTCGGCGGTTTCGCCAAACAGTTCTTCGACGTGGCCGAATACGCCGACGCCGGCCGCATCAACCTGTCGGCCATAGGCGGCGACGTACGCCTGGCCTCCGGCAGCAGCCTGAACGTGGCGGGCGACAAGGCCGGCGGCAGCGCCGGCATGCTGGGCCTGGCGGCGTCGGGCGGCGGCACCGTGGTGCTGGACGGCCGCATCACGGCACAGGCCGGCGCGGGCGGCCATGCCGGCTCCTTCTCGCTGGACATCGCGGCGCTGCCCGATTTCGCGGGCTTCAGCCAGCGCCTGAACGAGGCCGGCTTCAACCGGTCGCGCGAATTCCGCATCCGCCAGGGCAACGTGGTGATAAACGGCGCCACCACGGTGGAAAACTTCGGCCTGACGGCCGACCAGGGCAGCGTCAACATCACCGGCAGCATCGATGCGCGCTCGCTCTACGGCGGCGTGATCCGCGTGACCGGCGGCAACGGCGTGGCCCTGCAGCAGGGCGCGCAACTGCTGGCCGGCGCCACGGGTGAACTCGGCAGCGGCCGTGTCACGCTGGAAGCCAGCGGCGGGCAACTCGACATCCGCGGCGGGCAGATCGACGTGAGCGGCGGCGATGCCGGCGTGGTGCGCCTGCGCGCACTGCGCACGGCCGACCAGAGGGACCTGGCCGTCAGCGCCATGCAGGCCGGCATCACCGGGGCGCGCTCCGCCGTGCTGGAAGGCGTGAGCGTCTACAACAGCGCCACGGTGGACGCGGTCAAGGCACAGGCCATCGCGGATGCGGCCATCCTCACGGCGAACAGCGCGGCGGTCAAGGCGCGCCTGGGCACGTCGCTGGCCGTGATGCCCGGCATCGAGATCCGCAGCGCGGGCGACCTCACGCTGGGCAGCGACTGGAACCTGTTCAGCGACTTCGCCGGCGCGCGGGAAGGCACGCTGACGCTGCGCGCGGGCGGCAACCTCATCGTGGGCGGCCACCTGAGCGACGGCTTCGACGCTGCCGGCCGCACCGGCGTGCTGCAGCAAGGCCCGTCGTGGAACCTGCGCCTGGTCGCCGGCGGCGACCTGGCCTCGGCCAACGTGCTGGCGCTCAAACCGCTGGCGGCGCAGGGCGCGGGCCAGGGCAACATCGTGGTGGGCACGGCGAACACCAGCACCGATCCGGCGGTGGACAACGGCGCCGGCTACCTGCTGCGCACCGGCACCGGCGACCTCGACGTGCGGGCCGGCCGCGACCTGACGCTGGCGCACAAGGAATCGGTGATCTACACCGCGGGCCGCAAGGACATGGCGGCCTGGGGCGACTTCACGACGGCCAGGGCCGACGCCACCTACGGCGTGCAGGGCGGCAACCTGAACATCGATGCGCAGGGCAGCATCACCGCGCAGCCTTCGGGGCAACGTTTCACCGAATGGCTCAACCGCCAGGGCAACCTCAACGGCGATCTTGTCTTCGGCGACCGGCTGCTGACGCAGACCTGGGTCAACGGGCAACTGGTCAACATCATGGCGCCGGCCGAGCAGAGCAGCTGGTGGGTCAACTACGGCCAGTTCCAGCAGGGCGTGGGCGCTTTCGGGGGCGGCAACGTCAAGGTGAATGCCGGGGGCGACCTCGGCAACCTGGTGGTCGCGCTGACCACCAATATGCGCATGCGCGGCGGGCGCACCGCCGGCGAGGCCGTGGCCATGGAAACCCGCAATGGCGGCGCGCTGACGGTGGACGCGGGCGGCGCCATCCGGGGCGGCCAGTACTACGTGGCGCGCGGCACCGGCGAAATCCGGGCCGGCGAAACCACCACCGGCTTCGACGTGACCATCAGGAAGGACAGCCGGCGCACGCAGGTGTTCTCCATCGCGCCGGTGCTGGCGCTGGGCGACGCGACGCTCAGCCTGCGCACCGCCGGCGACCTGCGGCTGCAGACGGTGGTCGACCCGCTGCTGGTGCGCTACGGCGACGGCCCGGACACCCGCATCCCCGGCGGCTTCCCGCCCTCGCTGGACTACGGCGCCTACATGAGCGGCTACACCGACCGCAGCGCGCTGAACCTGGCGTCGGCCGGCGGCAACATCACGCTGGTCAACCAGGGCACCTACGTCTTCCGCGACCTGGCCCTGAGCAGCGCCAGCACCACGTTCGACGGGCAGATGGGACTGGGCGGCAACCGCTACCCGGCGCTGATCCACGCCGCCGCGATGAACGGCTCACTGGAAATCCAGGGGCCGATGTACGTCATGCCGGGCAGCACCAACGACGTGCGCCTGCTGGCCCAGCAGAACGTTCGCTTCAACAACCGGAACTTCAATGCCCTGATGGAGGTCGGTGGTTATGAGTTCAACAGCACCTACCTGAACGAGCCCTACGCCGAAGTCATCATGGCGCGGGCCACGCCGATCACCATGCCGAGCGCCGTCTCTCCGCTGGGCGGCCTGTACCGCGTCGAGATGGCGGCGCTGCTGCGCAACGAGATCGGCACGTACACCGGATCCACCCGCGCGGACTTCTACGACAAGGCCGGCAACCCCGACGTGCTGGCGCTGGCCAACGACTATGAGCCCAGCCGCATTTATGCGGCCAAGGGCTCCATCCTGGGCGCCGACATCACGGCGAACGAGCAGACCTGGCTGCGCGCCGGCACCGACATCCGCGGCATCCGCATGAGCGCGCGCAACGTCCACGCCAGCGACACCACCCTGCTGGAGGCAGGCAACGACATCCTGGCCGTGGTGAACGTACGCCGCCCCTACAGCAATGCCCTTGGCAGCGGAACGATCTCCGTGCAGGGCGCCGGGGCGCTGGTGGTGTCGGCCGGCCGCGACGTGTATGCCGACGACCTGACGCTGGAGTCCGTGGGCAACCAGCGCTACGACGGGGCCAACCGCCCGGTGCCGCTGACGCAAGTCAAGGGCCTGCCGGAGCAGGGCGCCGCGATCACCGTCATGTCGGGCATGAACCGCCCCGCCGCGTATGACGCCTTCGCGGCCGCCTACCTGGACCCGGCGAACGTGGCCGCCATGCCGGAGTACCTGAAGGCGCGGGCCGCCGACGGCAGCCTGCTGCCCATCTACCTGAGCGACCTCACCGTCTCGCGCGGCGGGCAGCAAAAAACCGTGCGCCGCGGGCTGGTGTCCTATATGAAGGACATCACCGGCCAGACCCTGGCCCCCCTGGAAGCCTGGGCACGCTTCCAGGCCTTGCCGGCCCTGGCGCGGCAGCAGTTCATCCGCCAGGTGTATTTCCTGGAACTGCGCGACGCGGGCCGCAACCAGAACGAGAGCGGCGCCGACGGCAAACCGCTGAACGCCGGCGTCAACCGCGGCTACGACGCCATCGCCGCGCTGTTCCCCGGTGACGCGTGGAAGGGCAACGTGGCGGCCAACAAGCTCAAGATTCGCACCTTGTCGGGCGGGGACATCAACGTGCTGACGCCGGGCGGCAGCCTGCAGGTCGCGGCACTCGGTGCGACCGTGCCGGACGGTTACGGCCTGGTGACGCTCAACTCCGGGCACATCGGCGTGTTCGTGAAGAACGACGTGACCGTCAACCGCTCGCGCATCCTGTCCTTCGTGCCGCAGGCCACCGGCCGCGGCAGCGACCAGATCATCTGGGCCAGCGAAGGCGACATCGACGCGGGCAAGGGCTCCAAGACGGTGCGTGTGCCCTCGGCCGCCGAGGTCATCACCGACATGGACGGCAACACCATGATCCGCGAGAAGGCCGACATGAGCGGCAGCGGCATAGGCACCGTGGGCGACGGCGACGTCGACCTGATCGCGCCGCGCGGCATCATCAATGCCGGTGACGCCGGTATCCGGGTCGCGGGCAACCTCAACATCTTCGCCCTGCAGGTGCTCAACGCGGACAACATCCAGGTCAAGGGCGAGAGCAAGGGCATACCGGTGATCGCGGCGGTGAACATAGGCGCGCTGACCAATGCCAGCGCCGCGGCCTCGGAGGCGGCGATGGCCGCCCAGGACGTGATGCAGCGCGAACGCGCGGCGGCCCGCCAGGCGCTGCCCTCGACCTTCACGGTGCGGGTGATCGGCTTCGGCAACGAGCCGATGGAAGGCGGGGCCGCCGCGCCGCGCAGGGAAGGCGCGCAACCGGTGGGTTATCAGCAGCAACCCGTGCGTTACGACCCCGCCAGCGCCTTCCAGGTGCTGGGCCAGGGGCCGCTGGACGCCGCCCAGCGCGCCCGCCTGACCGAAGCGGAGCGCCGCCGGCTGCCGCAATAGCCCCGGGGCGCGCAGGGGATGGATTGTGAAATTTTTGTGACAAACGGCAGTTCGGGCTTGCCGAATCCGTCTAGAAAAGATCCATGAAAATTTCCTTTCCATCCCTGCGCCCTCCAGCCCGCCTTATGGCATTGCTGGCGGTGCCGGCGGCCGCTTTGGCTGCGGGCGCCTGCGCCCATGCGCAGGTTCGGGCGATCCCGCCGCCGGGGCTGGACGTGCACGCCAGCGGTTTTTTCCTGAACGACAAGGGCGACGTGCTCACGGCCCGGCACGTGGTGGCGGGTTGCCGTTCGGTGTATGTCGTCAAGGACAGCCGTGTGGTTCAGGCCAGTGTGGCAGCCTTGAGCCCGTCGCTGGACCTGGCCGTGCTCGGCACCGCTCTCAAGCCTTATCTGAGTGCGACTTTCGCGCAGACGGCGCCGGTGCCCCATGCCAGCATCGGCGTTTTTACCGAGGCCTACGGCGTGCTGCAGCGCCTGCCCAACCGCGCCACGCTGTTGAGCAATGCGATGACGATTCCCGCCAGCGGCGGGGACGAAGAAAACGGGCTGCAACTGATTTCGGGTGCGCAGCCCGGCGCCAGCGGCAGCGCCGTGGTGGGCAACAGCGGCTTGCTGCTGGGCGTGGTGGTCGAACGCGTGGCCGCAAGCCCGGGCGCGTCCGGCCGCGTGCTCAGCCGCGCCGCCACGGCCGCCGGCGCGCCCACGGGCGCTACCCAGGTTCACGCCATTTCCGCGGCGCAGGTCAAACAGTTCCTGCGGGAAAACGGCATCGGCTTTTCCGAAAGCGACGCGCCGCAGATCGGGCCGCTGCAGTCGCCCGCCGCCCGCGCCTCCACGCTCGCCGTGGGCGTGATCTGCGGCTGAGGGCCCCCCTATCGAGCCTTCGCAAGCGGCATCCACGCACATTCGTCACATACCTCCGCTATACCTGCACACACAAGCACTGCTCATCATGACCACTCCCAAACGCATCGCCACTTCACGCCCGTCCCGTGCTTCACGCGCTTCCAATTCCCTGCCAACCCGCCCGGGTGCCCTGGCCCGCCTCTGGCGCGGCCTGCAGCGAACGCTTGGATGGGTCGGCATCGGCCTGAGCGTCTCCGCGGCGCCCATGGCCGCCCAGGCGCAGGCGCCCGCGCAACCGGTGCCCCAGCACTGGATCAGCTATGCGCAACTCGTCGGCAACCAGTTGCAGGACCGCCTGGGCGACGCGGCCAGCGAACCGGTGGTGCGCCTGCATGCGTGGATGCAGGAGCGCCTGCTCAAAGAAGGGCAAGCCGTGCCGGCACAGCCTTTGGTGGTCCGCTTGTGGATTGCACCCAACGGCCAGGTCAGCAAGCTGGAGTTCGCGTCGCTGGGCCAGGCGCAGGCGGATGCCGACCTGCGCGGCCTGCTGACGGCGCAGCCGCTGTCCGAACCGCCGCCGCGCGATATGCGCCAGCCCATGGTGCTGGAGCTCGCGATGAGTTTTGCTTCACCCACGTGAGCGCCGCCGCCTTTGTTCAGACCCTGGCCCGCTTGGTCGTAGCCGGCGCGCTTGCCGCGTGCGCGGCGGCCTGCGCGCCGGTGCAATCATGGAACGCTTCCAATTTTTCCGATCTGGCGCGCATCAACGGGCCGTCCGTGGTCAACATCGGCGTGGCCCACGAGCCTGCCGCGATCCGTTCGGACGGGCGCATGGCGCCCGGCCCGGACAGGGTGGACGAGAGCACCCTGGGCTCGGGCTTTATCGTCAGCGACGACGGCTACATCCTGACCAACGCGCACGTGGTGGCGCAGGGCTCGGAGATCCGCGTGAGGCTGATCGACAGGCGCGAGTTCAAGGCCCGGCTGGTCGGGCTCGATCCGCTGGCCGACATTGCGCTGGTGAAAATCGACGCCGCGGGATTGCCGGCCGTGAAGATCGGCGAGCCGGCCGCCACGGCGGTGGGCGATTGGGTGCTGGCGATAGGGTCGCCCTACGGCTTCACCAATTCGGCCACCGCCGGCATCGTCAGCGCCAAGGGCCGCGTGTTGCCGGGGGCGAACTACATGCCCTTCCTGCAGACCGACGTGCCCATCAATCCCGGCAACTCGGGCGGGCCGCTGTTCAACCTGCGCGGGGAAGTGATAGGCATCAATTCGCGCATCTACAGCCGCAGCGGCGGCTACCAGGGCCTGTCGTTCGCGATTCCCATCAACGTGGCCATGCGCATCAAGGCGCAACTGCAGGCCCACGGCACGGTGACGCGCGGGCGCATCGGCATGCTGGTGCAGGAAGTCAACCAGGCGCTGGCCGATTCTTTCCGCCTGCCCAGGCCGACCGGCGCGCTGGTCAGCTATGTGCAGCCCGGTGGCGCGGCCGAGCGCGGCGGGCTCCGGCCGGGCGACGTGATCCTGCAGGTGCAGGGTATCGACGTGATCCAGTCGGCCGACGCCCTGGGCCTGATCGCCGACATCGCGCCCGGAGAAACGGCGCGCCTTGCCGTCTGGCGCGACCGCGCGCCGGCGACCCTGTCGGTGGTGGTGGAACGCCTGGAGGCGCGGCAAGCCGCCTTGCCGCCCGCGCCCGCCGGCGGCCCGCCGTTTGGCCTCATCGTGCGGCCGCTGCTGCCGCAGGAGCGCCAAGTGCTGCGCATCGAAGGCGGCCTCCTGGTGCAGCGTGCCAACGCGGCGGCGGCGCGGGCCGGCGTGCAGGCCGGCGACATCATCCTGGCGCTGAACGGCCAGAGCGTCGCCAGCCCGGAGGCCCTGGCCGAAGAAGCCCGCTCCGCCAACGGCGCGGTAGCTTTGCTGGTGCAGCGCGGCTCGACACGGATATTCATCCCCATCGAGATGGCACGCTCCTCTTCGCGTGAGCTTGAAGATTGAAGCGGGAAGCCATGGGAGAAATACTTCGCGAGAGTTTTTCGGGCCTGCCGCTATGGCAGAAGGTGTTGGCGGCGTTCGCCCTGGCGCTCTACGTGGCCTGCGCGATTGTGTATTTGATACTGGAAAAACTTTCGCCGGGGCGAACGCCGTGAGCGGCCATCCATGGCGGCCCGCGCGGTGCCGGGTGTCACGCCGATGTCATCCCGCCTGCCTAGGATCGTGGTTCGCTTCAGGCCCAGGCGTTCGCCGGCCCGTCATCGCGCCCTTGTCCCGCTCTTTCCTCCACAGGTTGTCCGATTCCTTATGGCAAGCATGGTTGCATCCACCCGTGCGCGCGCACTCGCGGGGTGCGCAGTGGCGCTGACGCTGGGCTTGATGTGCCAGGCGGCGCATCCCCAGCCGGCGGACAGGGCCGGAATGCTTTTTGACTTGCCCGCGCAGCCGCTGAACAAAGCGCTGGAACTGTATGACGCCCGCGCCAACCTGTCGGTGTTTTTCCCGTCCGAACTGGTCGAGGGAAAGACCTCTGGCGCGGTGCATGGCGTGTTCACGCCCGAGGAAGCGCTGCGCCGCCTGCTCGACGGCACGGGGCTCGCCGTGCAGACGGCCGCCGCCGAGGCATTTGTCCTGGTGCCCGGCCCCGCAACGCCCGAGGGTGCGGACCGCTCCACACCCGGCGCATCGGCGCGGATGACGGCGAACACTTACGAATCGCTGGTGCAGTCGAGGATTTTCCAGGCGCTGTGCAAAACAGACGGCGCGGCTTTCGGCAGCTACCGCATGGCGCTGCGCGTGCAGGTCGGCGCGGCCGGGCAGGTCAGGCAGGCCAGCCTGCTGGACACCACCGGCAACCGCGCGCGCGATGCCGCCATCCTGGACGCCGTGCGCCGCGTCGATATCGGGCAGGCGCCGGCCGATCCCGCGCGGCCCTTCGTGTTGCTGGTGCGTCCCGGCTCCCGCACGGCGCCTGCGCCCTGCGCGACTCTTCCACTCACGGATACCCATGAGTGAGTCCGGCCTGTCCACGCTGCGCCATCTGCTGGCCCAGCGCTATGAGGACCTCAAGCGCCGCCTGGCGTGGCGCCTGGGCTCGGTCGAACTCGCCAGCGACGCGCTGCACGACACCTGGGTGCACCTGGAAGACCGCAACGAGGGGGCCGGCCCGGTCAAGCATCCGCTGGCTTACCTGATGCGCATGGCCACCAACCTGGCGCTGGACAAGCTGCAGCGCGACAAACGCTACATGAACAGCGATGAGCTGGATATGTTGATGTCGGAAATCGTCGACCCGGCGCCGGGACCGGCCCAGATCGCCTCGGCAAAGGACGACATCGAAATCCTGTCCCGGCTCATCGACGCCATGCCGCCGCGGCGGCGGGCTATTTTCCTGGCGGTGCGGGTGGAGGAGTTGTCCAACCAGCAGGCGGCGGCGCGCTTCGGCGTGTCCGCGCGTCTGGTCGGGCTGGAGCTGCAGCGCGCGCACGAGTACTGCATGGCGCACATGCCCCGGGATGATTGAGCAGAAAAAATGCCTGATTCCATCGCCCCAACCGTCTTGACAAGAGGAGCCGAAAAAATGCTCCCCACCCTGCCATGCTTTCAACCATGAACCTGCCACCCATCCAGGAGCGAACGCTCGATCCGGTCGAGCGCCAGGCGCACGCCTGGATGCGCCGCATCGCGTCGGGCGACATGACACGCGCCGACGGCGCGGCGCTGGAGCGCTGGTGCAAGGCCGACCCGCGCCACGCCGCCGTGCTGGGCGCCGCGCGCCGGCGCTGGGACCAGCTTCGGGACGCCGGCGAGCTGTCGCTGGCGCGCAGCCCCGCCATGCGGCCCGCGCCGGCCGCCGCGCCGCCGCGTCCGTGGCAGCGGCGCGCGTTCCTGGCCGGGGCCTTTGGCGCCACCGCGGCGGCGTCGGTCGCGGCGCTGGTGGCGCCCCCGCTGGGGCTTTGGCCGTCGGCGGACGAGTTGCGCGCGGATTTCCGCACCGGCACCGGCGAGCAGCGCAACGTGGCGCTGTCCGGCGACGTGAGCCTGCAGCTTAACACGCGCACCAGCGTCGCCGTCTGGAGCGCGGCGGACGGCGCGCCCGGCATCGATTTGATCGGCGGCGAGGCCGCCATCGACACGCGGCGCGCGGGCCGGCCGTTTTCGGTCAAGGCCGGCGCCGGGCGCAGCGTCGCGGAGGATGCGAGCTTTGAAGTCCGGCGCGTGGCGGCCGGTGTCTGCGTGACCTGCCTGCGGGGCCGTGTGCGCGTCAGCCATGCGACGGGAAGCGCGGTGCTGAACGGCCAGGAGCAACTCACCTATGGCGATGTGTCCATGGGCCGCGTGGCCAGTGTCGACGCCGGGCAGGTGTCGGCCTGGCGCCAGGGCTTCCTGCGCTTCAGCGACACCCCTCTGGGCGAGGTCGTGGAGGAAATCAACCGCTACCGCCCGGGCCGCGTCGTGCTGCTGGGCCGCGAGCTTTCGGCCAAGGCCGTGACGGGGCGCTTCCAGATCAACGCACTGGACAAAGCCATCGCGCAGATGCAGCGTTCAATGGGGCTGGAGATGCGCTTGCTGCCCGGCGGTGTGGTGCTGCTGAGCCAGGCCTGAAGCGCCTGAATCCCGCGGCCGGCGCCTGCCCGGCAGCTGTCACGGAACTGTCAAAAAAATCTTTGCCGATCCCCTTCCTGCCAACGGTCTAGGTTGCAAGGGTGCTGGCGAACGGGTCGCCTGCGCTTGTGGAACACAGGGCCATGCACGTCACGTTGCGCGGGCGGCCCGCAATCTGTACGACAGAAATCGAGGTCACCATGGCTACGCAAATTCGGGATCACAAGGCGCCTTCCAGGCAGGGCAGCTTGCCCGGCAATTCCACCCTCTTCGCACCCAGGCTCGCGCCCCTGGCCTCAGCCATCGCGGTGCTCCTGATTGCGGGTGGTGCGGGCGACGTCCATGCGCAACGCGCCTTCAGCAACGCGTGGTACGCCAACATGGGCGCGGCGCAAAGTACGGCGGCCACCACAGGCCTCTTGCCCAACGGCACCCCTGCCTCCTGGCTCACCAACCCGCAAAGCCAGCAGCAAAGGGCCAACGCGCAGATGCTGCGCTCCTTCGACAACCTGAACCTGGCCGCTCGCGGCATCGCCGCGCAGCAGGCCGCGCAGGCGGCCGCCCAGCTGGCGGCGCTGAATGGCGCCTCCGATGTTCCGGACGGCCTGACCCCGGGCGGGCTGGTGGTGGACACCAACAGCCTCACTGCCGGCTGGATCAATGCCAGCAAACCGACACAGGCCGCCGGCGGCGGCAGGACACAGGTCACCATAGACCAGACGGCCGAGAAAGCCATCCTGAACTGGGAGAGCTTCAACGTCGGGCGGAACACGACCGTCAACTTCAACCAGAAGGGCGGCAACAAGGCCGACGGCACCAACGCCTGGATCGCGCTGAACCGCATCAACGACCCGAGCGGCAAGCCCAGCCAGATCGCCGGGCAGATCAAGGCCGACGGATCGGTTTACCTGATCAACCGCAACGGCATCATCTTCACCGGCAGCAGCCAGGTCAACACACGCAGCCTGGTCGCCAGCTCCCTGCGCCTGACGGATCAGCAGTTCAATCTGGGCATCAACAACGCGCAGATCATGACGAGCCAGAGCGCCGAGTTCCCCATCCCCCAATTCGGGGAATTTACCGCCCAGGCGCCCATGCCTTACAGCACGGTCGGCGGCTATGTTCCGGGCAATGGCGTTGTGCCGGATCGCCTCGGTGAGGTAGACCGCTTCGATCCCGGTTTGCCGCCCGGCGCCGTCACGGTCGCGGCGGGCGCGCAGCTGGGTGTGAGCAGCGGCGGCAAGATCATGCTGTTTGCGCCCAAGGTCAGCAATGCCGGGCGCCTTTCCGCACCTGACGGCCAGGTCATCCTGGCGGCCGGTGAAAACATTTACCTCAAAACGCCGTCGGCGCAGGATCCGAATCCGGTGCGTGGCCTGGATGTTGCCGCGTCGGCAGTGCCGGGTTGGGCGTTGAACGGTTCCCTTGTGAACGGCGCGCTTGGCTTGTCGCAGATAGGCTTTCAATACGGCGTTGGCGTGCGCGATGTTGTGTTTCCGGAAATGGCCGCGCGCGCAAAGGCGGTGGGCTACGAAGTGGTCAACAACGGCATCGTGCAATCCGACCGGGGCAACATCACCCTGCAGGCACAGGACGTTCGCCAGAACGGCGTGTTGATGTCCACCACCGCATTGAACAACCGCAATGGTTCCATCCAGTTGCGTGCATGGGGTTTGGCCACACGCGCCTATGGCAGCGACCTGGATGATTTTTATAACTGGTCGGCAGGTACCTTGACGCTGGGCAGCGCAAGCGTGACGCAGATCATGCCGGACGCCGCCGACACCAGCGAGATCGAAGCGTCCGCGCTGGGCACCCGTTACCAGCCGGGCTGGATCGGCATGTACGGCAAGCTGATCGACATCCAGTCGAAAGCCGGCGTGCTGGCGCCCGCGGGCAAGATCAACATCGAAACGGCGGCCAACCCGATGCTCAGGGCCCTGCCGGGAAGCCTGGGAGACGGCAGCCGGATCTACCTCGACAGTGACGCTTTCCTCAGCGTGGCGGGCCTGCGCGACATGCTGGTGCCGATGTCGCGCAACTTCGTCGAGGCGGAGTTGCGCATCAACGAGCTGCGCGATTCGCCATTGCTGCTGAACTCCTGGCTGCGCGGCCAGAAAGTGGTCGTCGACCGCCGCGAGGGCGGCGTGTTCGCGGACGGGCCGATGGCGGCCGTGAAGTGGGTCCAGAAGAAAGATGCCAACGGCCAGATGGTCTACATGCCGGGCGAATGGGTGGGCACGCCGCTGGCCGACGTGAGCGGCTGGATAGGCGTGGGCAAGACCGACCTCAATGAGCTGTCGGCCGATGCGGGCAGCATCATGCTGCGCGCCGGCGGCTCCGTCGTCACGCGCGCCGGATCGATGATCGATATCTCCGGCGGCTCGGTGCGTTATTCGGACGGCATGAATACCGCCACCAAGCTCGCGGGTGCGAACGGCGGCATCTACACGATGAACAAGGCCATGCCCGACATCGAATACGCGGGCCTTGCCGGCCGGTTTACACAAAACCATGCGCGCTGGGGCGTGAACACCACCTGGCGCAGCGCGCTGATAGGCGGCGACTTCAAGGAAGCCGGCTACACCGAAGGCCGCAAGGCCGGCGCGGTCCAGGTATTTGCCGGTGACGCCATGGTGCTCGAAGGCGATATGTGGGGCGGCGTCATCACGGGTGACCGCCAGCAAAACAAGCCGGTCGGCAAGACGGGAGGCCAGCTGGTATTGGGTGGCGGCAGGGTGGAAGACAAACCCTGGTCGCCCGGCACCCTCATCGTCAGCCATGACCCCAAACGCCTGGGGGCTGCATTCAACGCCGGCTCCGCCCTGGGCGCGGACTTCTACGTTCCCCTGGATCCCGCCAATCCAAGGTCGAAGAAATTGACTTTGCTGTCCGACGACATGCTCAGCAATTCGGGCATGGGCCAGACCACCTTCTACGTCAGCAAAGGCGACTTTGAAGTGGCCGCCGGCGCCAATGTCGAATTTTCGCCAGGCAGCTCGCTTGCTGTTTCCGGTGGCGAAAACTCGACCGGCGCCATCCGCATCAACGGCATGATCCGTTCAGCGGGCGGTGCCATCTCCCTGGATTCGTTCTTCGGACAGCTGGAGTTTGGCGCGCGGGGCGGCCTGGATGTCTCCGGCCAATGGATCAATAGCTGGCGTGACGGCAGGTCCTCCGGGCCTTGGGCCATGAATGGCGGCGCCATCACCCTCAATGCCAGCAAAATCATGGCGGATAAAAACGCCGTGTTTGACGTCTCCGGCGGCGGCCGTGTCGATATCGGCAAGAAAGGCTTGCCTGCCTTGCGTGTGGGCGATGCCGGCTCCATCCGCTTGACCGGTTTCACGCCGGACACGGGCCTGGCTTCCTTGAACCTGCGTGCGTATGCAGCGGGGTCGGCCGGCAGCCTGATCCTTGAAACGCCGTCATCCGTGCAAGTGGGCGGTGCCAGCAACGATCCCGCCACCGTGGTCTTGCCCGCCAATCTGTTTGGCGACCGCGGTTTCGGGACCGTGTCGGTCGCGGTGCGCGGCAACGGCCGCATCGTGGTACCCGACGGCGTGGCGGTGACGCAGCAGGCCGTCGGTGTCGATTTGAATTCTTTTGCCTACCGCGACGTGGCGACCGGCACGCGCCTGGCCGATGTGGCGCCGATTGCCGTGCTGAGCCCGCAGGAGCGGCTCAAGCGCAAGCCGGGCGGACTGACTTTGGGCACGGAAGCCGGCGACATCCGCGTCGGAGCGGGTGCATCCATCGTGACCGACACCGGCGGCAAGCTGGCCCTGGCCGCGGGTGGCGCCGGTGCGCTGACGGTGCTGGGCCGCCTGGAAGCGCCCGCGGGACGGATTGACCTGAGCGGCAAGACCGTCAGGCTGGAGCCGGGTGCGCAGTTGCTGGCGCGCGGCCTCCCGGCGATTTACCTGGACAAAACCGGGCACCTGCAAGGCAAGGTGTTATCGGGCGGTGTCGTCGATATCCGTGCCGCGGAGGTGCAGCTGGCGGCCGGTTCGCTGATTGACGTGTCGGGCGCGAGCGGGGAGATTGAACAGGCGCAGGCGGGTACCGGATTCGGACAAGTCGGCTACAAGAAGATTGGGCTGGCCAGTGATGGCGGCGCGGTCAACATTCGCGGGGAAGGGCAGATTGCCGCCACCCTGGTGGGTCAACCAGGAGGGCAGGGCGCGCAAGGCGGTTCGCTGTCTATTCAGCATGTGGCCGCCGGCGCGGGCGCCAACCTGGCTGACGAGCTGCTCAAGTTGTTTTGCCAGATAGATTCGTCGTTCTGCACACCGGCGAGCGTCATCGGTGTCGACTTTGCGCTTTTGCTGGGGTACAACCCCGGCGATATAGCCCCCATGGTCATCACCCAGACCGTATTCGACCATCTGGGTTCGGCGTCCAGGGCTTCGCTTGTTGTCTCTGACAAGGCGTCTTCAGGCGGAGGACAGGGTGGACCCGGCATCGACTATGCCGCGCTTGGCATGAGCGACGAAGTCGTGGATCTGTTCAGGGACCAGCTCTTTATCGATTTGCGCGCCTTGACCCCGGCAAGTTCAGTGCTGGTGGCGCGCCCCAAATCTTTCTCCCAGGGTGGTTTTGCCAATCTCGCTTTGGCCTCCCAGGGTGGTTCGATTGAACTCGGTGATGTACAACTTTCCGCGAACCGCAGCATCACGGTCGACGGCACGCTGCGCCATGCCGTCGGGGAATCCGGACAGGCGAGCCTGGCGGCGGCCTATATTGCGCTCAAACAGACGTCTTCCGCCATTGCGCCGGCTGCCACGGCCAATCGCACGGGAAGTTTGACCTTGAACGCGGACGTGATTGATGTCGTGGGCGGCGTCAACGGACCGGGATCCACCTTCGGGCCCGCGAGTATTCGCAGCTTCGCTAAAACAGCCTTGAATGCATCGGAGCTCCGCTTCAGCGGGAACAATGCCGCGGTTGATCCCGCCATCGCTGCGGATGCCGCCACGGCAACCCTGGATGTGGACGGTGCACTGGCCATCACCGCCGGCCTGGTTTACCCCACCACCGCGATGAGCGCAAAAATCCTGTCCGGTGAATCCATCGCCGTACAACGTTCCGGAAATTCTTCCGTGCTGCCTTTTTCCGCCGGCGGCACCTTGCGCCTGGAAGCGCCGGTGATCGAGCAGAACGGCGTGCTGCGCGCGCCCTTCGGGCAGATAGAGCTGGTAGCCGGCAACCGCCTGACCCTGGGCGCAGGCAGCATCACCTCGGTCTCCGGTGCAGGCCTGATGCTGCCCTACGGCACGCTGTCGAACAACGAGCACTGGAAAGACCCCACCAAGGCAAACGACGCCGCCAATCCCTCGAGCGGCTCCCTGACCTCCCCGCCCGAGAAACGCATCACCATGAAGTCGCCCAATGTCGACCTCGC
>NZ_CALRNF020000050.1:0-34309 GCF_943369415.1 Polaromonas sp. YR568
GGTGTGGCCGGCATCACCGGCCTGCAGGGCCGCGACCAGCGCCGCCAGCAGGGACATGCCGAAGGGCGTGTGCAGCACGACCACCGCAACCAGCCCATCGACGAGTTCGGCCAGCCGCTGAACCGGGACAGCGGCGACACGCGTGAAGAGCCGGCCTTCGAGACCCCGCGCGACCGCTCGGCCAACCCGGGGCGCGAGCAGGCGCAAAACGCCTGGGGCGAGGAAGCCGCCGATTTCTTTCCGCAACTGGCCGCGCACTGGAAGAAAAACTACGCGGGCTGGACGGCCCACGTGCTGACGCCCGACCTCAAGCTGCCCGGCAAGATGCGCCTGAAGGAATCACGCCGCGTGCCGATGTGGAACGGCCCGATTGAATGCCGGTTGTTCCGCTTCGACATGGTGGCCGGTTCCGCGCGCGGCAAGCCGGGCGCCGCCGCGCCTGCCGCACCGGACGAGCCCGCGGCGTGACGGCCGCAGCGCGCCAGCCCGTCGTGCTGGACACCAACATCGTCCTCGACGTGTTTGTCTTCAACGACGCGGCCGCACAGCCGCTCAAAAAAGCGCTGGAAGCCGGCGAACTCGACTGGCTGGCCACGCAGCCCATGCGCGATGAACTCGAACGCGTGCTGGCCTATCCGCAAATCGTGCCGCGCCTGGCGTTTTACGCATTGAACGCCGGCGACGTGCTCGCCGCCTTTGACCGGCATGCGCGCCTGACGGAAGCGGCCGCCAAGGCCGCCGTGACCTGTAGCGACGCCGACGACCAGAAATTCATCGACCTGGCCGTGGCGGCAAAGGCCTTGTTGCTGAGCAAGGACAGGGATGTGCTGTCCATGCAAAAGCGGCTGCTGGCTCAGGGCGTGCGCGCCCAGCCGGTGATGTAGCTCACCCCGCCGCGCGCGTGGCGGCGGCGTCCAGCGCTACCGCGACCGGCGGCACCGCGACCTGCCCCGGCGCCGCCGCCGAAGCGTCACCGCCCACATGGATGCCGTTGGCCTGCGCCGGCATCTGGCCGCCCGGGCCCACGCCATTGGCGCGAAAGCTGTGCGCGCTGGCCAGCGGCCAGTAATAGCTGAAGACCGTGTTCTGTTTTTCCAGCGAACCCAGCAGCGCGCCGGGCTCCACCTGCATGATGAGGTTGCTGAGCAGCCGCACTTCGGTGTCGGTCAGGCGCCGCACGATGTGGTGGGCGTTGACCTCGCGCGGGTGGCACAGGCCCGCGGCCTGCACCAGCTCCTGCAGCGCATGCAGCGTGCTGCGGTGAAAATTGCGCACGCGCTCGGCCTTGTCGGGCACCACCAGCGCCTGCTGGCGCACCGGGTCCTGCGTGGTCACGCCGGTCGGGCATTTGCCGGTGTGGCAGCTTTGCGCCTGGATGCAGCCCAGCGCCATCATGAAGCCGCGCCCGGCGTTGCACCAGTCGGCGCCCAGCGCCATCAGCCGCACCATGTCGAAGGCGCTGACCACCTTGCCGGCCGCGCCTATGGAAATGCGGCTGCGCAGGTTCACGCCTATCAGCGTGTTGTGCACCAGCAGCAGGCCCTCCTGCAGCGGCGCGCCCACGTGGTCGGTGAACTCGACGGGCGCGGCGCCGGTGCCGCCCTCGGCGCCGTCCACCACGATGAAATCGGGCGTGATGCCGGTCTCCAGCATGGCCTTGACGATGGCGAACCACTCCCAGGGGTGGCCTATGCAGAACTTGAAGCCGGTCGGCTTGCCGCCCGAGAGTTTTCGCAGCCGGGCGATGAAATGCATCATCTCGACCGGTGTGGAGAACGCGCTGTGGCTGGAGGGCGAGATGCAGTCCTTGCCCTGCGGCACGCCGCGCGCCGCCGCGATTTCGGCAGTGACCTTGGGGCCGGGCAGTATGCCGCCGTGGCCGGGCTTGGCGCCCTGGCTCATCTTGAGCTCGATCAGCTTGACCTGCGGGTCGCGCGCGTTGGCGCTGAAGCGCTCTTCGCTGAAGCTGCCGTCCTCGTTGCGGCAACCGAAATAGCCGGAACCGATTTCCCAGATCAGGTCGCCGCCGTGAACCCGGTGGTGCTGCGAGATCGAACCCTCGCCGGTGTCGTGCGCAAAGCCGCCCAGTTTGGCGCCCTTGTTGAGCGCCATGATGGCGTTGGCCGAGAGCGAGCCGAAGCTCAGTGCCGAGATGTTGAAGACGCTCGCATGGTAGGGCTGCGTGCAGGGCTCCACCGAAGGCGAAGGCTTGTCGGGCGTGCCGCCTATCCAGACGCGGAAATCGTGCGAGGGCAGCTTGGTGGGCGACATCGAGTGGTTGACCCATTCATAACCCTGCGCGCCCACGTCGAGCTGCGTGCCGAAGGGCCGGTTGTCGGGCTCCCCCTTGGAGCGCTGGTAGACCAGCGAGCGCTGCGCGCGCGAAAAGGGCGTGGCCTCGCTGTCGCTTTCGATGAAGTACTGGCGCATCTCGGGCCGGATGTATTCGAACAGAAAACGCATGTGGCCGATGACCGGGTAGTTGCGCAGCACCGCATGCCGCGTTTGCCGCAGGTCGTAAACGCCGAGCCCCACCAGCGCGACACAGCCCAGGAAGGCCAGCAGGGTCCGCCAGCCCACGCCGAAGGCGGCCAGGCTGAACAGCGACAGCAGCGCGCCCAGCGCGCACAGGGCCAAGACGGTGTAACGGACAGGAAATCGGGCATCCAGACGCTGGAGAAACATGGTGGCGCTTCCGTGGGGGAGGGGGCAGAATAACCGCGATGCGGCAGATACACTTTGCATCATAAGAGCCTCGCGTGAGGCTCAGGACTGTTTTCATGACGCCTACCCCCAAATCCCCCCCTTCTTCAACGCCCTCGGCGGAAACGGCTTTCCTCGAAGCCGAAGATTTCGACGAGCTGGACGCCATCCTCGACGAGCTGCGCACCCGCTACGACGAGACGCCGCAGTGGGAATTCTGCGAAGGCTTCATGGCCGCCGTGATCTGCTCGCGCCGCCCCATTGCCGCCGCCGAATACCTGCCGGTGCTGCTGGCCGTGCCCGGCGAAGGCGAGGCGCCGGACCCGGAAGGCGGCTCCTTCGCCGACGCGGCGCAAGGTGAGCGCTTCCTCACGCTGTGGAACCGGCGCTGGAAGGAAGTCGAAACCGCGCTGGACTCAGAGGTCGATTCGCTGGAAGACGACAACTGCTACCACCCCGAGGTGATGGACATACGCGGCGCCGTGGCCGAGATGGCGCCCGAGGAGCGCGCCGCCTTCAAGGGCGAAGAGTTGCCGGCCTTTGCCCAGGTCTGGGCGCTGGGTTTTATGTTCGCGGTCGAAAGCTGGCCCGACGAATGGATGGCCCCGCGCGACAAGGACGCCGCCAAATGGCTGGACGGCGCGCTGCAGGCCGTGGTGGCCATGACCGAGGACGACACGGCCGCGCCCGAAGTCTCGCCGCTGAGCGAAGACGGCGCGCCCAGCACCAGCATTGCGCGCCTCAACGCGTTCGGCGAAGCGATCTGGGCGGTGTACGACCTGCGCGAGCTGTGGATGACGATGGGCCCCAAGGTGGAAACCGTGCGCGTCGAGGCCACGCCGGGACGCAACGACCTTTGCCATTGCGGCAGCGGGAAGAAATACAAGAAGTGCCACGGCGCGGGGTGATCCGCCACCGGGCATGAGCGGCTACTGCGCTTGTTGCGGCTCCAGCGACACCAGCAGCCGCTCCACGATGGCATGCGCATAGCGGCTGGCCACTTCCTCGACGAAGCGCGGGAAGTCCACATGCGCGCTGTCATCCGCGCGGTCCGAGATGGTGCGCACGGCGGCAAAGGGCACGCCGTAGTCGTGGCAGACCTGCGCCACGGCTGCGCCTTCCATCTCCACCGCCAGCACCTCGTGGCCCGCGCCCGTCAGCGCGGCATGCAGGCTGCGCGACTCGCCGGCGCCTGAGACAAAGCGGTCGCCGCTGGCGATCAGCCCCCTGTGAACGCGCGCGCCCGGAAAGGCCGCGCTCGCGCCGCCATCACCGCCGCCCTCCAGCGCCGCCGATGCCGCATCGAACAGCAAGGCCGTGAGTGCCGCATCGCCCTCAAAGCGGCTGCGGCCGTACAACGGCACCTCATAACGCGGAAACAGCGGCGAGGCATCCAGGTCGTGCTGCACAAACTCGCTGGCCACTACGACGTCGCCGACATTCACATCCTGGCCCAGGCCGCCGGCCACGCCGGTGAACACCATGCGGCGCACGCCGAAGCGTTCGATCAACGCGGTCGCAGTAGTCGCGGCCGCCACCTTGCCGATTTTCGACAAGGCCAGCACCACGGGCCGGCCGTGCAGGTCGCCGAGCCAGAAGTCGCGGCCGGCGTGCGTGACCTTGTGCGGGCGGTGCAGCAATTCCATCAGGCCTTGCTGCTCTTGCAGGAGGGCGCTAAGTATGGCGATGGGGGTCGGGGAGGTGGAAGAGATCGGCATGAAGCGATTGTGCCCAAAGCCATCACCGGCGAGTACAGACGCAAAAAAGGGCGACTTGCGCCGCCCCGTAGAAAACCTTTGCAGGCTCTAAAAACTTGTCTGCCGTCGAATTACTTCTTGTAGCTCCGGCATAACAAGCCCTGCAAGCAGGGCAGTTGTCAGCCTTCGCTGCAAGAAGTGAGGCTTTGCCTCACTTCTTGTCGCGTAATTCGCGGCGCAGTATCTTGCCGACCGGTGTCTTGGGCAGGTCGGTGCGGAACTCCACCACCTTGGGCTGCTTGTAGCCGGTCAGGTTGGCCTTGCAGTATTCGCGCACCTGGGCTTCGGTGAGGTCGGGGTTCTTCTTGACGATCACCAGCTTCACGGCTTCGCCGGACTTGTCGTCGGCCACGCCCACGCAGGCGCATTCCATCACACCGTCGAGCTTGGCCACCACGTCCTCGATCTCGTTCGGGTAGACGTTGAAGCCGCTCACCAGGATCATGTCTTTCTTGCGGTCGACGATCTTGAAGAAGCCGTTGTCATCCAGCACGCCGATGTCGCCGGACTTGAAGTAGCCGTCGGGCGTCATGACCTTGGCGGTTTCGTCGGGGCGCTGCCAGTAGCCGGCCATGACCTGCGGTCCCTTGATGGCGATCTCGCCGGGCTGTCCCTGCGGCACTTCATTGCCGTCGTCGTCGAGCAGCTTGAAGTACGTGCCGGGAATCGGCACGCCTATGGTGCCGGTGAAGGCTTTGCTGTTGGTCGGGTTGCAGCTGGCCGAGGGCGAGGTCTCGGACAGGCCGTAGCCCTCGCAGACCGGGCAGCCGGTTTTCTCAAGCCAGAGCTTGGCCACCGCACTTTGCACGGCCATGCCGCCGCCCAGCGACACCTTCAGGTGCGACCAGTCCACCGTGTTGAAATCCGGGTGATTGGCCAGGCCGTTGAACAGCGTGTTGACCGCGGGGAAGCTGTTGACCTTGTGTTTGGAGAGTTCCTTGAGCACGGCGGGCAGGTCACGCGGGTTGGGGATCAGGATGTTCTTGCCGCCGGTGCGCATGCCCAGCATCATGTTCACGGTGAACGCGAAGATGTGATACAGCGGCAACGCGCAGACGTAGACGGGTTGCTGGCCGGCCGGCATGCTGGCCATGGCCGGGCCGTTCCAGGCTTCGGACTGCAGCACGTTGGCGATCACGTTGCGGTGCAGCAGCACCGCGCCTTTGGACACGCCGGTGGTGCCGCCGGTGTACTGCAGCACGGCCACGTCGTCGGGCTTGATGTCGGGGCGCTTGAGCGTCGCGCGCGTGCCCTGGGCCACGGCGTCGTTGAAGCGCACGGCGCCGGGCAGGTTGAAGGCCGGCACCATCTTCTTGACGTTGCGCACCACGTAGTTGACCAGCGCGCCCTTGAGCATGCCCAGCTGGTCGCCCATGGCGCACAGCACCACGTGCTTGACCGGCGTCGCGGCGATGCACTGCTCCAGCGTGTTGGCGAAGTTCTCGATGATGACGATGGCCTTGGAGCCCGAGTCCTTGAGCTGGTGCTCGAGTTCGCGCGGCGTGTACAGCGGGTTGACGTTGACCACCACATAACCGGCGCGCAGGATGGCGGCCACGGCCACCGGGTACTGCGGCACGTTGGGCATCATGATGGCGATGCGGTCGCCCTTGGCCAGGCCCAGGCTCTGCAGGTAGGCGCCGAAGGCCAGCGACAGGCTGTCGGTCTGGCCGAAGGTGATGTCCTTGCCCATGAAGCTGTAAGCGACGCGGCTGCCGTGCTTCTTGAAGCTTTCCTCCATCAGGGCCACCAGCGACGGGTACTGCGACGCGTCGATGTCGGTGGGAACGCCCGGCGGGTAGGCCTTGAGCCACGGGCGGTCAATGGTCGCTGCATTCATGTTTGTCTTCTCCATTACGTTTTGCTTACAGCCATGGATTCTCACGGCATGCCCTCTTCGTGGCTATTGCGTTTTCCCTAGGAAAGCCGGGAAATCAGAAGGGAAGCCCCTCTAAACTGGATGGGCCCGCGGCACGCGGCCGCGGAAATGCCCGGCAGCCGGCGCTTATTCGATGGCCTTGCCCATGTCTTCGATGACCTTTTTGGCGTCGCCGAAGACCATCATGGTTTTGTCCATGTAGAAGAGCTCGTTGTCCAGGCCCGCGTAGCCGGCCGCCATGGAACGCTTGTTGACAATCACCGTCTTGGCCTTGTAGGCCTCCAGGATGGGCATGCCGTAGATCGCGCTGCCCTTGACGTGGGCGGCGGGGTTCACCACGTCGTTGGCGCCCAGGATGATGGCCACGTCGGCCTGGCCGAACTCGGCGTTGATGTCTTCCATTTCATGCACCTGGTCGTAAGGCACTTCGGCCTCGGCCAGCAGCACGTTCATGTGGCCGGGCATGCGGCCGGCGACCGGGTGGATGGCGTACTTGACGTTGATGCCCTTGTCGATGAGTTTTTGCGCGAGTTCTTTCACCGAGTGCTGCGCGCGCGCTACCGCCAGGCCGTAGCCCGGCACGATGATCACGGTTTCGGCATTGCCCAGGATGAAGGCGGCGTCGTCGGCGGAACCCGACTTGACGGGTCGCTGCTCTTTCGCGCCCGCGGCGGCCGTGCCGGCCTCACCGCCGAAGCCGCCCAGGATCACGTTGAAGAAGGAGCGGTTCATCGCCTTGCACATGATGTACGAGAGGATGGCGCCCGACGACCCGACCAGCGAACCGGCAATGATCAGCATGGCGTTGTTCAGCGAAAAGCCGATACCGGCGGCCGCCCAGCCCGAGTAGCTGTTGAGCATGGACACCACCACCGGCATGTCGGCGCCGCCGATAGGGATGATGATCAGCACACCCATCACGAAGGCCAGCGCCAGCATCGCGAAGAAGGCCGTCCAGTTGCCGGTGATCATGAAGCCCAGGCCCAGGCCCACGGTGGCCAGGCCCAGCACCAGGTTCAGCATGTGCTGGCCCGCGAAGGTCACGGGCGCGCCCTGGAACAGGCGGAACTTGTACTTGCCGCTGAGTTTGCCGAAGGCGATGACCGAGCCGCTGAAGGTGACGGCGCCGATCGCCGCGCCCAGGAACAGCTCAAGCCGGTTGCCGGTGGGGATGGGCAAGCCCTTGGCGGCGATGCCGAAGGCGTAGGGCTCGGCGACGGCGGCCACCGCGATGAACACCGCGGCCAGGCCGATCATGCTGTGCATGAAGGCGACCAGCTCGGGCATCTTGGTCATCTCGACGCGCTTGGCCATCAGCGTGCCGGCCGCGCCGCCCACCAGCAGGGCGCTGAGCACATACACCATGCCGATGGCCTTGCCGCCGGATGTTTCAACGATCAGGGCGCCCGTCGTCAGCACGGCAATCGTCATGCCGGCCATGCCGAAGAGGTTGCCGCGTATCGACGTGGTCGGGTGGGACAGGCCCTTGAGCGCCTGGATAAAAAAGACGGAAGCCACCAGGTACAGCAGCGTGACGATGTTCATGCTCATTTGGCCACTCCCGAACCAGCTGCGTCAGCGGCGGCCGGCGCCTTCTTTTCCTTCTTGCGGAACATCTCCAGCATGCGGCGCGTCACGAGGAAGCCGCCGAAGACGTTCACCGCCGCCAGCGCCACCGCCAGCCAGCCCATGGTCTTGCCGAGCGGCGTTTCCGTCAGCGCGGCCGCCAGCATGGCGCCCACAATCACGATGGCCGAAATCGCGTTGGTCACCGCCATCAGCGGCGTGTGCAGCGCCGGTGTGACGGTCCACACCACGTGGTAGCCCACGTAGATGGCCAGTACAAAAATAATCAGGTTGATGATGGTGGGGGAAACGATGTCCATATGCGTTACTTGATGGTGTTGAGTAATTGAAGCGAAAGTCCGCCGCCCAGCGACAAAGTGGAGTCGTAGACCGCTTTCTGCAGCGACTCCCCAAAATCAACAAGTGACTGGTCGACACCGGATGCATCTTCTTTGCCCGTGGCCGATTCAATCTTGAAAGCGGAGGTTTTGAACAGGTAAACCTTGAGATAGGTTCCACCGCGCACTCCGCTCCACGCGCGAATGAGGTGGCCTTTGTCAAATTTCAGGTTCTCTTTTTCAACCGCAGCGGCAGCTTCCGGAGAAATTCCTTCGAGATACTTCTTGTCCGAATACCGGGTGTTGACCACCAGGCAACGCGTATCGAGGTTTTTCGTGTTGGATCCATAGTCGTTGGTGAAATAGCCGGCGCGCACGGCCGGACATTTCATGGTGATCCAGTTCACATTCTTTGAATGCCCACCGACTGTGCTTTCAACAACCATCAGCATGTCGCGCGATTTGTTCAGGAATACGGAAGCCTGCATCGGGATATGCGCAGTACCACTGTCAAGGCTCAACCCCTTCTTGTCGTAAGTGACTAGCGTCACCCACCCTTCCGGCAAGTCCTTGATTTCGGTACGCCCGACCGCCTGCGCAAACACGCCTTGCGAGACAAACGCCGCCAGCAGTACCAGCAGACGAACAAGCGGATTCATTTGCGCTTCACCTCGCCGCCCTGCGTCATCAGGCAGGCGGCAACGATGTCGTCTTCCAGGTCGACCTTGAGCTCACCTTCCTTGGTGATGATGAGCTTGAGGAAGTCGAGCAGGTTGCGGGCATACAGCGCGCTGGCGTCGGCCGCGACCAGAGACGGCACATTGGTCTCGCCGATCAGCGTCACGCCGTGCTTGACCACGGTCTTGCCGGGCTCGGTGAGCGGGCAGTTGCCGCCTTGCGGCGCGGCCAGGTCGACGATGACGCTGCCGGGCTTCATGGCCTTGACCATGTCTTCGGTGACGAGCACCGGCGCGGCGCGGCCCGGGATCAGCGCGGTGGTGATGACCACGTCGGCCTGCGCGACGCGCTTGGCGACCTCGGCTTTTTGCCGCTCCAGCCAACTGGGCGGCATGGGCCTGGCATAGCCGCCCACGCCGACGGCGGCTTCGCGCTCTTCGTCGGTTTCATAAGGCACGTCGATGAATTTCGCACCCAGCGATTCGACCTGCTCTTTCACGCTGGGACGCACGTCGCTGGCTTCAATCACCGCGCCCAGGCGCTTGGCCGTGGCGATGGCCTGCAGGCCGGCAACGCCGACGCCCAGGATCACCACGCGCGCGGCCTTGACCGTGCCGGCCGCCGTCATCAGCATGGGGAAGAAGCGCTGGTAGCGGTCGGCCGCCATGATCACGGCCTTGTAGCCCGCGATATTGGCCTGCGAAGACAGCACGTCCATGCTTTGCGCGCGGCTGGTGCGCGGCGCGGCTTCGAGGGCGAAAGACGTCAGCTGGGCCGTTGCCAGGCGCTGCAGGCCGGCGGCATCAAAAGGATTGAGCATGCCGACCAGCACACCGCCGGCTTTGGCCAGCCCCATTTCGCTGTCGAGCGGGCAACGCACCTTGAGCACGATGTCGGCGCCGTAGGCGCCCGCGGCGTCGGTGATCTCGGCGCCGACGGCCGTGTAAGCCTCGTCAGGAACGCTGGCGGCGACACCGGCGCCCGACTGCACACGGATGGTGTGCCCCTGGGCCTTGAGCTTTTTGGCCGTTTCCGGCGTGATGGCGACGCGTGTTTCTCCGGCCGTGATTTCGGCGGGTACCCCAATCAGCATGGGTCTCTCCTCAGTACGTTGGTATGGCTTGGTGGACATCAACCCGTGGACGGGCTTGTGCGTGAACTGTCTTCTGCTTGCCTGTCTCGGCGTTTGTATTTGTACCTGTCATGAAGCTTACATGAGATTTTTGCAAATTTTTGTCACGGAAGTCTATAGTTTTTGCCTGTTCCGCCGCTGTTGATACGAATAAGCCCCGCCAGCCGTGATGCGGCTGGCGGGGCTGTCACGCCCGGGCGTGCCCTGTGTTATTTGGCCGTAGGCATCACGAACTCGGCGCCCTTGCCGGTGCTTTCGGGCCAGCGCTGCATGATGGATTTTTGCTTGGTGTAGAAACGCACGCCCTCTTCGCCGTAGGCGTGCATGTCGCCGAAGAGGCTCTTTTTCCAGCCGCCGAAACCGTGCCAGGCCATGGGCACTGGGATAGGCACGTTGATGCCGACCATGCCGACCTGGATACGGCGGCTGAATTCGCGCGCCACGTGGCCGTCGCGGGTGTAGCAGCTCACGCCATTGCCGAACTCATGGGCGTTGATGAGGTTCACCGCCTCGGAAAAATCCTTCACGCGCACGCAGCCCAGCACCGGGCCGAAAATTTCTTCCTTGTAGATGCGCATGTCGGGCGTGACGTGGTCGAACAGCGTGCCGCCCATCCAGAAGCCCTTGTCGCAGCCGTCCCCGGCCTGGGCGCCCTTGAAGCCGCGGCCGTCGACCAGCAGCTTGGCGCCTTCCTTCACGCCGATGTCGATGTAGCCGGTGATGCGCTCGTGCGCGGCCGAGGTGACGATGGGGCCCATCTCGGCGTCGAGTTCCACGCCGTTCTTGATCACCAGGGTTTTGGCGCGCGCCTCCAGCATGGGCACCAGCTTGTCGGCCACGTCGCCGACCAGCACCGCCACCGAGATCGCCATGCAGCGCTCGCCGGCCGAGCCGTAGCCCGCGCCTATCAGCGCGTCCACCGCCTGCTCGAGGTCGGCGTCGGGCATCACCACCATATGGTTCTTCGCACCGCCCAGAGCCTGCACGCGCTTGCCGTGGTGGGCGCCGGTTTCATAGATGTAGTTGGCGATGGGCGTGGAGCCGACGAAGGACACGGCCTTCACGTCAGGGTGCACCAGCAGCGCGTCGACCGCTTCCTTGTCGCCCTGCACCACATTGAAGACGCCGCCGGGCAGGCCGGCTTGCTTGAGCAGGTCGGCGATGAAGAGGCTGGGGCTGGGGTCGATGGGGCTGGGCTTCAGGATAAAGCTGTTGCCGGCGGCAATCGCCACCGGGAACATCCACATCGGCACCATTACGGGGAAGTTGAAGGGCGTGATGCCGGCCACCACACCCAGGGGCTGGCGCAGCGTCCAGTTGTCGATGCCGGTGGAGACCTGGTCGGTGAAGTCGCCCTTGAGCAACTGCGGGATGCCGCAGGCGAATTCCACGATGTCGATGCCGCGCGAGACCTCACCCTGGGCGTCGGTGAACACCTTCCCGTGCTCGGCGGTGATCATGTGGGCCAGCTTGTCCTTGTTTTTATTCAGGAGTTCGAGGAACTTGAACATCACGCGCGCGCGGCGTATGGGCGGCGTATCGGCCCAGGCCGGGAAGGCCGCCTGCGCGGACGCCACGGCGGCGTCGACCTCGGCCGTGCTGGCCAGTGCGACGTGGCCGGTCACGGCGCCGGTCGCGGGATTGAAGACCGGCTGGCTGCGGCCCGAGGTTGGCGCGGCGATACGGCCCTGGAGGTAATGGCCGATGGTGGCCTGGGGTGCAGTGGCGGCGGGCGATAAAGACATGGGGATTCCTCTGGCAAAGGCCTGGCGGCTGAAAAAAACGAATGAATGGCCCCAAACAGGGCGGCTGATGGCAGTCTAGGCGTGCCGGGCCGAATTGATAACACCCTTATTTGTGATTACATTGTTCATATTCCTGAACAATTGGGCGCCCCGAGCGCTTCATGCCATGTCTTCCGACCAGCTTTCCCCCCTCGTGGCCGACCTGCACCTGCTGACCGTGCTGGCCGCCACCCGCAGTTTTACCGAGACGGCGCGCCGCCTGGGCGTGTCCAAGGGCTCGGCCAGCATGCGCATCAGCGAGCTGGAGCGCGCCGCCGGCGTGATGCTGGTACGGCGCACCACGCGCTCGGTGGGCCTGACGGAAGCCGGCCAGCAGCTGGTCAACGGCATGCAGCCGGCCTTCAACCGCATCAGCGAAAGCTATTCGGCCGTGAAAGACCTGGTGGGTACGCCGCGCGGCCTGATTCGCGTGACGGCGCCGGTCGCACTGGGGCGCCAGCATCTGGCGCCCCGCGTCGCGGCCTTCCTCCAGCGCTTTCCCGAGATCCACATCGAGCTTGAACTGACCGACCGTTTCGTGAACCTGGCCAATGAGGGCTTCGACCTGGCGATACGCCACACCAACGCGCCGCCCGACACCCACGTGGCCTGGGTGCTGTGCGAGACGCGCTCCATCCTGCTGGCCAGCCCCGACTACCTGGCGCGGCGCGGCGTGCCCACTCAGCCGGCGGAACTCGCTGGTCACGACTGCCTGCTCTACCTGGGCAACCACAATGCGGCGAGCTGGACCTTTGTGCGCAGCGGCAAGCGCAAATCGCGCGAACAGGTCGGCGTGAACGTCAGCGGCACGCTCAAGGCCAACAACAGCGAGGTGCTGCGCGAGGCGCTGGTGGCCGGCCTGGGCATAGGCCTGCTGCCGGACTTCAGCGTGCCCCCGGGTGGCGGCGAACCATCAGCCCTTGTGCACGTGCTGCCCGACTGGCAGGTGCAGGGCTTCTTCGGCGAGCGCATCTACGCCTTGCGGCCCTGGTCGGCCCAGGTGCCCAAGGCCGTGCAGTATTTTGTCGAGCACCTGCGCGAGAGCTTTGCCCGCGGATTCGGCGCAATACCGCAAGGGCCCGCTGCATGACGGCGCGAGGCCCGACCCTGGCCGGGGAAAAATACCCACAGGAACTGTCACGCGGCCCACAGATAATCACCGCCATGAACAATCGATGGAAGCCCAGCGTCACGGTCGCTGCGGTCATAGAAAAAATAATCGACGGCGTCCCCAAATTCCTGCTGGTAGAGGAACAAACCCGGGACGGCCTAAAGCTCAACAACCCCGCCGGCCACCTGGATCCGGGCGAAAGCCCGATTGAGGCCTGCGCCCGGGAAACGCTGGAAGAAACCGCCTGGCACTTCAAGCCGACAGCCATCGTGGGCGTCTACCTCTCGCGTTTCGAGCGGGCCGTGCCCGGCCAGGACGAGCCGCTGGACATCACCTATTTGCGCTTCGCCTTTTGCGGTGAACTGGGCGAGCACGTGGCCGGCCAGGCGCTGGACGAAGGCATTGTGCGCACCGTCTGGCTGACGGCCGACGAGATCCGGGCCAGCGTCCCGATGCACCGAAGCCCCCTGTTGCTGACCTGCATGGAGGACTACCTCGCGGGCAAACGCTACCCGGTGGAACTGGTCACCACGGATGCCAGCGTGCATGCACCGCTGAGCCAGCGGTAGGAAGCGTTGCCGGTTTGAGGCGCCCAATTTCCGCTGACGGCCCAGCGCGGGTCTCAGTAAAGAATCCGTTGCGCCACAGGGGGCGGCGTCCATTGGTACAGCCAGGTTTCCGTCAATGACTGGCCGTCGACCTGCAAATGCATGCGCAGGTTGATGGGTGCCGTGCTGTCGCCATCGGGGCGCACGTCGAACATGGCACGCCACCCCTTGATGGCGTCCAGCGGCCGGGCCGACGTCAATTCAATCGTGCCGCGCGAGGCGGTGACCACGGCTTTGACCTGGACCCCGGGGTTCAGCAAGGCAAAGTCGCCGCCTGCAAAATCGACCGCAAACCGCCATGTGTAGGCTGTGCGCTTTTGCCCTGCCACGCCGCCAAGGCCGGTGCGTGTGGCAACGCAGCGCGCCAGCGGTCCTTGCGCGGCGGGCGGCTGGCCACCCCAGTGCAGCCGGTAGGAAAACAGCAATTCCTGCCCTGCCTGCGGCTTGTCCCTGGGGTTCCAGAAGGCCACGATGTTGTCAAAGGTTTCGTCCACGGTCGGGATTTCCACCAGCTGCACCGTGCCTGGGCCCCAGCCCGCCCTGGGCTCGACCCACAGGCTCGGGCGTTTTTCGTAGAACACGCCGTCGTCCTGGTAGTGGTCAAAATTCCGGTCGCGCTGCATCAGGCCAAAACCGCGCGGGTTGTCGTCCTGGAAGGCGTTGAACTGCAGTTGCGCAGGGTTGGTCAGCGGGCGCCACAGCCATTCGCCCGTGCCGCTGTGCATGCACAAGCCGTCGGTATCGTGGATTTCGCCGCGCCAGTCCCAGCCCATGCGTTTGTCGTTTTCGCCGGTCTGGAACATGCTGGTGCACGGCGCGATGCCCAGGCGGGCTATGGTTTTACGCGGGTACAGTGCCACATCCAGGTCCATGATCTGCGTGTCGCCCGGCGTGATCACAAAACGGTAGGCACCGCTGACACTCGGCGAATCCAGCAGGGCGTACACGGTCAGTGAAGCTGCTTTCGGGTCCGGCTTTTCGAGCCAGTAGCCGATGAAATCCGGAAACTCTTCCGGGAAGGTTTGCGCCGTGTCGATGGCCAGGCCCCGTGCCGACTGGCCATACTGCCATTCGCCGCCCACCGCGCGAAAATAGCTTGCGCCGAGGAACGCCGCCACGTCACGCACCGGATCGGTGTGGAAATTCAGCCGGAAGCCGGCAAAACCGAGATCGGCGGGCAGGCTGTCGCCCCGCACGCCGCTTTTCCCGTAATCAAACATGGCCGGGTCATAGGCCAGTTCCTGTGCCTGGCCGTTGCTCACTTCATGCATGCGCACCGGCGTCTTGAAGTACAGGCCGAGGTGGAAAAATCTGGCCACGAAGCGCAGCTTGTCATCGCCCCACAAGGCATGGTCGTCCCGAAAGCGAATGGCCTGGTGCTGGTCCCAGGTCAGGTCCGAAATACCGGGCGGCAACGCCATCGACCGGGGCCGGTAGGGTTTGGCCGCCAGGTCGCGCGCCTGGCCCTTGAGCACCGCGTAGTCGAAGGATTGGGCCTTGCCCACGGGTTTGAGGCCTGCGGCCTGGGCCAGCGACGAAAGCCACGGCAGCCCGGCGGCCACGCCGGCAGCCGTGATGGCCCGACCGGTGCGGGAAAAAAATTGACGTCGTTGCAAAGTGGCGGCTCCTGCAAAAATGAGGGGCATTCCATTGTGCTGGAAACGTCCGAGAAGATACGGTGCAGCCATCGACAATAGTCCGAATGGCTCTGTAAACCCGGTGGCTTGCCCCTGGCGAGCACCAGCCTCCGGCCTCCGGCCGCATGGCCAGCAGGGCCGTAAGGCCCGAAGCAGGCGGAAAAGCTTTCATCTTTTTACAATGGAGCCATGGGCAACAAGCAAATCACCACACACAGCCGGGACGGCAAGCGGCAACGGATCGTCGTCGGCCTGAGCGGCGGGGTGGACTCCGCGGTGACCGCGCACCTGCTCAAACAGCAGGGCCACGAGGTCATCGGCATCTTCATGAAGAACTGGGAAGATGACGACGACAGCGAATACTGCTCGTCCAACATCGATTTTGTCGACGCCGCCGCAGTCGCCGACGTGATCGGCATCGAGATCGAGCACGTCAATTTCGCGGCCGATTACAAGGACCGCGTGTTCGCCGAATTCCTGCGCGAATACCAGGCCGGCCGCACGCCCAACCCCGACATCCTGTGCAACGCCGAGATCAAGTTCAAGGCCTTCCTGGACCACGCCATGCGCCTGGGCGCCGAGAAAATCGCGACCGGGCACTACGCCAGGGTGCGCCATAACGAAGCCACCGGCCTGCATGAGCTGCTCAAGGGCCTGGACCCGGGCAAAGACCAGAGCTACTTCCTGCACCGGCTGAACCAGGCGCAGCTGTCGAAGACGCTGTTCCCGGTCGGCGAGTTGCACAAGACCGAAGTGCGCCGCATCGCCGACGAGATCGGCCTGCCCAACGCGAAGAAAAAAGACTCGACCGGCATCTGCTTCATCGGCGAGCGGCCTTTCCGCGATTTCCTGAACCGCTACATCGCCAGGGCGCCCGGCCCCATCAAAAACGACAAGGGCCGCGTGCTCGGTGAACACGTGGGCCTGTCCTTCTACACGCTGGGCCAGCGCCAGGGCCTGGGCATAGGCGGCGTGAAAGCCAAAGGCGCGGACCTCAAGGCCGCTCAGGCGCGCGGGCTGCGCGGCGTGGGCGAGCACGAGCCCTGGTTCGTGGCGCGCAAGGACATGGAGACCAACACGCTGTGGGTGGTGCAGGGCCATGAGCATCCCTGGCTACAGTCGACGGTGCTGACGGCGCAGGACTGCAGCTGGGTGGCCGGCAACGCGCCGGCGCCCGGCCCCATGGCCGCCAAGGCGCGCTACCGGCAGGCCGATGCCGCCTGCGAGCTGCGCCAGTCCTCCATCGACAGCTGCGAGCTGGTGTTCTCCGATGCGCAGTGGGCGGTCACGCCAGGGCAATCGGCCGTGCTGTACCAGGGCGATGTCTGCCTGGGCGGCGGCGTGATCACCGCCAGCAACGTGCGGCAGGACCTTCCCGACGAGTCCCGTCCGGCCGGCCGTGCGCCGCGGCGGGCAGCGGCCCAGGCTTAGCCCTTCTTCGCCCCGCCGACCCGCGGCTTTGCCTTGGCCGTCTGCAACTTGCGCAGGGACGCTTCCAGCCGCTTGGCCACGCTGATGTCGGTGAAGGTGATCACGACACCGTCGATGCGGTTGTCCTGCGTGCGGTAGGGCATGGTGCGCACCATGAACCAGCGGTCGGCGCTGGCCGCGACTTCCTTTTCCTGGAACATCAGGGTGCGCAGCACCTCGCGCGCGTCGCCGGCCAGGCCCTGGTAATCCATGTCGGAAACGATGTCGGTGATAGGCCTGCCGACGTCGCCGGCGATCAGCTTGAACAGGCCCGTGGCGCGCGTCGTGAAGCGCCGCACGTTCAGGTGCCGGTCCAGGAACAGCGTCGCGATGTCGGTGCTGTTGAGCAGGTTGTCCATGTCGTCGCTGGCGCGCGCCAGCGCGTCCACGCGGGCCTGCAGCTCGGCGTTCACGGTCTGCAATTCTTCGTTGATGGACTGCATCTCCTCGCGCGAGGTGGTCAGTTCCTCGTTGGCCGACTGCAACTCCTCATTCGCAGACACCAGGCCTTCCTGCGCGGCCTGCATGTCCTCGCGCGTGGACTGGTGCTCCTCGCGCGAACGGGTCAGCTCGCGCAGCAATTCGGTGACCTGCCGGTCGTGGTCGGCATCGGCTTCGCCCTTGTCCAGTGCCTCGCGCGGCGGCGGCGCGTCGGTGAACACCACCATCACCAGCCCCTGCAGCGCTTCCGGCGTTTCCAGCGGCTCCACGGTCGCGCCGAAAGCCATCGCCACGCCGTCCACGCTGACGCTGACCGGCTCCAGCACCGCCGCCGCCTGTTGCCGCAGCGCGCGGTGGAACACCTCGCTTAAAGGCTGGCTCAGGCCGGCGCGCGCCATGGCGAACAGGTTCAGGTTGGCCTTGCCGGCGGCGGGCTCCAGGTATTTGCCGGTCTTGCCGCTGAAATAGACGATGTCGCCCTGCGCCGTGACCAGCACCGCGGCGGGCGCGAACTTGCGCGCCAGCACCTGGTCGGCCAGCACCTGCAGGCTGCCGGCGCCCGGCAAAGGTTTGCGCGCCGAAGGCATGTGCGCCGGCGCGGACATCACCGCGTCGGGGTAGGCCGGAAAGCTGCCGACGCGCGCCGCGGCGTCCAGCCGGCGGTAGATCCGGGTTTTCGCGCCCAGCGGCATGAAGAGGTCGCTGGACTGGCCTATGGTTTCCGCGCTCCCCAGCACCAGGATGCCGCCTGGGTTCAGGCTGTGGTGGAACAGCGGCATCAATTTTTGCTGCAGCTCGGCCTCCAGGTAGATCAGCAGGTTGCGGCAGCTCAGCACGTCCAGCCGCGCGAAGGGCGGGTCGCTGGCGATGCTTTGCTGCGCGAACACGACCATGGAGCGTATGTCCTGGCGGACGCGGTAGCCGCCCGGCACCCGCGTGAAGAAGCGCTCCAGCCGCTCCGGCGAAACGTCGGCCGAGATGTTCTCGGGATAAACGCCCTTGCGGGCCCTGGCCACCGATTCCTTTTCCAGGTCGGTGGCGAAAATCTGCAGCGAAAAATTGGCCGGCTCCTCAAGTTCGGCCACGGTCTCCGCGAACACCATGGCCAGCGTATAGGCTTCTTCGCCCGTCGAGCAGGCCGCCACCCAGGCCCGCAGCGCCCCGCCTTCGGGCCGGCTGCGCACCAGGCGCGGAAACACCTGCTGGCGCAGGTGCTCCCAGACCTCCGGGTCGCGGAAAAAACTGGTCACGCCGATCAGCAGCTCCTTGTACAGCAGCTCGGCCTCCACCGCGTTCTCGCGGACGTGGCGCAGGTAGGCGTCGGCCGTGCCGATCTGGTGGATGGCCATGCGCCGCTGGATGCGCCGGTACACCGTGCCTTTTTTGTAAAGGCTGAAGTCGTGGCCGGTTTGCGCGCGCACCAGGATCAGCACCTTTTCAAGCGCCGAGTGCAGGCTGTCCGCCTGCGGGCCGGTCTGCGCGTCCAGCGGGTTTTCGGCCATCATGGGATGCGCAAAATAGGCCAGCAGCCTTCGCGGCAGCTGCGCGGCGGGCGCCACCATGTCGGCCAGGCTGGCGTCAATCACGCTGCGCGGCATGGCCTCGAATTTGGCTGTGTCCGGCGACTGCACCAGCACCGCGCCGGCTTTTTCCTTCAGGGCCCGCGCGCCCATGGTGCCGTCCGAACCCATGCCCGACAGAATCACGCCGGCCGCGTTTGCCTGCTGGTCGACGGCCAGCGCGCGCAGGAAAAAATCAATCGGCAGGCCGTGGCCGCGCGCGCCGGCGGGCTTGAGCAGGTGCAGCACGCCGTTCAGGATGGACACCTCAAAGCCGGGCGGCGCGACGTACACGTGGTCGGCTTCCACCGGCGTCAGGTCGGCGACCTGCAGCACCGGCAGCAGCGTCACGCGCTGCAGCAGCGGCACCAGCGAGCTCTCCTTGTCCGGGTCCAGGTGCTGCACCACGACAAATGCCAGGCCGCTGGCGGCGGGCACGTTGGCGAGAAACTGTTCCAGGGCTTCCAGCCCTCCGGCCGAAGCGCCGATTCCTACGATAGCCAGCGGTTTTGTCTGTGCAGCGACAGGGGATGAAGGCTTGTGTTGTGAGGTCATGTTTGTTACAAAGAGAGCTGCCACCGTCGCGTGATCAGATAGTCTACGCCGCGCACGGACCGGCAAAACCTGGAAACGAATGAACACACCCTCAACACCGTCCGCCCTGCTGCGCAGCAAGGCCGAAAAACAGCTGGCCGCGCGGAAAACCTGGGCCGTGCCCGAAGGCGGGGTCGACCAGCTCAAGCTGATCCATGAACTCCAGGTCCACCAGATCGAGCTGGAAATGCAGAACGAGGTGCTGAACGAAACCTTTGCCCATGTGGATGCGCTGCGGGCCAAGTACCAGGACCTCTACGAATTCGCCCCGGTGGGCTACTTCACGCTGTCCAC
Source organism: Polaromonas sp. YR568 (assembly GCF_943369415.1). Taxonomy (GTDB): domain Bacteria; phylum Pseudomonadota; class Gammaproteobacteria; order Burkholderiales; family Burkholderiaceae_C; genus Polaromonas. The sequence continues at coordinate 19,552 of NZ_CALRNF020000050.1, forward strand.
GGACGGCAACATCCTGGAACTGAACGGCCGCGCGGCCACGCTGCTGGGCCAGAACCAGCACGGCCTTCCCGGCAGGGCGCTGCGCGAGTTTTTCAGCCCCGCGTCGGTGGCCGGCCTTGACAAGCTTCTCGAAGATGCGAAGCGCAGCATCGATGAAGTGTCCACGCATTTGCTGGAGTTGCGACGGCCGCGGCAACTGCCGGTGTTCGTGAACGCCCAGGCGCGGGCCTTCACGGAACCCCTGGGCAGCGACACCCGTATCCGCCTGGCCATGATGGACGTGTCGGCCCTCAAAATGGCCACCGAGGACGTGCTCCACGCGATGGACAAGGCCACGGATCCGGACCCTTCCTGAGAGCCCCGGCCGCCCTGTTCACTCACGCACTCACAGCGCGCTTTCGACGTAGGTGTAGATGTAGTTGGAGCCGCCGTTGACATTGCCCAGCAGGCGCGATGAACCAAAGATGCCGGAACGGTGCGACACGCCGAACCCGATATAGGTCTCCTTGAGCGGCCGGTAGCCGATCAGGTCGCCCAGGCTCACGTCGAGCGTCGGATCCAGGTAGTTCAGCATGCGCGAGGCCGGCTTGCCGTTGGCGGCCTGGCTGGCCGCCTCGATGTAAGGCACGCGCTGCGCCATGGACACCCCCACTCCCAGGCCCAGCCGTGTCTTCACGCGGTCGCTCCAGGGGAAGCCGGAATACACCGCTTTCATGAACAGGTCGAGCTGCACCCCGTTGGGCTGCAGGCCGCGGTCGTTGTGGTGCGTCAGACCCACGTAGCCGATGAAGTCCAGCGGCCAGCCGTTGACGTTGTTCAGGAAGGGCTTGCCCACCTGGATGCCGGTGATGCTGGTCGAATTGGTTTTCGCCGTCGACAGGCACTGCGCCGTGATGATCTTGGCCAGGTGGCAGCCGTCCTCGGTCGACTTGCCGTACAGCGCCTTGAAATAGGTGGGCGTGTCGTTCTCGGCCCATTCGCGCTTGTGGCCGCCGAAGTCGTAGGCCACACCCACGTAGGCGGCGGGCAGCACGCCTTTTTGCACGATGGGGCTGTCCTTGACCTTGGCGTCCAGCATGGTCGCCGAGATGCCGGCCAGCAGGCGCCAGCCCTGCGTGAGGTCGTAGGAGCCGTAAAGGCCTATCGAGGTATTGATGCCGGCACCGGGCGCATAGGCCGGACGACCGGGCGTGGCCTCGCCGGGCTGCACGCCGTAGTAATAGTTGTTGAGCTTGGAATCGCGCACCGCCACCGTCAGGCTGGGGCGCAACATCCAGGGGCCGGAACGCCAGTCGTAGGAGTAGCCCAGGCGCAGTTCATTGCCCTTGTAGGTGTTGCCGATGTCGTGCACAAACTCAGCCTCCAGCGTGCCCCAGGGCTGGCGCCAGCGGTAAGCCAGGCCCAGGTCGATGGCCGAGTCACGCGTCGCCATGCCGGCCAGGCTGGCCGGCAGGTTCTCGGTCGGGAAGCCTTCCAGGCGCTGCTCGACAAAAACGTCCAGCCGCTGCTCGCCGCTGTTGAGTATCTTCACGCCGCCCCGGTTGGCGCGCAGGAACAGCCGCTCGCCCTCATACAGATAGAGCGGCAGCAGGTCATAACGGTTGCCCGCATCCTTGTAAGGTGAACGCTCCACACGCGTCACAAAGCCCAGCCCCGCGCTGCCGGGCTGCGAGAGGATCTCGGTCAGTGGTTCGGTGTTGCCGGCCGCCAGGGCCGGCGCGGCCGCGCACAGCCCGCCCAGCACGAGGGCGGCGCTCCGCAGCAAGCGGTGCGGCAAAGAGGGCAGAGGGGAGCGTTTCATCATGTTCTTGGAGGTGTTGGGGGCCGGCCGCATCCGGGCGGGCGCGGCAAACACCCCGATGCTATCCATGAACAGCGCAGCCGGACCGGGCGATTTGTAAGAGAACAGGCACAGATCGGATAGGCCGGCGCCGCCGTATGGCAAATAAACACGTCCCGCAGGCGCTTTCCTCAAACGCGGGCTCACACGTAAACTGCCTATCTTTGGGTCTCCATTCACTTAACGGAGATTTTTTATGCCCAAATTCGTCATCGAACGCACCATCCCCGGACTCGGCGCCCTCAAGCCCGCCGAGCTGCAATCCATCTCCCAGAAATCCTGCGGCGTGCTGCAGGAACTGGGACCCGACGTCCAGTGGGTGAAAAGCTACCTGACGGGCGGCAAGATGTATTGCATCTACAACGCGACCAGCGAGGACCTTGTGCGGGAACATGCCCGCAGGGGCGGCTTCCCGGCGGACGCCGTCACGCGCGTCACCGGCGTCATAGACCCGACCACTGCCGAAGCCTGAGGCCCGACGGTGAAGCCGCAAGCCCCTGACGACGCACCGCCTCTGGGGCTTGCCATCCACCTGCTCGGCCCGCCGCGCGTGGAGCGCGGCGGCAGCCAGGTACCGGCGCCGCGCGGGCACAAGGTCTGGGGCCTGCTCGCCTACCTGGTGCGCAGCGAAGCACCCGTCAGCCGCAAGCACCTGGCGGGCCTGCTGTTCGAGGATGCCGAAGACCCGCTGGCCGCCCTGCGCTGGAACCTCAGCGAGCTGCGGCGCCTGCTTGGCAACGCGGACCTGCGCGGCGACCTGCTGGCGCTGGGGCTGGAGCCCGCCAGCTACGTCGACCTCGGCGCCGTGCTGTCGGGCAGCTGGGCGCAAGCCCTGTGCGTGCCCGGCCTGGACCGCGAGCTGCTCGAAGGCATGAATTTTTCGGGCAGCCCGGCCTTCGAGGTCTGGCTGGCCACCGAGCGCCGCCATCTCCAGGCCGCCGCCGAAGCCGTGCTGCGCGAAGCCGCGCAGGCCCGCATGGCCGCGGGCGCCATGGCCGAAGCCGCCGCACTGGCCGGCCGGCTGGTGCGCCAGAACCCGCTGGACGAGAACTACCAGGCCCTGCTGGTGCGCAGCCTCGCGGCCGCGGGCGACGGTGTGGGCGCGGCGCGCCAGGCCGCCGCCTGCCGTGAACTGTTCCAGCGCGAACTCGGCGTGCAGCCCGGCGCCACGCTGGACGCCGCCCAGCGCACGCTCACAGCGGCGCCCACCGCGCGGCCCGCCACCGGGCGCGCCGCCGCGCTGGCGCAACTGGAGGCCGGCGAGGCGGCGATCAGCGCCGGCGCGCTTGATGCCGGGGTGCAATGCCTGCGCCGCGCCATCGCCGAGGCCGACGCCACCGGCGACGCGGTGCTGCGCGCGCGCACGCGCGTGGCCCTGGGCGGCGCGCTGGTGCATGCCGCGCGCGGGCGCGACGAGGAAGGCGCCACCGCGCTGCACGAGGCGCTGGAGGTCGGCCACGATGTGTCTCCGGTGCTCGCCGCGGCGGCCTGCCGCGAACTCGGCTATGTCGAGTTCCTGCGCGGCCGCTATGAACGCACACTGGCCTGGCTGCAGCGCGCAAGGCCGCTGGCCGGGGAGGACCGCGCGGAGCTGGCACGCATCGCCACCGTATTCGGCTCCGCGCTCAGCGACACCGCGCATTACGCGTCCGCCATTGCCCTGCTGCGCGAAGCCGGGACGCTGGCCGCTGCAGCGGGCGACAACAAACAGCTCGCCTATGCGCTGTCCATGCTGGGCCGCGCGCTGCTGCTGCACGGTGAGATCGACGGCGCCGCCGGCGCGCTGGACCGCTCGGTGGCGCTGGCCCAGCAGGGCTGGACCGCTTTTGTGCCCTGGCCGCAATCGCTGCGCGCTGAAATCGACCTGCTGCAAGGCGACGTGGAGGCCGCCGCGCACCGCTTCGAGCACGCGTTTGCCCTCGGCAGCCAGCTCGGCGACCCCTGCTGGGAAGGCATTGCCGGCCGCGGCCTGGGGCGCGTGGCCATGGCGCGCGGCGAGCCCCAGCGCGCCGTCGAAATTCTCACCGACGCCCTGGCGCGTTGCACGCGGCTTCCTGATGCCTACCTATGGGGAAAAGGCCATGCCCTCGATGCGCTGTGCGGCGTCGCGGTGGCGCAAGCCATGCCCCAGGCCTCGGCCTGGGTCAACGAGATGCAGGAGCTCGCCGCGCGCAGCGGCATGCGCGAACTCACGGTGCGCGCATGCCTGCACCGCGCGGCGCTCGGCGACAGCGCGAGCGCGGCGGCGGCAAAACTGCTCGCCGGCCAGATCGACAACCCCGCGCTGCGTGCCCTCGCCGGGCTTTGACACCGGCGGCGCGCGGCAACACCGCAAAAAAGGTTCATGATGAATGCGAAACCCAAGGGCGCCGTGCTTCACGGCGCAACCCGGCACCTGGTGCCCGGCCAGGCGCTGCGCCTGCCCCGGCGCGGCGGTGAACTGACGGTGCTGCGGGGCCGTCTCTGGCTGACGCGCCACAACGATCCCGGCGACCACTTCATCGAGGCCGGCCAGCGCCTGCGCCTTGGCGACCATGAGACCGCGGTGATCGAGCCGGCGGGAAGCGCGCAGGGCGTGATCCTGCGCTGGGAGCCCCGACGCACGGGCTTCACTGTCGCCTGGCTCGCCCAGCCCTTGAACGGTGCGGCCTTCCTGGCCTGGATGGCCGCCCGTGGCTTCGCCGCGCTGGCGCGCAAGGCGGCGGCGGGCGCAAGGCGGGCGCGTGGCCACTGCGAGATCAGCGACCGCCAAGTGGTGTTCGTCGCGCTGGAAGGCGGCGCGGCGTGGGAGCGGGGCCGGCACTCCTGAAAGAGCCCTCGCGACAGGCCGGGCGTCAGCTTTCGCTTGACGCGTGGGCGGCCTGCCGCTGTTGCTCCCTGTCCGCCAGCAGGTCGACAAAGGCTCGGACCTTCGCGGGACGAAAGCGCGCAGCCGGAAAAACCGCATGGATGCCTCCTGAAGGCAGCTGCCACCGCGGCAGGACCCGGATGAGACGGCCTGCCGCAAGATCGCCTGCCACCGCATAGTCCGGCAGCACCGAGAGTCCCGCGCCCTGGAACACGGCCTCGCGCACGGCGAGTGTGGCGTCGAGAAAAATCGAGGCCTGCACGTGCACGGCCTGGCGCTCACCCTCGTTGAGCGAAAAATTCCATGTCAGGTGATCGCGCAGGGCGGTGTTGGCGATGAACGGCAGGCCGGCGATATCTTGCGGGCCGGTCAGCCGCGCCACCTGCGGCTGCATGGCCGGAGACGCCACGAGCAGTTGCCGGAAAGCGCCGATTCTTCGCGCTTGCAGGCTGGTTTCGGCGAGCCAGCCGACACGGATCGCCAGTTCGATGTTGCCCGACATGAGGTCCAGCGTCTGGTCGGTGAGGGCCGCATCGACCTTGCACGCGGGATAGCGCCGGGTAAAGGCGGCGATGGCCGGCACCACCACGCCGACACCATAGTCAAAAGGCGCGGTGAGCCGCAACATGCCGGACGGCTCCGCCGAGGTTTCGGCCAGGTCGTCGAAGGCATCGCCGGCTTCGCGCAGGATCAGCGCACAGCGCAGGTAGAAGGCCTGGCCCAGTTCGGTGGGCTGCACCTTGCGTGTGGTGCGAACCAGCAGCGATGTGCGGAACTCGCGCTCCAGCCGGGCGACCTGCTGGCTGACCACCGCCTTAGTAATCCCCAGGCGATCCGCAGCCGCGGTGAAGGAGCCGGTTTCCACCACCGCCGCGAAGTAGGCCAGGCGCCTCAGGTTTCCCAGGCCTCCAAGCCCACCCTCGTCTTGATTGTTTGCTTTAAACATACATTCTGTTTATCAGAGATGCCTTTAACAGTCAATGCAGAGTGCCTACGATCACAGCCAGTGAGCAAAGAACACCCCAAAGAACCCATGACCAAGACCCTCCATTACCTGTTCGACCCGCTGTGCGGCTGGTGCTACGGCGCCATGCCGGCGCTCTCGGCCTTGAACGAAGTTCCAGCTGTCAGCATCGAATTGCTGCCGACCGGGCTGTTCTCCGGCGAGGGCGCAAGGCCCATGAATGCTGAATTCGCCGCCTATGCCTGGTCCAACGACCAGCGCATTGAGCGCCTGACGGGGCAGCGCTTCACCGAGCAGTACCGCGAGCAGGTTCTCGATGACCGCCATCGGCTGTTTGACAGCGGCCCCGCCACGGTGGCGCTGACGGCCGTGTCATTGACGGCGCCGGCCAGGGAGCTGGACGCACTCAAGGCGATCCAAAGCGCGCGCTATGTGGACGGCAGGGACACAACCTCGCTGGAAATGCTGGCCGGCGTTCTGCACGGGCTCGGCCTCGAGCAAGCCGCCGCAAGGGTGGCGCAACCCGATGATGATCTTGTCGCGGCCAACCAGGCGCGCATCAACCGCGCCCAAGCCTTGATGCGGGAGTTCGGCGCACACGGCGTGCCCACCTTGGTGGCCGAATCCGGTGCGAAGCGCTGGGTCGTGAATCACTCGGCCTTCTATTCCAACCCGCGCGCGCTGACCAGTGAATTCGAGGCAGCCTGAGCCCACCGCGGGCCCCATCCCGCAACCCCTTTTAGTTAACTGTTAGAGAAGAAGGAAAAACCATGACAACACGAAGAGAAACCCTCAAAACTGTAGCTGGCGCGGCTGTCGCGACGGCCATCCTGGGAGTGAAAAGCGCTATGGCTGCAAATACCAACCTGACCTTGAAACATTTCCCCGCCGGCGAGCACGGATTCTTCCGTGCCCCGGTACTGATCTCCGGCGAGCGTGAAGCCGTCCTGATCGATGGGGGCTTTACGCTTCCCGACGGCAAGGCGCTGGCAGAGGCCATCAAGGCCACCGGCAAAAAGCTCTCGACGATTTACATCAGCCAGAGCGATCCTGATTACTACTTCAGCCTGGCGCCCATCAAGGCGGCATTTCCCGACGCCAAGGTGATCGCCGCACCGGCCACCATCGCGGCCATCAAGGGCAACGTGGAAAAGAAGCTGGCCACCTGGGGCCCGCAGCTCCAGGAAAACGGTCCGCAGGCCCTGGCGGACATCGTGATGCCTGAAGCCTTTAACGGCCGCAGCCTCACCCTCGAAGGCCAGGCCCTCGAGATCGTCGATGCCGACGGCCTGGCCAATCGCCGCTACATCTGGGTGCCTTCGCTGAACGCCATCTTTGGCGGCGTGCTGTTGTTCTCCGGCGTGCACGTGTGGACCGCCGACACACAGGGCGCCGAAGCCCGCGCCGCATGGGTGAAGACGCTTGACGCCATGGCCGCGCGCAAACCCGCCGTGGTCGTCCCCGGCCACATGGCGGTCACGGCGGCGGTGGACGCAAGCGCGATCAAATACACGCGCGACTACCTCGTGGCTTTCGAGGAAGTGCTGGCCAAGGCCGCCGACAGCGGCGCCCTCATCGCGGCCATGACCCGGCGCTACCCGAACGCCGGCATGGGCGTGGCCCTGCAAATCGGCGCCAAGGTCGCCAAGGGCGAGATGAAATGGGGTTGACGCCATGATGTCGAACCTCGACATCGTCCGCGCCCACTACGCGGCCTCGGCCCAGGGGAACATCGACGCAATGATGGCCCATGTTTCGCCCCAGGTGCGCTGGACCGAGATGGCGGGCTTTCCCTGCGCGGGCACCTGGGTCGGGCCGCAAGCGGTGGCCGAGAACGTCTTTGCTGTGCTGGGCCGGGACTGGGTCGGCTATCGCTTCGAACTGCAAAGCCTCATCGACGGTGGTGAGCACATCGTCGGTATGGGGAGCTACCACGGCACTTACCGCGCCACGGGAAAGGACATGCAGGCCCGTGTGGCCCACGTCTGGCACCTGCGGGAGGGGAAGGTCGTGGCCTTTGAGCAATTCACGGACACGCTGCTGGTCCGTCAGGCCATGAGCAGCGAATAAGAAAAAGCCCGCCCTCCTCCAGGAGCGCGGGCTTCAATCAAAAGAGCTTTTCCGTGTCTGGTATTTAGAACGGAATGTCGTCGTCCATGTCGTCAAAACCGCTGGCTGCCTTGGAGGCCGCGGGGGCCTGGCGCGGTGCGGCTGCCGCCGGCGCGCGCGCCGGTGCTGCGGACTGGCGCGGCGCTTCGTAGCCACCGCCGTCGTCACCGCCGGGCCCGCCCATGCCCTGGCGGCTGCCCAGCATCTGCATCTGGTCGGCGCGGATTTCGGTGGTGTATTTCTCGATGCCGTCCTTGTCGGTCCACTTGCGCGTGCGCAGCGAGCCTTCGACGTAGACCTGCGAGCCCTTGCGCAGGTACTGGCCGACGATTTCAGCCAGGCGGCCGTTGAACACCACGCGGTGCCATTCGGTGGCTTCCTTCATTTCGCCGGTCTGCTTGTCCTTCCACTTGTCGGTGGTGGCGATGGTGACGTTGGCGACCTGGTCGCCGCTCGGGAAGCTGCGCATTTCGGGGTCACGGCCCAGATTGCCGACGACGATGACTTTGTTGACGGATGCCATAAGGTTTCTCCTGAGCTGGTCTACAGGGGCGGGCCCTGCAATTTATGAATAACTCACAGTTTAACTGGCCGGCCCGGCAAAGCCTCGTCACCCGGGGCGGGCGCCGCGGCCGCCTGGCGACCGGGCGCCCGCATGGGCCAGGCCACCAGCAGCCACAGCAGCATCAGGCCACCGCACACCACAAAAAGCCCCTGGGCGCCGTGCGCCTTGGTGATCCAGCCGCCGATGGCGCCGCCGGCGAAAAAGCCCAGTGACTGCAGGGTGTTGTAGACGCCCAGCGCGGCGCCCCGCGCATGGGCGGGTGCCAGCCGGGAGGCCAGGCTGGGCTGGGTGGCTTCCAGCACGTTGAAACCGCAGAAAAACAGGAACAGCAAGCCGGCCAGCGCGGCCAGGCCGTGGGGGGCGGCGGCCGAGGGCGCCACCCACAACAGGCCCAGCTGCACCGCAAAAATCAGGCCCACGGCACCCAGGAACACGGCACGCAGGTAGCCGCGCCGCTCCAGCGGGAACAGCGTGACGCCCATCACCAGGAAGGACGCCAGCACCGCCGGCAGGTAGACCTGCCAGTGGCTGGCCTTGTCCAGCCCGGCGCCGACCAGCAGCGCCGGAATCGCCATCCACATGGCCAGCTGCACCGCATGCAGGATGAAGACGCCGAAATCCAGCCGCAGCAAGGCCGGGTCCTTGAGGACTTCCAGCACGCTGCCGCGCGGCCGGTTGGCATGCTCGACCGGCTCGGGCGGCACCCACCAGATGACCACCGCGATACCGGCCAGCGCCAGCCCGCCGGTCAGGGCAAACAAGCCGTGCAGGCCGATATAAGACGCCAGCAGCGGCGCGATGACCAGCGAGAGCGCGAACATCAGCGCGATGCTGCCGCCCACCAGCGCCATGGCTTTGGTGCGCACCTCGTCGCGTGTGGAATCGGCCAGCAGCGCGGTCACGGCGGCCGAAATGGCGCCGGCGCCCTGCAGCGCGCGGCCGGCGACAAGCCAGTTCAAATCGGGCGCCCAGGCCGCGATAAAGCTGCCCAGGGCAAAAATCACCAGGCCGGAAATGATCACACGCTTGCGGCCCCACCAGTCCGAGGCAATGCCGAAAGGGATTTGCAGGATTCCCTGCGTCAGCCCGTAAATGCCCATGGCCAGGCCGATGCGGGCCGGGTCGTCGCCGCCCGGGTATTTGGCCGCTTCGAGCGCGAACACCGGCAGCACCAGGAACAGGCCCAGCATGCGCAGCGCAAAAATCGACGCCAGCGAGGCGCTGGCGCGCCGCTCGGTGGCGGTCATGGGATAGGAAGGCGGGACGGGGGAGGCTGGCGGCACGGTCTATGGAGGGAAAGGGGGTCGGGAGCCTGTGCCGCGAATCCGCGGCTGGAAGGCCTATTGTCTTTGAATTGGCCCGCGACCCGCCAGAAGGCGCGGGAAGAACGGAGAAAGGTGCGGTGAGGGCGCCAACATCCCCGAGCCCCCGGCACCGGGGGAGTACACCGGCGTATGCCAGAAAATGCGCATCCGTCTATGATGGAGGGTTTTGCGGCGCCCCACATAGTGAACTCCTCCACCGACGGCAAATACCTCTCTCCCGAAGCCGCTGAAGCGGCTCTTGCGGCCGAGGGCCGGCACGTGGCCGAGCCCGCTGGCCGCTACCTGGCCCAGGCCCTGGCGGCCCAGCGCATCAGCATTCGCGGCGCGCGCACCCACAACCTCAAGAACATCGACCTCGACATTCCGCGCAACCAGCTGGTGGTGATCACCGGGCTGAGCGGCTCGGGCAAGTCCAGCCTGGCCTTCGACACGCTGTATGCAGAAGGCCAGCGCCGTTACGTCGAAAGCCTCTCCACCTACGCGCGCCAGTTTTTGCAGCTGATGGACAAGCCCGACGTGGACATGATCGAGGGCCTGTCGCCCGCGATCTCCATCGAGCAGAAGGCCACCTCGCACAACCCGCGCTCCACCGTGGGCACGGTGACCGAAATCCATGACTACCTGCGCCTGCTGTTCGCGCGCGCCGGCACGCCGTTCTGCCCCATCCACGATCTGCCGCTGCAGGCGCAAAGCGTCAGCGAGATGGTCGACGCCGTGCTGGCCCTGCCCGAAGACACCAAGCTGATGATCCTGGCGCCGGTGGCGCGCGACCGCAAGGGCGAGTTCGTCGACGTCTTCGCCGAGATGCAGTCCCAGGGTTATGTGCGCTTTCGCGTCGACGGCACGGCCTATGAATTCGACGACCTGCCCAAGCTGAAGAAAACCGAGAAGCACAACATCGACGTGGTCATAGACCGCATCAAGGTGCGCGCCGACTTGCAGCAGCGCCTGGCCGAAAGTTTTGAGGCCGCGCTGCGCCTGGCCGACGGCAAGGCGATTGCGCTGGAGATGGACACCGGCAAGGAACACCTGTTCAGCGCGAAGTTCTCCTGCCCGGTCTGCGACTATTCGCTCAGCGAAATGGAGCCGCGGCTCTTTTCCTTCAACTCGCCGGTGGGCGCCTGCCCGACCTGCGACGGCCTGGGCCACATGGAGTTTTTCGACCCGGCGCGCGTGGTGGCCTTCCCTTCGCTGAGCCTGGCCAGCGGCGCCGTCAAGGGCTGGGACAGGCGCAACGGTTATTACTTTTCAATGCTCGAAAGCCTGGCCAAGCACTACAAGTTCAACATCGACGCGGCCTTTGAAGACCTGCCGGACAACGTGCGGCAGGTCGTGCTGCACGGCTCGGGCGACGAGGAAATCAAGTTCAGCTACGTGATGGACTCGGGCAACTTCGCCGGCAAGAAGATCAGCAAAAAGCACCCCTTCGAAGGCGTGATCACCAACTTCGAGCGCCGCTACCGCGAGACCGATTCGGCCGCCGTGCGCGAGGAACTCGCCCGCTACCGCAGCGTGCAGCCCTGCCCCGACTGCGAAGGCACGCGCCTGCGCACCGAGGCGCGCCACGTCTACCTGGTCAGCGCGCCCGAGGGCGGCGCCAAGCCCGAACGCAAGGCGATCTACGAGATCAGCCACGCCACCCTGCGCGAAAGCTTTGAGTATTTCAGCGTCCTCAAGATGGAAGGCGCCAAAGCCGAGATCGCCGCCAAGGTGGTGCGTGAAATCGGCCTGCGCCTGAAGTTCCTCAACGACGTGGGCCTCAACTACCTGAGCCTGGACCGCAGCGCCGAGACGCTGTCGGGCGGCGAGTCGCAGCGCATTCGCCTGGCTTCGCAAATCGGCTCGGGCCTGACCGGCGTGATGTACGTGCTCGACGAGCCCAGCATAGGCCTGCACCAGCGCGACAACGACCGCCTGATCGGCACGCTCAAGCATCTGCGAGACATCGGCAACAGCGTGCTGGTGGTCGAGCACGATGAAGACATGATTCGCGCGGCCGACCACGTCATCGACATGGGGCCGGGCGCCGGCATCCACGGCGGGCGCGTGATGGCCCAGGGCACTTTTGAAGAGGTCAAGAACAACCCCGATTCGCTGACCGGCAAGTACCTGGCGCAGACGCTGAAAATCGCCGTGCCCAAGCGCCGCACGCCCTGGCTGCCGACGGTGAAAACGGTGGAAGCCGCCGAGAAGAAAAAAGTCTCGCGCTTCCCGCAAAGCCCGGCCGCAGAACGCCGCGCCGCGCGCGAGGCCGTGCACCAGGCCACGCTGGGCGAGATGCAGGCGCTGCGCGTCATCAACGCCACCGGCCACAACCTCAAGGGCGTGAGCGTCGAGTTCCCCGTCGGCCTGCTGACCTGCGTAACCGGCGTTTCCGGCTCGGGCAAGTCCACCCTGGTCAACGACACGCTGTACACCGCCGTGGCGCGCACGCTTTACCGCGCGCATGAAGAACCCGCCGCGCACGAATCCATCGAAGGCATAGAGCACTTCGACAAGGTCATCAACGTCGACCAGTCGCCGATTGGCCGCACGCCGCGCAGCAACCCCGCCACCTACACGGGCCTCTTCACGCCGATACGCGAGCTGATGGCCGAGATGAACACCGCCCGCGAGCGCGGCTACGGCGCGGGGCGCTTTTCCTTCAACGTCGCCGGCGGCCGCTGCGAAGCCTGCCAGGGCGACGGCGTGGTCAAGGTCGAGATGCACTTTCTGCCCGACGTGTACGTGCCCTGCGACGTCTGCAAGGGCATGCGCTACAACCGCGAAACGCTGGAAGTCCAGTACAAGGGCAAGAACATCGCGCAAATCCTGGACCTCACGGTCGAGGTCGCGGCCGAGTTCTTCAAGGCCGTTCCCACCATAGCGCGCAAGCTGCACACCCTGCTGGACGTGGGCCTGTCCTATATCAAGCTGGGCCAGGCCGCGACCACACTCTCGGGCGGCGAGGCGCAGCGCGTCAAGCTCGCGCTGGAGCTGAGCAAGCGCGACACCGGCCGCACGCTCTACATTCTCGACGAGCCGACCACCGGCCTGCACTTCGCCGACATCGACCTGCTGCTCAAGGTGCTGCACCAGCTGCGCGACGCGGGCAACACGATTGTGGTGATCGAGCACAACCTGGACGTCATCAAGACGGCCGACTGGCTGATCGACATGGGCCCCGAAGGGGGCGCCGGCGGCGGCACCGTGGTGGGCGTGGGCACGCCGGAAGACATCGCGGCAAATCCCGCCAGCCATACCGGGCGTTACCTCGCGCGCCTGCTGTAATTTTTGTTGATGCGTCCGGGCGCGCGCCGCGCCCGGGCCGCGCCTTTCTTCTTCTCTTCCTTTGATGGGACCCAGGTTTTGAACAGCTCCACGTTTTTCACCCAGCGCAAAGTCGTTTTCCTGCTGGCCTCGCTGTGCTGCCTGCTGTGGGGCAGCGCCTACCCGGCGATCAAGAACGGCTATGCGCTGTTCCACATCGCGGCGAATGACATCCCCTCCAAGCTGGTGTTCGCGGGCTGGCGTTTTATTTTTGCCGGCCTGGTGCTGCTGGTGTTCGCCCTCCTCAGCCGCAAGCCGGTGTTCCAGCTGGACGGGCGCACCTTCGGCCAGGTCACGCTGGTGGGCCTGACACAGACCAGCCTGCAATACGTGTTCTTCTATATCGGCCTGGCCTATGCCACGGGCGTGAAGAGTTCGATCATGAACGCCACCGGCACTTTCTTCAGCGTGCTGCTGGCGCACTACATCTACAAGAACGACAGGCTCAGCTTCCACAAGGTGCTGGGCTGCGTCGTGGGTTTCGCGGGCGTGATGGTGGTGAACTTCAGCGCGGGTTTGCTGACGTTCGACTTCACGCTGCTCGGCGAAGGCTTTGTGGTGATCGCCGCCTTTGTGCTGTCGGCCGCCAGCATCTACGGCAAGAAGGTGTCCCAGCGCGTGGACTCGGTGGTGCTGACCGGCTGGCAGCTGGCGATCGGCGGCCTGGCCCTGCTGCTGATAGGTTTCGCCACCGGCGGCTCGCTGACGGGCTTTACCGTCAAGTCCACCTTGCTGATGGTCTACCTGGTCGTGCTGTCATCTGCCGCGTTTTCGCTGTGGACGATTTTGCTGAAGTACAACCGGGTCAGCATGATCACGGTGTTCAACTTCATGGTGCCGATTTTCGGGACCATGTTGTCGGCGGTGTTCCTGGATGAGAGTTTTCTCGAGTGGAAGAATGGGGTGGCGTTGGTGTTGGTTTGTTATGGGATCTGGTTGGTGACGAAGGAAGAGAAGGTTGTTAGCTGAGTTTTATTTTTGCTCCGGCGGTGCGGTTCCTGCTGAGACTTGCTGGCCGGGAGTGGCCCGGCGGCCAGTAACTTTCTTTTGCTTCGCCAAAAGAAAGTTACCAAAGAAAAGGCGACCCTGGTTGCTGCGTCCCCTGCGCTTCGCTCCGGGGCAACCTGCGGTGCTCGGTTCAGGCGGGGTCTCGCTAAACTCGCTACGCTGCGCTTCGCTCAAACAACGCGATCCCTGATCCGCCTGAACCTGCGCTCCTCGGCGCATCCACAAGGGGCAATCGGGAGCGGGAGCGGGGACAAAACAAGGCAGCGCAAGAGCAGACCGCGATGCGGGGCCAGGAATTTACTCCCTCTCCCTCTGGGAGAGGGCAGGGGCTGAACGCTGCGGCTCCAGATGCGCCTGCGCGCATCTGGACAGCGCGAAGAAGCCCAGGCTCAGCCTGGGCTGCGGTCTGCAAGACAGGGTTGGCGGCGGTTGACGTGTAGCTGCGGGTGCGAAGGCTGCTGGCCCTTACCCTAACCCTCTCCCAGAGGGAGAGGGGACAAGAAGGGTTTCTGTCTTCGGCTGTCTGGCATTTCTCCTCCCCCGTTCCCACCCCTTGTGGATGCGCCGAGGAGCGGAGGGCCAGACGGATCAGGGCAAAAACTTGTTTGAGCCGCAGGCGAGTTGTTTTTGACCCCGGCTGGACTGTGCTGGTCTAATTTCAAAAGACATCCCGATGAGGGAAATCAATGTCTGAGAGGAATAGAAATGACCAAAGCCAAGACCAGGCGATCGTTCGATGCGGCGTTCAAGGTGCAGATCGTCAAGATGATTCGAGAGCAGCACCTGAGCG
>NZ_CALRNF020000051.1:0-25960 GCF_943369415.1 Polaromonas sp. YR568
CCAGCGTCTGATGACATTCAATGTCGCCACGTCTATCACTCCTAATTTCCCCTGCTTTTAAAACAAGCAGGGTAGTGCCTACGTGGGTCAGATTTGGATGGAAATTACTGCGTTAAGTGGATCAGATTTCGACGGAATTCAACAGAAGATGGTCTACCCGACTATCTGACTGACCTACCATTGAACACTCAAAATTTATGACAACCTACTGGCTCATGAAATCCGAACCCGAAGAGTGCTCCGTCGACGACGCGCTCGCGGCCAAAGACTCGACCGTCCCCTGGGTGGGTGTTCGCAACTACCAGGCGCGCAACTTCATGCGGGATGGAATGAAGGTCGGTGACGGTGTGCTGTTCTACCACTCGAGTTGTGCCGAGCCGGGCATCGTCGGCATTGCGCGGGTGGCGTCGACGGCCTACCCTGACCCCACGCAGTTCGACCCGAAGTCGCCTTACTACGACCCCAAGTCCAAACCCGAAGAGCCGCGCTGGCTGCTGGTGGATGTGCAGGTGGTCAGGAAGATTCCCAACATCACCCTGCCCGCGCTGCGCGCGCGGCCTGAGCTGGAGGACCTGGTGGTGCTGCGCAAGGGAAACCGGCTGTCGATCACGCCTGTTGAAGCCAAGCACTGGAAGGCGATTGTGGGGCGTCATTGATATCTTGGTAGCTCAGGCCAGCACACCGTTCGGGCTGAGCCTGTCGAAGCCCTTCGACAAGCTCAGGGCGAACGGTAGTGAGCTGGTCACGATTAAATTAAAGCGATCTCAATAATCGATAGTTCTCCATGCCGCACACGGCAAGAGAACCAATGGCTTAGTCGCCCGAAAATCGCGCGCCGCCCTAGGCTTAACCCGCGTGACGGGCGCGCAACAAACCCGGCCCCATGCTGCCGGGCACTGTTATCGTTGACACACACCGCAAGCGCGCACCCAGCCTGTGTTTGCGGGGTGCGGCGCGGCATCTCCTGCTCTCTTCTTGCGCTTTGAGTCCATGCCCCCTGTCAGTCCTGACAGGTTGACCATGAGACGGGGCACTCAACACAATCATTTACATAACAGGGACGGAACAACAAGAGGAGGAGCGGTGGCGGCCTGCGGGGGACAGCGGGCATCGCCGCCCGGGCAGGCCGGGGAGCGGCGGGCCCATGCCTCCCCTTGCCTGGATTCCGGCGGTGGTTTTTTACTTCAACAGAGGGCTTCCTATGACACGACTTCTTTCTCGCCGCGCACTCGTTGTGCAGGCGGCTTTGCTGGCGGCGGCCGCGCCCGGCGTTCTGGCCCAGACCAATCCCAACCCCCAAGGCAACACGGCCAGCGGCAAGGTGACGCCGGCCAAGCCGGTAGCCGCACGCCCCGTTGCCGCCGCGGCTGCGCGCCCGGCTGCCGCCGTGGCCGCGCCGGTTGCGGTCGAATGGCCGACCAAACCGATACGCCTGCTGATCGGCTTTCCGCCGGGTTCGGTGCAGGACCTGTCGGCGCGCTCCATCAGCGAGCAGTTGTCCAAGTCGCTGGGCCAGCCGGTGATTGTGGAAAACAAGGCCGGCGCATCCGGCACCATCGCGGCGGACCAGGTGTCCA
Source organism: Polaromonas sp. YR568 (assembly GCF_943369415.1). Lineage (GTDB taxonomy): Bacteria > Pseudomonadota > Gammaproteobacteria > Burkholderiales > Burkholderiaceae_C > Polaromonas. Next base: position 1,578 of record NZ_CALRNF020000051.1, read on the forward strand.
AGGCGACGGACCTGCACACCTTCGGCGTGATGAACAACAGCCAGCTGACGATTGCCAAGCTGCTGAACCCGATGGCGGCTTACGACCCGGCGACCGACCTGGCGCCCATCGCGCTGATCGGCACGACGCCGCTGGTGCTGGTGGTCAGCAACTTTGCCCAGGGCGCGACGCCGCAGGAGTGGCTGACCTGGCTGCGCAACCAGGGCGACAAGGCCAACTACGGCTCGCCGGGCGCGGGCACGCCGGGCCACCTGGGCATGGAGCTGATCAAGAGCCGCAGCGGCGGCCTGCAGGTGATGCACGTGCCCTACCCGGGCAACCCGCAGATCATCACGGCCATGCTGGGCGGCCAGCTGCAGGCGGCGCTGCTGCCGCCCGGCCTGGCGATGCAGCAGGTGAAGGCGGGCAAGATGAAGGCCATCGGCGTGACCTCGGAGCAGCGCAGCATGCTGGTGCCCGAGCTGGCGACGCTGCGCGAGGTGGGCATCATGGGCGCGGACATGGAACTCTTCACCGCGCTGGCCGGCCCGGCATCCCTGCCGCCGGCGATACGCGACAAGATGGGCGCGGCGGTGATCGAGGTGCTGAAAGGCAGCGACACGCGCGCGCGCCTGATCACGGTGGGCTGGCAACCCGCGCCTTCCACGGCGGAAGGCCTGCGTACCCGCATGCGCGCGGACACGCGCAACCTGGGCGGCATCATCATGCTGCGGGGGATTCGCGCGGACAGCTGATCCCGTGAAAGGGCTTGCGACGCTGCAGTTCTGCCATTGAACTACACCGTCATCGAAGGGGCAGGCGCCGCGCAGGCGTGCTGCCCTTTTTTTATTTCACCATGACTCCAGCACCGAAATTCGCTGGACTACGCCACAGCCAGATACAGCAGGTTTATCAATAACTTTGGCGTGTTCAACATATGCCGGTGCTTTCCGAAACCTGACCTGACTTCCGACCGCGTGACTCCTGTCCGGCCCTTGGAATCCGGGTCTTTCCAAGGAGTCATCATGGCTAATATCAAACTCACTAAGTCCGCTGTCGATGCGGCGCAACCCCAGACAGAGGCCGTCGAACTCCGGGACACGCTGGCCTGACGCCACTAGCGATCGGTTCGACGTCCACGCGTTCAGCATCAACCTTCTGGCGTCGCATTTCCACGCCGCGGCAGGACGACTAAATCCGCCGCTTCCTCTGCATCATTCATGAGCGTTTTGCGCAGTGCACCCATCTGCGCACGCATCGTCAAACCTCGGGCAAGGTCGACGGTCTGGCTCGCCCGCACAGCTACGGGAAAGTCGGGCGGGATTTCTCCTGCGCTGATCCCGTCGCAGAAACGGCGTTCCACGAGCGCCACGCCGGCAGCTGTGGCGTCCTTCAGGAACTGCCTGACCTCAGCGTCGTCCACAAGGGGCGCGACGCACACGAGTAGACATCCTGGGGCAGATCCTTCCTCGGTCGCAGCTTCTACGGCGTGCCTCAGGAAGCTGGCCAGCGAGTCGCGAAGAGTCCGTGGCGAGAAGAGCGCCTTCGCAGCGCGAGCGCCTTTCGCCTCTGCATACGCCCTAAGCGCGCGCAAGAATATTGTCCGCTTGTCTCCGAAGACGGCATACAGGCTGGGCCGACCCACACCCATCCCGGCGACGAGGTCGTCGATCGTCACCCCGTCGTAACCCTTCGACCAGAACACCTGAGTCGCTTTTTCCAGCGCCCCCTTCTCGTCAAAGCTGCGCGGTCGACCACGTGGCCTAACATTATTTTGAATCATGTAGTTCGAAATCCTTGACAGTGCCTATTGCGGCTATTATCATACCAAACAGTTCTAAAATCAAGATAAAGGAAAGTCCGCATGGAACATTCGATCGCCCTCGTCACCGGTGCCACCTCCGGGCTCGGTCATGCGGCAGCCCGCCTTCTTGCCGAAGGGGGCTGGCGCGAGATCATCATCACCGGGCGCAGCCTGGCTCAGGTCCAGAAAACCGCCGTACAACTCGCGGCGGAGACCAAACGAAAAGTCTTCACGCCGTTGGAACTGGACCTGGACAAGCCGCTCAGCGTTCAGTCCGCGCTCGCCGGGCTTGTCAAGCGAGATCGGCCGCTCGATCTCCTGCTGCTCAATGCGGGGATGGTTCCTGGCAAAGCGCGGGTGATCACCGCGGCGGGCATTGAGGCTTCTCAGGCCCCGCTGATCGGCCATCATCAACTGACTGTCGGCTTGCTTCGCGCCAAGCTGCTGAGCACCAACGCGCGGATCGTTATCACCAGTGCGGAGCCTGCCCGAGGGGGCGTGCCCATGTTCAAATACACCGACGCGCCCGCCTTCGCGGCGAAATACTTCGAGGGCGACCAAACCGCCGCTGTTGAAGCCCTGATTCGCAACGGCCCGCACGTGAAGTACGCGCCCAACAATGCGTATGCCGACGCGAAGCTTGTTGTCGCCTGGTGGGCCGCGGCGCTGGCGCGCCGGCTACCCTCCGGCATGGCCGTCTACGCGGTCTCGCCCGGTGCGTCGAACGCCACCAATGTGGCTCGAAACGCTGGCCCGTTGTTGAAGTATCTGATGATTCCAATCGTGAATCTCATTCCCGGCATGAATCAGACGCCGGAGACCGCGGCCCGTCGCTACCTCCAGGCGTCGGAGTTCGGAACCGACGTCTCAGGGCAATTCTTCGCCTCGGCTCCAGGAAAATTCTCAGGCCCGATGGAGGCGCAGCCCCAGCCACACCTGCACGATGGCGCCAACCAGGAAGCCGCCTGGCAGGCCGTCGTCAATGTCTCCGGCGTTGGCTTGCCTCACCCAGAATGGCTGAGAGAGGTGTCCGGAAGGAGCCCCCATCGCGGCGAAATTGTCGCGTGATTCGATCGGCAGGTGATTGTTGGGCTGCGGGATCCTCCACGAGGATCTACGGTATTTTGAAATAAATAGTTCCAAATTAAATATTCGGCCCCTCTGCATCTGATTTTTATACAAACAGTGCCGTTGGGCGCCAGGCCGCGGTAGTCGCGCGCGAAGTCGTCGCCGGCGGTCGCGTAAAACTTCGGGTTGCGCCGGCCGCGCTCACGCGCGAACGCCAGTTGCCTTTCCACCGGCGAGCGCCCGATGACGGCAAAGGCGGCGCGCTGCGAAATGTCGCGCACCGGGATGTCCATGGCGCCGAGGAACCGCCCTGCCGTTCTCGTCCGTAAAGCGGTAATCGGGCGGCTCGCCGCCCAGGGGCAAGGCGCGGCGCCGGGCGGCGACGCGTTCGATATGGCGGCGCAGTTCAATCTCCTCGGCCAGCAGCGCGGTGCGCGCGTCGCGGTAGGCGGTGCTGTCGTTGGGGTAAGGCTTGCTGGCTGCGGCGGCGAGCGCGGCGGCGGGTTTCAAGGCGTCCATGGCATGGTTCCTGGGTGGGCGGCTGGGGATGGCGCGCGCGAACGCGCCGGTCCCTGGCCACATGCTGCCCGCCCCGCTGTCCGCAGCGTGCGGGAGATCGCCGCCTTGCCGGGTAGGTCAGCGGCGCTCGCGCAGCAGGGCCGCATGCAGCTGGGCCATGGCGGTGACGCAGTCGAGCACGGCAACCTGGACATGGCCGGCCGCGTCATCCGCCGCCGGCGGGGGCGCCGAGTCAAGCCGGTCGCCGACCGTTTTCACCAGCCGCACCTGGATGGCACGGAACATGGTGTCCCAGTCCTGGGCGGGGATGCGCTGGGGATCGGGCGAGTCCTGCGGAAGGAGGAACAAAAGGGGCTGCGGGTTTTGGGGTTCAAGGGCGGGCGCAACGGCTTCAGGGCTGCGGGGTTCAAACAGGCGGTTGAGGTTGACGAAGCCAAAGGCTTTGCGCACCCTGATGTCGGGCAAGCGGGTTGGGCGCTTCATGCGGACACCTCCACAAAATCTGTGCCGCAGGGCGCTGCGGCAACGGTCAAGCATCCATGCGGCCGAGGCTCGGGCGCTATGGGCTTGTTCCGTTTATAGAAGTCGGGCCGGCCGGCGTCCGTCCGCTGGCGGACATAACCCGCTTTAAAGCGCGCTCGTGTAGGACACAGCGCCGTCCAGGCGTGGGGATAGCCCCGTCAGGCCGCCATTTGCGCCGGCAGCAAGCGGTCGTATTCGTCCTTGACGACCTGGTAGCACTCGCAGGAGCGCTTTTCCAGGCCAGCGCGGTCGAGCACCTTGATGCGGCCGCGGGTGTAGCTGATGAGGCCGGCGTCCTGCACCTTGAGCGCCGCTTCGGTGACGCCGACGCGGCGCACGCCCAGCATGTTGGCGATCAGTTCCTGGGTCATCACGAGCTCGTTGCCGGGCAGGCGGTCCAGGCTCAGCAGCAGCCAGCGGCACAGCTGTTCGTCCAGCGAGTGGTGCCGGTTGCAGACCGCGGTTTGCGACATCTGCGTGATCAGGGCCTGGGTGTAGCGCAGCAACAGGTGCGTGGCGGGCCCGCCTTTGTCGAATTCTTCCTTCATGAACGGGGCCTTCATGCGAAAGCCGGTGCCCGCGCTTTGCACCACGGCGCGGCTGGGCGTGGCATTGCCGCCCAGGAACACCGAGATGCCGACCATGCCTTCGTTGCCGACCACGGCAATCTCGGCGGAGTCGCCGTTTGTCATGACGTAGAGCAGGGAGACGATGGCCGAGGACGGGAAGTAGACGTAGTGCTCGGTCTTGCCGGGCTCGTAGAGCACCCGGCCCAGCGGCATGTCGAACAGCTCGAGGTGCGGCAGCCAGCGCGTCAATTCCTCGTCGGACAGCGCGGCCAGCAGACGGTTGAGGTTGATGTCACTCGAATTGGGGACAACGGACTTGGGGTGCGCGGCCGGCGCGGAGGAAGCGGCGGGCTTTGGGGTCTTGGAGGGAGAGATGGGCAATGGGACACCAGGTGAAGGGCTGTTTTCGGTTGCCGGCGGTATGCGCACCTTGAACAAGCTCCGGTTCCAGCATAGGGAGCGCGGGCCGGGGTGTATGTGCGGCAGCGCACAGGGGCCGGAGCGGTTTTATCGCCTCACCCTGTAGGCCGTGGGCCCGCGGGTCTGCGGCTGCTTGGCCGGGATCTCTCAAGGTAAAGTTGGGCGCCGCGGCCCGCGGTTTACGCCGGCTTTACCGCGACACTACAAGCCGGACGCGCGAGCGTTTTGAAATAGCCGGGCGCGGGAAACCCCGCGCCAACCAGCACAGGAATCGGACATGCACATTTCATCGGCACACTGGCGAAGGGGCGCGGCCGCCCTTCTTCTGGCAGGCTTGGCCTGCGCCAGCCACGCCCAGTACACCCAATACGGCCAGTTCGGCACCACCGGGGGCGCGCGCGGCCACCGCAATGGCGAAGCGCAGGCGGACGGCCAGGCGCCGCCGCGCACCATCTCGCGCTGGGAGCAGGTCAGCCGCAGGCTGTACGACATGCGGGTGCAACTGCGCATCACGCGCGAGCAGGGCCCGGCCTGGGACAACTTCCGGGGCCGTTTCCTGGACATGGCCACCAGCGGCCCTTCGGACATGCGCATCGTGGACGAGCAGACGGCGAAAGACGCGTTCCAGTTTTTGCTGGTCGACGCGCAAAGGCGCTCCAACCTGCTGGCCACGCTGGACGCGACCGCGCAGGCCCTGCTGGCGCAGTTCAGCCCCGAGCAAATGCAGCTGGCCGACAGGGCGCTGCCGCCGCTGCTGGCGGAGTTTGGCGGCAGCCGCTAGCGCGGGGCCCGGCGCCTACTTCACGAGCTCCAGCACCCCGGCCTTCTTCTGCTTGATCAGGAGCACGAGGAACTTCGCGGGCTGGGTACTGCTGGCGTTGCGGCCCACGGTGTGGATGTCATTGGGGCCTTCATAAAAGGTTTGCCCTTGTGTCAGGGTGACTTCCTTGCCGCCCTTGACCTGCATCACGATGGAGCCTTCCAGCACATAAATAAAGCCATGGGCGCGGTGGCGGTGCACCGGGTCGGCTGCGCCGGGGGCGTAGTCGACGGTGATCATGAGTCCCTCTTTGCCGGGCAGGTCCGAGAGGTCCCTGGACATCAGCGGCGTGACGCTGACGCCTTGCGGGCCGGCGGAGAAAGCGGGCTGGGCGAGCAAGGCGGCTGCGGCGAGGAACAGGGTGAGGCAGATTTTTTTCATGACAGAGCTCTTCATTGAGGTTGATGGGTGGCTCGGGATTGAGATGCACCTGCCTCCATGACGATTGACGGCGCCGGTTTGTGACACCGGCGCCCTGCCCCTTTGCCATTTATCTTGCCCCTTCCCCCTCTGGGGGAAGGTGGGGATGGGGGCCTGGCGGCGATGGATTACCCCCGTGTAAGAAACAAGCGGGGGGGAGCCCCCATCCCAGCCTTCCCCCAGCGGGGGAAGGAGCCATTCATCAAGCTCCCTCTTATTTCGCGGCTTGGGACTTCGCGAACCATTCCTCAAACCCTGTCGCGCCCAAGCGCGGCTTGTCGCCCGGCACCAGGGTGTCGTCCTTGAGTTCGGCGCCGAAGTAGCGCGCGTGCACATCGGCGACGACGGTGCGCGGGTCCCTGGTCGCCGTGAGGTAGCGCTGCACGAGTTCGGAAAGCCGCACCTTTTCCGGCCCGGCGATCTCGACCGTGCCATTGACGGGCGCGCCCAGGGTGAAGTCAGCCATGGCGGCGGCCACGTCGCCGGAGGCGATGGGCTGCACAAAGGCGGGCGACAGGCGCACCGTCTGCCCCTCGGTGCCGGATTGCGCGATGCCGCCCAGGAATTCCATGAACTGGGTGGAATGAACAATGGTGTAAGGGATCTTGCCGGCCTTGATGAGTTTTTCCTGGGCGATCTTGCCGCGGAAATAGCCGCTTTCGGCCAGGCGGTCGGTGCCGACGACGGAGAGCGCGACATGGTGCAGCACGCCGGCGGCCGCTTCGGCGGCCTGCAGGTTGCGGCCCGAAGTCTCAAAGAACGCCAGCACGGCCTTGTCTTCAAACGACGGGGAATTCGCCACGTCGACCACCACATGGGCGCCCGCCAGCGCTTCTGCCAGCCCTTCGCCGGTGATGGTGTTGACGCCGGATGCCGGCGACGCCGCGATAGCCTCGTGGCCGCGCTGGCGAAGCAGGGTGACGAGTTTGGATCCTATGAGGCCTGAGCCTCCGATGACGATGATTTTCATGTGTTCCTTGAGGTTAGTGGCTCGGGATTGAGGACCACCTGCCTCTATGACGATTGACGCTGCCGGTTTGTGACGCCTGCGCCCTGCCCCTGCCCCTGCCATTTTCCTTGCCCCTTCCGCCGCTGGGGAAGGCTGGGATAGGGCTCTCCCGTTTACCTGTTCCACGCCAGCCCGGCAATCGATCGCCGAAGGGGCCCCATCCCTGCCTTCCCCCAGCGGGCGAAGGAGTCATTCATCAAGCTGTGTCTACCGGGGAAAAACCGGGCGAAGCGGTTCAGGCCGCGGCGGCCTTGCCTTCGAGTAGCTTGACCATGGCCCACAGCACGCGGTTGGCGGGCACGGCCACGCCCAGCGCGTCGCCGCGTTTGACGATGAGGCCGTTGAGGTAGTCGATCTCGGTGGGTTTGCCGCGCGCCAGGTCCTGCGCGGTGGAAGCATATTGATTCGGCATGCTGGCGGCGAGTTTCTCGACGGCGGTGTGCACGTCGCCGGCCACCTGCACGCCTTCGGCCTTCGCCACGGCCAGGCATTCGGCAACCACGTCGCGCATCACGGCTATCACGCCGACGCCCTGCACCGTCTTGCCGTAAGGCAGCTGGGCGATGGCCGAGACGGCGTTGTAGGCGCAGTTGAGGATGAGCTTGGCCCACAGCGCGCCGCGCACGTTGCCGGAAATTTCGGTGGGCACGCCGGCGGCAATCAGGGCTTTGGCCACGCTGTCGCTGAGGCCGGAAGGTTCTATCACCAGGTCACCCCGGCCGTGGTGCTTGAGGTGGCCGGGGCCGGCCATCTCCGTCGCGACGTAGACCACGGCGGCGGCAACTGAAGCGTCGGGCAACACCGCGCGCAGGCGGTCGGCGTTGTCCACGCCGTTTTGCAGGCACAGCACCAACGCGCCGGGGGCGAGGTGCGGGCGTATCAGCGCGCCGGCCGATTCGGTGTCGGTGGACTTGACGCAAAAGAGCACCACGCCGGCGCCCTGGACGGCGGCCGGGTCGCTGCTGGCGGCCAGGCGCACGTGTTCGTCGAAGCTGCGGGTTTCCATGCGCAGGCCGTCCTTTTCAATGGCCGCCACATGTTGCGGCCGGGCGATCAGCACGACCTCATGCCCGGCGCGCGCGAGCATGCCGCCGAAATAACAACCGACGGCGCCTGCGCCCATCACGGCGACTTTGAGGGGTTGGGTCATGAACTGCTTTCTGCTTGCAGGGGATGCGAAGAAGGCGATTGTGGTTCAAGTCCGCCGTGTCTGCTGGCGGCTTGATTCCGGTCCCCGTAGCGGCTCTCAGCCGATGCTTCCGGCGAAGCGCCGTCCCAGCTGGTCGCGCTCAAAAGCCTCGGCCACGAAGTCGATGAACACCCGGGTCCTGGCGGGCATCTGGCTGCGTGTGGCGTAGTAGATCGAGATCGCGCCGGCATCCACATACCAGCGCGGCAGCAGCCGGACGAGCTCGCCGCGTTCAAGCTGCGGCAGCACGTCGGGCACGGCCAGCAGCGTCACACCCAGGCCCAGCAGCGCCGCGGCGCGCATGGCGGTGGGATCGTTCACGACGACGGACTCGGCCAGGCCGGCCGGCATTTCGGCGCCGGCCGCATCGCGCATCACCCACTGGCGGACCCGCCCGGTGGCGCTGGAGCGCATGGCGATGCCCTTGAGCGCGGCCAGGCCGGAAGGGTCCAGGGGCGGCGGGTGGCCGGCCATGAAGGCGGGCGACGCGACGGCGATCAGATGAATCGGTGCCAGGGGGCGGGACACGACACCGGGCGCCAGCTCGAAGCCGCCGCCTATCGCGGCGTCATACGCTTCGGCGATCAGGTCGACGGGACGGTTTTCGAAATGCCAGTCGGGCCGTATCAGGGGGTAGCGGCCCAGAAAATCCGGCAGCAAGGCCAGGATGTATTCGACGCCGAAGGTCGGCGACAGGCTGACCTTGAGCGGGCCGGCCGGTGCGCCGCTGTCGTTGGCGACGGCCGCGATGGCGGACTGCAGCGCGTCGAGGTTGCCGCCTATCGAGACCAGGAACTGCTCGCCGGCTTCGGTGAGCGTGAGCTTGCGGGTCGAGCGCTGGAACAGGCGCACGCCGAGGTTACGCTCCAGCATGGCGACGTTGCGGCTGACGGCCGCCGGCGTCAGCGCCATGCGCCGCGCCGCCGCCGAGAAGCTGCGGCTCTCGGCGCTGCGCACAAAGGACTCGAGGTTGACCAGGGTTTCCATCGACCCATCTTAAAGCAATGATTGAAGATGATTCAATCCATTACCGGCTTATCAAAAGGCAATCAAAATCCCATCATTCACACCTTCAACAAACCAAGGAGTGAATCATGTCTACCCCCGTCAGCACCCTCAACACCCTCAACACCGCCGTCCCCGGCATAGGCATCATCGGCGCGGGCGCCATCGGCTCGGCCATCGCCACCATGCTGGCCCGCCAGGGCATCCCCGCCACCCTGTCCAACAGCCGCGGCCCGGGCTCGCTCAAGGACAAGGTGCGCGAACTGGGCCCGGCCATCACGGCCGGCACCCGTGAAGAAGCGGCCGCCAAAGACATCGTGTTCGTGGCCGTCAACTGGGGCCGCCTGCCGGCCGCGCTGGCCGGCCTGCCGGGCTTTGGCGGCCGCATCGTCATCGACACCAACAACCCGATCGAGGCGCCGCTGTTCAAGCCCGCCGAACTGAACGGCCGCCTTTCAAGCGAGGTGCTGGCCGACCTCGTGCCGGGCGCGCGCGTGGTGAAGGCCTTCAACCACCTGCCGGCAGCGCTGCTGGCCGGCGACCCGGCTGCCGAAGGCGGCAAGCGCGTGCTGTTTTTCTCGGGTGACGATGCGCAAAGCAAGGCCACCGTGGCCGCGCTGATCGCCCGGCTCGGCTTCTCCGGCATAGACCTGGGCGCGCTGGCCGTGGGCGCGCGCCTGGCGCAGTTTCCGGGCGGCCCGCTGCCCCTGCTGAACCTGGTGCATTTCGGCTGAGAAGGACGGCCGCTCCGGCGAGCCTCTCAGGCCTGCGGCAAGGTGATGCGGGCGCGCAGGCCGCCCCCTTCGCCGCACAGCAACTCCAGCGTTCCCCCGTGCGCGCGCACCAGGCGGTCGACGATGGCCAGGCCCAGGCCGGCGCCGGCCGGGCCGCCGCGCGTGGTTTCAGCGCGGCGAAAGGGCTGCTTCAAGGACTCGGCTTCGCCCGGCTGTATACCGGGGCCCTGGTCGCTCACCTCCATCCATACCGAGTTGCCCTGCGCGCCGGTGCTGATCGTCACTGGCGGGCGGCCGTGGCGCCAGGCGTTTTCGACTAGGTTGCCCAGCACGCGGCGCATGGCGCGCGGCCGCAGTGACACCACGGGCGGGCGCCCGGCCCGCAGCGCCACCGGCATGCCGTGCCCGGCCGAGGCGGCGGCGACCTCGGCCGCCAGCGCGTCAAGGTCCACCGGCAACGGGACCTCGCCGTCGGTGCTGCGGGCGAAGTCCAGGAACTGGCCGATGATGGCGTCCATTTCCTCGACGCCGCGCGTCATGCGGGCCATGAGTTCCTCATCGGCCTTGTCGCGCAGGATTTCGATGCCCAGGCGCAGCTTGGTCAGCGGCGTGCGCAGGTCGTGCGAGACGCCGGCCAGCATCAGCGCGCGTTCGTCGTCGGCCTGGGCCAGGCTGCGCACCATCTGGTTGAAGCTGCGGCCCAGGTCGGCGATTTCCGTGGGCCCGTCTTCGGGCAGCGGCTGAGGGCTGGCGCCGCCTGCCAGTGTGTGGGCCGATGCCATGACGCGGCGCAGCGGCCGGTTCAGGTAGCGGTGGATCAGCAGCGCGCCCAGCAGGGCCAGCAAGGCGCTGGTGAGCGAGGCTGCAACCCAGGCGCCGGTGAATTCGCGCGCGGGCAGCACGCCGGGCAGGTTGACCCAGTAGTCGGCGCCGTCCAGCCGCAACCGCACGGCCAGGCTGCCGCCGGCTTCGCGGCGCCAGATGATTTCCGAGCCCTCGCCCTTCACGGCAATGCCGCGCGAGGCCTCACGCACGAAGCGGCGCTCGAGCAGGCTGAGCGGCAGGCGAGCGCCGCGCGCTTCGTCCGCCGCTTCTTGCGCATTCCCGACATCCTGCATGGCGCGGCGGTTGAACTCGGCCACGAAGGCCTCGCGCTGAGCCGGCGGCATGGCGGCCAGGCCGGCGCGTATCGAGCTCACGTTGCGCGCCACCGCCGCCGACAGGTGCGCCAGCCGCGGCTTGACGATCAGGTGCCGCACCAGCAGCACACCCGCCAGCTGGCCGGCCACGATAAGCAGCACGATCAGCAGCACGTTGCGGCCGAACAGGCTGCGGGGGAATAGCGTCACGGCCTGCCCGCCTTGCCGTGCCTGGCGGCGCCGCCTTCGGGCACGAAGACATAGCCCACGCCCCACACGGTCTGGATGTGGGCCGGCTGCGAGGGGTCGGCCTCTATGAGTTTGCGCAGGCGCATGACCTGCACGTCGATACTGCGGTCGGTGGCCTCGTGGTCTCGGCCGTAGGCCAGCTCGATCAGCCGGTCGCGGCCCAGGGGGCGGTTGGGGTGCAGGGCCAGCGCCTGCAGCAGGCTGAATTCACCGGTGGTGAGCGGCACGTCACGGCCGTTTTTGTCGAGCCGGCGCGCGTCCAGCGCCAGGGTGAAGTCGCCAAAGCGCACCGTGCCCCGGCCGGGCAAGGGGCCGCTGTGCGCGCCCAGCATGCGTTGCCTGCGCACCAGGGCCTGGATGCGGGCGAGCAGCTCGCGCGGGTTGAAGGGTTTGGGCAGGTAGTCGTCGGCGCCCATTTCAAGCCCGACGATGCGGTCCACCGGGTCGCCGCGGGCGGTGAGCATGACGATGGGAATGGTCTCGCCCTGGGCGCGCAGCCGGCGGCACACCGCCAGCCCGTCTTCGCCGGGCATCATGACGTCGAGCACCAGCACGTCGAAACGCTCGCGTGCCAGCAGGGTGTCCAGGGTTGTGGCGTCTTCCAGCGTGCGCACGGCGTAGCCCTGGTCGCCCAGGTAGCGCTGCAGCAGGCTGCGCAGGTCGGCCTCGTCATCGACCACCAGCACCCGGGCCAGGGCCTCGCTCATGCCGATGCGCCCGCCTGCGCGAAAAAGGAAACCGTGTTGAAAACAGCCATGGGCGCCCGTCGCAAGAAAGATGCCCCATGTTAGCGGGCCGACGGCCGCGCCCCGGCCGGCAAATCATGACAAACGATGACAAAGCCGCGCTTTGTTCACGCCTTGTCATCAAGAGGCCCGCGCCGGCCATCGTTGGCTCACATCCGCCGGTGATAGTGGCGTCACGGCACCGCAAAAGGCCGTGCCTTCCATCCGTCAACCTTCACACGCCACAAGGAGCCGCCATGAACACCGCCCTTTCAGCCACAGCCCTCGCCTTTGCCCTGCTGGCCGCTGGTTTTACCACCACCGACGCCGGCGCGGCCAGCCGCCGCGTGCTGCGCACCCATGCCGACGGCAGCGCCACGGCCACCACGGCCGTGGCCCGCCAGGGCGCCCACGGCGGCTCCCGGGTACGCGGCCGGGCCACGGCCGCGGACGGTCAGGGCAATGTCAACACCGCGGGCGGCGCCACCACGACCGGCCCCAATGGCGCCACCGCCGTGCGCACCGGCCAGGCCAGCCGCCATGCCGATGGTTCGGCCGAACGCAGCGGCAGCTTTTCCGCCGCCGGCGCCAAGGGCAGCGTGGAGAGCAGCGCCAGCGGCACCCGCGGCGCCGACGGCAGCGTGAACGCCAGCCGCAACACCAGCGCCACCAGCGCCGCGACAGGCAACAGCGTGCAAAGCACGGCCTCCTACAACCAGGCCGGCGGGGTCACCCGCAGTACCACCTGCTATGACGCGGGCGGCGCGGCCATGAGCTGCCCCTCGCGCTGATCGGCACCCCGCCGGGCTTTCACCAACCCTTCTTCACCACCTCATCACACTATCCGGAGAATCTCCATGACATCTTTTTCGTCCACCCTTCGCGCGCTTGCCCTGCTCTCTACCGTGGCCCTGGCGGCAGCGGCCCAGGCCCAGGCGCCCAATGCCGCGCGCCTGGAAAAAGCCCGCACCGAGCTGCAAAAGCGCTTTGAAGCCGCCGACACCAACAGGGACGGCAAACTCACGCGCGAGGAGGCGCAGGCCAAAATGCCGCGCATCTACAAGAGTTTCGACGCCATCGACGCGGGCCATACCGGCGCGATTTCACTGGCCGACATCGAAACCTTCCTGGTTTCGAAAAAAGGCTCGCGCCAACCAGGCGGCTGAGCATGCCGCGCGCCGAAGAACGAAAGGAGCGATGAATGACACTTCCAGCCACCCGGGCACGGCACGCCGGCCTTGTTGCGACACTGCTGTTTTCAGCGACCGTCGCGCTGGCAGCGCCGGCGCTGCCCGAGGGCGTGCGCCTCATGGCCGACCTGCCCTACGGCCAGGACGCGCGCCAGCGCATGGACGTCTACCTGCCCGCGCAGGCGGCGAATGCGCCCGTCATCGTGATGGTGCACGGCGGCGCCTGGATGGTGGGCAACAAGGCCATGCCCAGGGTGGTCGAAAACAAGGTCGCCTGGTGGGTCAAGCGCAAAGGCTATATCTTTGTGTCGGTCGGCTACCGCCTCATGCCGCAGGCCGACCCGCTGCTGCAGGCACGCGACGTGGCCACGGCACTGGCCAGGGCGCAGGGCCTGGCGGCCTCCTGGGGCGGCGACCCGGCGAAGTTCATCCTGATGGGGCATTCGGCCGGCGCGCACCTGGCGGCGCTGCTGGCGGCCTCGCCGGCGCTGGCGCGCCAGGCCGGCGCCAGGCCCTGGCTGGGCACGGTTGCGCTGGACAGCGCCGCGCTGGACCTGGAGCGCATCATGAACGCCCGCCACATGGGTTTTTATGACCGCGTGTTCGGCGCGGACCCGGCTTACTGGCGCAGCGTCTCGCCCAGCAGCGTGCTGGCGGCCGGTGCCGCGCCCATGCTGCTGGTGTGCTCGACGCAACGGGCCGACGGCTCCTGCGCGCAGTCGCGCGACTTTGCGGACAAGGTCAAGGCCAAAGGCGGGCGCGCCGGCGTGCTGCCGCAGGACCTGACGCATGAGCAGGTCAACACAACCCTGGGTTTGCCCGGCGCGTACACCGAGGCGGTCGACGGTTTTATCGCGGACTTGCTGGCCCGCCAATAAGCCGCCCGGCGTTCACGCCGGCGGCAAGGCCGGCACGCGGCGGTGGTAGCTGAAGAAGGTCCACATCATCAGCGAAGCGTCGGGCCCGGCGGGTTCGTTGAACTCGACGCTCGCATCGCCGCCGCTCCAGGCGTGGCCCAGCATGTCGACGTCGCACTTCACCAGTTGCGGCTTGCGGCCGGCATACCAGGTGGAGGTCTGGTAGGCATGGCGCGGCCGTTTGCCGCCGCGCCGCTCGGGATGACGGCGCACCAGGGGCTCGTTGCGCGAGGCGCTCTGGGTGATGAGGGGGCCGTTGATGATTTCAAACTGCCCGGCGAGCTGGTCGGCGTTGACCCGGCGCACCACGGTGTCGTGGTCGCCATGGATCAGGATGGCCGGCATGCCCGGGAATTCCGGCTGGCCGGAGGCGACGGAACGCGCCGCCGCGGCGTAGGACGAGCCCGAGCCGTGCTGCATGGCGCGGTAGGCGCTGAAGGGCGAATGGGTGGTGCCGTACACCGGCGCCGAATGCATGCCGACGGCGGCGATCAGTTCGGGATGGCGCAAGGCCACGATGGCGGCCAGCGCGGCGCCGGCCGACAGGCCCGCGACGTAGGTGCGCGTGGCGTCGAGGCCGTGCTTGTTCTGCACCTGCGCGATCATCGCGGCGATCACCTCGACGTCGCCCTCGCCGCGCTGTGTGGCCTGCTTGTACCAGTGCCAGCAGCGGTGGGCGTCGGCCGCCGCCGATTGCTGGGGGTAGAGCACCGCGAAGCCTTTGCGTTCGGCGAGCTCGTTCATGCGGCTGCCGACGGCGAAGTCGGCCGCCGTCTGCTTGCAGCCGTGCAGCATCACGACCAGCGGGCGCGGCGCCGTGGGACCGGCATCGGCCGCGGGCGTTGCGGAGGCGGGAAGGTAAAGCCAATACAGCATGCGCCTGGCATCGCCCAGCGGGCCGTCGGCCGGCAAGGTGAACCAGGCCTTGCGCCAGGTGCCGGGCAAGCCGGCCGCGGCGCGGGCCTGCGCGGCGGTGGGCCGGCGGGCCTTTTTGGCGGGGCGGGCCACCACCGGCTTGGCCGGCTTGATCAGCTTAAGCCCGGGCCTGCGCGGGGTGGTGGCCGGCACGGCCTTGGGCAGCAGGCTTTCAAACAGGCGCAGGCCTTGCGCCTGCTGGGCCTTGCTCACACGGCGCATGCTTTTCAGCCAGAGGCTGCTCAGGCTTTTGGGCATGGGTGGGCGTGGAGTTGGGCGGTCATGGGAGAGGTCAGCGAGGGGCCTGGCTGTGTCCAGTTAATAAGTACACGGTTATTTTGCTGCATTGCAGCAAAATGTCTATCGTCCAGGGGCTTAAAGCGTTGCCGCCTGGCTTGAATCCGGTGCCTTTCGTCACAAAATCAGGGATTAGCGACGTAAAAGCCCCAGGCTTTACGATCGAGCCTGTGTTTCACACGCCTGAAACTCGCCTTTCCCCCTTTTTCCACCCGTTTTCGCCCCATGCCCCAATTCCTGACCGCCGCCCTGTACCAATTCGTTGAGTTGCCCGACTTTGCCGAGCTGCAGGCGCCGCTGCTTGCGCGCTGCGAGGAGCACGGCGTGAAGGGCACATTGCTGCTGGCTGCTGAAGGTATTAACGGCACGATTGCCGGATTACCTGAGGGCGTTCATGCGGTGCTGGCCTTTTTGCGCGCCGACCCGCGCCTGGCCAGGCTGGAACACAAGGAGGCCTGGGCCGCGCAGATGCCCTTCTACCGGATGAAGGTGCGCCTCAAGCGCGAGATCGTCACCATGGGCGTGCCCGAGGTGCACCCGGCGCTGATGGCCGGCGAATACGTCAAGCCGCAGGACTGGAACGCATTGATCCACGAGCCGGGCGTGGTGCTGGTCGACACGCGCAATGACTACGAGGTGTCCATAGGCACTTTTTCCGGTGCGATCAACCCGCACACCAGCAGTTTTTCGGAACTGCCGGGCTGGGTGGAACGCGAAATGGCCGAGGGCGGCAAGCTGGCCGCGCAGGACGGCAGGAAGCCCAGGGTCGCGATGTTCTGCACCGGCGGCATACGCTGCGAAAAATCCACCGCGCTGCTGCGTTCCAAGGGCTTTGACGAGGTGTACCACCTGGAGGGCGGCATCCTCAAATACCTGGAGACGGTGCCTGCGGCGCAAAGCAGCTGGGAAGGTGAATGTTTTGTGTTTGACGAACGCGTCTCGGTCGGCCATGGGCTCAAGCCGGGCGATTTCACGCTGTGCCGATCCTGTCGCGACCCTTTGAGCGAAGAGGACCGCCGGTCGCCGCTGTATGAACTCGGCGTGAGCTGTCCGCACTGCCATGCGAAGACGAGCGAAGAACAAAAAGCCGGCTACCGCGAACGCCAGCGCCAGGTCGAACTCGCCGAAAAGCGCCAGGCCGCGCACATCGGCGTGCGCCAGCCCGGCGCTTGAACGCTTCTTGACCGCCTGACCATGGCCGGCGCCCTGCCCGTCCTCTATTCCTTTCGCCGCTGCCCGTATGCGATGCGCGCGCGGCTCGCGTTGGCGGCTACGGGCGAGCCTTATGCGCTGCGCGAAGTCGTGCTGCGCGACAAGCCGGCCGAGCTGCTGGCCGCCTCACCCAAAGGAACGGTGCCTGTGCTGGTGTTGCCCGATGGCGTGGTCATAGACGAAAGCCTGGACGTGATGCTGTGGGCGCTGCGGCGCAAGGACCCCGAGGGCTGGCTGTCCCCGCCCAGAGGCGGCATAGCCGCCATGCTGGCGCTGGTCGCCGGCAACGACGGCGAATTCAAGCGCAGCCTGGACCGCTACAAATACCCCAACCGTTATCCCGACGAATCGGCCGGCGACGCACAGGCCTTTGCTCAGCTGCATCGCGCGCAGGGCGCGGCTTGGCTGGCCGCGCTGGACGGCATGCTGGATGAAGGATGGCTGTTCGGCACACGCGCCAGCCTGGCCGACATGGCGCTGCTGCCCTTTGTGCGCCAGTTCGCGCATACCGATGCCGCCTGGTTTGCCGCGCAACCGTGGCCCAAGCTGCAGGCCTGGCTGGCAGGCTTTGAGGCCGGCGCGCTGTATGCCGGCGTGATGGGCAAGCATGCGCCGTGGCGGACCGGACCTGCTTAGCCCTTGGTATATTGCCGGGACTCCATCAGGTCGTTCCCGACGGCGCAACCCCATGGCCATCGTCATGACAGGCAGATATTCATGAGACCTTGCCACAGCAGCGTGTTGCGACGCTGCGTCGCTCGTTCCTGGCCCCTCCTGGTGTGCGTGGCACTTTCCGGATGCGCGATGCCCGACCCCGCAAGCCTTGCGCTGTTGCGGGACGAAGTCGCCCCGCTGGCCAGGGACGGCATGCCGCTTGCCGATGCGGTGGTGGCGCTGAAGTCTCGCGGTTTCTCCTGCATGGAGGGCACGTCGCTTCAGCCGGGGGGCAAGGGTATTTTTGAGTGCTCCCGGTCCCGTGCGCCCTTATGGCCGCCGTATGGCTGCATTCACAGGATATGGTTTGAAGCCACGGCACCAGACGGCGCCATCTCCAAACTCCAGGTGTTCAAGCCCACCTGCGCAAGTTTGTAGACCTGGCTTTACGCCCTCTCCCTCCGGGATGGGAGCAAGAAGGGCCTCAGCGCTGTATGCGCGTCGACAACACCACCGAGGTATGCGTGCGTTCCACGCCGTCGAGCAGTCCAATGCCGTCGATCAGCGCATCCAGCCGCTCGATGGAGCCGGCCTGCACGATGGCGATCATGTCGTAGGCGCCGCTGATGGACAGCAGCCAGCGCACCTCGGGAATCTTGCGCAACGCCGCTTCCACCGTGCCGGTGAGCTTGGGGCCGACGGTGAGCATGACGTGGGCCGACACCTGCGACTGCTCGTACGCATCGCCCGTGCGCGCGCCGTAGCCGGTAATCACCTTGTCGCGTTCCAGCCGCGTGATGCGCGCCTGCACGGCTGTGCGCGAGAGGCCCACCTTGCGCGCGAGCAAGGCCATGGGGCAACGCGCGTTGTCGCGCAGTTCGGCAAGCAGGGTCTGGTCTATGGCGTCGAGTTGCATGGGTTTGGGGTCTGGTCAGCCGGGTTGGTTAAATCGCGCATTTTTATAGGCTATTTACCTAAAGTATCGCGTTATTTTCACTATATTGATACTGGTAACCGCCTGCACCGCCTTCCACAATGGGTCATTGCCTCCGCATCGGGGGCGCAACCCCAAGGAGACATCATGAAAAACATCATGGTTGCAGGCGCCGGAAAAATCGGCTCGGCCATTGCCGCATTGCTGGGCGCAAGCGGCGACTATGCCGTGACGGTGGCCGATGCGTCGCCGGCGGCGCTGGCCGGCATCAAGACCGGCCCGCGCGTGCAGCGGCTGGCGCTGGACATCACCGACCCGGCCGCCCTGCGCGCGGCGCTGCAGGGCCGGTACGCGGTGCTCAGCGCCGCGCCCTTTCATCTCACCACCGCGATTGCCGAGGCCGCCGTGGCCCAGGGCGTGCACTACCTGGATCTCACGGAAGACGTGGCCAGCACACGGCGCGTGAAAGAGCTGGCGGCCGGCGCGCGTTCGGCGCTGATCCCGCAGTGCGGCCTCGCGCCGGGTTTTGTCTCGATCGTGGCGGCCGACCTGTGCCGGCGCTTTGACAGCCTGCACAGCGTGCGCATGCGGGTGGGCGCGCTGCCGCAGTTCCCGTCGAATGCGCTCAACTACAACCTGACCTGGAGCACCGACGGCGTGATCAACGAATATTGCGAGCCCTGCGAGGCGATTGTCGAGGGCGTGCTGCGCCAGGTGCCGCCGCTGGCCGAGCATGAGGAGTTCTCGCTGGACGGCGTGACCTACGAGGCTTTCAACACCTCCGGCGGGCTGGGCACGCTGTGCGAGACGCTGCAGGGCAAGGTCACCCACCTCAACTACAAAACCATACGCTACCCGGGCCACGCGGCCATCATGAAGGTGCTGCTGAACGACCTGCGCCTGCGCGAGCGCCGCCACGTGCTCAAGGACCTGCTGGAAAACGCGCTGCCGGTGACGTTGCAGGACGTGGTGATCGTGTTCGTCACCGTGAGCGGCCAACGCGAGGGCCGGCTCATGCAGGAGACCTATGCGCACAAGGTTTACAGCCAGGCGGTGGACGGCGTGCTGCGCAGCGCGATCCAGGTCACGACGGCGGCCGGCATCTGCACTGTGCTGGACCTGCTGGCCAGTGGCAAGCTGCCGGCGCGGGGGTTTGTGCGGCAGGAGGAGATTTTGTTGGGGGATTTTTTGGGGAACCGGTTTGGCAGGGCTTATGCCGAGCAGGTGGCTGAGCGGGCTGCGGCCTGAGCCGGGGTCTTGCTCCCGGCGAGCGCGCTCCCCTCTGAGGGCTGCTGGCCGGGACTCGCCCCGGCGGGCGAGGCACTTTTCTTTGCTTCGCCAAAGAAGAAGTACCCAAAAGAAAGGCGACCCTGGTTGCTGCGTCCCTCCGCTTCGCTGCGGGCAGCCTGCGGTGCTCGGTCCAGCCGGGGTCAAAAACAACTCGCCTGCGGCTCAAACAAGTTTTTGCCCTGATCCGTCTGGCCCTGCGCTCCTCGGCGCATCCACAAGGGGTGGGGACAAGGAATACCGAACAGCCGACAACCGAAGACAGGAAACCGAATACAAAAAACCACAAGGACACGCCATGGCGTGTCCTTGTTTGTATTGGTGTTGGGTTCTTTGTCTTTTGTCCCCGCTCCCGATTGCCCCGTCCTGGCTGGGCCGAGGAGCGCAGAGACAAGCGGATCAGGGCTGGCGTTGTCTGAGCCGAAGGCGAGTTTAGCCAGACCCCGCTTGGCTCGAGCACCGCAGGTTGCCCCGGAGCGAAGCGCAGGGGACCCAGACTGCGGGTCGCCTTTTCTTTGGTGACTTTCTTTTGGCGAAGCAAAAGAAAGTTACTGGC
The DNA here is from genome assembly GCF_943369415.1 of Polaromonas sp. YR568. GTDB lineage: Bacteria > Pseudomonadota > Gammaproteobacteria > Burkholderiales > Burkholderiaceae_C > Polaromonas. Next base: position 21,711 of record NZ_CALRNF020000051.1, read on the forward strand.
CGCCGGGCCACTCCCGGCCAGCAAGCCTATGCAGAGGGCGAGGGCGCGCAAGCCGGCGCAAGACCCGGCCCCTAAACCTCTGGCGCCACAAACTCCGCATATTCATAAAGCGCCCCCAAAATCTCCTCACCCCGCTCGTCGGCGGTTTCCGAAAGCGTGTCGATGCGCGCGAACAACGCATCGACATTGCGCGCCCCGCCCTCGCCTTCGAGCAGCCAGGCCACGCGGTGCGCCTCCCAGCGTTCGGCATCCTCGGGCGACAGGGTCTCGGGGAAATTGCGGGCGCGGTAGCGGAACAGTATTTCTTCGAGCCTGTCGTCGTCAAAGCCGGTGCGGCTGTGGGCCAGCTCGGCGGGCGACAGCGCGCGCAGCTGGTTCAGGCGGCGCCGGTCGGTGTTGTTGATGAAGCCGCCGTAGAGGTCTTCGTCCACGTCGGGCGTTCCCTCCCTGGGGCGCTGGAAGACTTCGGGCCAGATGGCGCTCATGTCGGGCAGGCCGGCGGCTTTTTCGGCGTTGCGCAGGGCCGCATCGATGTCCACGCCCCACTTGGCCGCCATCTCCGGCGTCAGCGTGGCCAGCTTGCGCACCACCATGGGCGACTTGTTCAGGTGCACCGACTTGATGGGCAGGCGCTGCACACCTTCGGGCAGGTCGGCGGATTTGCTGAAGAGGCGCTGGCGCAGCGTGGCGACGTCCAGCAGCGGCAATTCGCTGGGATCTTGCGACAGGTCCCAGGCGAGCAGCTCGTTCTTGTTGCTGGGGTGCGTGGCCAGCGGCCACATGATGCCAAGGCAGCCACGCTCGGGCGGGAACATGCCCGAGATGTGCAGAAACGGCTGGGCCGTCTGCGGGCTGGTGGGCAGGCCGAGTTCGGCGGCGACGCGGTCTTTCTTGTGCAGGCTCAGGGCAAAGTCGAAGAGCTTGGGCTGGGCCTGGCGGATCAGCCGCGCCAGCGCGATGGTGGCGCGCACGTCGGAGAGCGCATCGTGCGCCGCGTCGTGCATCAGGCCGTTGGCGCGCGCCAGGTCTTCAAGCTTGAAGCTGGGGCGGGTCGCCTTGGGGTCGTCCGGAAAGCGCTCGTCGGGCTTGCGCGGCCAGGCGATGCCTTCGGGCCGCAGGGCGTAGGCCATGCGCACCACGTCCAGCAGGTCCCAGCGGCCGCAGTCGTTCTGCCATTCGCGCGCATAAGGGTCCATCAGGTTGCGCCAGAACAGGTGGCGCGTGACCTCATCGTCAAAGCGAATGGTGTTGTAGCCCACGCCAATCGTGCCGGGCTCGGCCAGCACGGCCTCGATGCGGGCGGCGAATTCGTGCTCGGCCACGCCGCGCTCCAGGCACAGCTGCGGCGTGATGCCGGTGAGCAGGCAGGATTCCGGGTCCGGCAGATAGTCGGCGGCGGGCTTGCAGTAAATCATCAGCGGCTCGCCGATTTCGTTGAGATCGGCGTCGGTGCGTATGCCGGCGAACTGCGCGGGCCGGTCGCGCCGCGGGTTGATGCCGAAGGTCTCGTAGTCATGCCAGAGGAAGGTGTGGGAGGCCATGGAGCGTCCTGGAATGATCAAAGCAAGGGGGAGAACAGCCGCGCCGTGGCGTCGGCCAGCCGCATCAGGAAGCGCTGGGGCCTGTTGGCGCGCACGGCGGCGGCGCTGCGCAGGTCGGTTTCGAACTGCTCGGCCAGCGGCCCGGCCAGCGCCGGGCCGTAAACCACGGCCATCACCTCGAAATTCAGGCGAAAGCTGCGATTGTCGAAATTGGCGGTGCCGGCCATGGCGCAGTGGTCGTCGACCACCAGCGTCTTGGAATGCAGCATGCGGGCCTTGTATTCCCAGACCTTGACGCCGGCGGCGATCAGCTCGTCGTAGTAGGACCGCGCCGCGGCGCTGACGACAAAGCTGTCGCTGCGGCGCGGCACCAGCAGGCGCACGTCGACGCCGCGCAGCGCGGCGCTGGTCAGGGCCATCAGCGCGGGCTCGCCGGGCACGAAGTACGGTGTGGTCAGCCAGGCGCGCCGGCAGGAAGCGTTGATGGCCGCGACGTGCATGCGGTGTATGGGCTCCAGCGTGGTGTCGGGCCCGCTGGTGACGATTTGCACCGGGATGTCGCCGGCCTCCGCGTCGGGATGCAGCTGCGGCAGAAGATGCGGCAAGGCGGCGCCGGTGTCGTTGGGGTACTCGCCGGTGGTGTAGGCCCAGTCTTCGAGAAAGGTGGTCTGCAGCCAGCGAACGGCGCTGCCTTCTATGCGCAGGTGCACGTCGTGGTAGGCGTCGGGGCGGGTGCGCCTGTCTTCCTCGTCGGTGATGTTGACACCGCCGGTAAAGCCGATGCTGCCGTCGCAGACCACGATCTTGCGGTGGGTGCGGTAGTTGGTGACGGGGCGCAGCCGCCGGCCTATGCGGGTGTCGTGGAAAAACGCGACGTGGCCGCCGGCGGCCTGCAGCGGCGCCAGGAATTTGCGGCCCAGGCGCTTGGAGCCCAGCGCGTCGGCCAGCAGGCGCACGGTGACGCCCTGCCCGGCTTTTTCCACCAGCAGGTCGCGCAGCGAGGTGCCGATCTGGTCGGGCTCGAAGATGTAGTACTCGAGGTGGACGTGGTCGCGTGCGCCGCGCACGGCCTCGAAGATGCTGTCGAAGGTACGCGCGCCGCCGGAGAGCAGTTCCACGGAAGTGGCGCTGGATACCGGCAGGCCGCAGGCGGCCGTGCCCAGGGCCGCCATCTGGCGCAGGGACTCAGGCGCCCTGGCGGCGGCTTCGCGCAGCAGCGCAAGGTCGGCGTCGCCGCGTTCGTAAGCGCGGCTGCGCAGGCGCTTGAGGCGCTGCTTCTTGAGACGCTGGGGCCCGAGGAAGTAATAAATGACAAAGCCCGCGAAGGGCAGCAAGGCCAGCGAGAGTATCCAGCTCATGGTGGACACCGGGGCGCGCTTTTGCATCACGATCCAGATGGACAACACCGCGATATAGGCGCTCCAGGCCAGGGAGAGGCCGGTTTTCCATTCGGAGCTGAGTTCGGGAAGCGTCAAGGCGGGATGTGAAAGGAGTTGGCGGCGCTGGCGGGCATGAAAAAAGGCCGATAGCGTGATGCTACCGGCCTTTCAGGGCTTGCTTGGGGCGTGACTGAAAAATCAGCGCTTGACCTTGCCGCCTCAGTTGGTCTCCGCCGCCTCGGCTTCAGGCTTGGCCTTGCCCTCTTTCTTGGGCAAGGGCTGGATGTCGAGCTCGACTTCGCCGGTTTCCACGCCTTTTTCGTCGGTCGTCACTTTCATGTCGACCGTCAGGCGCCCGCCGTCCATCAGGCGGCCGAACAGCAGTTCGTCGGCCAGCGCGCGGCGGATCGTGTCCTGGATCAGGCGCTGCATCGGGCGCGCGCCCATCAGCGGGTCGAAGCCCTTCTTGCCGAGGTACTTGCGCAGCGTGTCGGTGAAGGTGACTTCCACCTTCTTCTCGGCCAGCTGGGTTTCGAGCTGCAGCAGGAACTTGTCGACCACGCGCAGGATGACGGTCTCATCGAGCGCCTTGAAGCTCACGGTGGCGTCCAGGCGGTTGCGGAACTCGGGCGTGAACAGGCGCTTGATGTCGGCCATCTCGTCGCCGGACTCGCGCGGGTTGGTAAAGCCGATGGTCGCCTTGTTCATCGTCTCGGCACCGGCATTGGTGGTCATGACGATGATGACGTTGCGGAAATCGGCCTTGCGCCCGTTGTTGTCCGTCAGCGTGCCGTGGTCCATGACCTGCAGCAGCACGTTGAAGATGTCCGGGTGTGCCTTTTCGATCTCGTCGAGCAGCAGCACGGCATGCGGTTTCTTGGTGATGGCCTCGGTCAACAGGCCGCCCTGGTCGAAACCGACGTAGCCCGGGGGCGCGCCTATCAGGCGGCTCACGGCATGGCGCTCCATGTACTCGGACATGTCGAAGCGGATCAGCTCGATGCCCATGATGTAGGCCAGCTGCTTGGCCGCTTCCGTCTTGCCGACGCCCGTGGGGCCGGAGAACAGGAAGGAGCCGATAGGCTTGTCGTCCTTGCCCAGGCCCGAGCGCGCCATCTTGACGGCGGACGCGAGCACGTCGAGCGCCTTGTCCTGGCCGAACACCACGCTCTTGAGGTCGCGCTCCAGCGTCTTGAGCTTGCCGCGGTCGTCGTTGGACACGTTGGCGGGCGGGATGCGGGCGATCTTGGCCACGATCTCCTCGACCTCGGCCTTGCTGATGATCTTCTTGCGTTTGGACGCGGGCAGGATGCGCTGGGCGGCGCCGGCT
>NZ_CALRNF020000052.1:0-22652 GCF_943369415.1 Polaromonas sp. YR568
AAGGACAGCGCCATCGCCATGACCCACGTGCCCTACAAGGGCGCGGCACCGGCCATCACCGACCTGCTGGGCGGCCAGGTGGACGTGCTGATCACCTCCACCGCCTCGGTGTCCAGCTTCATCCAGAACGGCAAGATGCGCGCGCTGGCCGTCACCAGCCCGCGCCGCATCGGCGTGTTCGCCAAGGTGCCGACGCTGGAAGAGCTGGGCTACCGCAACTCGACCTTTGAAGACTGGTACGGCTTCTTCGCACCGGCCGGAACGCCTCCCGAGCGCGTGGCCTACCTGCATGACAGCATCGTGCGCGCCCTGAAATCGCCGGAAGTCAGCAAGCTGATCACCGAAGGCGGCAGCGAAGTGGTGGGCAACACGCCGGCGGCCTTTGCCGCGCAGCTCAAGGAAGACATCGCCCGCTGGTCGCGCGTCGTCAAACTTTCGGGTGCCAAGCTAGACTGATCCCGCAGTCTGTCACTCCGTCTTCACCAGGGCGCTCCCGACATGAACAAAAAACCGCCGCCGGCCACCTCGCCCAACCCGTCACCCCTGACGCGCCTGGTCCATGCCGGCAAGCAGCCGGCCTATGCGGGTGGGCGACCGGTCAACCCGCCCGTGGTGCGCGCCAGCACCGTGCTGTTCGACAGCACGGCGCACCAGCACGAGATGCGCGTGCGGCGCGGCGAAGAGCGCCTGTTCACCTATGGGGCGCGCGGCAACCCGACCAATTACGCGCTGGAAGACCTGGTGAGCGAACTTGAAGGCGCTTACCGCACGCGGCTTTTCCCCACGGGCCTGGCCGCGATCGCGATGACGCTGCTGTCCTACCTCAAGCCCGGCGACCACATACTGATGTCGGACAGCGTCTACGAGCCGGCACGCAAGCTGGTGGACTCCTTCCTCACGCCCTACAACATCCGCTGTACTTTTTTTGCGGCCGACGGTAGCGGCGTGGAAGAAAAAATCGAGACCGGCACGCGCATGATTTATGCCGAATGCCCGGGCTCGCTGGTGTATGAAATGTGCGACCTGCCGCGCCTGGCCGCGATCGCGCACGCCAAAGGCCTGCTGCTGGTGGCCGACAACACCTGGGGATCGGGCTGCCAGTACCGGCCGCTGGCGCTGGGCGCCGACGTGTCCGTCATGGCGGCCACCAAATACCTGTCGGGCCATTCCGACGTGATGATGGGCACCGTGGCCACCACACAAGCCGCCTGGCAGGCGTTGAATGAGCGCAGCGATGCCTTCGGCATGACGGTGAGCCCGGACGACGCCTACCTGGTGCTGCGCGGCGCGCGCAGCATGGCCGCGCGCCTGGCCCTGCATGAAAGCCACGCCCTGAAGGTGGCGGCCTGGCTGCAGACGCGCAGCGAAGTGGCCACCGTGTTCTGCCCCGCCCTGCCCGGCGACCCTGGCCACGCCCTCTGGCAGCGCGACTGCACGGGCACCAACGGCCTGCTGTCTTTCGAGCTGCAAGGCAGCTTCGACCAGGCGGGCGCCGAGCGGCTGATCGACGGCTTGCGGCTGTTCGGCCTGGGCGCTTCCTGGGGTGGCTATGAAAGCCTGGTCACGCTGGCCAATATGCGCAACGCCCGCAGCGTGGCAGACTGGTCCGGCCGCGGCCAGGTCATACGGCTGCACATCGGGCTTGAAGACCCGGCGGACCTGCTGGGCGATTTGCAGCAGGGCTTCGCCGCGCTGCGCGCCTGAGCAGGGCTTGCCGCCGCGCCGCCCGCCGGCGCTTCCTCCTTTTTATTCCGGCCTTCTTCCACCAGGTTTTTCACGACCATGCTCAGCTCTGCGCGCCCCTGGCTTCTCCACACCCGCAGCCTGTGGCCTGGCCTGGCCTTGCCGCTGCTCATCATGCTGGGCGCCACTTTCCTCTCCGAGCATTACGGCGGCCCGCAATTGCTCTACGCCCTGCTGTTCGGCCTGGCTTTTCATTTTCTGCACCAGGACGCGCGCTGCCGGCCCGGCATCGAGTTCTGCGCCAGGACGCTGCTGCGCATAGGCGTGGCGCTGCTGGGCGCGCGCATCACGCTGGCGCAAATCGGGCAACTGGGCATAGGGCCGCTGGCCACGGCGGTGATCGCCATTGCCAGCGCCATCGCGCTGGGCGCCTGGCTGGCGCGGCGCCTGGGCCTGAGCATCGACTTCGGCCTGCTCTGCGGCGCGGCTGTTTCGATTTGCGGCGCTTCGGCGGCGCTGGCGGTGGCGGCCGTGATGCCCAAGACACCAGACAACGAGCGCCACACGCTGCTGACGGTGGTCGGCGTCACGGGCCTGTCGACCCTGGCGATGATCGCCTATCCCTTGCTCGCCCGGGTTCTGCGGCTGGACGACACCGGCGCCGGCATCTTCCTGGGCGGCACCATCCACGACGTGGCGCAGGTCGTCGGGGCGGGCCTGATGATGTCGCATGAGACCGGGGACGTCGCAGTCATCGTCAAGCTGTTTCGCGTGACGCTGCTGGTGCCGGTGGTGGCGGTGCTCGCCTGGTACTGGCGGCGGCGCGGCAGCCCTGATGGCGCTGCCGGCCGGCGCACGCCGCTGCTGCCTTTCTTCCTGGTCGGCTTCATGACTCTGGTGCTGGCCAACAGCCTGGGCGTGGTCACGCCCAGGCTCAATGAAGCGCTGGGCCAGGTCTCGCGCGTCTGCCTGGTGGTTGCCATCGCGGCGCTGGGCATCAAGACATCGTTCGAGGAACTGGTCAAGCTCGGCTGGCGGCCCATGGCCTTGATGCTGGTGGAGACGCTATGGCTGGTCCTGATTTTCGTGGTCTACCTGTGCGTCTTCCGCTGAACAGCTTCTAAGCCAAAAGGCAGGCCGCTTCCGTCTGGTCGCTCAGGCGGCGCAACGCCGGAACTTCTTCAGCGCAGCGCGCAATGGCCAGCGGGCAGCGCGTGCGGAACACACAGCCTGAAGGCGGCGCCATGGGTGAAGGCAAATCCCCCTGCAGCAGCTGGATCACCTTCTTGCGTTCCAGTACCGGGTCTGGAATCGGGATGGCCGACAGCAGCGCCTGTGTGTAGGGATGGCGCGGCGATGCGTACAGCGCTTTCTTGTTCGCCACTTCCATTTCGTGCCCGAGGTACATCACCAGGATGCGGTCGCTGATGTGTTTGACGACGGCCAGGTCATGGGCGATGAAGATCAGCGCCAGACCCATGGACTTTTGCAAGTCCTTGAGCAGGTTGATGATCTGCGCCTGGATGGACACGTCGAGCGCCGACACCGGCTCGTCGCAGATGATGAGCTTGGGCTCCAGGATCAGCGCCCGCGCAATGCCGATGCGCTGGCACTGGCCGCCGGAGAACTCATGCGGGTAGCGGTTGATCTGCTGCGCCGTCAGGCCGACGCGGCTCATCATGGCCTTGACGCGCTGCATCACCTCGGCCTCCGGCATGCCGGCGCGGTGCGTGCGCAAGGGCTCGGCAATGATCTGCGCGATGGTCATGCGCGGGTCCAGCGAGGCCAGCGGGTCCTGGAAGATCATCTGGATGTCCGCCCTGGCGCTCTGCCAGGCCTGGGCGGAAGCGCCCGTCATCTCGCGGCCCATCCAGGTGATGCTGCCGGCCGTGGCGGGAATCAGGTTGAGCACCGCGCGCGCCAGCGTCGACTTGCCGCAGCCCGACTCGCCCACCACGCCCAGGGTTTCGCCCGCATGGATGTCGAAAGAAATGCCGTCCACGGCCTTGAGGGTGCGGGCCCGCGACCAGGGCCAGGCACTGCCGCTTTTGACCTTGAAATGCACCTTGAGGTCCCGCACCGACAGGATGGGTAGGCGCGCCTCACGCATGGGTGGCTCCTTTTGCCGCGAGTTCGGCCACGGCCTGCACGGATCGGTGGCAGGCCCTGAGCACGGCGGCATCGTGCCCGGCCGGCAGCAACGCGGGCAACACATCGAAGCACTCTTCGCTGGCCAGCGTGCAGCGCGCACTGAACGGGCAGCCCCTGGGCAGCTTCGCCATATTGGGCGGCGCGCCGGGAATGGCGACCAGCGCCTCATCTTCGGCGTCCAGGCGCGGTATGGCGCCCAGCAGGCCCACGGTGTAGGGATGCGAGGCGCGGTAAAAAATGCTGTCGGCGCCGCCCTGCTCCATCACGCGCCCGCCGTAGAGCACCATGACCTCGTCGCACAGGCCGGCCACCACGCCCAGGTCGTGCGTGATCATGATGATGGCGGTGCCGAAGTCGCGCTGCAGCTCGCGCAGCAAGGCGATGATCTGCGCCTGCACCGTCACGTCCAGCGCGGTCGTGGGTTCGTCGGCGATCAGCACCTCGGGTTCGCACAGCAAGGCCATGGCGATCATCACGCGCTGGCGCATGCCGCCGGAAAATTCGTGCGGATACATCGTGATGCGGCGCGCGGCCTCGGGAATCTTCACCGCATCGAGCAGTTGCACCGAGCGGGTGCGCGCGGACTTGCGGTCCATGCCCTTGTGGAACTGCAGCACCTCGGTCATCTGCCTCTCCACCGTCAGGTAGGGATTCAGCGAAGTCATGGGGTCCTGGAAAATCATGGCCACGCGGTTGCCGCGTATCTTGTTGAGCTCGGCCGGTTTCATGGCCAGCAGGTCGCGCCCCTGGTACAGGGCCTGGCCGGTGGCCTTGCCGTTGCCGGCCAGCAGGCCCATCATGGCCAGCACGCTCTGGCTTTTGCCGGAGCCGCTTTCGCCGACGATGCCCAGGGTCTGGCCCCTGTCCAGCGAAAAGTTGATGCCGTTGACGGCATAGACCACGCCGTCCTGCGTCTGGAATTGCACGCCAAGGTCGTTGACTTCAATCAGGCTCATGGTGTCGCTCAGCGTTCCTTGGGGTCCAGCGCATCGCGCAGGCCGTCCCCGATGTAGTTGAAGCAGTAGAGGGTCAGCGACAGCAGGCCGGCCGGGAACAGCAGCATCCACGACGACACCTCCATGACGGAGGCACCATCGTGGATCAGCACGCCCCAGCTCGTCATCGGCTCCTGGATGCCCAGCCCCAGGAAGGACAGTACCGACTCGACCAGGATCACGGCCGGCACGGTCACCGTGGTGTAGATCACCACGATGCCCAGCAGGTTGGGCACGATGTGCTGGAAGATGATGCGCCGCGTCGGCACGCCCAGGGCGCGCGCCGCTTCGATGAACTCGCGCGAACGCAGCGACAGGGTCTGGCCGCGCACCACGCGCGCCATGTCCATCCAGGAGAACACCGTGATGGTGATCACCACCAGGTAGAAGGCGCGCCCCAGAATTGTCACCATCAGGATCGCGATCAGCAGGTAAGGCACGGCGTACATCATGTCGACGACGCGCATCATGAAGGCGTCCACCTTGCCGCCTATAAAGCCCGCCGTCGCACCCCAGACAATGCCCAGCGTGACAGCCGACAGCGTGGCCAGGAGACCCACCATCAGGGATATGCGGCCGCCGACCAGGCTGCGCACCAGCAGGTCGCGGCCCGACTCGTCGGTGCCGAAGAAATGCGCGTTCTTGAGCGTGGGCGGCAAACTCATGGCATCCCAGTCGGCAGCGTCGAAGGCATGCGGCAGCAGCCAGGGCCCGGCGATACAGCACAGCGTGATGAAAGCCAGCAAGCCCAGGCTGAACACCGCGGCCTTGTTGCGCAGGAAACGCCCGCGCGCGTCGGCCCAGGGACTGCGCCCCGCGATGTCGGCCGGCGCCGCCGCCAGCGTGTTGCCCAGCGACGCGACGAGCCTGTCTTGTTTGTCATTGTTCCTGAACAGCATGGCGTTTCGCTTCAATACCGGATCTTCGGGTCAAGCAAGGCATACGCCAGGTCGACCAGCAGGTTGAGCGTCACGGCGATCACGGTCACCAGCACCACCAGGCCCAGCACCAGGGTGTAGTCGCGGTTGGCGGCGCCGTTGACGATCAGTTTGCCGATGCCCGGCAGCGAGAACACCGACTCGGTCACGATGGCCGAGGTGATCGACGAAATCGCCAGCGGCCCCATGACGGACACCACGGGCAGCAGCGCCGGCTTGAGGGCGTGGCGCAGGATGATGGTGCGCGTGGGCAGGCCCTTGGCGCGCGCGGTGCGTATGAAATTGCTGTGCAGCACCTCGATCAGGCTGCCGCGCATGACGCGTCCTATCGTCGCCACATTGATGAAGATCAGCAGCAGCATGGGCAGGACCATGAAGCGCGGCGAAAAATCGTCCCAGCCGCCGGCCGGCGCGACCTTGAGCCAGACGGCGAACACCAGGATCAGCACCGGGCCGATCACAAACGAAGGAAACACATGGCCCGCGTTGCCGAGCAGCATCACCGCGTAATCGATGGCGCTGTTCTGCCGCAGGGCGGCCATGGTGCCGAGGAACACCCCGACGAACAAAGAGATGACGATGGCGCCTCCGCCTATCGCCGCGGAGACCGGCAGCGCCTTGGCCACCAGTTCGTTGACCGACCAGTCGGCATAACGGAAGGACGCGCCCAGGTCGCCGTGCAGCAGGCTGTTGAGGTAGTACAGGTACTGCCGCCACAGCGGCTGGTCGAGGTGGTACTTGGCCTGCAGGTTGGCCAGCACCGCCGCGGACACCTTGCGCTCGTCGTCAAAAGGCCCGCCCGGCGTGCCGTGCAGCAAAAGGTAGCAGACGGTGACGACAGCCAGCAAGGTCGGGATCGTCGCCAGGATGCGCCTGAAGGTGTAAGACCACATGAGGGTGTCTCCGGTGGATGTCAGTGTGAGCGCATGAATGTGCGGGCCGGGTACAGCTTAGCCCTGAAAGGCCGGCATGGCATCAGCAAAATATCGGAATGCGGTGAAAGAAAGACGCGGCAGGCAGGCGCGCGGCGGCGCCCGCCCCCAAAGCCGTCCTCAGTGCTTGATGATGTACAGGTCCTTGGCGCGGTAGCGGTCCAGCGCATTGGTGGTCGAGTAACCGCCCACATAGGGCTTGACCAGCCGCGGCACGGTGTACTGCAGCAGCGGGATGATGGGGTAGTCCTCCATGATCATCTTCGCGGCCTGCGTCAGCAGCACCTTGCGCTTGGCCGGGTCCAATTGCTGGTTGCCCTCGTCGATCAGCGCCGAGGCCTTGCGGTTGCAGCTGTTGTGGTAGTTCTGGTCCGAGTCGCACTGCACCAGCGTGAGCCAGGTGGTGGCGTCGTTGTAGTCGGCCACCCAGCCGTTGCGGGCGATCTGGTAGTCCTTGTCGGTGCGCTTCTTGATCAGCACCTTGAATTCCATGGCCTCGAGTTCAACCTCCAGGCCCAGCTTGGTCTTCCACTCGGAAGCCGCGAAGATGGCCATCTTCTTGTGGTAATCACTGGTGTTGTAGGAGAACTTGAGCTTGGTGCCCGGCGGCAGCGCCGCTTCCTTCAGCAGTTTCTTCGCTTCGGCAATGCGCTTGTCGGCGGGCCACTTGGCCCAGTCGTAGGCGGTGACGTCGGCGCCGGAAGTGCCCTTGACGATCACGCCGTAAGCCGGCGTCTGCCCGTCGGCCGTGACGCGCTGCGCGAGGATGTCGCGGTCCAGCGCCATGGACAGCGCCTTGCGCACCCGGATGTCCTTGAGGGCCGGGTCCGCGTTGTTCAGCGAGTAGTAGCGCAGGCCCAGCATGTCGGTGTTGCGGATTTCCTTGGGGTACTGCGCCTTGTACTTGTCGTAGGTGCCGGGCGGGAGCTGATAGACCCAGTCGTTCTCGCCCGACTCATAAAGCTTGACGTCGGCATTGCCGTCCTCGACCGGGAGGTAGGTCATCTTGGTGAGCTGGACGTTTTTGGCATCCCAGTACGCGGGGTTCTTGACCAGGATGATCTTGCTGTTGACCTGCCAGTCCTTGAGCGAGAAGGCGCCGTTGTTCACCATGTTGGCGGGCCGGGTCCAGTCCTTGCCGAATTTTTCGAGGGTGGCCTTGTGCAGGGGCGCGAGCTGGGGGTTGGAAACGACTTCGGGCAGGAAGCTGACCGGGAAAGGCGTCTTGATTTCCAGGGTGTAGGGATCGACGGCCTTGACGCCCAGTTCGGCGGCGGGCTTTTTGCCTTCGATGATCTCTTTCGCGTTGAGCAGGAAGACGCCGTAGGTGGAGGCGTATTTCGAGGCGGTGGCCGGGTCGACGAAACGGCGCATGCTGTAGATGAAGTCCTCGGCGGTGACAGGGTCGCCATTGGACCACTTGGCATTTTTGCGCAGCTTGAAGACCCAGGTCTGGGGATCAACCTGCTTCCAGCTTTCGGCCACGCCCGGCACGATCTTGCCGTTGTTGTCGGCGGCGCACAGCCCTTCGAACATGTCGCGGATCACGTTGTTGGCCGGCACGCCTGTCGCCAGCGCGGCGTCCAGGGTTTCGGGCTCGGAGCCGTTGTTGCGGACCAGTTCCTGCGTTTCATGCAGTTTCACGCCCGCGGGCACCGTGGCCGCGGCGGCCAGGCCGGCCGAGGCCAGCAGCACAGCGCATGTCAGCGCCCTCATCGTGCAGTTTGAGTTCATGTTTGTTGCACTCCCGGATAAAAAAACTGGCGGGCTTGTGGCCCGCCATGGTTGATGGAGCGTCTCGCCTCCCGTGGAAGACTCGACGTTTGGCCTGTCAGTCGGCGCGAATATACCGCCGCCCCCAGTGCCACCTTGTAGGGAGTAACCCTTCAGCAATTACCGTGCCTTATCGAGCGCCTCTATGGGAGCCGATACATCCGGCACACTTGCTCACAACTGGAGGTGCCGGCCATTCAGGAAATGGGCAAAAAAAAGCCCGCCCCTTGAACAGGGCGGGCGGCTGTGAACCATGCGGCAAGCGATCAGCGGCTAAGCCGGGTATCGACCTTCAGGCTTAGCGCTTCTTCAGGGGGCGGTTCTTTCCAACCGCCGCCCAGCGTTTTGTACAGCGTGACCTGGCTCTGGAGCTGGGCCAGGCGGGTCTGCACCACGGCCTGGCGCGCGGCGAACAGCGCGCGCTGCGCGTCGAGCTGGTCGAGGTAGCTGGCAATGCCGTTCTGGTAGCGCAGGTCGGCCAGCTTGAAACGCGTGGCTTCGGAGTTGGCTTGGGCCTGCTGGGCGCGCAGTTGCTCGCCCAGAGTGGCACGGCCGGCCAGGGCATCGGCCACTTCGCGGAAAGCCGTCTGGACGGATTTTTCGTACTGCGCAATGGCGATGTCGCGCCCGGCGTTGGCCGAATCCAGCCCCGCGCGGTTGCGGCCGGCGTCAAAGAGCGGCAGGATCAGCTGCGGCGCCATGGTCCAGCCGTAGGAGCCGCTCTTGAAGAGGCCCGACAGGTGCGAACTGGCGCTGCCGGCGCTGGCCGTGAGCGAGATGCGCGGGAAGAACGCCGCGCGCGCCGCACCAATATCGGCATTGGCGGACAACAATTGCTGCTCGGCCTGGCGCACGTCGGGGCGGCGGGTCAGCAAGTCCGAAGGCAGGCCCGCGGGCACGTCGATCATCATGGGCGCATCGGACAGGCCCTTGCCGGCCGGCAGAGCCACCGCGAGTTCACCCGTGAGGGGTTGACCCAGCAGCAACGTCAGGGCGTTCTGGTCCAGCGCGCGCTGGCGCACCTGCTGGGCCAGCGCGACACGAGCGCCTTCGGTGACCGATTCGGCCTGGCGGTAGTCCAGCTCGGAGGTGACGCCGTTGTCAAAACGCAGCTTGCTGAGCTTGAGCGATTCTTCGCGCGTGGCCAGCGTCTGCTGCGTGATCGCCAGCAATTCCTCGTCGGCCAGCAGCGCGAGATAGGTGTTGGCCACTGCGGCGATCAGGCTGATCTGTGTGGTCTTGCGCCCTTCTTCGGTGGCCAGGTACTGCGCGAGCGCCGCCTCCTTCAGGCTGGCGACACGGCCGAAGAAATCCAGCTCATAGGACGTCATCAGCAAACCGCCGGTGTAGGCGCTGCTGATGCTGCCGTTGCCGTTGGCATTGGGCTGGCGCGAACCTGTGATGCCGGCGCTGATGGTCGGGAACTGGTCGGCGCGCCGGATCCCATACTGCGCGCGCGCCTGCTCGATGTTGAGCACGGCGATGCGCAGGTCACGGTTGTTGCGCAGGGCGGCATCGATGAGCTTGCGCAGCTGCGGGTCGCTGAAAAACGCCTGCCACTCGATGTCGGCCGCGGCCGGCGTGTTGGGCGTGGGCTGCGTCTGCGCGGACTCGGCGATCCAGCCCGATGTGGTGGGGTACTGGTCGGCCACCGGGGCGGCCGGCCGTTCGTACTTCGGGATCATGGAGCAGCCGGTGAGCAGCGCCGCCGCTGCCGCAAGCGCCAGAAGCTGTGGAAGCCCTGAAAGCCTGGATGGGGAATTACTCATGGGCCTTACCTTCATTTCCTTCCTCTCCGGTGATGCCTGCCGCTTTGGCATGCTCCGAATACATCCTGTTTTGCCGTTCGCTGCCCTTGAAGAGGCCGCGCACCACCACGAAGAACACCGGGACAAAAATCACCGCGAGGGCCGTGCCGGTGATCATGCCGCCTATCACGCCGGTGCCGATGGCGCGCTGGCTCGCGGAGCCCGCGCCCGAGGCCAGCACCAGCGGCAGCACACCCAGGCCGAAGGCCAGCGAGGTCATGACGATGGGGCGGAACCGCAGGTGGGCTGCCGCCAGGGCGGACTCGATCACGCCCTTGCCCTGGGCCTGCAGGTCCTTGGCGAACTCGATGATCAGAATCGCGTTCTTCGCCGACAGGCCGATGATGGTGATCAGGCCGACCTGGAAGTACACGTCGTTGGCGTAGCCGCGGAACAGGGTTGCCAGCAGCACGCCGATCACGCCCAGCGGCACGACCAGGATCACCGCCAGCGGAATGCTCCAGCTTTCATACAGCGCGGCCAGGCACAGGAACACCGCCAGGATGGCGAAGCCGTAGAGCAGCGTGGCCTGCGAGCCGGCGAGTTTTTCCTCGCGCGACTGGCCCGTCCATTCAAAGCCGAAACCTTGTGGCAGCTGCGCCGCGAGCTTTTCCATCTCGGCCATGGCAGCGCCCGTGCTGTAGCCCGGTGCGGCCGTACCGCCTATGCGCATCGCGGGGTAGCCGTTGTAGCGCACCGTCTGCATCGCGCCCGTGATCCAGCGCGTGCTGGCAAAGGCCGACAGCGGCACCGGCTGCCCCTTGTTGTTGCTGGCGTTCAGCCTGAGCAGGTCGTCGGGCTGCATGCGCGCGGGCGCATCGGCCTGCACCACCACGCGCTGCAGGCGGCCCTGGTTCGGGAAGTCGTTGATATAGCTGGAGCCCAGCGAGGTCGACAGCACCGAGTTGATCGAGTCGAAAGTCACGCCCAGTGCGTTGGCCTTGTCGCGGTCGATGTCGATCTGCAGCTGCGGCGCGTCTTCCAGTCCGTCGGGACGCACCTGCGCGAGGACCGGGCTCTTGGCGGTAAGGCCCAGCAACTGGTTGCGCGCATTGACGAGTGCCTGGTGGCCCGCGCCGCCGCGATCCTGCAGGCGGAAGCTGAAGCCAGAAGCCGTGCCCAGCTCGGGAATCGGCGGCGGGCTCAGCGGGTAGATGAACGCATCGCGCACACCCATGAGCGCACCGAAGGCGCGGCCCGCCACGGCGCTGGCCGAGTGCGCTTCGCCGTCGCGCTCTTTCCAGTCCTTGAGCGTCACGAAAGCGAGCGCCGCATTCTGGCCCTGGCCCGAGAAGCTGAAGCCCAGCACGCCGACCATGCTTTCGACTTCGGGCTGCTTGAGCATGAAGCCTTCGACGGTCTGCATGACGGAGAGCGTGCGCTCGTAGGTCGCGCCCGGCGGCAGTTGCACGTTCACCAGCAGGTTGCCCTGGTCTTCGTTGGGCAGGAAAGACGTGGGCAAACGCAGGTAGACCACCGCGACCGCGCCGATGATGGCGACGTAAATGATGAGGTAACGCGCCGCGCGCTTGAGGATGCGCGCGACCACGCTCTCATAGCCCTTGGCCGTGCGCGAGAAGCCGCGGTTGAACCAGCCGAAGAAGCCGGTCTTGGCATGGTGGTGCCCGGCCTCGACGGGCTTGAGCAGCGTGGCGCACAGCGCCGGCGTAAGCGACAGGGCCATGAAGGCCGAAAAGGCGATGGACGACACCATCACCGCAGAGAACTGGCGGTAGATGTTGCCGGTCGAGCCCGCGAAGAAGGCCAGCGGCACGAAGACCGAAATCAGCACCACGGTCACGCCGATGATGGCGCCCGAGATCTGGCCCATGGCTTTGCGGGTGGCCTCCAGCGGCGGCAGGCCCTCCTCGGTCATGATGCGTTCGACGTTCTCGACCACCACGATCGCATCATCGACCACGATACCGATCACCAGCACCATGCCGAACATGGTCAGCACGTTGATGGAAAACCCGAGCGCCAGCAAGGTGGCGAAGGTACCCAGCAGCGCGATGGGCACCACGATGGTCGGGATGATGGTGTAGCGCCAGTTCTGCAGGAACAGGAACATCACCAGGAACACCAGGGCCACGGCTTCGAACAGCGTCTCGGCCACTTGCGAGATCGAAATTTTGACGAAGCGCGAGCTGTCGTAGGGGATGCTCCACTTCATGCCTTGCGGGAAATAGCGCTCGAGCTCGGCCATCTTCTCGCGCACGGCCTTGGCCGAGGCCAGGGCATTGCCGCTGGGCGCGAGCTGAACGCCGATACCAATCGCTTGCTGGCCGTTCAGGCGAGCCGAGGTCGCGTAGGACTGGCCGCCCAGTTCGATGCGCGCCACGTCTTTCAGGCGCACCGACGAGCCGTCGGTGTTGGCGCGCAGCACGATGTTGCTGAACTGCTCGATATTGGCGAGCTGGCCGTTGACCACCACGGTGGCCGCGATGCCCTGCCCTGCCACGTTGGGCCGGTCGCCTATGCTGCCGGCGGACACCTGGGCGTTCTGGGCGCGGATGGCATTGTTGACGTCGTTGGCCGAGAGGCTGACGCCCCGCAGCTTGGCCGGGTCCAGCCAGATGCGCATGGCGCGCTCGGTGCCGAACAGCGGGGCCTGGCCGATGCCTTTGACGCGCTGCAGCTCGGGCACGATATTGCGCGAGGCATAGTCGCCCAGCGCCACCGGGTCATGCGCCGGATTGTCGGACGAGAGCATGGTGAACAGCAGAAAGTTGGCGCGCGACTTGTCGACGCGCACGCCTTGCTGCGTCACCGCGGCGGGCAGGCGCGGCGCGGCGCGCGAGAGCCGGTTCTGCACGTCCACCTGCGCCAGGTCGGGGTTGGTGCCGGGTTCGAAGCTCAGCGTGATGCTGCCCGAGCCGTCGGCCTGCGCGACCGACTCCATGTAGATGAGGCCGGGCGAACCGTTCATCTCGCGCTCGATCACCGACAGCACGCTGTCCTCCAGCGTCTGGGCCGAAGCGCCCGGGTAGGCGGTGTTGACGACGATGGCGGGTGGCGCCACGGGCGGGTACTGGGCGATCGGCAGCTGCGTGATCGCCACGCCGCCCACCACCAGGATGAACAGGGCGATCACCCAGGCAAAGATCGGCCGATCAATGAAAAACTTGGCCATGTGCTGGGCTCCTTACTTCGCTGCAGCGGATGCTGCGGAAGCGGCGGGTTTCGCGGCGGCCGATGCCGATGCAGCCGGGGCGGAAGCCGCGCCTGCGGCGGGCTTGGCGCCCGGCGCCTGCCAGGGCACGGGCTTGACCGTGGCGCCGGGCTGCAGTTTCTGGAAGCCGTCGACCATGACCTGCTCGCCGGTCTTCAGGCCGTCAAGCACCACCCACTGGTTGCCCTGGGCCGAGCCGATCTTGATGGTACGCGGGCTGACTTTGCCGTCGGCGCCCACCACCATGACGGAGTCGCCCTGGCCCGAGCGCGTGACAGCCTGCTGCGGCAAGGTGATGGCGTTGGTGGCCTGCGCCTGCTCAAGGCGCACACGCACATAGAGGCCCGGCAGCAACTGGTTGCCGGGGTTGGGGACTTCGGCGCGCAGGGTGATCTGGCCGGTGGTTGCGTCCACGGTCAGGTCGGAAAACAGCAGGCGGCCGGGGCGCGCGTATTCGGTGCCGTCTTCCAGCACGATGCGCACGCTGGCGGCTTCGGCGCCGCTGGCGCGCTTGAACTGGCCGCTTTCCATGGCGGCGCGCAGCTTCATGACCTCGGGCGCCGACTGCGTGAAGTTGACGTACATGGGATTGATCTGCTGGATCACCGCCAGCTGGGTGGCTTCACCCTGCCCGACCAGCGCGCCTTCGGTCACCAGCGCGCGGCCTATGCGGCCCGAAATCGGAGCCGTCACCGAGGCATAACCCAGGTTGATGTTGGCCGTCTGCACGCTGGCCTTGCCCACGGCGACGTCGGCTTCGGCCTGCTTCTGCGCGGCGACAGCGGTGGCGTATTCCTGCTTGCTGACGGCGTTGGCCTCGACCAGCGGCTTGTAGCGCTCGGCCAGCGAGCTGGCCTGCGCCAGGTTGGCTTCGGCGCGTGCCTGGCCGGCCTTGGCGCTGGCGGCGGCTGCCGCGTACGGCGCGGAATCAATGGCAAACAGCGGCTGGCCTTCCTTGACGTCGCTGCCTTCGCGGAACAAGCGCTTTTGCAGGATGCCGGCGGCGCGCGCCCTGACTTCGGCAATGCGCGAAGCCTCCAGGCGGCCGGGCAGCTCGGTGATGAGGCCCACGTCACCCTGGGTGACCGTGACCACACCGACTTCCGCCGGGGGTGGCGCGCCACCGGGAGCGCTGGCGCCCTTGCCGCATCCGGCCAGCAGCACGGCAAGCACCGCAGCCCCGGCAAGAGGCGTGTATTTCAGGAATTGGGGGCGCACAAACGAATGGGCAACGCGAGACTTGGGCATGCTATTCCTCGAATTTTTGGGAAAAAGGCGCAAAGCAGAAGGCGTGATCGGTGAGTGAGGCACGGCACGCCCACCGAAAACGAAAAGAATAAGGGTTTTTGCGAGTGTTATAGTTTACATACATTTGTGAATGTATAAAAAAGAATCAAAAAAATGCGTTGCAGGAGACAGTGATGGTCCGCCGGACAAAAGAAGAAGCACTGGCCACACGCCACAAGCTGCTGGATGCGGCCGAACACCTGTTTCAGGCGCAAGGGGTGTCACGCACCAGCTTGCAGGACATTGCCCGGCGCGCCGGTGCCACGCGCGGCGCAGTCTACTGGCACTTCAAGGACAAGGCGGACCTTTTCAACGCGATGATGGAACGGGTCACGCTGCCCATGGAAGAGTCGTTCAAGCACGAGAACGAGCGACAGGAAAGCCCCGGCGAAGCCGGCCTCAACGCCATTGAGCGGATACGTCTGTCCACCGTCAATGCACTGCGGCAAATCGTGACCGATACGCAGACACGGCGGGTGTTCGAGGTCGCGACCCAAAAAGTCGAATACGTGGAAGAACTCCAGGCTGTGCGTCTTCGCCACCTGACGGTGCGCAATGGCTTCCTGGAACGCATTCAGCAGGGCATGGAAACCGCCGCGAGCCAGATGAACCTGGGCTTGCCGGTGCCGGCATCGGTGGGCGCGCAGGGCCTGCACGCCCTGATCGACGGGCTGATCCAGAACTGGCTGCTGGACCCGCAGGCCTTTGACCTGCTGGAAGTCGGCCAGTGCGCGATTGATGTTTACCTGCGCGGCCTGGGCTTTCCCGGCGAGCCGCAAAGCGCAACGGCCCCCGGATGCCTGCCTGAGGCCGCCTAGTGCAGGTGCCGCGGCTTGCGGCCGCCGCCGTGGCCTGAGCCGCCCTGCGGCCCGCCCAGCCCGCGTGGGGGCTTGCCGAGCTGCATGGAGTTGACGAGGGCATCGAAGCGCTGCTCGAACAGCTTGTCGACCGCCGCGACCACCTCGCCGAGTTCGGAGCCGTCGAAGTGGCGCTCCATCAGGCCTATCATGTCCTGCACCAGCAGGTCGCGCTGCACCTGCATGATGGCGGCCGGCGTCGGGCCGACAAAGTACATCACGAAGTCGTCACGCGCATCTTCCTCGTCGGCGCCTTCCTCTTCGTCAAAGTCGGCATCGTAAAACGTCACCTCAATAGGCGCACCCGCCTCCGCGAGGTCGTTGAGGCCCATGCACATTTCGTCGAGCGCCTGGCGGAAGTCTTCGTCGCCCGGCACGGTCCAGCACATTTGCAGCAAATGCTTGTGGACGTCGAAACGGATGCCCGGCTCTTCCTCATAGGCGCTCGCGGCGGCCGCCGCCAGGGATTTGGAGCCCGCGTACTTCCACAGCGGCTTCAAGGCCTCCTGCAGTTGCTCAAAGGTAACCTCCGCACGCAAAGGCACTTCGCCGTGCACGTGGATTTCAAAAGGTGTGTTGTAACGGGACATGATGGAATTTATCTTACCCAGTTTTCAAAGGCGCGCCCGGCGCATGGGTGTGCCGCTGTGGTGCCTGAGACCGGAATCGAACCGGTACGCCCGCTATTCACGAAGCGGCGGATTTTAAGTCCGCTGTGTCTACCTATTTCACCACTCAGGCTCAAACGCTTTACCGCTTTACTCAACGCGCCGTGCAAACATCCGGGCCGGCGTCTCACAAGCTATTGTCAAACAAAAAAGCCCCATGGCTGGGGCTGATTACAAGGGTCTGGATGGAGGCGCGGCCCGGAGTCGAACCGGGCTAGCCGGATTTGCAATCCGGTACATAACCGCTTTGTTACCGCGCCGTATTCTGTCTGCCTCGGCAAGCCCGATGGCTTTGCCGACTACTTATATGAAACCCCCAATGAAAAAGGACAGCATTTTGAAGTGCTGCCCTTTAAATTGGAGCGGGAGAAGAGTCTCGAACTCTCGACCTCAACCTTGGCAAGGTTGCGCTCTACCAACTGAGCTACTCCCGCGATAACAGCCTCAAATTATAGCGCAGTTTTTTGACTTTTCCAAATCGACTCAAAAAACTTTTGCTGAAAGATCAATGTTTGACCGTGCCCGCGACTTCCGCAGGCGCAACCGCAGCGGCCGGCGCGGCCACTGCAGCTTCTTCGTCGGTCAGGGGAACAGGCTGGCGTTCGAGCGCAACCTGCAACACCTGGTCTATCCACTTCACCGGCACGATCTCCAGGCCGCTTTTGACGTTGTCGGGAATCTCCTGCAGGTCCTTGGCGTTTTCTTCGGGGATCAATACGGTCTTGATGCCGCCGCGCAAAGCCGCCAGCAGTTTTTCCTTCAGGCCGCCAATCGCGGTGACTTCACCGCGCAGCGTGATCTCGCCCGTCATGGCCACGTCGCCGCGCACCGGGATACCCGTCATGGCGGACACAAAAGCCGTCGTCATCGCGGCGCCGGCGCTCGGGCCGTCCTTGGGTGTCGCGCCATCCGGCACGTGGATGTGGATGTCGCGCTTCTCGAACATCTCGTCCTTGATGCCAAGCATCTTGGAGCGGCTGCGCACCACCGTGCGCGCGGCTTCCACGGATTCCTTCATGACATCGCCCAGCGAACCGGTGCGCGTGATCACGCCCTTGCCGGGCATCATGGCGGCTTCGATCGTCAGCAGGTCGCCGCCGACTTCCGTCCATGCCAGGCCCACGACCTGGCCGACCTGGTTCTGCTGCTCGGCGCGACCGTAGTTGTACTTGCGCACACCCAGGAAATCATTAAGGTTGTCCGGCGTCACGACGACCTTGGGCGTCATCTTCTTGAGCTGTATGCCCTTGACGACCTTGCGGCAGATCTTGGAGAGCTCACGCTCAAGCGAGCGCACACCGGCTTCGCGCGTGTAGTAGCGCACGATGTCGCGCACGGCCTGCTCCTGCACTTCGAGTTCTTCTTCCTTCACGCCGTTGTTCTTGACCTGCTTGGGCAGCAGGTAGCGCATGGCGATGCTGGTTTTTTCGTCTTCGGTGTAGCCGGACAGGCGAATCACTTCCATGCGGTCCAGCAGGGCCGGCGGAATGTTCATCGAGTTCGAGGTGGCCACGAACATCACGTCGCTCAGGTCGAAGTCGACCTCGACGTAGTGGTCGCCGAAGGTGTGGTTCTGCTCAGGGTCCAGCACCTCCAGCAGGGCGCTGGAAGGGTCGCCGCGGAAGTCGGTGCCCAGCTTGTCGATCTCGTCGAGCAGGAACAGCGGGTTGCGCGTGCCGGCCTTGGTCAGGCTTTGCAGCACCTTGCCCGGCAAGGCGCCGATGTAGGTGCGGCGATGGCCGCGGATTTCAGCCTCGTCGCGCATGCCGCCCAGGGCCATGCGCACGTACTTGCGCCCGGTCGCCTTGGCGATCGACTGGCCCAGGGAGGTCTTGCCCACGCCGGGAGGCCCGACGAGGCACAGGATGGGCGCCTTGAGCTTGTCGACGCGCTGTTGCACCGCGAGGTACTCGACGATCCGGTCCTTGACCTTCTCGAGCCCGTAGTGGTCTTCATTGAGCACGTTCTCGGCATTGCCCAGGTCGTGCTTGATCTTGGTCTTCTTGCTCCAGGGCAGGCCGGTCAGCACGTCGATATAGGTGCGCACCACGGTCGCTTCCGCGGACATGGGCGACATGAGCTTGAGCTTCTTGAGCTCGCTCTCGGCCTTCTTGCGCGCTTCCTGCGGCATCTTGGCGGTCTTGATCTTCTTTTCAATCTCTTCGATGTCAGCGCCCTCTTCGCCTTCACCCAGTTCCTTCTGAATGGCCTTGACCTGCTCGTTGAGGTAGAAGTCGCGCTGGTTTTTTTCCATCTGGCGCTTCACGCGGCCGCGGATTTTCTTGTCGACGTTGAGGATGTCGACTTCACGCTCAAGCTGCTCGTAGAGGTTCTCAAGCCGCGCCTTGACGTTGGCCAGGTCCAGGATCACCTGTTTCGCATCGAGCTTGAGCGGCAGGTGCGCAGCAATCGTGTCGGCCAAGCGGCCGGCATCGTCGATGCTGGAGATCGAGGTGAGGATTTCAGGCGGGATTTTTTTGTTCAGCTTGACGTAGTGGTCGAACTGCTGCATCACGGCGCGGCGCAAGGCCTCGATTTCACTGGTCTTGTCGCCGGCGATCACGGCCACCGTTTCGACGGGCGTCACGTTGGCGGAGAAATGCTGCTCGCCTTCTTCAATCTTGTTGACCGTGGCGCGTTGCTGGCCTTCGACCAGCACCTTCACGGTGCCGTCTGGCAACTTGAGCAATTGCAGGATGGTGGCGACGCAGCCGACTTCGAACATGTCTTCGACCGAGGGCTCGTCCTTGGCGGCGGCTTTTTGCGCCACCAGCATGATGCGGCGCTCGGCCTCCATGGCCGACTCCAGCGCCTTGATGCTCTTGGGACGGCCCACGAACAGCGGGATCACCATGTGCGGGAAAACCACCACGTCCCGCAATGGCAGGAGAGGCAGGTCGATGGGGGTGGAAGGCAATGAAGTTTGTCCGGACATATAAACCTTAAACGTTGGCCGTGGCAGCCAGTTGCGTGGCCCGGCGAAACACAATCAACCCAGACATGGGGCGCGGGAGGCGCTTTTCAAGCATTCCGGCCAGCCTTTGTGGTGTTCAGGCTTTCTTGGCCGCTTCTCGGTACACCAACAAAGGAGCCTTGTTTTCCTCAATTGTGGACTCGTCCACGACAACCTTGTCCACGTTGCTGGCATTGGGCAGGTCGAACATGGTGTCGATCAGCGACTGCTCCAGGATGGAACGCAGGCCGCGCGCACCCGTCTTGCGGGCCAGGGCCTTGCGGGCGATCGCCTTGAGCGCGGAGGGACGGATCTCGAGATCGACGCCCTCCATGGCCAGCAGCTTGCTGAACTGCTTGACCACGGCGTTTTTCGGCTCGGTCAGGATCTGCACCAGGGCGTCTTCGCTGAGTTCGGCCAGGGTGGCAACCACGGGCATGCGGCCGACCAGTTCGGGGATCAGGCCGAACTTGATCAGGTCTTCCGGTTCGACTTCCTTGAAGGCGTCGGTCAGGGTGCGCGACTTCTTGCTTTTGACCGTGGCTCCGAAACCCATGCCCGAGGCTTCGGTGCGGTTTTCAATGACTTTTTCCAGGCCGGAGAAGGCGCCGCCGCAGATAAACAGGATGTTGGTGGTGTCCACCTGCAGGAAGTCCTGGTTCGGGTGCTTGCGGCCGCCCTGGGGCGGCACCGAGGCCATCGTGCCTTCGATCAGCTTGAGCAGCGCTTGCTGCACGCCCTCGCCCGACACGTCGCGCGTGATGGACGGGTTGTCGGACTTGCGCGAGATCTTGTCGATTTCATCGATGTAGACGATGCCCTGCTGGGCGCGCTCGACTTCGTAGTTGCAGCTTTGCAGCAGCTTCTGGATGATGTTTTCCACGTCCTC
This sequence comes from Polaromonas sp. YR568, assembly GCF_943369415.1. Lineage (GTDB taxonomy): Bacteria > Pseudomonadota > Gammaproteobacteria > Burkholderiales > Burkholderiaceae_C > Polaromonas. Next base: position 20,107 of record NZ_CALRNF020000052.1, read on the forward strand.
GCCCACGTAACCGGCTTCAGTCAGCGTGGTGGCGTCGGCCATCACAAACGGCACATTGAGCGTACGCGCCAGAGTCTGGGCCAGCAGCGTCTTGCCGGAACCGGTGGGGCCGATCAGCAGGATATTGCTCTTGGTCAGTTCCACGTCGTCTTTTTTGGCTTTTTCCTTGTGGCGCAGGCGCTTGTAGTGGTTGTACACAGCCACGGCCAGCGTGCGCTTGGCCGGTTCCTGCCCGATCACATAACCATCAAGAGTGGCCTTGATTTCGGAGGGAGTGGGCAGGTCGGTGCGCGTTTCACGGACATCTTCGCCGGCGGGGAGTTCGTCGCGAATGATCTCGTTGCAGAGATCGATGCATTCGTCGCAGATGAATACCGAGGGGCCAGCGATCAGTTTTTTGACTTCGTGCTGACTTTTACCGCAAAAAGAGCAGTGCAAAGTCTTTTCGCTGGAGGAGCCTTTTTTCTCGGCCATTGGTGGGGATGCCTTTAAGGTGCCTGGGGGGAACTGTTACCTAATGATAACCAATAAAAAAACGGCGTTTCTGTTACAGAAAACGCCGTTGTTGCAGAGCAACTTCAAGGGGGTTTCAGGCAGTTTTGACCGGTTTTCACCGCATTGAACCGCCGGAAAACGCTTAGGGCCGCTTGGCGATGACCTGGTCCACCAGGCCGTATTCCTTGGCGTCTTCCGCGAACATGAAGTAGTCGCGCTCGGTGTCGCGCTCGATCTTCTCGATGGGCTGGCCGGTGTTGGCCGCCAGGATGCGATTGAGCTGGTCACGCGTCTTGAGGATGTCGCGCGCATGGATTTCAATGTCGCTCGCCTGGCCTTGCGCCCCGCCCGAAGGCTGGTGAATCATCACACGCGAGTTCGGCAGCGAAAAGCGCTTGCCCTTGGTGCCGGCCGACAGCAGGAAAGCGCCCATGCTGGCCGCCATGCCCACGCAAAGGGTGGAGACGTCGGGCTTGATGAACTGCATGGTGTCGTAGATCGCCATGCCGGCCGTCACGGAACCGCCCGGGGAGTTGATGTAGAAGGAAATGTCCTTGTCCGGGTTTTCGCTTTCCAGGAACAGGAGCTGGGCCACCACCAGATTGGCCGTCTGGTCGTTGACCGGACCCACCAGGAAGATCACGCGCTCTTTGAGCAAACGCGAATAAATGTCGTAAGAGCGCTCGCCGCGGCCGGATTGCTCGATGACCATGGGCACCATGCCCAGGCCTTGCGCATCCTGGGCGCCGGCTTGCGGGCCGGTATAGGCGCCGCCGTAAATACTGTTTCGGACCATCATTGTTTTCTCCAGAGATGTTTGTACTGTACCCAAAAACTCCCGCAGGGAATTTCGGCAAGGGCCGGCAGCGGATCGCAAGCTGTCATGCCGTAGCCCAATGAAATTGGGGCCTGCGCCGCAAAGCACAAGCCCCAATGTCAGGAAAGGCGGTGAAGAATCAGTTCTGGCCCATCAGGTCGTCGAAGGAAATGGCTTTTTCGGTGACCTTGGCCTTGCCCAGCACGAAGTCGGTCACGTTGTTTTCGATCACAACAGCCTCGACCTCGGCCATGCGGCGGTTGTCGCTCAGGTACCAGCGCACCACGTCTTGCGGTTTTTCGTAGCTGGCGGCCAGCTCTTCGATGTGGGCCTTGAGCTGGTCGGGCTTGGCCTGCAGGTCGTTGGTGCGCACCAGTTCGGCCACCACCAGACCCAGGCGTACGCGCTTTTCGGCTTGCGGACGGAAGATTTCTTCGGGAATCGGCGCCTTGTCGGCGTCCTTGACACCGCGCTGCTTGAGGTCGGCGCGGGCGCCTTCAACCATGCGGTCCAGTTCAGCCTGCACGCTGGACTTGGGCAGGTCGAGTTCGGCGTTGGCGACCAGTGCGTCCATCACGGCGTTCTTGTTGCGGGCCAGCAGGCGGAATTTGACTTCGCGCTCGAGGTTCTTCTTGATGTCGGCGCGCAGGCCTTCGACCGTTGCCTCAGCGATGCCCAGGGACTTGGCCAGGGCTTCGTTGACTTCAGGCAGGTGGGCGGCTTCGATTTTCTTGACGGTCACGAGGAAGTCGGCCTGTTTGCCTGCGACATCTTTGCCGTGGTAATCGGCAGGGAAGTTCAGCGGGAAAGTCTTGCTTTCGCCGCTTTTCATGCCGCGCACGGCGTCTTCGAATTCCTTGAGCATCTGGCCGTCGCCGATCAGGAACTGATAGTCCTCGGCCTTGCCCCCGGCGAAGGGTTCGCCGTCGATCTTGCCTTCGAAGTCGATGGTGGCGCGGTCGCCGTCCTGCGCGGGCGCGTCGGCCGCGCGCTGGGCGAAGGTGCGGCGCTGCTTGCGCAGGATGTCCAGGGTCTTGTCGATGGCCGCGTCGCTGACTTCAGCACTGACTTTTTCGACTTCGGCGCCCGACAGGTCGGCGATCTTGACTTCCGGATAGACCTCGAACACCGCGTCGAACGCGAGTTCGCCTTCGGGGGCGCCCTCTTTTTCGCTGATGCGGGGCTGGCCGGCGACGCGCAGCTTGGCTTCGTTGGCGGCCATGGCGAAGGCTTC
>NZ_CALRNF020000053.1:0-21991 GCF_943369415.1 Polaromonas sp. YR568
TGCCCAGCGTCTGATGACATTCAATGTCGCCACGTCTATCACTCCTAATTTCCCCTGCTTTTAAAACAAGCAGGGTAGTGCCTACGTGGGTCAGATTTGGATGGAAATTACTGCGTTAAGTGGATCAGATTTCGACGGAATTCAACAGCCAAAATTCCCTCTCGATTGCAGAGTTGTTCATTGCGTCCTCCTACCGTGAGACTGGCACTCCCGCCGACGCGGCAGAAGCTTTGCGATCCCGCTTGCAGGTTTCCACTTATTTGGGCAAGTCCGATGTCTGCTTCTGGCCGAAAGCTGTCATCTTACCGACGGCTGCAATGGGCCCAGAGGAGTCGTTCACGGCTCAATGAACCCGCAGCACCTCAAACTGCTGTCGGATTGCAGCGACCTGTATCGACACATCATCACCCTCGCATTTGCCCAGCATGGCCCTGCCCAAAGGGGCTTCCATGCTGATGACCTGAACCCGCTGAGTGCCGCTGACCAACTGCATGCTGCCCCCATCGGGGCCGAGAAAGAGCTGTTGCTGCTTGTCGTCGGAATCGACCAGGCAGACCAGCGCGCCGAGCTGTATCCCTTTGCTGGCGTCGTAGGGACGCGGGAGGAATTGGCGCCACTTGGCCATCGCCTGGCGGATGGCTTCGGCGCGCCGAACCTGGCCGGTGGCCAGGTAGGCGGCTTCGAGTCCCAATGTGTCGTATTTGTTTTCGGCGATATTTTCTGCGTGGGTCGCCGTTTCGTGTGCCACCCGCACTGCATCTTCGGCTTGCAGCAGGTCTTCGGCGAGCCGTTTCAGCACCTGCTGTTGCAGCGAGAATTTATTCATGACGGAAGGTAGGCATCTCAAACAAGCGGGGAAGGCCTTGATTATGAAGGGCTCCTCCAGCCGTCGACCCGATTGCACTTTCGGCGGTGCGCCGTCAGCGTTCATTCCTGCAGCCTACCGTACTGCGCCTAAGCACCATCAATGCGCCCTGCGGGTCTGATGTCTGCTTCTGGCCGATAGCGACCTTTACCAAGTTGAGGTCTCAATAGAGGTGGTGGCGGCACCTGCCCCTCGTAAACCCGCCGTGGCCAGTTCGCATGCCTAAGGACACTGCAGTCGAGTGAAATCAGGTCGGCTTCGCTCCGCGCCAGCATGCCGGAAATGTCTTCTGACACTCAGGGAGATGCGCGATTCATCTCCTCTTTCGTTCCCTGGCCCCGGCAGCGGCAACCGAACCACTATTTCTTGAAGCAGTCGCGCTGCTCTTAATGCGCCACGTCTGGCGGGGCACGGTCAGGTCACACGGATGACATGAGCGCCTTTCCAGCAAGGCGTGCAGTGGCTTCAAGACGTTCCAACGATTGGCCATGGCGAGCGCTGGCGGAAAGGCCGGCCATGGTGGTGCAGACGAAATCTGCCAGCCGATCCGCGTCTTCTGGATGGCGTTCGGCAATGAAGCGGCGAATGGCATCCTGCGCAGCAACGTGAAAAACACAGGCGGACTCGCGCGCCTCCACTTCGTTGCTGCGCGTGCCTTCCAGCACCATGCAGCCGGAAGCTTCGGGGTCCGCATAGGCGTGGGCGGCGGCGACCAGCACTTCAGCCAGTGATTCACCCACCGGCCGGTCGGCCCGCAGGATTTGTTGCAGCGGGATGGCGCCGAAGTCCGCATACCGGTCCAGGACGCGGCTGTAAAGCGCGGCCTTGCTGCCGAAGGCGGCGTAAAAGCTTGGTGGGTTGATGCCCAAAGCCTTGGTCAGGTCAGCCACACTCACCGCGTCATAGCCCTTTGCATGGAACAGCTTTTGTGCGGCGGCCAGTGCTTCGACCGGGTCAAAACGGCGTGGCCTCCCACGGGGCTTGGATATATCTGTAGTCATCGTTACAAAATCCTTGACAGGTGAGCAAGATGCATTATGTAATACACACTACATTATTCATAGGGGTGACCATGTCTTCATTCAAGGAAAAGTCGGTTCTGGTGCTCGGCGGCAGCCGGGGAATCGGCGCAGCTATTGTCCGGCGCTTTGTCGCTGATGGTGCAAAGGTGAGCTTCACCTATTCTGGATCGCCCGACGCCGCCCGTGCCCTGGCGAGCGAAACCGGCAGCGCCGCGTTCCAAACCGACAGCTCCGACCGCGATGCGGTCATCTCCAGGGTGCGCGACAGCGGACCGCTTGACGTGTTGGTGGTCAACGCTGGCATCGCGATCTTCGGCGATGCGCTGGACCAGGACCCGGATGCCATCGACCGCCTGTTCCGTATCAACGTCCAGTCGCCGTATCACGCATCAGTCGAAGCCGCGCGCAAGATGCCAGAGGGCGGGCGGATCATCGTGATCGGCTCCGTGAATGGAGACCGCATGCCGGTTCCCGGCATGGCTTCCTACGCGCTCAGCAAGTCCGCATTGCAAGGCATGGCGCGGGGCCTGGCACGCGATTTCGGGCCACGCGGAATCACCATCAACGTCGTGCAGCCGGGTCCTATTGACACAGAGGCGAACCCGGAAAACGGCCCCATGAAGGATCTGATGCACAGCTTCATGGCGATCAAGCGCCATGGCCGTGCGGAAGAGGTGGCAGGGATGGTCGCCTGGCTGGCAGGCCCCGAGGCAAGTTTCGTCACCGGTGCGATGCACACGATAGATGGAGCGTTCGGGGCCTAAGCTGCTGTAACACGCGATTGCGCGGGTCCGCTCATTCCACGGACAACGCGCCCGAAGGAAGGTTGACGCGCACGGTCTTCACCGCAGCGCCTTCTTCGGCGGCGTCCGCCTTGCCGGCGGGCTCCGGTGAACGCACCAGCAGCACGGGGACGGGCGAGCGCCGCAGGACGTTTTCGGCGCTGCTGCCCAGCATGACACGCCCCATGCCGCGGCGCCCGTGGGTGCCCAGCACGATCAGGTCGGCGGGCCATGCGCCGGCTTCGCTGACGATCAGTTCATGCACCGGCACCGCGAAGTTGTCGCGCAGCACGGTTTCCACCTCCACACCGGCGGCTGTGGCGACCGCCCTGGCGTCGGCCAGCAGGCCTTCGCCGTCCTTGCGCAGGGTTTCAAGCCAGTCGCTGGGGTAGCCCGCATAAGCGTCGAACGACAGCGCGATGGACGTGACATCCACGACGTGCATCAAACGCAGCTTGCCGCCGGTCAGCCTGGCCATGCGGATGGCCTCCTGCAGGCCGTGTTTGGAGGTGGGACTTCCGTCGACGGGAACCAGGATACGTTGGTACATGGCGTTCTCCTTCAATGGTGGATGGAATTTCCAGTATGGAATGTTTTCGCCTTCCGCAAATTGACCTGGCGCAAACAAGCCCGACCTGTTCCGGCAAGCCCCTCGGTCTTCAGCACTAGCGCGTGCGGCGCGTGTAGTTCTTTAGATCTCAAGGTGTTGTCGCGGCGACTCATGCCCCGCGCGCCGCTTGCGAAATATCAAGACGGCAAGCGCTTCGCCTGCCTAAACTGGAAACTGCCCGACAAGTCCGGCGCGGCGGCCTGCCGCGCTTTTGCTTTTTTTCAGGAACTCTCCATGCAAACCATGAAAGCCGCGGTTGTCCATGAATTCGGCAAGCCGCTCCGTATCGAGGAAGTCCCCGTGCCCACCGTGGCGCCCGGCACGGTGCTGGTCAAGATCGTGGCCTCGGGTGTGTGCCACACCGACCTGCACGCCGCGGACGGCGACTGGCCGGTCAAGCCTTCCCTGCCCTTCATCCCGGGCCACGAGGGCGTGGGTTACGTCGCCGCGGTCGGGGCGGGTGTCACCACCGTCAAGGAGGGGGACCGCGTCGGCGTTCCCTGGCTGCACACGGCCTGCGGGCACTGCGAACACTGCATCACCGGCTGGGAGACGCTGTGCGACGGCCAGCAGATGACCGGCTACAGCGTCAACGGCGGCTACGCCGAATACGTGCTTGCCGATCCCGGCTATGTGGGCCACCTGCCGGACGGCGTCGGCTTCAGCGAAATCGCGCCGGTGCTGTGCGCCGGCGTGACGGTCTACAAGGGCCTGAAGGTGCTGGAGTGCAAGCCGGGCGACTGGGTGGCGATTTCCGGCATAGGCGGCCTGGGCCACCTGGCGGTCCAGTATGCGAAGGCCATGGGCTTTCACGTCATCGCCGTCGACATCGACGACGCGAAACTGAAGCTGGCCAAAAGCCTGGGCGCCGACATGGTGGTCAACGCCGCCAGGCAAAACCCGGTCCAGGAAGTGCAGACGGCGATACGCGGCGCGCACGGCGTGCTGGTGACCGCGGTCTCGCGCAGCGCCTTCTCGCAGGGGCTGGGCATGCTGCACAAGCGCGGCACCATGTCCCTGGTCGGCCTGCCGCCCGGGGATTTCGCGCTGCCCATTTTCGACGTGGTGCTGAACGCCAAGACGGTGCGCGGCTCCATCGTGGGCACCCGCAAGGACCTGCAGGAAGCGCTGGCCTTCGCCGGCGAAGGCAAGGTGCGCACCACCTTCACGGAGGACCGGCTGGACAACATCAACGGCGTGTTGGACCGCATGCGCCGCGGCGCGATAGAGGGCCGGGTCGTGATGCGCATCAGCGGCGACTGAGCACGGAGCGCGGGGGCCGCCCGGGCCGCGCCGGGCGGCTTCAGGCCTTGATCACCAGCACCGGAACGGGCGCGCGCCGCACGATCTGCTCGGCGTCGCTGCCCATCAGCACGCGGTTCAGGCCGCGCCGCCCGTGCGAACCCAGCACGATCATGTCGGCGTGGACCTGCCTGGCGTGTTCGGCCACCACGTCGCACAGGCGTTCGGCGCCCGCCTCCAGCAGCACGCTGTCGCACACCACCCCCTTGGCCTCGGCCAGGCTGCGCATCTGGGCCAGCAGCCTTTCGCCGTCGGTGTGCATCAAGGGAAGCGTTTCCTCGTAATAAGTCCTGGCCGTCTCGAAGCCGTTGGCGTAGTCGAGCGCGTCGATGACGTAAAGCAGCCGCAGGCGCGCCCTGTTCAGGCGCGCCAGTTCAATCGCGGCTTCCAGCGCCTTGACCGAAGTCTGGCTGCCGTCAACCGGAACGAGTAGTTGGTGTAGTGAGTCCATGTGTTGCTCCTGGCGCCGGTGGCGCGTTGGGGGGTGGGTTCAAAACGAGCCGCATCGAGAAAGTGTCCTGGCTGTTGTCGTCGGAGACCTCGAAGCCGGCCGAACGCGCCAGCGCCGCCATGGCGGCGTTCTCGCGCAGGCACTGCCCGGCCACCTCCCTGGTGCCGCGCCCGCGCAGGTAGGCCAGCAGCCTGTCCAGCAGCAGCCGGCCCAGCCCCTTGCCCTGCCACGGCGCGGCGACCTGGATGGCGAACTCCGCGCGCTCGTTGTCCGGGTCGCAGACGGCGCGCACCTCGCCCGCCATCTCCGGCCCGGCGCCGGCCCGGGGCGACAGCGCGATGAAGGTCATCTCGCGGTCGTAGTCGATCTGGCTGTAGCGGGCCAGCTCCGAGCGCGGCACCTCGCGGCGCGACATGAAAAAACGCAGGCGCATGTCGGCCGGTGTGGCCCGCGCATAAAAGGCCGCCAGCCGCCGGCCGTCTTCGGGCCGGATGGGCCGCAGCGACAGCCTGGCGCCGCCCAGCTGCAGCTGTGTTTCGAGCTCCGCCGGATAAGGGCTGATGGACGGCGGCAAGGACGCGGCCCCGGGGGCGCGAAGGCCTATCCGGGCGTCCAGCGCCAGGACCCCGTGCTCATCGACCAGCAGCGGGTTGATGTCCAGCTCGGCGAGCAGGGGCTGCTCGCAGGCCAGCCGCGAAAGCTTGCGCAGCACGTCGCGCACGGCCGCCGTGTCGGCCGGCTTGCTTCCCCGGTAGCCGCCCAGCAGCGTGTCCATGCCGGCGCGCGACACCAGGTCCTTCGCCAGCGCGTCGTTGACGGGCGCCAGCGCGACGGCGTGGCGCGCGTGGAGCTCGACCGAGGTGCCGCCTTCGCCGAACAGGATCACCGGCCCGAACACCGGGTCGCTGGCAATGCCCGCGATCAGTTCCAGCGCGCCGGGCCTGGCGGCCATGGCCTGCACCGCGAAGCCCTGCAGCACCGCCTGCGGCGCCTTCAGCGCCAGGCTCTGGCCCATGCGCGATACCGCCGCGAGCACCTCGTCGGCGGACTTGAGACCGATCTCGACGCCGCCGACATCCGACTTGTGAATGATGTCGGGCGACATGACCTTAAGGGCCACCGGGAACCCGATGCGCTGCGCGAACGCCGCGGCTTCGTTGGCGTCGCGCGCCCGCTCGACCGGCAAGGCCGGAATGCCGTAGGCCTGCAGCACCTGCTGGGCCTGCACGGCGTCCAGCCAGCGCTGCCCGGCGGCCGCGGCGTCCTGAAGAATCTGGCGCGCCCGCGGCGTGTCCGGCGTGCCGGCCTGCCCGCCCAGGCCCGGCAGCTCGCGCAATGCCGCCTGGTTGCGGGCGTAGGCCGCGAGCTGCAGCCACGCCTTGACACTGCGCTCCGGGGTGTCGAAGCAAGGCACGCCGGCAGCCGAAAACGCGGCACGGGCCGCCGCCACCGAGGGCGCGCCCAGCCGGCATGACAGCACGGGCTTGCGGCGCGTGACCAGGGGCAGGCAGGCGGCGGCGATGTCGGACGCCGGCACGATGGCCGTGGGCGCGTGCATGAACAGCACGCCGTCGACCTCCGGCGCCGCCAGCAGGATGCGCAGCGCGTCCTGGTAGCGCGGCACCGGCGCGTCGCCCACGATGTCCACGGGATTGCCGTGGGACCAGGCCGGCGGCAGGCAGGCGTCGAGCGCGGCCAGCGTGTCCGGCGCGAGTTCGGCCAGCCTGCCGCCGCCCAGGGCCAGCGCGTCGGCCGCCAGCACGCCGGCGCCTCCGCCGTTGGTCAGCACGGCCAGCCTGTCGCCGACCCAGGCCTGCCCGTGCGCCAGGGTTTCGGCCGCGCCGAACAGGTCTTCCAGCGTGTCCACGCGCAGCATGCCGGCGCGCCGCACCGCGGCATCGAACACCAGGTCGGAGCCGGCCAGCGCCCCGGTATGCGAGGCGGCCGCGCGGGCGCCGTCGGGCGCGCGCCCGGCCTTGACCACCATCACCGGTTTGTTGCGCGCCGCGGCGCGCGCGGCCGACATGAACTTTCGGGCCGACGTCACCGACTCCATGTACATCAGGATGGCGCGGGTCCCGGGGTCGCTGCCGAGGTAGTCGAGCACGTCGCCGAAATCCACGTCGGCGACGTCGCCCAGCGAGATGAAATGCGAAAAGCCTATGCCGCGCCCATTGGCCCAGTCCAGCATGGCCGTGGCCAGCGCGCCCGACTGCGTGACGAAGGCGATGTTGCCCGGCAAGGCCTTGCCGGGCGCGAAGCTGGCGTTCAGGCCTATGCCGGGCACCAGGATGCCCAGGCAGTTCGGCCCGGCGATGCGCATCAGGTGGGGCCGCGCGGCGTCGAGCATGGCGCTTTCCCAGGTCCCGCCCTCTTGCCGTGCCTGCCGCAGGCCCGCGGACATGACGATCGCCGCGCGTGTGCCGCGGCGTCCCAGTTCCGCGACGATGGCGGGAACGCTGGCGGCGGGCGTGCAGATGACCGCGAGCTCGGGCACGCCCGGCAGCGAAGCCGCGTCGGGCCAGGCCTGCTCCCCGCCCACGCGCGCGTGGTTCGGGTTGACCGGCCAGATCGGGCCCTTGAAGCCGCCCGCCTTCAGGTTGCGCAGCACGACGGCGCCCACGCTGCTGGCGCGGTCGGACGCGCCTATCAGGGCGACCGATCGGGGTTGAAACAGCGCTTCCAGGTTGCGCACACTCATGAGGGACTCCAAAGCAGCACGGCCGGCGCCATGCGATGCGCCAGATTAATGCCCGCATCGTCGCGGGCATTTGCGCCAGATCAAACCGGGCCGTGCCCGGCCGCCGCACACTGGCTGTTCCAGCCGGCCACTCTCCCCTTCATTCACCCCTGAAAGGACACGCCATGAGCACCCGAAAAGCCCCGGCCGCCGCTTCGTCCGAAGCCGCCGCGCCCAACACCGCCGTCCCCGACATGCTGGCCGATGCGGGCCGGCAGCAGATGGCCTTCGCCGCCAATACCGCCGCCATCCTGTTTCGCGGCTCCGAAGAAATCCGCTACATCCAGCAACAGGCCGCGCAGCAGGCGACCGAGCGCCATGAAACGGTGGCGCAGAAGCTGCGCGAGAACTGCACGCCCGCCGAATTGCTGGCCATGCAGGCCGACCTGCTGAACTTCGACTTCCAGGGTTCCGCGAAATACTGGCAGGCCATCGCCACGGCCATGCTCAAGACCGAAATGGAGCTGATGGCCTGCGCCACGCACATCGCGGACAGCCATCCCGGCGAAGCCCTGAAGCCGGCGCTTGAAGCCTGGAAGGCCACCCTGGCCAATGCCGTCAACGGCCCGCTGAAAGCCTCCGTGCATTGAGCCGCCGCGGGCCGGCCCGGCTCAGCGCTGGTGGACGTAAGCGCCCGGCGCCTCGATGACGCCGAGGCCGCCGGCCGCCCTGCCGACCGGCACGGCGGGCACACGCGCCGAAGAATGTGCGCGCAGCCAGGCGTGCCAGGCCGGCCACCACGAGCCCTGCACCAGCGGCGCGCCATCCCTCCACTGCTGCGGCTCCGCGGGCGCAGCCATCGCGGGGCTGGTCGCGATCCGGTAGTGGGCCTGCGGCTTGGCCCCGGGCCCCGACGCGGGGCTGACGACGCCGGCGTTGTGCCCGCCCGAGACCAGCACAAAGGTGACGGGCGCCGCGGCCAGGTGGTGGATCTTGTACACCGAGGCCCAGGGCGATACGTGGTCCTGCTCGGTGGACAGCGCGAACAGCGGAACACGGATGCCGGCGAGGCTGACCGGGCGGCCCGCCACCCTGAAGCGCCCCTCGGCGAGGTCGTTGTGCAGGTACAGGCCGCGCAGGTACTGGCTGTGCATGCGCGCGGGCAGGCGCGTGGCATCCGCATTCCAGGCGCGCAGCGCGGTCATCGGTGTTTCGGCGCCCATGAGGTATTCGTGGACCAGCCTGGACCAGACCAGGTCGCGCGAGTTGATCAGGGCGAAAGCCCCGGCCATCTGCCGCCCGTCGAGAAAACCGCGGCCGGCCATCAGGTTCTCCAGAAACGCGATCTGGCTTTCGTCGATGAACAGGCCCAGCTCGCCCGGTTCCGCGAAATCGGTCTGGGCCGCGAGCAGCGTCAGCGTGGCCATGGCGTCCGGCACACCTGTTTGCGGCGCCGCCGCCGCGATGGACAGCAGGGTCCCGCCCAGGCAATAGCCGGCGCAATGCACCTTGCGGCCGGCGGCCCGCCTGCGCACCTCCTGCAGCGCGGCCACGACGCCGAGCTGCAGGTAGTCCTCCATGCCCAGGTCGCGGTCGCCGGAATCCGGGTTGCGCCAGGACACCATGAAGACCCTGTGGCCTTGGCCCACCAGGTATTGCACCAGCGAGTCCTGCGGCGTGAGGTCCAGGATGTAGTACTTCATGATCCACGACGGCACGATGAGCACGGGCTCCGCGTCCACCCGCGCGGTGGACGGCGCGTATTCGATCAGTTCGGCCAGCCGGTTGCGCATCACCACGCGACCGGGCGTGCAGGCCACGTCGCGGCCGACGGCAAAGCGCTCGACGCCGCGCGGGCTGCCGTTGGCCAGCAGCGTGGCGGCGTCGCGCCACCCGTTCGAGAATCCGCCCGCGAGGTTCGCGCCGCCGGTGCGCAGGGTTTTTTCGAGGACCTCGGGATTGGTCGGCACGAAGTTCGACGGCGCGAACATGTCCAGCCATTGCCGCACCGCAAATGCGGCCACCTCCTGGTGGTGGCGCGACACCCCGCGAACGCCCGCGCCGGCTTCGGCCCACCAGTGCTCCTGCAGCAGGAAGGCCTGCGCCAGCTGTTTGTAGGGCGGCCGGCTCCACTGCGGCGCGGAGAACCGCTTGTCGCGCGGCTCGGGTTCTATGCAGCCGGGACACTCGCCGTAGCAGGAACGGCCGGCATATTGCGTCCACTGGAGCAGCTTGTGCCAGGCGCTGGCCGCCAGCTCCGCCTGTTTGCCCGGCGATGCGGCCAGGTGGCCCAGCCAGTCGGCTTGCGCCAGCAGCACGGATGCGGGCGAGATGCCGTTGGCCAGGCGGGCCAGGAAAAGCTGCAGCGGCGCATCCGCCGGCGAAGGTCCGGCGGGCGCAAGGGTCGGCTCGGCGGGCATGGCCGGGTTTGCGGTGGTGTTGGAAACGGCGGGCGCCGGAGCGGGAAAGAGCGCGCTCACACGGCGCTGGGCGACAGGTCCGCCGGCCGCACCGCGTCCTCTTTATTCCCGTTGTCCCGGACCGCGTTGCCGAACCCTTGCAGGCTTGACGAATAGCTGCCGTCGTCCACTTCACGCGCGGTGAACGAGGTCGACAGGATGGGCGGACGGCCCAGTATCCGGTCGACCTCGGCAAAGGCATTGGTGGCGCCGTTGCCGCCCATCACCGAGACGACGGCCACCCGCTGGAGGCTGGGGGCATGGTCGCGCACAAAGCTGCGCATGGGCCCGGCCAGCTCGGCAGCCCAGATGGGCGCGATCAGCACCACCGTGCCGAAACTGCGCGGGTCGGGCCCCACGTAACTGATCGCGGGATGGCGCTTGAACAGCGAATCGGCCACGCAGCGCAGCATGCCGGCGGCGCCGGCGCGCGAGCGCGATTCGCGCACCTCGCCGCGCGGCCACTTGAACTGGCTGGCCAGCAGGTCGGCCACGCGGCGCGAGGTGCCGGTGTTGGAATAGCAGACGATGAGGATGGAGTTGGACATGGTTCTGTTCCTTGCGGGTTTGCGCGCAAACAGATTTCGGTCGGCGCGGTGCTGCGCGGGCACCGGCCGGGAGCCTGGGCGGCGAAGGCATCGAAGCGAAACGCGCTTTGCAGCCGATGCGCCTTCTGCCGCCCAGGCTCCCAGGGCCAAGCGTAGGCGAGCCGGCGCTTTCATCCCTTGACCTGGATCAAAGGTGGGCGCCCTCCCCCGCCTCTCAGGCCTTGCGCGATGCCGCCGCAAGGTAGCGCAGGGCCAGCATTTTTCCGGTGGGATCCACTCTGCCCGCGCGCTATTTTTTCGCACCGGTATCGGCGCCCTTGTCCGCCGCCTGTTTGCCGGCTTCGGCGGATTCGCGCGCGGCTTGTTCGGCGCTTCTCAAGGCATCCTGCGTGGCCTTCATGGCCTTCTGCGTTTGCGCCTGGTCGGACTGGGCGGCCTTGCGCAGCGCTTCTTCCGCGCGCCCCGAGGCAGCGTGCACGGCCGTCGCGGCGCGCCTGGCGGCGTCCGCCGCTTTCGCCGCGAGTTTTTTCATGTCGTCGGTGGCCGTGGCCGCGGCGTGCCCGGCCTTTTCACGGGCTTTTTTCGCGGCTTCGTCCGCCTTGAGCGCCTTCTCCCGTATATCCGCTGCCGTCCGGTGCGAGACGTCCTGGGCGGCGGTTTCGGCCAGCTGCAGGGTGAGCTTGACCAGGTCGGCCGCCGCGCGCGCGGCATCGGCCGCCTCCTGCGCGGCTTTTTGCGCGACCGCCTTTGAACGCGCGGCCACGCCCGCCGGCGCGCTGGACGCCCCTGCCGGCGGCTGGGCTTTTTCTGGGGCCTGCGCCATGGCATCGCCCGCCGTATAGCCCGCGGCGCAGGTGGCGAAGGCCGCGGCGATCACAAGAGTCCTGGTGTTCATGGTGTGCCTCTCGACGGAGTTGAAAACGCCCATGATGGCCAGGCCGGGCGGCAAGGTAGTTGACCTGGCGCAAGCGGCGCGCAATCATGGCCTCCTGCCGGCCTGGCTCCGGCTTGCGCAAGATCAATACGGGCCGCTGAAGTTTCATGAAAATCACGGCTCAAGCAGACACTAGGAGTCTGCGCGGCAGAAGGCATCGAAGCGAAAAGCGAGCCCAGCGAGGACAGTTTTTGCCGGATTTGCAGACCCATAGCCGTAGCTATGGGGCAAAAATCCGGTGAAAAATGGACCGCTGCGCTCGCTTTGCAGCCGATGCGCCTTCTGCCGCGCAGACTCCTAGCCCATCAACTTCTTTCAGGCCTCTCCATGCAGCACTACGACCATTCATTTGCAGGGCACTTCGGCAAGCTCCTCGCCGCGCGCGAAACCGAACTCAGGGTCGCCCTGGACACCGGCAACAAAAAAGAACTTGCCGATGACCAGCCCGGCAACGGGGAGGTGCGGGACTTCAAGGACCTGGCCGAACAGGAACAGGAATCCAGCATGGCGGCCCTGGAGGAGGCGCGTATCGCGAACGAGCTGTCCCAGGTGCTTGCGGCCCGCCGCCGCCTGAAGGACGGCAGTTTCGGCCAGTGCGTGGAATGCGGCAAGCCGATGGACCTGCTGCGCCTGGAAGCGATGCCCGCCGCAGCCTTCTGTGTGCCCTGCCAGGCGGCCGGCGAGCAGACAACGGCCGCGCATCCCCCATCAGCCCGCAGTTGATCCGTAGTTGATCCGCAATTGATCCGCATCAATATGCCATGCCCGGGAATCGTCGACAGTCATGACATTCCAACCCCCATGAGGCAAGCACCATGTTCAAGCGAATCCTGATCCCCGTGGACGGCAGCGACACCGCCAACAAAGCGCTTGTCGCCGGCCTGCAGATGGCGCGCGAAACCAGCGCCAGCGTGCGCCTGGTGCACGTCGTCAACGAAATGGCCTACCTGGGCGGCATGGACCCCTATGGCACTTACTCGGCCGACCTGGCCGGCATGATGCGCGAAGGCGGCGCCAAGGTGTTGACCGACGCCATGGCCATCGCCAAGTCGGCCGGCGTCGAAGCCAGCCAGGCGATGCTCGACGAACCCGGCCAGCGCCTGGGCGAGTCCGTGGCCGCAGCCGCCAAGCTCTGGGGCGCCGACCTCATCGTGACCGGCTCGCACGGCCGGCGCGGCATAGGCCGCGTGCTGCTGGGCAGCGGCGCCGAGCAGATTTTGCGCCTGTCCCCCGTGCCGGTGCTGGTGGTTCGCAGCGCGCCGCCCGAGGACAGCCGCGAGCATCCAGCGGATTAAGCCTGCGGCGCCAAAACGCAGTCGTCCTACACGACGCCTGCGACGCTCACCGTAGATTCGCGGTTGATACCCATCAATCAACCGCGAGCGACAGGAATGAGCACACCCCACCCGCAACGCCCGGGACACGGCGCCGGCAACGGACCCTGGCAGGCCCCCGCAATCCCTGAATTTTTAGCCGGCGACGGCATGCGCGCGAGGTCGCCATGATCGCCGTCATCGTCCCGGCGCACAACGAGGAAGCGCACATCGAGGCCTGCCTGAAGTCGCTCATACAGGCGGCCGGCCATGCGGACCTGGCGGGCGAGCCTGTCGAGATCATCGTCGTGCTGGACGCCTGCGATGACGGCACCGGCGCGCGTGCGCGCAGCCTGGGCGCGCGCACCCAGGCCATCACCGCGCGCAAGGTCGGCACGGCCAGGCAGGCCGGCTCGGCGCTGGCCCTTGCCGCGGGCGCACGCTGGCTGGCGTTTACCGATGCCGACAGCGTGGTGGACCCGGGATGGCTGGCGGCCCAGCTCTCGCTGCGGGCCGACGCCGTCTGCGGCACGGTCGCCGTCGAAGACTGGGGCGGCTACGGCGAACGCATGCGCCGGCACTTCGAGCACACCTACACCGATGAGGACGGCCACTCGCACATCCACGGCGCGAACCTGGGCGTCAGCGCCCGGGCCTACACCGCCGCCGGCGGTTTCACCGGCCTGGACACGGGCGAAGACGTGGCCTTCGTCGAGGCCCTCAAGCGAAGCGGCGCCCGCATCGCCTGGTCGCGCCTGCCGCGTGTGGTGACCAGCGTGCGGTCCGGGTTCAAGGCCCCGGGCGGTTTCGGCGCCACCCTCAAAAAAATCGATGCGCTGCGGCTGTGGGCGGGGGTTGAAACGGCGGTGGCCGCATGAACTCCGCCGTGGCCCAACTCATAGGCGACCTGTTCAACGGCGACATGCCGGACGATTCCGACTGGCTGGCACGGCTCATCAGCAACGGGCTGGACCGCCTGCCCATGCCGGGCTCGGGTTCCACGCTGGCGCGCTGGCAGGCGCTGGCCGCCGTGGGGCAATTCGACCTGTCGCTGACCAAGCTCTACGAGGGCCATACCGATGCGCTGGCGATCATCGCGGAGCTCGAAGGCGACGCCGCGCGGCCCGAGGCCGGCGCCTGGTGCGTCTGGGCCGCCGAGGCGCCGGGCGGGCGCACCCTGCTGCGGCCGTGCGACGGCGGCGGCGACAGCGGCGTGACGCTGGGCGGCGCCAAATTCTGGTGCTCGGGCGCGGCCTCGGCCGACCACGCGCTGCTGACGGCCTGGGCGGAAGACGGCAGCGGCCCCCACCTGGTGGCCCTGCCGCTGGACCAGCCCGGCATACGCATTGACGCGGGCGGCTGGAAAGCCGTCGGCATGGCCAGCAGCCTCAGCGTGAACGTGAGCTTCGACGGCGCCAAAGGCCGCCGCATCGGCCGCGAAAAGGCTTACCTGAGCCGGCCGGGCTTCTGGCACGGCGGGGCCGGCATCGCCGCCTGCTGGTACGGCGGCGCCGTGGGCCTGGCCAACGCGCTGCGCAAAGCCCTGATGGCGCGGCCGTCGTCCGGCGACTGCTGCTACCAGATGGCCTCGCTGGGCAAGGTGGAACTCGCGCTCAGCGAAACCGCGGCGACATTGCGCGATGCGGCGCAGTGGATAGACAGCCATCCGTCCGGCGACGCCAGCCGGGTCGCGCTGAGGGCGCGCCTGTCGGCCGAATGCTGCGCCAAAAAAGTCCTGGACGAGGTGGGCAAGGCCATGGGCGCCACGCCCTTCTGCCTGGACGAAAAATTCGCCAAGGCGGCGGCCGACCTGCCGGTGTTCATACGCCAGAGCCATGCCGACAGGGATTTCGCCGCCCTCGGCGAACGCAGCCTGGCGCGGGAGGCCGCCTCATGGACACTGTGAACGACAGAACCCTGCGCGACGCGGGCACACCCGATGCCGTGTGGCTGCCCTGGCTGGCGCAGCTCGGTTTAAAACGCCTGGCACTGGCCGACATTTTCCCGCCGGCCGCCCCGGCCCCGAGGCTGGTGGTGGTGGCGCCGCACCCCGACGATGAAATCCTCGCTTGCGGCGGCTTGCTGGCCGCCTGCGTGCGGCAGCAACTCCCCACGCTGGTCGTCGCGGTGACGGACGGCGAAGCCAGCCACGGTAGCGGCAACCGCAAGGCCTCGGCCAGGCTGGGCGCGCAAAGAACCGAAGAAAGCCATGCCGGCCTGCTCAGGCTGGGCGTCAAGCCCGTTTCCGTGATCCGGCTGTGTTTACCGGACGGCAAGGTGGCCTCGTGCATGGCCTACCTGACGGCCCAGCTCAAGCGGCTGCTGCTGCCCGGCGACGTGGTGGTGACCACGTGGCGCCTCGACGGCCACCCCGACCACGAAAGCACGGGCGCCGCCGCCGCGCAAGCCTGCTTCGCCGCGGGCTGCAGCCTGCTGCAGGCGCCGGTCTGGATGTGGCACTGGGCCAGGCCCGGTGACACGCGCGTGCCCTGGGCCGGCCTTGCCGCCTTCGACATTCCGCAGGAGCTCGCCGCCCTCAAGCAACACGCGCTGCGCAGCCACCAAAGCCAGCTGCTGGACCGCGAAGGCCAGGGGCCCGTGCTGGCCGGCAACATCGTGGAACGCGCCGCGCGGCGGCATGAGTACTTCTTTGTGTGACGCAGCCGCAAGCCATGCGCAACAACACCGCCCTCCCCCCCGACCAGCCCGGCTACTTCGACGCCCTGTTCAGCCAGAGCGACGACCCCTGGAGCTTCAAGACCCGCTGGTACGAGCGGCGCAAACGCGCGCTGACGCTGGCCGCGCTTCCCCTGGAGCGCTACGACCACGGCTTCGAGCCCGGCTGCGCCAACGGCGAGCTGTCGTCCAGGCTGGCGACGCGCTGCCGCCACCTGCTGGTGAGCGACGGCATCGACAAGGCGGTGGCGCTGTCCCGCGAGCGCCTGAAGGACCACCGCAACGTCGAGGTGCGCAAAGCCTGGATGCCGCGCGACTGGCCCAGGGACACATTCGACCTGATCGTGCTCAGCGAGTTTTTGTTCTACCTCAAGCCTGCGGTGGTCGAGGACATCGCCCGGCTCGCGCAGGCCAGCCTGGCGCCCAACGGCACCCTGCTGGCCTGCCATTGGCGCCACCCGATAGCAGGCTGCGAACTGACGGGCGACGACGCCCATGCCATCCTCGAACGTGTGGTGGAGCGGCCGAGGCAGTGCCAGATCGTCGAGCCCGATTTGCGCCTGGATGTATGGGCCACCGGGCCCTCGGTTGCGGAGCGCGAGCATATTTCCTGACGTGACCTGCTGCGCGGCGTCAAGGCGGCTTCCTCAACATCCGGCGGCGCTGTTCGCAGGCAGCCGGCCCTCACCCCACCCTCTCCCAGAGGGAGAGGGAGAAAGAGGGGCAGCATCACATCCATGCGTTCTCGCGGACTTACTCCCTCTCCCTCTGGGAGAGGGTTGGGGTGAGGGCCGGCGGCGAAATAAATCCCCCGGCTCCATGTCCGGGACGCAGCTTTGCGCGCCACAAAAAAGGGGCCTCCGGAGGCCCCTTTTTATTTGCACCAGAACCGCATCAGCGCGACTGGTCCGATCCGCGCTTGCCCGAGCCTTCGCTGAGGCTACGGTCCTGGTCGCGGCCGGCGCTCGACTCGCTGCCGCCTTCCTGGTCGTTGTCGTCGTTCTGGTGCGAAGCCTTGCCGCCTTCACGGGCAATCTCGCGCTGGCGCTGCGGGTCCATGGAGGCAAAGCCGCGGTTCGAGGTGTCGGACTGATTGCTTTGCCCGCCCTGGCTACCCTGGTCGGCTTGTCCGCTTTGGCCGCGGGATTGGTTATCGGACTGGCCGCCAGACTGGTTGCCACTGCTGTACTGGTTCTTGCCTTCAGGGTTGTTGTTGCCCTGGTTGCTGCCTTGGTTGCTGGCCATGTGAGTCTCCTGGTTTGACGAGTAGGTTGATAAACATGTGCGGCACTCAGTCCACACACTTTCAAGATACCCATGCACCCGCGAGCACGGTGGCCGCGAAGCGCGACAGCGCAAGTAGGAATTGGCGTACGCCTCCCATGTCTTTTGACATGGCAACAAGCGCGCTCTGCGAGGCGATCTCAGCTCTTTTCCCGCTGCGCCATACCGGCCAGGTTCTCCGTCCAGCGCAGGGCCGAGCGGCGCCACTTCTGCAGGCGCGGCACCAGCGCTTCGCGCTCCGCGATGCAACCCACCCTGAGGCCGTAGATGCCGGGGTCGTCCACCGCATAGGTGTAAAGCGGTGAGCCGCAATCCGGGCAGAAGGCCTGGGCGCGCCGCGCGCCGTTGTCGCCGGTTTTCACATAGATGCGCGGCTCGCCCGCGAGGAGCTGAAACGATCCTTCAACCGCCGGGACCGAAACGCGGTAGGCGGACCCCGTGAGCTTCTGGCAATCCGTGCAATGGCAGATGGTGGTGTGGTCCGGATCGACCGTGGCTTCGTAACGAATGCCACCGCAGTGGCAACTTCCATGGACTTGCATGCGTGCTCCCGGCATTTGGCAAGGTTTTCGAATCAGGGAAGCGCCTGGATTCGTGAGAAAAACACATTCATGAGGTCGGTGAACGCGTCCGCCGGGATCGCGTCCTTGCGGTGGGCATCGAGTTGGGCGATGTGCTCAAGCTCCATAGGCAGCGCTTCCAGCGCCGCCATGGAGACGTCTTTAAAAATGCGCTCGCCCGTCGTCGTGATGTAGACGATGCGGCAATTGCGGTGACGCCTGTCGCCCATGATCTTCACGTACTTCTGAAGCACCGCCTGCTCAGGCCCTTCAAGAATTTGTGCAAACACGCCGCCTCCGTAGACAAGGAGGCCTGTGATATCCAGGGGCGGATTGTTCTTTCCCGCGCTCTTCAAAACGCCGGTGATGGCGTCCTCGGTGATGCCTTCCGTCGCCTCGCTGATGTAGAGCAGTCTGATCATGGTGCGGCGTCCTTGAAAAACCTGGCTTGCGGGGTCCCGGATGCGGGAGATGCGTTCCCGGTCGATTAAACCCCATCAACCCGCCGTCCTGCAATTGATTGTGCGGATGGAGCCGTGCCGGCAATAATCCCACTGTTTGGAGCAGGTTGCCGAACATCAAAAAGCACGGCGGTTCCTCTCACAGCAGCCCTTTAACGCGGTTCTAATACGTCAATGCAAACAGTCGTTGCTTTTTTTGTGTTTGGAGCCCTTGGCATCTTTCCGGTCGTCGCCCTGGTTGTTCAGATTTACCGGGACTCGCGTGGAAAGAAGCGCAATCTGGCCATGCGCTGCTATGCATGCGAATCCGCAGGATATCTGCTTCCGGTTTCGCACTACAAAGGGGACACTTTCTTTTACTGCCTCCCATGCATGAGAAGGCAAGACGGAAATCGGCGTCTTGTTGGTTACATCACACTTGGTGGGCTTGTCCTTGTCTTGGCCGGCTGGGCGATTCTTTCGTCAAACAATTGATACATTCGCACGATGACAGAAAAGGCCTGACCCATGACGCTGATCCCCTGGCTGACAGTTGCCCTGGCCCTCTTTGCCGCTGCGTGCGCTTTTTTCCTAGGCCCGGGAATCGCCGCTGGAGCGGTTTTCGCGGCACTGGTCATCGCAGGGGCCGTGTCTTATGGCATGTCACCCAACGCGTTCCAGCTCTTCCTGATGACCGTCAGTTTTGGCGCAGCCTTTGTGATCGGCTCCGCGGGTCTCGGCATCGCCGCCGGATTGAACCTGCGCAAGCGCCGTTTCATCCTTGCGGCCTTGTTGCTTGCGCCTTTTCCCTGGTTCGTGTGGCACACGCATTCAAGCGGCGTTGAAGCGGCCAATGAGAAGCAACTCGCCTATGACTTCGTCACGCGGAACCCACAACTGATCCAGTTGGTGGGCGGCCCCGTCAAGGTCTATCCCGCATCGGCAACAACGTATAGCGACAGTTCAAGAGGCCGCTATGAGTATTCCCTTATGGGCGGCAAGCCTCT
Source organism: Polaromonas sp. YR568 (assembly GCF_943369415.1). Taxonomy (GTDB): domain Bacteria; phylum Pseudomonadota; class Gammaproteobacteria; order Burkholderiales; family Burkholderiaceae_C; genus Polaromonas. The sequence goes on from NZ_CALRNF020000053.1 coordinate 18,934, forward strand.
TTACGCGATCGTCGATGTCTCCCGCTCGTCCGGCAAGTCGAATTTCCGGCTTGCTTGCGTGACGACGCTCTCGATGGGCGCGCGGGAGGCAGGCAAGGACGATTGCCTGCAGTCGACGGTTCCATTGCCGAAGTAGCGGGTGCAACAGGTTTTCACCGATTCACCAGACCACCGCGGGAGACTGATTCATGGCCAGCAGTTTGTTTGTTCAGTTAATGGGTGGCGTTGCGCTCGTCATCATCTACCTGCTGATGAAGAAAATCAGAGGCAAGGACGCAGAGGTGTCCTACCACACCGTTGAACGCATCCTGATCTTCGGGATAGCGGCCATCCTTGTAGTCGTGGCCATCCTGATTGACTAGGAAGAAAACAGCCAGCGCGCCGCCTCTACCGTATCGCGCCAAAATTTACCTCAACCGCCCCTCTTCCCTCAACCGCATCCCGATCCGCTGAATCTCCGCCTCCCCCTGTGCCAGCGCCGCGCGGCTGGTGTGCACCGAGTAGTAGCCCATCACGAGTTCATGCGGGTGCTTGACGGCCGAGCCGAGCACAAAGGCTGTGTCGCCGTGGGCCGTGAAGTCGATCGCTTCGCCCGACTCCTCAAACACCGCGAGTTCGCCTGTGGCGATGGGGCCTTCACTTTCGTCGCCGGCCTCCAGCCGGCCCGCGTTGACCGCAACCCAACCCACCGTATGGCCTTCGGGCGGTGTGTAGCGCCAGTGCTCGCCGTCCTTGAGATTCACGGCCAGGTAGTTCATGTCGGACGGTGCGGGAATCGCGCTTTGCGCCGCGCCGTGGCGGCCCAGCAGCACGCGGGCCGGGCCCTCCTGCGGCACCTGTTCGGGTGAAAGGTAGATGCTTTGGGCGGGTGCGTTTTCTTCGGACGCGGGCAGCGCGACCCAGAGCTGGAAGCCCTGCACGGGCGAGCCGCTGACCGGCGCGCCTGTGTGCCAGACGCCGTTGCCGGCGCGCATCCATTCCACGCCGCCTTTGGGCAGCACGCCCTTCTTCCCTGTCGTGTCTTCATAGCCGACGTCGCCTTCGATCATGTAGGTCAGCGTGGCGATGCCCGAGTGTGGGTGCATGCCGAAGCCTTTGTGGCCGGCCGCGGGCGTGAACCCGAACAGGTCGAGGAAGACAAAGGGCTTGAGGAACTCGCCCAGGTCGCCGGGGCTGACGAGCCGGGTGATGGGCCCGTGGGCGCTGCCGCGCGTGCGGTGCACGATGGCGCGGGCCTGGGTGGCGACGGTCGCGCTCATGCGGCGTCCCTCGCGGTCTTCAGCGCCTTGGCCCACCAGGCCATGTCGTCGAGCAGCCCGGTGGCGGCCTGGGCCAGGTGCGGGAAGTCTTCAAAGGTCTTGCCTTGCTTCCAGATGCCCATGAACTCGACCATGCCGATGTGGACCGCGTTGCGCACGGGCGCCATCTGCAGTTCGGTGGCGACCAGGCGCAACTGCTCGACGGCACGCGCGGCGCCCACGCCGCCGTAACCGACAAAGCCTATGGGCTTGCGGATGAATTCCTTGTAGGCGTAGTCAAAAGCGTTTTTCAGCACGGCGCTGGGGCCGTGGTTGTATTCGGGCGTGACGACGATGAGCCCGTCCAGCGTGGCGAGTTTGGCGGCCCAGCGCTGCGCGGCTTCGTTCTTCACGGGCGCCCAGGCGGGCGACATGGCTTCGGCAAAAAACGGCATCGGATGGTCGCGCAGGTCTATCAGTTCAAAGGCCAGGTCGCTGCGCTGCTGCGCGATGGTGTGTATCCAGTTCGCGGGTTTGTCGCCGAAGCGTCCTTCGCGGGTGGAGCCGATGATGATGCCGATGCGGGGTGTGCTCATGGGGTGTTCCTGAAGAGAAAAGGTTGAGGCCGAAAGCCGATGTACAGAAGATTAGGGCCGCGCCCATTGCCTGACTAGATGGGACAATGGGATTGCACTCATCCAATAAGAGAAGGAATCACCATGCTGGACCTCAATGACGTCGCCCTGTTTGTCCAGGTGGTGCGCAGCGGCAGCTTTGCCGAAGCGGCGCGGCGGCTGGGCCTGCCGTCCAACACCGTGAGCCGGCGCGTGCAGCAGCTGGAGGCGCAACTGGGCACGCGGCTGATGCAACGCTCGACGCGCAAGCTCACGCTGACCACTGCCGGCCAGGCCTTTCATGAGCGCTGCGCGGGCGCGGTCGACGGGCTGGCCGAGGCCGGCCAGGAATTGATGACCGGCAGCCAGGAGCCCAGCGGCCTGGTCCGGGTGGCGGCAACGGCGGATTTTTTTGATTTCTTCCCGATGGAATGGGTGGCGGACTTCCTGGCCGCGCACCCGCGCGTGCGGCTGGACTTTGTGCTGAGCGATGCCAGGGCCGACCTGATTGCCGAGCAGATCGACGTGGCGTTTCGCGGCGGGCCTTTGCGCGACCTGGGTTACGTGGGCCGGCAGCTGCTGGGCGCGCGCAGCGACGGCATGGTGGCCAGCCCGGCCTACCTCGCCGCGCGCGGCACACCCGCGACGCTGCAGGCCTTGGCCGACCACGACTGCGTGACGCCGGCTCACCCGAGCGGCCACACCACCTGGCGCCTGGCCGGCCCCGACGGGGTGGAGGACGAAGTGCAGGTCACGGGCCGCTTCAGTGGCAACACGGCCCAGTCGCTGCGCAAGGCCACGCTGGCCGGCCTGGGCATCGCGCTATTGCCGCCCGCGATGGCGCGGCTGGACGTGCAGGCGGGCCGGCTGGTGAGGGTGCTGCCGCAGTACCAGCGCACCAGCGAGGGCCTGAGCGTGCTCTACCCGAGCCGGCGGCAGTTGCCGTTGGCGGTGTCGGCTTTTATTGCCGTGGTGATGGAGAAGCTCAGTGATCTGGATGCACTGCCGGAAATATTTCGGGCCGGCTCTTGCTCCGGCGGCGCGCTACCTGCATAGACTTGCTGGCCGGGTCTCGCCCCGGCGGGCGACTTACTTTCTTTTGCTTCGCCAAAAGAACGTAAGCAAAGAAAAGGCGACCCTGGTTGCTGCGTCCCTTCGCTTCGCTACGGGCAACCTGCGGTGCTCGGTTCAGGCGGGGTCTCGCTA
>NZ_CALRNF020000054.1:0-21174 GCF_943369415.1 Polaromonas sp. YR568
AGCGGCGCACTTTGAGGCAGATCCACACAGACTCAGCCCAAAAAGGAGAAAACCAAGAACTTATCCACATCGTGAGCACCTTCTGCTCACAAAGAGTGTGGGTCAATATTCGATGGAAAACTCGGGTCAGACTTCAGCGGAATTCAACAACCAGGAGAACACGACAGTTTGGCCCGACTTCATGGGGGCTTTGGAGCCGGAAGCATCGGAGAGCCCAGTTACTGCTGCCGCTCCAACAGACATCGCCGTGCTGAAACCGTCGAGCGATCTGCCGGCTTCGGTCGCGGCTTGGTCCGGGGACTGGTCAGGATGGGCCGGCCAAGGCCGCAGCTACGACGTCAAGCTGATCGTCGAAAGTCTCTCACTGAACGAAGCTACGATCGTGTGCGTGCGAGCGTCCGGCGACCGGGGTGTTTTTAGCGAACGCGTGCTCGCTCAGGTTCGCGGGAACGAACTGCGAGGCCGCCTGACAAACGGCGCAAGCCTCCAATTTCGGATGAGAAATCCGGATGTAGTTGAACTTCTGTGGCGCGAACAGGACGGTCGCTGGATCGCTGGGGTGCTATCACGGCCGAGTGTTGAAGAACAACGAATCAGCGAACGCGTGCCCACCGGGATGTTCGAACGTGGCGAGCAGATCATGCTCGAGATGGTGACGTTCAAACCGGCCGGGCCGGGTCCTTTCCCCACGCTTGTGTTCAATCATGGTTCGACGGGTATCGGAAACGATCCGGCGCTGTTTACCAGCACGGTGACCAGCCCGGCAATGGCGAAGTATTTCAACGATCGTGGCTGGATGGTCGTGTTCCCACAGCGACGCGGGCGCGGAAAATCAGGTGGCCTTTACGACGAGGGATTCGAACCAGATCGGTCGCAATACTCAGACGATCCCCAATACGCACTTCCGGGATTCGAGCACGCGCTGCTGGACGTGGCATGCGTTGTCGAGCACTTGCTTACGCGGCCCGATGTTGATCGTGAGCGCCTGCTGATCGGCGGGCATTCTCGGGGTGGCTTCCTTGCATTGGCATTCGCGGGAGCGCGACCGGAGCTCTTTCTCGGCGTCCTCAATTTCGTGGGCGGCTGGGTTGATGAGCGGGGCCCCGCATCCGAGATGATCAATCCCGTGATCGCCAGGAGGGGAGCAACATTTCCCGGACCTACCGCATGGCTCTACGCTGAAAACGACCCTTTCTATAGCGTTGCTCACAGCCGCAAGAACTTTAACGCCTTCGAAGCCGCTGGCGGTCATGGGCAGTTTCATGTGCTCGAAATTTTGTCGGGACAGGACGGCCATCACATCGTTTCCCTGGCAGGCCTGTGGGCGCCGGTCGTAGATGGTTTTCTGGGACGCATTGGCAGCCGAAGAAGTCAAGCGGAATAGCGGTCGGCCAACAACGAACGACCGATCCTGGCCGCATCAATCAAGTCTTGACTTGCCGCTACGCATCAGGATGGGCGGCACCACGACAGCGTGGTGTTAAGGCGTTTGAGTATCGCACCAGCGCTGTTCAGGGTGGAAAGCTGTAGTAACCCACGCCGCCGCAGCGGCCGCGTGCCTGCCGGAGCGATAAGCGCTTCACTTGACTGAACGGTAAGGGGGGCTATCGATCAAGTAGAAAGTGTCTTTCACTCTCCAGGTATTCGGTCGACTTCCCCCCGCGAACTCTTGGGGAGCCGCTATGGCTCCAGTGCTTTCTTCATGTAGGCCACGTAGAAGCCCTGGATGAAGTTGTCGATGCGCCCGAACTCTTCATAGCCTTGCTTGAGGTAGAACGCGCGGGCTTGCCATTCGAAGGTGTTCAGCGTCGCATTGCGGGCACCCAGCTCACGGGCTTTCTGTTCCGCCGTTTCAAGCAGCATGCGACCCACGCCTTTGTGACGCGCCCCCTCGTCCACGAACAGCAGCTCCACATTCAGCCAGTGCATGAAAACAAACCCGCGCAACCCACCCACGAGTTCGCCGTGGCCGTCCTTTGCACTGACCCAGACCGGCTGCACTTGGGCATATTCGCCCACGTACTGGTAGTTGAACTGCCGCATGCGGCGACCGAGCTCGCCAGAGTGCACTTCCTCTGCGGTGGGGGTGTAGATCTCAATGTCGCTCATGGTTAAAAGTCGGTAACTCACCCCAAGTAGACGTTGCCAACCGCTTGCAGAATGTCAATTGCTGCGTAGCAACAGGCTCATGTGTTGGCCATCATAGAACGTGCCATCAAGTCGAATTGCTTCGGGTTCGAGCCCGTAGGGTTCGAACCCTAGCGACTGATAAAGGCCGATTGCAGCGGTGTTCGGCAAGAACACGGTCAAATTAACGCGGTGCACATCTTGTGAGCGTGCGTGTTCCAACGCAGCCTCGACAGCCATCCGGCCGAATCCCTGACCTCGATGCGATGGGTCGACGAAAGTCCCCCAAAGAGTCACCTTGTGCATGGAAGAGGGAAATCGGCTCGTCCACGCGACGGCCGAGCACGCACGCAGCAGGCCGTCGACAAACACGCCGAAGGCCGCGCTCGGGGCGGGAGCGGCCAGCTGATCACGGAACCCCTGCAGCGGCCTCGTCAACTCTTCAGCAAGCGAAAGCCCCATAGGCACGGGATTGTGTTCGGTGACCCGACGTCGCAAGGCGGAAAATTCGTCCGCATCAGAGGGCATCAGTTGGCGAGTGTTGAGTTCTGGCTTCACAGGGTCCTTGCGTTAGTCGGAGGTCCGCTTCTGGCCGACTGTAGCCGAAGCTGTGCCCGGCACAAAGGGGGCCATTGCGGCTGTTGGTATGGGCCGCTAAGTTGGCAATTGCAAGGTCTCCCATTGGCTTAGCAATTCAACCTGCCGGAAGAGTTGGCCAGTCGTCATTGTTTGGGAACCCCAAACCGGTACTCGGCCCGCGTACTCTCCGAGCAACCAGAATTGCCGCACCGCCATGAAGCGTGCGATGGCGGCAAGGTCGGCCTCTGCGACCGGGCGTCTGTCCCGGTAGGCGGAGATGTAATTTTTCCACTGCATTTCCACTTTGCGGCTCACCTCACCGTCAGGCATGCGCGGGTACAGGTTCCATGGGTAGACCGCAAGCTCATACGCCAGGTAGCCCGGGCCGGCCTCGTCGAAATCGAAGAATAGGGCCTGGCGTTGTCCCTCGGCGTCGGTCGTGACGAAGTTGTTCTGGCCGTGTGCGTCGCCATGGCATAACACGCGGCTCAGTTCGCCCATGGCCAGGATTTCATCGTGCAGCCGCAAGCCCAGTTTCTCGAATTGCGGGCGCAATTCGCCGGTCATGGACGGCGCGCGAAGCAGTCCCTCCAGCGGCCTGAGGAGAAGGTAGTTGAGGTCAAGCACATAGGCGCTCTCCGGCCCCTCGTAGTTTTCGCCCCCTTCGTGCAAACCGGCCAAACCGTGCGCAAAGGCCTGCACGTCGGCTGCGGACTCACCCGTGAACTCCCCGTCCAGATATTCGAAGAGCATTAGCGTCCGGGCGCCTTCCGGTAGCGGCACCTGTATGGCGATCTCGCCGGTCGCCGTTGTTACGCAGCGAGAGACCTGGCAGCCGACGTTGGCCCAGTGCTCCAGTGCCGCAGCCTCGAACAACGCGTTGGGGCCACCCCGCGGTCGCTCAGCACACAGGCGCGCCACAACACGCTGCCCGCCGGCAAAGTCCAATCGATAGACTTGGTTGAAACTCCGCCGCAGGAACTCACTCTCGATGACGTCGCCGAGTCCATAGCGGGCCTGCACAAGAGCGGCGATGCTGCTTGCCGTTGGCGTTGATTGCGCGATTTCCAGTTGCATGTTTGTCCCGCAAGAAAGAAGGCGCAATTATGGCGCGGCGGCGCGCAGATTCGAACGGCCGCTTCTGGCCGAATGTAGCCGGTCGCGGACCCAGAGCTTTGGACTCGAACCCTACTTTCTGCCGGCCCGAAGGGGCCCGTACGCACGGTAGGGGCCGCTAGTGAAGCCGCTAGATTGTCCGCTGCCAAGAATACACGAGGAACTTGTGCGTTACCTTGAAACCCAGCGCTTGCGCGAGGCGCATTGACGGCAAATTTTGTTCAAAGCAATCCCATGTTGGCTGCAGGCCGCGGTGAACGCATTCGTCTATGAAGGCGGACGCGACGGCCTCTGCCAGCCCAAGGCCCCTGAACTTCTCAACCGTCAGTATGTCAATCGCGTGGCACCCACCAGACACGAAGACCGAATAGCAAAGGCTTACGACTCCTCCTTCGGTCAACACGCAAAAGCCGACACCGCGCCCCTCGAAATCGGTAGCAGACTTCCACGTCCCGCCTATCCACGGATACACCGTAGCCTCTACCTTTCGCATCAGGGTTGCATCCATCGGTGTCAGGCTCAAGCCAGATGCGAGAGACGGCTTTGAGCGTCTCGCATCGAAGCTTTCCTTGTTGAACTCAAAGGCGACTCGCTGAACCCTTTTTGTCGAAGAGGTTGCGGCTGTATCCAGTACTGGCACCCAGCCTTCGTGACTGGGATAGAGGATGAAGAAGTCCTTATGCGGATGGTCGTAGAGCCATTGCAGGCACGATTTCGCGAATGCCGGAGTCGCAACCGGGCCCCCTAGCACGCAAAAGCCGTTGTCGTAGACGAAGGCCGTTCGGAAGTCATCAGGGGCGCTCACGAACACCTTGCCCTGGGTGTTGCCAGCGAGCACGGCACCTGCGACTTCGGCGCCAATGTGCTGTGGCCCAAACAGAGGAGTCAGAGAGGGGTAGTGTTCCGCTGGCAGTTCAAACATAGCGCTTTCAACGGTCTGGAGTAGCCATCATAGGGTTACCTCTCGGCCGAAATTGGGAGGCGCGGTCGTAGGTCAGCTATTGGCCGAAAGCTGTCATCTTACCGACGGCTGCAATGAGCCCGGAGCTGACCCTTCAGAACGAATTCCTCAGTATGTATTCCAGGCGCAGGGCCAGCTGGGCGTACCGGTGGCCTGGCTCCTGCCACGCCACACAGGCCGCTCAGGGCTTGGCGCCCGGCAGCGCGTTCAGCGGGATGCGCAGGTAAGACACGCCGTTGTCGTCCGGCGGCGGGAGCTGCCCCGCGCGCACGTTCACCTGCAGCGACGGCAGGATCAGGGTCGGCACGTCGAGGGTGGCATCCCGCGCCGTCCGCATCGCGACAAACGCCTCCTCGGTGACACCGTCATGCACGTGGACGTTGCCGTCCCGCTGTTCACCCACGGTGGTCTCCCAGGCGGGCTGCCGTGTTTCCGGCGGGTAATCGTGGCAGACGAATATCGCCGTCTCCCGCGGCAGCGCCAGCAGCCGGCGGATGGAGCGGTAAAGCTGGTGGGCATCGCCGCCCGGAAAATCCGCGCGTGCCGTGCCCACGTCGGGCATGAAGAGCGTGTCGCCCACGAACACGGCATCTTCGACGGCGTAGGCCATGTCGGCCGGCGTGTGCCCGGGCACCAGCAGGGCGGCGACCTCCAACTGCCCGATCCTGAAACGCTCGCCGTCCTTGAACAGGTGGTCGAACTGGCTGCCGTCCGGCAGGAAGCTGCGCTCCAGGTTGAAGAGGTTTTTGAAAACCGCCTGCACCTGTTTGATGTTCTCGCCGATCGCGATCCGGCCGCCGACGCATTGCTGCAGGTAACGCGCCGCGGACAGATGGTCGGCGTGCGCGTGGGTTTCCAGTATCCACTGCACCTGCAGGTTCGCGGCGGCAACGTAGGCCAGCACCTGGTCCGCCGACCGGGTGTGCGTATGGCCCGACTTGACGTCGTAGCCCAGCACGGGATCGATCACCGCGGCGCTGCCCGTCGCCGGGTCGGACACGACATAGGTGACGGTCCAGGTCTCCGCATCGAAGAAGGCCTGGATACGCGCGTGACGGCTCATGAGCTTGTCCTTGAGGAGTTGTTTTGCGTCCGCTGAGGAATGAAGGGGTCCATGGGCTCACCCCGCCTTCGGATTGGGGGGATTGCCCCGCCGTTCGAACAGTTCGAACGCACCCATTCCCGCCAGCATGGCCACGACAAAGACGGCGGCCTTGCCTTCGCCCATGCCGAGCGCGACGAGTGCAGGCCCGGGGCAGAAGCCCGCGATGCCCCAGCCGATTCCGAAGAGCAGGCTGCCGCCGACCAGCCGTCGGTCCACGGTGCGGGAGGAGGGGAGTTTTATTTCCTGGCCCATGAGGCTCAGGGGGCGGCGGCCCGCGACGGCGAATGCCATGGATGCGATGGCGATGGCGCCCGCCATGACCAGCGCCAGCGAGGGGTCCCACGGGCCCGCCAGATCCAGGAAGCCGAGCACTTTGGCGGGGTTGGTCATGCCGGAGACCAGCAGGCCCAGGCCGAAGACCGCGCCGGCCAGCAGGGAAAAAAAGTTATACATGGCCGCTCAACCCGCAACAAGCACATGGCGCACGAGGAACACCGTGGCGAAGCCGGCCAGCATGAAGGCCGCCGTGGCGGCCAGCGAACGGGGCGACAGCCGCGAAATGCCGCACACACCGTGCCCGCTGGTGCAGCCGGAGCCGTAGCGTGTGCCCAGCCCGACGATGAATCCGGCCGCGATCAGGGTTGCATAGCCGGCATCAATCTGCGGCCGCGGCAGCTGGGCGAACAGCGCATACAGCAGCGGCGCGCCCACCAGTCCCGCCACGAAAGCGACGCGCCAGCCTATGTCGCGGCGCGCGGGACGCAGCAGGCCGCCCAATATGCCGCTGATGCCCGCGATGCGGCCGTTGAGCAGGACAAACATGGCCGCCGCCAGGCCGATCAGGCCGCCGCCCGCCAGGGCCGTCCACGGCGTGAACGCATTCCAGTCGATGTGCATGGGTCAATCTTTCTACAATGGAAAACCAGGACAAGGTCCGCGGACCGCGGCCACCATTGTCCCGCATGGGATTCAAGGCTTGCAGGATGTGTTGCGTGCATTTGAGCCAGGTCAAATTCCGGCCGGGCAAGCCATTGAATACTGGACGTTCCATTCATCATTGAAGGAGGACACCATGTACCAATGCCTTCTGGTTCCCGCTGGCGCAAGCCCCGCCTCCAGACACGGAATGGGAACGGAAATGACTCCGCGGCGGGAGCGCTGACATGGCCGGGCGCGTGGCACTGGTCACAGGCGGCACCTCCGGCATAGGCGCGGCCAGCGCCGAGGCACTGCTGGCGGCTGGATATCGCGTGGCGGCCAATTTCGGCGCCAACGAGGCTGCGGCGCGCGCTTTCCTGGGCCGAACCGGCATCCCGGTTTTTTCCTGGGACGTGGCCGACGGCGCGGCCTGTATCGCAGGCGTTGAGGCGGTGGAAAAGGCGCTCGGACCCATCGACGTCCTGGTCAACAACGCGGGCATCACACGCGACGCCATGCTGCACAAGATGGACGCCGGCCAGTGGAAGCAGGTGATGGACGTCAACCTGGGCGGCTGTTTCAACATGTGCCGGGCGGTCATTGAAGGCATGCGCGCGCGCCGTTTCGGCCGCGTGATCAACATCAGCTCGGTCAACGGGCTTTCCGGCCAGGCCGGGCAGACGAACTACGCCGCCAGCAAGGCCGGCATCATCGGCTTTACCAAATCCCTTGCGCTTGAAGGGGCCTCGCGCAACATCACGGCCAACGTCATCGCGCCCGGCTACATCGACACACCGATGGTGGCCGCCGTGCCGGCCGCGGTGATGGACGATATCCTGAAGACGGTGCCGGCCGGCCGCCTCGGCAGGCCGGAGGAAATTGCCCGCGCCGTGGTCTTCCTCGCCGCCGACGAAGCCGGCTTCATCACCGGCATCACGCTGTCCGTCAATGGCGGGAAGTACCTGGGGTAGTTTGCGGCGGGCGCGCCGCGGCGGCGGCATCCTGAAGATGTGCTGCCGCCACTGGCCTCGACCTGCGGGGCGCCGCCATGCGGGCGTAGAAGAAGCGCTTGGCCCCCTCGGCCAGCGCCAGGTAGGCGACGACCATCACCAGCAGCCAGGCAAAAAATGCGGCGGGCGGCGGCTCGAAGTGAAAGAGCCGGCCCAGCGGCGTGAAGGGCAGCAGCAGCGCCACGGCCACCACGGCCAGCGAGGCGGCCGTCAGCACCGCGCTGGGCCGGCTGGCCCAGGGCCTGCCGCGCGTGCGGATCACGAAGATGACCAGCACCTGGGTCACCAGCGACTCGACGAACCAGCCGGTGTGGAACAGGGCCTCGTCGGCATGCAGCACCCGCAGCAGGATCCAGAACGTCAGCAGGTCGAAGGCGGAGCTGACCAGGCCGAACAGCCACATGTAGCGCTGGATGAAAGCCATGTCCAGCGCGCGCGGGCGGCGCAGGTCGCCGGGATCGACCCGGTCCAGGGGGATGGCCGCCTGGGACAGGTCGTAGAGCACGTTGTTGAGCAGGATCTGCGCCGGCAGCATGGGCAGGAAGGGCAGGAACAGCGAGCCGGCGGCCATGCTCAGCATGTTGCCGAAGTTGGAGCTGGTGCCCATCATGATGTACTTCATCACGTTGCCGAAGGTGCGCCGGCCTTCGAGCACGCCTTCGTGCAGCACCGCGAGGTCGTGGTCCAGCATCACCATGTCGGCCACCTCCCGCGCCACGTCGACGGCGGAGTCCACGGTGATGCCGACGTCGGCCGAGCGCAGCGGCGGCGCGTCGTTGATGCCGTCGCCCAGGTAGCCGACCACGTGGCCGCGCGCCTTGAGCGCCAGGATGATGCGGTTCTTCTGGGCCGGGTTGACGCGGCAAAACAGCGTGGTGCGGCCCACGCGCGCGCGCAGCGCCGCCTCGTCCATGTGCGCGATCTCCTGCCCGGTCAGGATGCCCTTGACCGGCAGCTTCAGCAGGCCGCACAGGTGCTGGGCGACCAGTTCGCTGTCGCCGGTGACGATTTTGACGGCCACGCCGCTTCGGGCCAGCGCGGCCAGCGCGGCGCCGGCGCCGGGCTTGGGCGGGTCGATGAAGGCGGCGAAACCGGCGAAGACCAGCTCGCTCTCGTCGCGGACGTCGGCATGCGGATGGTCTTTGGGCACCTCGCGCCAGGCCACGCCGAGCACGCGCAGGCCTTCGCGCTCCAGCGCGTGGCAGCGCTCGCGCAGGCTGGCCCGCGCGGCCTCGTCCAGCGGCGCCAGCGCGCGGCCTTCGTCCTCCTCGCGGCGCTTGCACAGCGCCAGCACGTCCTCGGGCGCGCCCTTGACGACCAGCCAGCGCGCGTCCCCGCGATCGACCAGCACCGACACGCGCCGGCGCTCGAAGTCAAAGGGCACCTCGTCGATCTTTTGCCAGCCCGAGACGTCCACCCCGCGCGCGAGCACGGCTTCGTCCAGCGGGCTCCTGAGGCCGCTTTCGAACACGCTGTTCAGATAGGCCAGCAGCAGCACGCGGGGCGTGTCGCGCCCGTCCGCGTCCACGCAGCGCGCCAGGCTGATCTTCGCCTCGGTGAGCGTGCCGGTCTTGTCGGTGCACAGCACGTCCATGGCCCCAAGGTTTTGTATCGAGGCCAGGCGCTTGACGATCACGCGGCGCGCCGCCATGCGCAGCGCGCCGCGCGACAGCGTGACCGAAACCACCATGGGCAGCAGCTCGGGCGTCAGGCCCACCGCGAGCGCCACGGCAAACAGGAAGGAGTCGAGCAGCGGCCGGTGCAGCACCAGGTTGACCAGCATGACGAACAGCACCAGCAGCAGCGTGATGCGCATCAACAGCATGCCGAAGCGGTGCATGCCGGTTTCGAAGGCGGTGGGCGGCGGCTCGGCCTGGATGCTGTGCGCCACCTCGCCGAGCGCCGTGGCCGGGCCGGTCGCCATGACCCGCATGCGGGCGCTGCCGCTGACCACCGTGCTTCCCATGAAGGCCGCGTTGAGGGCTTGCTGCAGTTCCACGGCGCCGCCGTCCAGCGGGCCGGGGTGCTTCTCGACGGGATAGGACTCGCCGGTCAGAAGCCCCTGGTTGACGAAGAAGTCGCGGGCCTCGACGACGCGGCCGTCAGCCGGCACGCGGTCGCCGGCCGACAGCAACACCAGGTCGCCGGGCACCAGCGCCGACACCGGCACCTCCTGCACACGGCCGTCCCGCAGCACGCTGGCGCGCAGGGCCACCGAGTCACGCAGCGTGTCGGCGGCCCGGCCGGCGCGGTGTTCCTGCACGAAGTCCAGCGTGACGCTCAGCAGCACCATCAGCATGATGATGGCAAAGTTGGCCGCGTCGCCGGTGGCGGCGGAAACGGCGCTGGCGGCCAGCAGCACCAGCACCAGCGGGTTGCGAAAGCGCGCCAGGAACTGCAGCGCCAGCCACTGTTTCTTGCGCGCCTCGAAGCTGTTGGGTCCCACGCGCGCCAAGGCCTGCTGCGCCTCAAGCTGCGACAGGCCGGGCGCCTCCGCCGGCGCCGGCTCCAGCCACCAGGGCTGGGTTGCCCGGGCGGAGGCGGCGGGCCCGTCCATTACCGGTACGCCGTCACTGGCCGGTGACCAGGCCCGCGGCCGCCTGCTGCCGCCGCTGCCGGCCCAGCGCCAGCAACTGGGCCTCGCTCGGGTGGTCCACGGTTTCCCAGCCTGTGATGCGCGGCGCCAGGGCAGGGCGGTGTTTGTCGACGTAGTGGCGGAAGTCGGCTTGCGCGGTATGCCCGCCCGTCACCAGGACGGACTCCATGCCGTCCAGCGCGTCGCAGACCTGGCCGAAAAATTCATGCTGGGTGCGCACCTCGCTGCCGTGCTGGGGCGTGGCATGGGAATGCGCGTGAAGCTTGCGCGCCTCGGACTGTCCGGCGTCGAACTGGATGAACTGGGCCTGGTGATGGTCCAGCCAGACCACGGTGTGAAAAAAGGGCATATGGGACTCCTGGGGCGGCGCGCGTCGGCCGTGTTGGTTTGCGGGTTTGCAAGATGGACTGTCTGTCCGGTGAACCCGTCCACTCTAGGGCACGGGCGCGGGCGGGGGCTTGATGTAGCGCAAGGCGGCGCCACCCGTTTCAGGCGATGTTCAGGCGCCGATTTCCAGCCTGTTGACGATGCGGGTCACGCCCCTGGCGGCGAAGGCCGCGCCGGCGGCCGCTTCGCGCTCGGCCAGGGAATGCACCTTGCCGTGAAGCGTGACGACGCCGTCTTCAACGTCGACCTGGATGTGCCGGGCTTCGCGCTCGGCCTGGCGTTCGAGCGCCGCGGAAATTTCGGCCGCGACGTCCCGTGTGCTGACGGTGGGCTTGACGGCGATGTTGTTGGACAGGCCGCGCACGCCCACCAGGCCGCGCACGCATTTTTCGGCGGTGCGGCACTGGTAGGCCCAGTCGACGTCGCCGGTGAGGGTGACCCAGCCTTTTTCCACCTCGACCCGGATGCGGTCGGGCGGCAGCAGCGCGCTCCAGCGCAAGGCGGACGCGGCGACCGAGGCGATTTCGGAGTCGCTGCGGTGGTGGGCGGCGACCAGTTTCACGTCCAGCTCTATCGCCAGCCCGCGCACACCCGCCACGCGGCGAACGGCCCGCTCCGCCGCGACTTTTTCGGCAAAGGTGTCCAGGTGGCCGGTGAGCGTCACCACGCCGTCGTGGACGAGCACGCCTATGCCGGCTGAGTTGACGGCGGGGTCCCAGGCCAGTTCGGCGGTGACGTCGGCCTTGAGCTGCAGATCGGTTTTCATGGCTTTTTCCTTCAATGAAGAGATCGCCACCACAAAGTGGCCATGTCACTGTAGGCCGGCGCGGTGGCGCTTGTTTTGACATTCGTCAAGCCGCGGCCTTGCGGACGGGGTTACGCTGCAAGGGCGGATAAAACAGAAGGACTTCGCGATGAAACACAGGATAGGCCCCATCGAAAGACGGCTTCGCATCGCCGGCGGCATCCTGCTGCTGGCGCTGCTGTTCGCGCTCGATGGAAATGCCCGCTGGTGGGGCTTGCTGGGCCTGCTTCCGCTGTTGACGGGGCTGTTCAGCTTCTGCCCGCTGTACTGGGCCATCGGGGTGGACTAGGGCGCTTGAGGCGCGCCCCCGGAGTCCGGCGCACGCCTGTGCGGAGCCGGAATGCGCAGCGCGACATAGGCCGCCTGCCGGTCGCGTATCACCAGCAGCGCCAGGCCGGCGCCGGGCTCCAGGCGTGACAGCACGCGGTCGAAATCCTCCACGCTGTCCAGCCTCAGGTCGTTGGCGGCGACGATCACGTCGCCGGACTGTATGCCTTCGCTGCGCGACAGCCCGGCGGCCTGGCGCACCAGCAGGCCGCCGTCCAGGCCCAGTTGCGCCTGCAGGTCCTTGCCGGACTCGGCCAGCGACAGGCCCAGGCGGGGAAGGTCGCCGGCATCCGGCAGCGCCAGCGGGCCCGGGGTGACGGCGGGTGCTTCTCCCAGCGTGACGGCTGCCGTGGTTTTGCGGCCCTGGCGCCAGATCTCCAGCGTGGCGGGACTGCCGCCGCCGTGGTCGCCCATCTGCAATGCGAGGCTGCTGAAGTCCCGGACCTTGGCGCCGTTGAAGGCGGTGATGATGTCGCCGCGCCGCAGGCCGGCCTGCACGGCGGGCCCGCCGGCCGTGACCTGCACGACCAGCGCGCCGGTGGGGTCGCGCACGCCGAAGGCCTGCGCGAGCGCCGCCGTCATGCCCTGCAGCCGGGCGCCCAGGTATGCGCGCCGTATCCGCCCCGCGGCGCGCAGGCGGCCCGCGATGTCGACGGCCAGGTTGATGGGCACCGAGAAGGCCACACCCATGTAGCCGCCGCTACCGCTGTAGATCAGCGAGTTCAGGGCGATCACTTCGCCGTCGGCATTGAAGAGCGGGCTGCCGGAGCTGCCGGGGTTGATGGCCACGTCGGTTTGCAGGAAGGCGGTTTCGCCGCTGCCGGAAAGAAAACGGTTCTTCGCGCTGACGATGCCCGCGGTGACGGAGCCGGAAAAGCCGAAGGGCGAGCCTATCGCCGCGACCCAGTCGCCGACGGCCAGCTTCGAGGAGTCGCCCAGGGTGACGGGCGACAGGCCGGCGGCCTCGATTTTGAGCAGGGCCACGTCGGTGATGCGGTCCAGCCCGACCAGCCGGGCCGGGAAATGCCGGCCGTCCTGCAGCCGCACCTGGGCTTCCTCGGCATCCCACAGCACATGGGCGCTGCTGAGGATGTAGCCGTCGGCGGTGAGCACAAAGCCGGAGGCGAGGTCGCGCGCCTCGCCGCGCGCCAGGCCTATGGGCTGGGGCCTTGCCAGCCGGTCGCCGAAGGTGTCCGGCGGGGCGAATTCTGGTTCGGGCTCCTCGCTGCCGCTGGGCACCCAGGCCCGGATGGTGCTGATTTCCACGACGCCGGCGCTGCGGCTGGCGACGATGGCGCCGGCCGAGAGGGCAGGCCTGCGCGCCAGCGGCTCGGCATGGGCGGCTTGCAGGCAGAGGGCGGCGCAGGCCGCGAGGCCCGCGAGCAAAGGGCGGCAGTGTTTCATGCGGCCATTGAACACGGCGCCGGCCTCAGGCTGTTTGCGCCACCTCAAGCCGGCTTTGAAAACAGGGCCGGATCGTGCTGCTTCAGGTTGCCTTGCGCCGCGCCGCCGCCGGTGCTGATCTCGGTGCCGGCGGTGCCCGCCAGCATCTCCTCGATCTGCGCCAGCGAGCCTATCAACGCCTTCTTGCCGGTGTTGAGCGCAAAACCGCAGGCGGCCTGCACCTTGGGGCCCATGGAGCCCGCGGGGAAAAGATGCGCCTGCAGGTCGCGCGGCCTGGCTTTGCGCAAGGCGCGCTCTTGCGGCGTTCCCCAGTCGAGGTAGACGGCGTCCACGTCGGTGGCGATCAGCAGGCAGTCGGCGTCCAGCTCCTGCGCGAGCAGGGCGCTGGTGAGGTCCTTGTCGATCACCGCGTCGACGCCCTCGCGCGACTTTCCGTCGGCCGCGCGCACTACCGGGATGCCGCCGCCGCCCGCGGCGATGACCACGGCCTGACGATGCAGCAGCCAGCGCACCGGGTTCACGCCCAGCACGCGCACCGGCCGGGGCGAGGCGACGACGCGCCGGAAACCCGTGCCGTCGGCGGCGATGCGCCAGTGCATGGCTTGTGCCAGTTTGTCGGCCTCGTCTTTGGTGTATACCGGCCCTATCGGTTTGGTGGGCCGCTGGAAGGCCGGGTCGCCGGGATCGACTTCCACGCGCGTGAGGAGGCTGGCGACGCAGCGGTCCGGCGGAAGGTGGTTGGCGAGTTCCTGCTCCAGCAGGTAGCCGATCATGCCTTCGGTCTGCGCGCCCAGCATGTCCAGCGGGTAGGGCGCGACCGCCTTGTAGGCCGAGTTCTGCAGGGCCAGCAGGCCTATCTGCGGCCCGTTGCCGTGGGTCACCACCAGCTCGTGCTGCAGCGCGACGCGGGCCAGCTGGGCCGCCACGCCTTTGACGTTTTCCAGCAGGTGTTCGGCGCTGAAGGACTGGCCCCGGCGCAGCAGGGCGTTGCCGCCCAGCGCCACGACCAGCCTCATGCGAGCGTGGCCACGAGCACGGCCTTGATGGTGTGCAGGCGGTTTTCCGCCTGCGAGAACACGATGGACGCGTCGGATTCGAAGACCTCGTCGGTCACCTCGATCTCGCTGAGGCCGTAGCGCTCGTGGATCTGGCGGCCGACCTCGGTGTCCAGGTTGTGGAAGGCCGGCAGGCAGTGCATGAAGCGCGTGCGCGGCTTGCCGGTGGCCTTCATCAGGGCGCTGTTGACCTGGAAGGGCAGCAGTTGTTCGATGCGCAGCTTCCAGGTTTCGTCGGGTTCGCCCATGGAGACCCAGACGTCGGTGTAGAGAAAGTCCGCGCCCTTGACGGCTTCGGCCGGATCGCTGCTGAGGGTGATGCGCGCGCCCGTCGTTTTGGCCAACTCGCGCATTTCAGCCACCAGCGCCGGCGGCGGCATCAGCGCGGCGGGCGCGGCGATGCGCACGTCCATGCCCATCTGCGTGCCGCCCACCAGCAGCGAGCAGCCCATGTTGAAGCGGGCGTCGCCCAGGTAACAGAAAGACAGTTCATGCAGCGGCTTTTCGCTGAACTCCTGCATGGTCAGCAGGTCGGCCAGCACCTGGGTGGGGTGGGCCTCGTCGGTCAGGCCGTTCCACACCGGCACGTGCGAAAAGCGCGCGATGTCTTCCACCACGCTCTGGTGGAAGCCGCGGTACTCGATGCCGTCGTACATCCGGCCCAGCACGCGGGCCGTGTCCTTCAGGGACTCCTTGTGTCCCAGCTGCGAGCTGACCGGGTCTATGTAGGTCACGTGGCCGCCCTGGTCGTGCACCGCGACTTCAAACGCGCAGCGCGTGCGGGTGGAGGCTTTCTCGAAAATCAGCGCGATGTTTTTGCCCTTGAGGCGGGCCAGTTCGTTGCCCGCGTACTTGGAGCGCTTGAGCTCGGCGGCCAGGTCCAGCAGGAAACGGATGTCCCTGGGGGAAAAGTCCTTGAGGTCCAGCAGGCTGCGGTTGTGAAGGTTAAAGCTCATGGTGTCCGTCTTTCGTGGTTGTCCCAGTGACGGGCAAGGAAGGCTGGTGCGGCGTTGA
Source organism: Polaromonas sp. YR568 (assembly GCF_943369415.1). GTDB lineage: Bacteria > Pseudomonadota > Gammaproteobacteria > Burkholderiales > Burkholderiaceae_C > Polaromonas. Next base: position 15,405 of record NZ_CALRNF020000054.1, read on the forward strand.
GCCGGCGTTCAGGCGGGGTCGCGCTCTATCGGGCAGGACATGCAGTGGCTGCCGCCGCGGCCGCGCCCCAGCTCGCCGCTGGGGATGGTGATGACTTCGACGCCGGCCTTGCGCAGCAGGGTGTTGGTGTGGGTGTTGCGGTTGTAGGCCATGACGACGCCGGGCGCCAGCGCCAGCACGTTGTTGCCGTCGTCCCACTGCTCGCGCTCGGCCTCGTAGGCATTGCCGCCGGTGGCGACGACGCGCAGCTTCGTGATCCCCAGTGCCTGCGCGAGCACGTCCAGAAACGGGTCGGTTTCCACCCGGACATCCAGCCCGCCGTGTTCGTCGCCGGGCCTGAGGCTGAACACGCGTATGCCGTCCACGACCTCCGGGAACACCGTGACGAGGTCGCGGTCGCAAAAGGTCAGCACCGTGTCCAGGTGCATGGCGCCGCGCGACTTGGGCAACTGGGCGGCCAGCACCCGGGTGGCGGCGCCGCGCGCGAACAGGCTGCGCGCGAGCTGGCTCACGGCCTGCGGCGAAGTGCGCTCGCCCATGCCTATCATCACCAGCCCATTGCCCAGGGGCATGACGTCGCCGCCTTCGAGCGTGGCCTGCGCGTGCGGCTGGCCGGGGTCGCCCCACCATTCGGTGACCTGGCCCGCGAAGGCCGGGTGAAAGCGGTAGACGGTCGCCATGAGCAGGCTTTCGCGCCGGCGCGCGGGCCAGTACATGGAGCCCAGCGCCACGCCGTCGCCTATCCAGCAGCTGCTGTCGCGCGTGAAGAGGGTGTTGGGCAGGGCGGGCAGCAGCAGGTCCGACGGGCCGGCGCAGGCGGCGGTGAGGCCGGGCAGCTTGAAGGGCAGGTCCGCCGGCGTCAGGCCGCCTATCAGAAATTCGGCCAGGCGGGCCGGCGGCAACTCCTGCAGCCAGGGCCGCAGCACGCCGTCGGCTTCGAAGTCGGTGCCGGCCAGTTCGCGGTCCAGCAGCCGGTCGCGCGCCAGCGGGTTGGCGACCGTGGCCGCCAGAAGGTCATGCAGCTCCAGCACTTCCACGCCGTGTTCCACCATGGCGCTGGTGAAGGCGTAGTGGTCGTTTTTGGCCTGGGCCACCCACATCACGTCGTCGAACAGCATGTCCCGGCAGTTGGCGGGCGTCAGGCGCGTGTGCGCCAGGCCCGGGCGGCAGACCAGCACCTTGCGCAGCCGGCCTGTCTCCGAATGGACGCCGGCGGTCACAGGCCCAGCTTTCCGGCGGCCAGCATCCAGCCGGCCACCGCCGCGAGCACCAGCAGCGCCGCGAGCATGGCTTTTTCGCCGGCCGTGAAGGCCTGCTTGCCGGCCTGCTTCTTGGCGAAGAAGTACAGCGCCGCGCCGGGGGCGTAGAGCAGGGCGCTCAGCAGCAGGTATTTGGCGCCGGCGGCATACAGCAGCCACAGGCAGTACACCGTGGCGAGCGCGGCCACCGGCAGGTCCAGCGAGCCGCCGGCGCCTTCGGGCGCCCGGCCCGCGGCCTTGTCCTCACCGCGCAGCAGCACTTTCAGGCCGAAGAGCGCGCTGAACAGGTAGGGCAGCAAAATCATCGCGGTCGACAGCGAGATCAGCGCCAGGTAGGAGGCCTTGGACACCAGCGTGACGATGAGGAAGAGCTGCACCATGGCGCTGCTCAGCCAGAGGGCATTGGCCGGCACGCCCTTGGCGCTCTGGCGGCCCAGCCACGCGGGCATCACGCCGCTGTTGGCCGGCGTGAAGAGGGATTCGGCGGCCAGCAGCGTCCAGGCCAGGAAGCCGCCGCCCACGGAAACGATCAGGCCTATGTAAATAAGCACGGCGCCCCAGGTGCCCACGGCTTTTTCCAGCACGCCGGCCATGGAGGGGTTCTTGAGCCCGGCCAGTTCAGGCTGCGTGAAGATGCCCAGGGACAGCAGCGAGACGGCCATCAGCAGCGCCAGGCAGATCAGGAAGCCGATCACCGTGGCCTTGCCGACGTCCTTGCGCTGGCGCGCGCGCGCCGAGTAGACGCTGGCGCCCTCGATGCCGATGAAGACCCAGACCGTCACCAGCATGGTGCTCTTGACCTGGTCCAGCACCGAACCGAGCTTGGCGCCGCCCCAGAAGTCGAGGTTGAAGGTGGGCGCCTGGAAAGCGGCGGCCGCCAGCACGATGAACAGCAGCAGCGGGATGACCTTGGCCACCGTGACCACGGCGTTGACCCAGGCGGCGGTATTGATGCCGCGCAGCACCAGCGCATGCACCACCCACAGCACCACCGACGCGCAGGCGACGGCCGTGGGGGTGTTGCCTTCGCCGAAGGCCGGGAAGAAATAGCCGAGCGCGCCGAAGGCGGCCACGAGGTAGCCGACATTGCCTATCCAGGCGCTGATCCAGTAGCCCCAGGCGGAGTTGAAGCCGACGTATTCGCCCGAGAGAGCGCGCGCATAGGCGTAGACGCCGTTGTCCAGTTCAGGCTTGCGCATCGCCAGCATCTGGTAGACCCGCGCCAGCACCAGCATGCCCACGCCGGTGACCAGCCAGCCGATCAGGATGGCGCCGGCGCCCGCGCCGGCCGCCATGTTTTGCGGCAGGCCGAAGATGCCGCTGCCGATGATGGAGCCGGTGACCAGCGCGACCAGCAAGCCCAGGCCCAGGGTGCCCTGGGACGGCCGCGTGGTGGGAATGGCCCGCGGCACCGGGGAAGCGGCGGGCGTTGTCGACAGTGTGTTCATGGGATGCTTTCAGGTGTTGGGCGGCTACTTGACCAGCAGCACGGGCACGTCGACGTCGGTCACCACGCGCTGGGCGACGCTGCCCAGCAGGGCGCGGCCCAGCAGGCCGTGGCCGTGGGTGCCCATGACCACCATGTGCACTTTTTCGCGTTTGGCCGCCTGCACGATCTGCGTGGCCGCCGTGCCGGCGACCCAGGAGGCGCTGAAAGCGATGTTGTGGCGCTGGAGGAAGCGCTCTATCGGCAGCAGCACTTTTTCGGCTTCCTCCTTGTGCCAGGCACGCACGGTGGCGGCACCCAGCAGGGTCTTCACGCGCGGGGTAACGGCCGGCTGCACGTTAAGCACCACCAGTTCCGCGTCGGGGCCCATCAGGGTTTCATGGGTCACCAGGAAGGCGAGGGCCTTCTTGGTGAACTTGCTGCCGTCGACGGCCAGAAGGACTTTCATGGTGTTCTCCGGAATATGGAAATGGAACAGGCCGCGTTCAGCGCAGGACCAGCACGGGAATGCTGCTGTGCGTGAGCACCTGCTGGGTTTCGCTGCCGAGCAGGATGCGCGACAGGCCCTTGCGGCCGTGCGAGGCCATGACAATCAGGTCGCACTTGTTCTTTTTGGCCGCGGCCATGATGGCCGTGGCGACCAGGTCGGACCTGGCGGTCACGGCCTTGGCGGTGACGCCGGCGGCCTGCGCGGACTTCTGCGCCGCGTCGGCGATGGCCTGGCCCTTGTCGGCCCAGTCTTTTTCGATGCGCCCGACTTCCTGCGGCGAGATGGTGGCGCCGCCTTCGAAGTAGCTCATGGGATAGCGCGGCACGACGTTGAGCACCACCAGGGCGGCTTCCAGGGATGCCGCAAGGCCTATGGCCTCCTTGACTGCTTTTTTGGAAAGCGTGGAGCCGTCGGTGGCAACAAGAATGCGCTTGTACATGGTGGTTCTCCTGTGGTGATGTGCCGCAGTCTAGGAGCGGCGCGGCGGCCCAGGCTTGATCCATGTCAAGGGCGCGGCACTCTGCGCCTGGCGCGCCAGGGGCGCTTCAGCGCGCGGCGGAAATACTCCGCGCTTGCCTGGGCAATACGAGGCCGCCGGAGCCCGGCGCGCGCGGATAGCGATAAACCGTGTCGTTCAGGTAACCGGCCACTTCCGCGATGTCCGCCTCATCCCACCGCAGCCCGCTGTTGCCCTGCCACAGGCGGACCTGCGTTTTCAGGCTCTCCCAGTCATGGGCGCGCCGGCTGTTGCGCCAGTGCATCTCAGAGGTGTGGCAGGCAATGCAATGCGTCGTGTAGAGCAGCTCCCCGCGGCTGGGTACGGGCGTGGTCTGGGCCTGTGCCGCCGGGCCGGCGAGCGCCATGGCGGCGGCCACAAGACAACGGCCCGCGAACCTCGTCGGCGATAGCGTTGGCGGTGTCACGGCAGCCATCAATGCACCGCGACACTGCCCGTGGGGAGGCGGGCCCGCAAGCGTGTTCCGTGACCCGGCTGCGAATCCACGGTCAGCGTGCCGCCGCACGCTTCAATCCGGTGTCTCATGCCGAGGAGGCCATGCCCGAAATTTTCACCGGTGGCGGCGTTGAAGCCGACGCCGTCGTCCTCCACTTCAACCTGCACGCCATCATCGGCTGCGAGCAGGGTAATGGAGGAACGGGAGGCGCCTGCATATTTGCCGATGTTCGTCAGTGCCTCCTCCGCAAGCCTGTAGACAGCGAGCTGCGCGGAAGCGGGCAGGACAACATCGCCGAGGCTGGTCGTCACCTCGATTCCGGACGCCGACGAAAAATCCTGCGCCAGGCGTGTGACGGCTTTGGCCAGACCTTGATTCAACAGCAGCGGAGGTTCCAGGCCATCGATGATCCGGCGCTTGAGCGCCATGGTCTGGTTCAGTATGTCCATCAGATGGTGGAGATGCGCGGAGGCGGCCGGCGAAATCCTGCTCAATTCCTGCTGTATGCAGGCGATGTCAAGCTTGGCGCTCATCAGAAGGCTGCCAAGGGCATCGTGCAGCTCCCGCGCGAGATGCTCGCGTTCCTGGACGCGAACCTGTTCCTGGCAGCTTCGGCAGGCAGGCAATGGCAACGAGACCGGGCCGGAAGACCCGTCGGAAGGTTTCATTCGTATTTCAGTGGCCATTTGAGTACTTCCTGGTTGCGCGGCTCGCATGAAGCTGCGGCAGGAAACAGTGAGGTCAAACGAGGCTGGCGGGCTGTCGCCCCACCAGGCACACGGATCGTTCAAATGTTAGCCCTGCCCCAGGAACACGCACCGCCAGATTGATCTGCATGTGCGATGGGACAATAAAAGGAAAGATTCAGCTTTCGGGTGCACGACATTTGACCTGGCTCAAGGCTGCGGACTTTCCTCTGTGGTAAGGGCCTATCGGCGTGCAGAGAAGACCAGTTGACTCCCTGAAATCCATGGCTGAACGGGCGATCCCGTTTTGGGCGGTACCGGCCGGAAAACCTGTTGTGGACAGTGAGGGCATGGCCTCACTCTGCGCGCCGCATCTGCATGCGTCTGTGCGCCAGCGCACTTAGACTGCCGCGCCAAACATCGCGCCCACGCCCGCGGTCATGCCCATGGCCAGCGCACCCCAGAAGGTCACGCGCCATGCGCCCGGCAGGACCGCCGCGCCGCCCGCCCGCGCGGCCATGGCGCCCAGGCATGCCAAAAATACCAGCGAGGTTCCGGACACCCACCAGATCAGCGTGCCGCCGGGCGCCACCGCGGTGACGGCCAGCGGCAACAGGGCGCCGCACGCAAAGCTGGCCGCCGACGCGAGCGCGGCCTGCAGGGGCCGGGCGGCCATGCTGTCGGAAATGCCCAGTTCGTCGCGCGCGTGCGAACCCAGGGCGTCATGGGCCATGAGCTGCCCGGCAACCTGGCGGGCCAGCGCGGGGTCCAGCCCGCGCGCGACATAGATGGCGGTCAGTTCGCGGTGTTCGGCTACGGGGTCTTTTTCGAGTTCGGCGCGCTCCCGGTTCAGGTCGGCCTTCTCGGTATCGGACTGCGAGTGCACCGACACGTATTCGCCCGCGGCCATGGACATCGCCCCGGCTACCAGGGCC
>NZ_CALRNF020000055.1:0-20682 GCF_943369415.1 Polaromonas sp. YR568
TGCCCAACGTCTGATGACATTCAATGTCGCCACGTCTATCACTCCTAATTTCCCCCTGCTTTTAAAACAAGCAGGGTAGTGCCTACGTGGGTCAGTTTTGGATGGAAATTACTGCGATAAGTGGATCAGATTTCGACGGAATTCAACACTGATATCCATTCTGCGCAGTAACGAAATCTGGGAAGTCGTCTGTATCGCTCCATTTTCGAGCGTCAACCCCGCCTTCCAGGTGAACTCTGTCCAGCTCACCAATTAAATCTCTTAAATTGTCTTTCAGCATCGCATCAGTCTTTCTGTTGCCAGCTATGCATGAGTTATTGCCATAAGTTTTACGCTCCCTTGACTTTCCGAGCGCTACAAGGAGTGTTTTACTAGTGTCTATATCTTGATTGAAAGTACGCTTCCACGTGCAGCATTTCCGTCAAACAATCCGACGAAAAATCGAAATAAACATAGAACATTCTCAGGCTAAACACGATGAAGACCACACGCGTTTCCCCCCTCCTCCACTTAGAGGAGCCTTAGGCTTAGCATGCGAAACTCCTGCTTAAGGGCCAGTGAAGATACCTCACCCCCGGCAACACACCCAAAATCCACTCCTCAAACAACCGAATATTCCGCCGCTCCCGCCGCTGAGGCGGATAAGTGAGGAAGTAGCCGTTCCCGCTTTTAAACTCGGTGTCAAAGGGTTTGACCACCTTGCCCGAAGCCATCAGGTCGGTAAATAAGGCAGCATCGGCAATCGCCACACCCAGGCCGCGCTCCGCGCTCTGAACGCACATGTCCACCGTGTCAAACAGCTGCTCGCGCGCGCCCTGCAGATCCGGCACGCCGGCGCCGCGCAGCCAGGCCAGCCATTCGTCGCGGTTGGCCGTGGCATGCAGCAGGGTCGCGCCGGCGAGGTCGACCGGCTCGCGCAGGCCGGCGGCCAGTTGGGGGGTGCACAGGGGCACCAGGCGCTCGCGCATCAGCGGCACTGGCGGCGGCGCAAGCGGCTGCGTAGGCCCGCGAGCACATGGCGAAGAACCGGCCGGCGATATCGGGGTTCGCGCACTACGACCTGCTCCTGGCGCCTGCCCTGGTGCCGACGGTGCTGCCTTTCCTTGACGGGCAGAGCAACACGGCCAGCTGGGCGCAGCAGGTGGAGGGGAAGAAATAGCGAGCAGTGGTCAAACCGCCTCGTAAGCCCCGGTGCCGCCCGGCCAGGCCGTCAGCACCTCATAGCCCTCCGGCGTGACCGCCACCATGTGTTCCCACTGGGCGGACAGGGACCTGTCCTTGGTCACGACGGTCCAGCCGTCGGCCAGTTGCCGGGTTTCTCGTTTGCCGGCGTTGAGCATGGGTTCGATGGTGAACACCATGCCCGGCTCAAGTTTGATCCCTTCCCCGGGCCGGCCATAGTGCAGCACCTGCAGGTCTTCGTGGTAGACCTGGCCTATGCCGTGGCCGCAGTATTCGCGCACCACGCTGAAACCCTCGCGGTGGGCGACCGACTGGATCGCATGGCCGACGTCGCCCAGGGTCGCGCCGGGCTTGACCTGTTTGATCCCGGCCAGCATGGCTTCGTAAGTCGTTGCGACCAGGCGCCGGGCCGGCACGCTGGGGGCGCCGACAAAAAACATGCGGCTGGTGTCGCCGAACCAGCCGTCCTTGATGACGGCGACGTCGATGTTGACGATGTCGCCCTGTTTCAGGATCCTGTCGGGCGAGGGGATGCCGTGGCACACCACCTGGTTGACGGAGGTCAGTATGGTCTTGGGATAGCCGAGGTAGCCCACATTGGCGGGGATGGCGCCCTGGACATTCACGATGTGCTGGTGGCAGATGCTGTCCAGCGCCTCGGTGCTGACCCCGGGCACGACGTGCGGCTCAATCATGCCGAGGACCTCGGCGGCCAGCTGGCCGGCCCGCCGCGCCATCGCGATCTGCCCGGGGGACTTGATGATGACGCCGCGGGCCATCAGCGTTTGGCGGCCGGGGACGGCCGCGGTTTGCCGGCCTGGGCCGTGGCGGCGGTGACGATGTCCAGGCCGCCGGCGAGTTCAGCCTGGACCAGCAGCTGGCAGACCTCACGGTAATCCAGGTCCGGGTGCATCTCGGTGAGCATGCCGACCCGCATCCAGTGTTCGGCCTGCGCATTGATGGACCGGCTCAGGGCATTGCCCGCCACGCGCAGGTTCTCGTGCATCAGGTCTGAAATCTTGACAATACCCATGGTTGGCCTCTAAATCTTCTCTATATGAAACGTATATTGATTATATACACTTCATGTGGTCCGGTCTTTTCGGGTCGACGGGGTCGGCGGGGCCGGAGGGCTCGATGAGGCGATCTTTGGGAAACTGCGAAAAATGTGTTGAACGATGTCGATCCGGGCCCGCCCCGAACGTCGTCAGGGAGAAGATGAGCGAAAACCGCCCGTCCGGCATCCAGCGAGACATCCAGCCAAGGAGAAACACCATGACGTTGACAAGCCTCCCCACCATCACGGCCTTTGAACGCTCGCCCGACCGGGGCCGGGGCCTGGCGCGCGACATGCGCGCGCGCTGGGCGCTTGAAGAGGTGGGCCAGGCTTACGAGGTCCGCCTGGTGTCTTTCGCCGCGATGAAGCAGCCCGCGCACACGGCGCTCCATCCTTTCGGGCAGATCCCGACCTATGAAGAGGACGGGCTCAGGCTGTTCGAGTCGGGCGCCATCGTGCTGCATATCGCGGAGCGCCATGCGGGCCTGCTGCCCGGCGAGGCGAACGCCCGCGCCCGGGCGATCGCCTGGATGTTCGCCGCGCTGAACACGGTGGAGCCGCCCATCCTCGAGCGCAGCATGGCCGCGCTCTTCGAGAAGGACAAGCCCTGGTATGCGGAACGCCAGCCCGTGCTGGAGGAGCGCGTCCATACGCGGCTGGGCGAACTTTCGAGGCACCTGGGCGATGCCGACTGGCTGGACGGCGCCTTCAGCGCCGGCGACCTGCTGATGGTGACGGTACTGCGCAGGCTGGAGAGCTCGGGCCTGCTGGATCAATACCCGGCGCTGTCGGCCTACATCGCGCGGGGTGCGGCGCGGCCGGCTTACCAGCGGGCTTTTGAGGCGCAGCTGGCGGTGTTTACGGGGAAGCCGGCCGGCTGACGAAGGCTGATGGCAAGCCGGCCTGGGTTTGCCAGGCGCCCCTCCCCCGTTCGGGCTGAGGTATCGAAGCCGCGTGCTGCATCCACCCCAGCCCGCGTAATCAAAAATTGTCTGGCTCCCAAGCACAATCTGTCTTGGACGCCTGGAAGTCACGATGCTGTAATTGTTTTACTTCAACAACAGCACCCTTTCCCCCAATGACCACCACGCCGCCCTCCCCCGTTTCCGATGCCGAATTTTTTCGCGAGCGCGGCTTCGGCCTTCCGATTGGTTTCGGCGCCAGGCCGGTGCTGCTGGTGGTGGACCTGACCCGGGGGTTTACCGATGCCAAACGCCCGCTGGGCGCGGATTTGACGGGCCAGATCGAGGCGACGAATGCCTTGCTGGCCGTTGCGCACCAGAAAGACATCCCGGTGATCTTCACGAGCGTGCGCTATGACGATGCGCAGCTGCGCGACGCGGGTGTGTGGGCGCTCAAGCAGAAGGGCACGGCCAGCCTGGCGGCGGCCGGTGACGGGCATGAGGTGGACCCGCGGCTGGACGTGGGACCTGCCGATGCGCTGATCTACAAAAAATATGCTTCGTGCTTTTTCGGGACGGATTTGATTTCGCGGCTGGTGACGGCGCGGGCCGACACGCTGATCATTGTGGGCACCTCGACCAGCGGCTGCGTGCGGGCCAGCGCGGTGGATGCCTGCCAGAACGGCTTCCGGCCCATGGTGGTGAAGGAGGCGGTGGGCGACCGGTCCGTGGCGGCGCATGAGCAAAGCCTGTTTGACCTGCAGGCCAAGTATGCCGACGTGGTGTCGCTGGAGGACACGCTGGCGTATCTGCGCGGTGTGGAGGCGCCGGTGGCGCTGGCTGCATAGGGCATTGTTTTTTTCCCTCCCCTCTCTTTTTACTTCTTGCCTTCCTTTCTTTCTTTTTTTCCCTTCCTTCTCTTTTTTCCTTTTCTTTTAGAGGTATGTGTATGCACCCCATGATCCAGAAAACGCTGCTCCTGCTGGGCGCGGGCCTTGTGTTTGCCACGCAGGCGGTGGCGGCCGACGCCTATCCCGACCGCCCGGTGCGCATCATCGACGGCTATTCGGCGGGCGGCGGCACGGACTATGTGGCGCGTTACCTGGCGTCGAAGATGGGCGCGGATTTCGGCGCAAGCGTGATTGTGGAAAACCGCCCGGGCGCGAGCGGCCAGATCGGCATGAACTACGTGGCCAAGTCCAGGCCGGACGGCTACACGCTGATGGTGATCCCGAACGAGTTGTGGTCGGTGGGGCCGCTGCTGTACAAGCGCCTGCCTTATGACGTGGAGCGCGAGCTGACGCCGGTGGCGACGCTGGCCGACATCCCGCTGGTGCTGACGGTGAGCGCGAACGTGACGGCAAAGACGGTGCCGGAACTGATCGCGTATGCCAAGGCCAACCCGGGCAAGCTGACCTTCGGCACGGCGGGCGCGGGCACCACCCACCACCTGGCGGCCGAGCTGTTCAAGTCGCTGGCCAAGGTGGACATGGTGCACGTGCCTTACAAGGGCACCTCGCTGGCGGTGAGCGACCTGCTGGCCGGGCAGATCGACATGGTGTTCTCGCCGATCACGGCGGTGCTGCCGCACATCAAATCTGGCAAACTCAGGGCACTGGGCGTGACGACGAAGAAGCGCGTGTCCGCCCTCCCCGATACGCCCACGATTGCCGAAGCCGGCCTGCCGGGTTATGAAGGCAGCGTGTGGGTGTTCCTGGTGGCGCCCAAGGGCACGCCGAATGAAGTGATCAACAAATGGGTTGCGCAAGCGAAAAAAGTGTTCTCGACCGAAGAGGCCCGCAAGCTGCTGGCGGTGCAGGGCGTGGAGACACTGATCCTGACGCGCGAGGAGATCAATCAGCGCAACAAGGAAGACTCGGCGCGCTGGAAAAAAGTGATCGACGACGCGAAGATCAGCATCGAGTAAGCGCGGCGCCGCTTGCGGTGAAGGACGCATGGGATTCCATGGCGTCCTTTTTTCATTTTTACCTGGGCATGAATTCTTCACCCGGGCGCGGGGGGCGTATTTCTTGAACCTCAAACAGCTTCGCTACTTCGTGACGGCGGTGGACCTGTGCAACATCACGCGCGCCGCCAAAAAGCTGCATGTGGCGCAGCCGGCGCTGGGCCTGCACATACGCGAGCTGGAGGCCGAGCTGGGCGTGACGCTGCTGCACCGGCATTCGCGCGGGGTGGAGCCGACGGTGGCGGGCCAGCTGCTTTACACGCGGGCCAACCAGATCTTTGAGCAGCTGGAGCAGACGCGCAAGGACGTGACGCAGCTGCACCAGGCGGCACGCGAGCCGGTGTCGCTGGGGCTGACGACCAGCCTCACGCTGTTGGTGGGCACCGGCCTGCAGCTGCTGGCCGAGCGGGATTTTGGGGACCTGGCCTTCAGCCTGGTGGAGGGGCCCAGCTTCTTCCTGGCCGATGCGATAGAGCGCGAGGAACTCGACGTGGCGCTGGCCTATGAGATAGAGCCGCGCCCCGGCCTGTTGCTGACGGCGGTGATGGAGGAGGAGATATTGTTTGTGACCGCCGCCGGCGGGAAGGGCGGCAAGAAGGCCCCGGCCGAGGTCGCTATGGAAGAGGTGCTGGCCGGCAAGCTGGCCCTGGGCTCGCGGCGCGACATAGGCCGGCGCATCCTGGCGCGCAGCGCGGGCGTGCCGCTGGCGGACCTGAAGGTCACTTACGAAGTCCAGTCCATCGCGGCGATACGCGACCTGGTGCTGCAGGGCGAGGCGAGCAGCATCATGCCTTACGGATCGGTCGCGCGCGAGCTTGAAGCCGGCCGGCTGGTGGCCAAGGGCATCACGGGCCACCCGCTGAAGTCGACGCTGTATATCGTGCGGCGCGCGCATTCGGGCCATGAAAAAAGCTGGCAGGCCCACGGGCTGGACCAGCTGCTGGACCGGGCCATCGCCATGGTGGCGGACAAGCTGGGGCCTTACGGCATGCGGCTGTAGCCGCGCCCTGCTTGCTTAAAACACCAGCGTGCGCCAGGCCGGGTCTTGCCCCCGGCCGAGGAAGGCGACCAGGCCGCCCAGCCCCGCGCACTGCGGCACCAGCGCCTCACGCCCCAGGCCCAGCGCATGCATGGCCTGGCTGCAAGCCCGCATCTCAATCCCCAGGCCGGCGGCGGCGGCCAGGTAGTGGCGCACGGGCAGGGTTTGCGGGCCGAAGCCTATCAACACGTCCGCATGCCCGGGCAGCAGCCACTGCACGGCCTGGGCGGTGAAGAGCATCTCGACTTTCAAATCCATGGCGGCGGCGGCCTGGGCGGCCATGACGGGGGTGGCGGCGCGTTCGGGGTTTTGCGGGTCGCAGGACCAGACCATGATGGCGAGGCCTGCCGAACCTGGGGGTGGTGCGCTTGTGGGGTCTTGTTGTTGTGTCATCGCGATGCCGGGAACTGGATGTTTTCGAGCCGCATGCGAGCCGTGGCCGCCGCTTGCAAATCGCCACCGTGGGCCAGCTGCGGCAAGTCTTGCGCCCAGCGGCTCGGTGTGATGGTGACCAGCCAGCCGCGGCCGTAGGGGTCTTGATGAATGATTTCGGGGGTGTCGTCCAGCAGGGGGTTGATCTCGCTGACGGTGCCGGAGACCGGGGTCTTGATCGTGACGACGGACTTGCTGAGTTCGGCGACGCCCAGGGTCTGGCCCTGCTCTACCACCGTGCCCACGGGCTTGGGGCGGCACATGAAGAAGTCGCCGCTCAAATGAATGCCGAAACTGGTGACGCCGACCTGCAGGCGGCCGTCGGCCAGCGGGCGGCACCACATGTCGCGCTCCAGCAAATAAAAACACTCGCCGGGGTAGTCAAAACCAAAGATTTGCATGCTCGTTGATGTTTTCGTATCTCAGGACAACACACCGTTCAGGCTGAGCTTGTCGAAGCCCTTCGACAAGCTCAGGGCGAACGGTTGTGAGATCAGTCGTGATTTATGCAAGTCTCAATACACCGCGCTCACACCGCGCCCATGGGCGCGAACAAGCGCGCGAGGAAATTGGCGGAAGAAAGCGGGAGTCGAACCCACCCGGCAGCGCATGGCGCCACCCACTGGGTTTGAAGCCCAGCCGCCCCACCAGGAGCGTTTTTCTTCCTTGATCATCATCATGGCGCCTGCTGCCCTTCCCCTTCTTCTTCAGGGAACAGCGGCGTGCCGGTGCGCAGCAAGTGGGCATCGCCCACGCGGCGCAAGAAACCTATTCTGTCGAAAAATTCCAGTATCTGTATGGCGCGCTTGCGGCCCAGGCCGGTGGCGTCGCGAAAGCTGGCGGCCGTGATGGTGCTGTCGCGCTGCGCGATGCCGCGCGCCAGCGACGCGAGCTGCTGCACCACCTGGGGGTGGTAATACAAATCCTTGACGGCCTGGAAGACTTCGCCGCCCTGGGCCAGGCGGGCCAGCACCTGGCGCACCTGCGCTTCGGGCAGGTGGGCGTGGTTGGCGATGTCGCGCACCCAGGGCGGGTCGAAGCGGCCGTCGAGCAGCATGGGCAGCGCGCGTTCGGCGACGATCTTGTCGGCGGCGCGCAGCTGGGCGCCGTGTTCGGGCAGGTGCAAAAAACCGCTGCGCCGCGCGAGCTTGCCGGCCTGGGCCATGTGCTCAACCAGCCTGGCCCACAAGGCTTCGGGCATGCGGGGCGCGGCGAGGCGGCGGGCGCGTTGCAGGTCGGGGCCCATGTCTTCGGGATGGGCGGCGTGGAAGGCCTGCAGTGCCTGCAGCACGGCGGCTTCGCCGGCGGCGAGCTGTTCGGTGGAGATGATCCAGGCCTGCGCGTCGGCGAAAACCACGCCGGGCAGTGCGTCAGGCTGGAAGGGCCAGGCGCGCAGGCCTTCTGCGCGCAGCCATGAAGGCCCGTGCAGGCCGAAGGGCGCGTGCGCGAGCGCGCCGCGCAGGCGCTGGATGGCGCCGCCCGCGCGCTGGGTGTGCAGGCAGGCCAGGCGCTCGGGCGTCTGGCGGTAGCGCGCGGGGGCTGCTGTGTCCAGCACCGTGCCGCCGGCCACCGTGCGGCTGGCCGAGGCATCGCGCAGCACAAAGCGGTCGCCGTGCCAGGCATACAGGGGCTGCTGCAGCACGAGTTGCGCGAGCGCGGATTCGCCGGGCGCGATGGAAGCCTGGCCCAGCACGGCGACGCTGGCCATGCATTCCTGCGTGGCGGCGTGCAGGTGCACCAGGGTGCCGGAGCGCAGCGGTTTGGATTCGGTGGCGGCGAGTTGCAGCCAGACGTCGATGCGCTGCGTGCTGTTGGCGATGGCCGGGTCGCAGAGGGTCTGGCCGCGTTCGACGGCGCCGCGTTCCAGCCCGGCCAGGCCGACGGCGCAGCGCTGGCCGGCGTGGGCCGTGTCGACGCCGTGGCCGTGCACCTGCAGGCTGCGCACGCGGTAATGCTTGTCGGGTGCGTGGGCCAGGCACAGCGCATCGCCCACACGCACGTCGCCGGCGGCAATGCTGCCGGCAACGACGGTGCCTACGCCGTCCAGGGTGAAGACGCGGTCCAGGCCCATGCGGAAGCCGGCCTCTTGCGCTGTTGCGGCCGGCGGGCGCTCTGCTTCGCTGAGCAGCAGCGCGCGCAGGTCGGCCAGCCCGTCGCCGCGCTGGGCCGAGACGCTGAGCACGGGGTAGCCGCCCAGGCCGGCGCCGGCCAGCAGCGCCCTCACCTGCGCCTGGCGTTCGTGCAGCAGGTTGCCCTCGGCGCGGTCTATCTTGGTGATGACGGCCGCGCCGCGTTGTATGCCCAGCAGCGAGAGGATGGTGAGGTGCTCGACGGTTTGCGGCATGACGCCGTCGTCGGCGGCGACCAGCAGCAGCGCGTAGTCGATGCCGCTGGCGCCGGCGACCATGGTGCGCACGAGTTTTTCGTGGCCGGGCACGTCGACGAAGCCGACCTGGCCGCCGCCTGGCGTGGGCATGGAGGCGTAGCCGAGTTCTATGGTGATGCCGCGGCGCTTTTCTTCGGGCAGGCGGTCGGCGTCGACACCGGTGAGCGCGCGCACCAGGGCGGTCTTGCCGTGGTCGATGTGGCCTGCGGTGCCGACGATCATGGCTGTCTTAGGCGGTGATCCGCTCGCGCAGGGCGGCGAGCTGGTTGAGCACGTCGGCCGGGTCGTCCAGGCAGCGGCAGTCGAGCAGCAGGCGGTCGTCGGCGATGCGGCCGATGATGGGCAGGGGCAGCTCGCGCAGGGCGGTGGCCAGGGCTTCGAGCGCGGTGCCCATGCCGCGCTTGCCGGGCAGCAGCGGCGCGATGGCCAGGCCGGCCGAGGGCAGCCTGTCGACGGGCAGCGAGCCCGAGCCGATCTGGCTCAGCATGGCTTCAGCGGTGACGGCGTAGCGTGGGGCCAGTGCTTCGCGCAAAGGTTCGAGCAGTTGCTGCGCGGTCTGCGCGGCCTGCGCTGCCGGGCGCGTGAGCCAGCGCAGCGTGGGCAGGTCGCGCGTGAGCAGCTCGGGCTGCAGGTAAAGCATGAGCGTGGCTTCGAGCGCGGCCAGCGGCAGCTTGGACAGGCGCAGCGCGCGCTTCATGGGGAATTTGCGTATCTTGCCGACCAGCTCGCGGCTGCCGACGATGAGGCCGGCCTGCGGGCCGCCCAGCAGCTTGTCGCCCGAGAAGGTGACGACGCCGCAGCCGGCGGCCAGCATCTCTTGCGGCGTGGGCTCTTTGGGCAGGCCGTAAAGCGACATGTCGACGAGCGAGCCGCTGCCCAGGTCCGTGGCCAGGGCCACGCCGCGCTCCTTCGCAAGTTCGGCAAGTTGCGCTTCGGGCACGGAGGCGGTGAAGCCTTCGACCGCGTAGTTGCTGGTGTGCACCTTCATGAGCAGCGCGGTTTGCGGCGTGATGGCGCGCGCATAGTCGGCCAGGTGGGTGCGGTTGGTGGTGCCGACTTCGACCATGGCGGCGCCGGCGCTGGCCATGACGTCGGGCATGCGGAAGGCGCCGCCGATTTCGACGAGCTCGCCGCGCGAGATGACGACCTCGCGCCCGCCGGCCAGCGCGGCGATGGTGAGCAGCACGGCTGCCGCGTTGTTGTTGACGACGGTGGCGGCCTCGGCGCCGGTGATCTCGCAGAGCAGGCCTTCGACGATGCTGTCGCGGTCGCCCCTGCCGCCGCCGGCCAGGTCGTATTCCAGGTTGTTGGGCCCTTCCATCATGGCGGTGAGGTGGGCGATGGCGGCCTGCGGCAGCACGGAGCGGCCCAGGTTGGTGTGGATGACGGTGCCGGTGAGATTCAGCACGCGGCGCAGGCGCGGGGCGAGGCGGGCCTGCACGCGGTTGGCCAATTCATGGGCCAACGCCTCGGGAAGGATGCTGCCGGCATCGAGGCCGCCGGCCAGGGCCAGCACGCGCAGATGATCGAGCAGATTGCGCGCCTGCGTTGCGACCAGCGTGTGGCCGTGCGCGGCGACGAGGGCCTGCGCGGCGTCGAGCCGCAGCAGCTTGTCAACCGAAGGCAGATCCTGGGGCCTGGCCTTCGAGCCGTGAACCACGGACTCGCCGGTCGCGGCCATCAGCCGCCTCCGCTGTCGTTGGGGTCAGGGCTGTCGGCGCCATCAGGGTCGCCGAACAGCAGCATGAGGTTGACGCCGTGGCGCTGGAAGCCGGCTTCGGAGACCAGCAGGTCCAGCGTGACGGTGGCCAGGTCGTCGGCCGCCGGGTCGACGTACATGTCGCGGTCCATGCGGACAATCTTGAGGTAGTGGCCGCACTCGTCGCAGGTTTCGGCTTCGACGGCCTGCTTGGGCGCACCGCTGGCGGCGGGCCCATCGCCGGCGGGTTGCAGCGACTGGTAGTGGATGCCCTTGGTGCTTTCGCAGTGGGCGCATTTGATGCGCACCATGTGCCACTGGGCCGAGCACAGCGAGCAGTGCAGGTAGCGGTAGCTGCCGCCGCCGTCTATGCGCGAGACCGAGGCCGTGGGCCGGCTGCCGCAGCAGGGGCAGACCGTGGCGTCGTCGACGCGGCCGAAAGGAGCCAGCCTGTCTGTTCCGCGCGCATCTTCCGTGGCCAGCACCAGCTGCGTCCAGTAGGCCTGCAGGCCGGCGGCGATCAGGGGCGCGGCGGCCATGTCGAGGCCGAACATGATGTTGTGCAGCAGGCGGTCGGCCTGCTGTTCGAGCGCGTCGTCGGGGATGCCTTGCAGCTCGCGCACCACGGCCTGGGCCGGGCTGCCTTCCAGCCGGGGCAGCAGCGCGGCCAGCAGGCGGTGAAAGCCGGCGCGCCACTGCGGGTCGCGCGGCCAGTGCACGGCGGGCACGGGCGGCTGGCCGGCGCGCGAGGCGGCGTCTATCGCATCGGCGTCGGGCAAGGCGACGGCCGGGTAGCTCTGCAGGATTTCATGCTGGGCGCGCACCAGTTCGGCGGCGAAGAGCAGGAAGTCGCGCATGGGGTGCGACGCGGCCAGCTGCCGCAGCCGGGTTTCGCGTTCGGCAAAGACCTCATGGCGTTTGGGCAAATGCAGGTGGGGCACCTGCTGGCCGGCCCGGACGGCGATTTCCTCCGGGGACAACAATGCGCTGGCTTGTGTCAGGGTCATGAGGTGATTGTGCGCTCCCGGCCTACTTTTCGCCACCCATGTCGCGGTACCAGAGCCGGTGGTGCTGGCGCGCCCAGGCCGGGCTGACGGTGCCGCGCGTCATGGCCCGGATGGAGCCCTTGACCCAGATGGCCGCGTAGATGTGGATGATGACGCTGATGATCAGCACGACGGCGGCCAGGGCGTGCACGACCACGGCGATGCGGCGCAGCAGGATGGGGAAAAAGTCGGCGAACCAGGGCTGCCAGAACATGAAGCCGGTGATGAGCAGCAGCACCAGGCAGAGGCCGAAGACCCAGAAGACGATCTTCTGGCCGGCGTTGTATTTGCCGACGTCGGGCATGTTGTCTTCATGGCCCTTGAGCAGCTCGGGCGCGCGGCGCGTCCAGGCGGTGTCGCGTTCGGTCCAGAAGTTGTCGCGCCAGACCTGGAAAAAGAGGAAGACAAAACCCAGCACCATGAGCACGCCGAAGAAGGGGTGCAGGATGCGCGTCCAGGGGCCGCCGCCGAAGAGCGCCGTGAAGAAGAAAAACGCGGGATGGAAGAAGGCCAGGCCGGACAGGGCCGCGCAGATGAACAGCAGCGCCACCAGCCAGTGGTTGATGCGGGTGCGGTCGGGGTAGCGTTCTATGGTGGGCTCGATGCCGCGTTCGTCGCCGTGAACAATGGTGGTGTGTTCCATGTCAGATCTCCTTGGCGGGGGGCGGCAGCGTGTCGTCCCCTTCTGCCAGTTCGCGCTCCCTGGCATCGTCCAGCTCTTCGGCCTCCAGCGGGCCGACCTTGATGTAGTGGAAGAAACCGGCCAGGGCCGCGCCTATCATGGCGGCCACGGCCAGGGGCTTGGCCGCGCCCTTCCACAGCGAGACCCAGGGGCTGATGCTCGGGTTGGCGGGCAGGCCGTGGTAGAGGCCGGGCTGGTCGCCGTGCTGCAGCACGTACATCACGTGGGTGCCGCCCACGCCCTGCGGGTCGTAGACGGCGGCGTTCTCGTAGCCGCGTTCCTTGAGGTCGACGATGCGCTCGGCGGCGAACTCATGCATGTCTTCCTTGCTGCCGAAACGGATGGCGCCCGTGGGGCAGGCCTTGACGCAGGCCGGCTCCAGGCCGACGCCGACGCGGTCCGAGCACAGCGAGCATTTGTAGGCCTTGTCGTCCTTCTTGCTGATGCGCGGCACGTCGAAGGGGCAGCCGGTGACGCAATTGCCGCAGCCGACGCAGTTCTCGCTGATGAAGTCGACGATGCCGTTGGTGTACTTGACGATGGCGCCGGGCGCGGGGCAGGCCTTGAGGCAGCCGGGGTCGTCGCAGTGCATGCAGCCGTCCTTGCGGATCAGCCACTCCAGCCGCGTGCTTTCGTCCTTCTGCTTCATCTCCACTTCGGAGAAGCGCATCACCGTCCAGGATTGCGGCGTGAGGTCGCGCGGGTTGTCGTAGGTGCCGATGTTGTCGCCGACGTCGTCGCGCAGGTCGTTCCACTGCATGCAGGCGACCTGGCAGGCCTTGCAGCCTATGCAGCTGGTGACGTCGATGAGCTTGGCGACTTCGGTGACGTGTTTCCTCGCCTGCGGCGAGGGCGTGGTCGTGGCGGAGCGCAGCGCGATGTCGAGGGATTGCAGTGATGACATCAGAAATCCTTTCCAGCCATGTGAGGCCATGCAAGTGCCATCGCGGAGCCGGCTTTGCCGGGCCGCAGGTGGCGCCCCCTTGAGGGGGAGGCGCCGCAGGCGCTTAGGGGGGGAGCTTTCACGCTATGCTTTTTCGATGTTGACCGTGAACGACTTGTATTCGGGGGTCTGCGTGTTCGCATCCCCGACAAAAGGCGTCAGCGTGTTGACCAGGTAGCCCGGCCGCGCCACCCCGACAAAGCCCCAGTGGTTGGGCAGGCCCACGGTGTCTATCTTCTTGCCGTCGACGTCGAGCTGCGGAATGCGCTTGGTCACCACCGCCACGCACTTGATGAAGCCGCGGTTGGACGAAACCTTGACCCAGTCGCCGTTGGCGATGCCCTTGGCCTTGCCCAGCTCTTCGCCGATCTCGACGAACTGCTGCGGCTGGATGATGGCCGAGGTCTGCACGTTCTTGGTCCAGTAGTGGAAGTGCTCGGTCAGGCGGTAGCTGGTGGCCACATAGGGGAAGTCCTTGGGCGTGCCGAAGGCTTCCATGTCGCCCTTGAACACGCGCGCGGCCGGGTTGGCCCTGGCCTTGGGGTTGGTGTTCATGGGGTTGTTGACCAGCGGCGACTCGAAGGGCTCGTAGTGCTCTGGCAGCGGGCCTTCGGCCATGCCGGTGGGCGCGAACATGCGCGCCACGCCCTCGGCCGTCATGATGAAGGGCTGCACGCGGTCGGCGTCGCCGGGGTTGGCGTCGGGCCGGATGTCGGGCACGTCGGAGCCGGCCCAGGCCGTGCCGTTCCACTGCACCAGCTTGCGCTTGTTGTCCCAGGGTTTGCCGTCGGGTGCGCTGGAGGCGGCGTTGTAGAGGATGCGGCGGTTCGCCGGCCAGGCCCAGGCCCAGTTGAGCGTCTGGCCGATTCCAAACGGGTCGGCGTTGTCGCGCCTGGCCATCTGGTTGCCGGCCTGCGTCCAGGCGCCGGAATAAATCCAGCAGCCGCAGGCGGTGGAGCCGTCGTCGCGCAGCATGCCGAAGCCGGGCAGTTGCTCGCCGGCCTTGACGAGCACCTTGGGCGGCGCTTTCGGGTCTTTGGGGTCGGGCGGGGCGACGACGTCGGCCAGGGCCTTGCCGTTGTATTCCATCGCCAGCTCTTCGGCCGAGGGCGCGCTGGCGATCTTGTAGGGCCAGGTCAGGTTGACGATGGGGTCGGGGAAGGCGCCGCCGTCCTTGACGTACATGGCCTTGATGCGGTTGAACAGGTCCGCGATGATCTCGACGTCGCCGTGCGCTTCGCCGGGCGGGTTGGCGCCCTTCCAGTGCCACTGCAGCCAGCGGCCGGAGTTGGTGAGCGAGCCGTCTTCTTCCGCAAAGCAGGTCGAGGGCAGGCGGAACACCGTGGTCTGGATCTCGGCGCTCTTGACGTCGTTGTGCTCGCCGAAGTTCTTCCAGAACTCGGCCGTCTCGGTGTTGAGCGGGTCGATGATGGCCAGGAACTTGAGCTTGGACAGGCCCGCGATGATCTTCTTCTTGTTGGGGAAGGAGCCGACGGGGTTGAAGCCCTGGCAGATGTAGCCGTTGAGCTTGCCCTGGTTCATGAGCTCGAAGGCCTGCAGCACGTCGTAGATCTTGTCGATCTTGGGCAGGTAGTCGTAGGCCCAGTTGTTCTCGGCGGTGGCGGCCTTGCCCCACCAGGATTTTTGCAGGCTGACGAAGAACTTGGGGTAGTTCTGCCAGTAGCTCATCTGGTTGGGCCGCAGGGCCTTGAGCGCGCGGGTCTTGTAATAGGTTTCCAGGTCCTGCTCGGCGTCGCGCGCCAGCGACAGGTAGCCCGGCAGCGAGTTGGACAGCAGGCCCAGGTCGGTCAGGCCCTGGATGTTGCTGTGGCCGCGCAGCGCGTTCATGCCGCCGCCGGCGATGCCGATGTTGCCCAGCAGCAGCTGCATGATGGCCGCGGTGCGGATCATCTGCGAGCCGACGCTGTGCTGCGTCCAGCCCAGGGCGTACATGATGGTCATGGCCTTGCCCGGCACGGCCGTGGCCGAGATCATGTCGCAGATCTTGAGGAACTTGTCTTTCGGCGTGCCGGTGATGCGGCTCACCAGCTCCGGCGTGTAGCGCGAAAAATGCGCCTTCATCACGTTGAGCACGCAGCGCGGATGCTGCATGGTCGGGTCGACCTTGGCAAAGCCTTTTTCGTCGAGCTCGTAGCCCCAGCTGGCGGCGCTGTAGCTGCGCTTGGCCTCGTCGTAGCCCGAGAACAGGCCGTCCTTGAAGCTGTAGGCCTCGCCGACGATGAAGGAAGCGTTGGTGTAGTTGGCGACGTACTCCTGCTGGATCTTGTTGCTGGACAGCAGGTAGTTGATGACGCCGGCCAGGAAGGCGATGTCGCTGCCCGCGCGCACCGGCGCGTAGTAGTCGCTCATGGCGGCCGAGCGCGTGAAGCGCGGGTCGACCACGATGAGCTTGGCCTTGTTGTGCTGCTTGGCCTCAATCACCCATTTGAAGCCGCAGGGGTGGGCTTCGGCGGCGTTGCCGCCCATGATGAGAACGAGATCGGCGTTCTTGATGTCCACCCAGTGGTTGGTCATCGCGCCTCGTCCGAACGTCGGGGCCAGACTGGCCACCGTCGGTCCGTGTCAAACCCGCGCTTGATTGTCGAAGACCAGCATCCCGAGGGAGCGCATGGTCTTGTGCGTGATGTAACCCGTTTCGTTGGAGGACGCCGAGGCGCAGAGCATGCCGGTGGAGGTCCAGCGGTTGACGACCTTGCCGTCGGCATTGTTGGTGACGAAGTTCGCGTCGCGGTCGGCCTTCATGAATTTGGCCAGGCGCGACATCGCGTCGTCCCAGGAGATGCGCTTCCATTCGGTGCTGCCGGGTTCGCGCACTTCGGGGTACTTCAGGCGGTTCGGGCTGTGCACGAAGTCGAGCAGGCCGGCGCCCTTGGGGCAGAGCGTTCCGCGGTTGACCGGGTGGTCGGCGTCGCCCTCGATGTGGATGATGTCGGCCGTGACGTTCTTGGCCTTGTCGCCCAGGCTGTACATGATGATGCCGCAGCCCACCGAGCAGTAGGGGCAGGTGTTGCGGGTCTCGGTGGTGCGCGCCAGCTTGAAGTTGCGCGTCTCGGCCAGCGCCGAGGTCGGCGAGAAGCCCAGCGCGACCAGGCTGGACGCCGCCAGCCCCGCGCCGCTGACGCGGAAAAATTGCCTTCGGTTCATGTCCATCGGGAAGCCTCCTGCGGCGGGTGAGCCGCGCTCGTGGGATTGAGGTGAATGGGAACGGATGCTTGTTGTTGTCGTGCAGTGGTGTCGCTGGCGTGAAAGCGGCTTGAAGGGTGTTTGCTATTGGGAGGCGGCCGTGGCCGGCTTGCCGGAAGCGCCGTCACCGCCGGTCGGCGCGGGCGTTCCGCCGGATTTGGCGCCACCCTGGCCCTGGCCGCCGGCCATGCCCCCTATGGCTGTGCCGCCTGCGGCAGGCCCTGTGGCCGGGGAAGAGGAAGGAATATCGCCTGTGGAGGGTTTGACTTCCGGGGTGGCGCTGCTGGAAGCCGGGGCGGAGCCGCCGGACGCTGCCGGGGCGGCAGGCTCGGACTTCTTGCCGCAGGCCGTCAAACCGAGAAGCGCGGCCGCGAGGCCGGCGCAAACGAGCAGTGATTTCATGGCTATTCCGTACGATGGTGACATCGCAACCGTCCCGGTGCGGGACACGGTTGGCTTTACTCAAAGGCCATTACAAGCCACCTGGCGGGGAGGAGTCAAGCGCTTATTCCCTGAGAGCCCGGGCCGGGACACGGCAATGAGGCCGCCGCGCCCCCGGCACGGGGCGATGCGGGACCCCAAAAAAGAACCGGTGAAAAAGCGGGCATGCCGCGCCGGTGGGGCTTTTCCGCGCCAGCACAAGCGTATTTTTTACAAAAAAAAACGCGCGGGGAAAATTTACCGGCTTCAGCGTGCGCGGCGAATAAAAAGGTATGCATGCGCCCCGCGTGAATCCGGGCCGGGACAACACAAAGAATGCGTCTTCATGCCGCTTCATGCCGGCGATGTCCGCGCGGCGTGGCCGGACTTGCAGTCCTTCACAAGAAAAAAACCACAGTGATTGTCTTTAAGCAGACCATCTTGAAAAAAGCTGCGGAAAATTTCCCTAAGCTGAAGAAAAGCCGCCCTCCTGCCGCCCGCCGGCGCCGGAAGGAGCGCTTTTGTTCACGGCCCACCGCCCCCCGTAAGGATCACGCACGATGATGCCCACAAACCGACAGGACCTGCATGAGCACCCGCCCCCGGGCGGGCGCGAGGCCTGGGTCGGGACGCAGCTGAACCACGCCTTCATGCGGCATGCGGGCCCCACGCTGCACGCAGCCTGGGTGCTGATCGCGATTGTGGCGGCGATACTGTACGGGCAGGCTGAGCCCGCGGCCCTGTGGCTGTGGGTCGCGGCGGTGGCGGCCGTCACCGCGCTGCGCTACGCCATCCTGCGCAACTACCGCAAGCACCTGGCGCAGGCCGACGAAGCCAGGCTGCGGGCCTTCATGGCGCGTTATGCCTGGGCATGGCCCTTGAGCGCGGTGGCCTGGGGCGCGCTGATGTTCGTGGTGTACCGCAAGGCGCCGGTGGAGGACGAGCTGCTTTGCATGGTCATCCTGGTGGGCATCGCGGTGGCGGCGGCCACCTCCTCGCCGCCCAGCCTGCGCAGCTTCTCGGCGTACTGCAACGGCTTGTGCGCCGCCGTGCTGGCGGCCATGGGCTGGGAATTGGGCCGGGAACTGGGGCGGGAATTGAGCTGGGGATTGGGCCTGAATCTGAGCGTGGAAAAATACGGGCTGACGGCCGCGCTCGAGATCCTGGGCGAGATGGCGGTGGTGCTGGCCTTCTGGGCGCTGGCCCGCGTGTTCGGCCGGCGCATGCACCGGGCGCAGCGCGCCAACCTGGAACTGCAGTTCGACCGCCAGGACCTGATCAACTCCCTGGCCGACAGGAAACGCGCGGCGCTGGAGGCGGAGGCGGTCAGGAGCCGCTTCATCGCGAGCGCCGCGCACGACCTGCGTTACCCGGTGCATGCGCTGGGCCTGTACGCCGACTGGCTGGCCATGGAGCCGGAATTCGCCGCGCAGATCGCGCGCAAGATCGCCAATTCCACGCGCAAGATCGACGAGCTGTTCGAGTCGCTGTTCAACCTGGCGGGGCTGGACCCGGCTTCGCTGGACGTACAGCTGCAGCCGGTGGCGCTGGCCGCGCTGGTGCATGAGCTGGCCGCCGAGTACGCGCCGCTGGCGCGCGACAAGCGCCTGCGGCTGCGCGCGCGCGCCGCGGCGGGGCAGGCGCTGTCAGACCCTGTGCTGCTCAAGCGGCTGGTGGGCAGCCTGCTGTCCAACGCCTTGCGCAACACCCACGGCGGCGGCGTGCTGCTGGCCGTGCGGCAGCGGCAGGGGCGCTGGCGCATCGAACTGTGGGACACCGGCGCGGGTATCGCCCATGAGCGCCAGCAGACTTTCTTCCAGGGCATCCCCGAGCTGGGCACGGAAGAAGGCTTCGGGCTGGAACTGGCGGCCGTGTACCGGCTGAGCCAGGTGCTGGGGCACCCGATAGGCATGGCCACGCGCCATACGGGGGGCAGCGTCTTCTGGGTGGAACTGGCGCGGTATTAAGGACCCGGCCAGGGCGCCCGTCGGTCTGCGCCTACAAAAAGCAGCGCCGCAACCGTCTGGCGCGCCGGGCCCGCGCTGGCGAAGATGGCCAACATCATGCCCAGCACCACGGCCCCCACCACGGCTCCCCTTTCCGCTGATGCTCCGGCCGGCAACCCCTCCTCCGCTGCGGCAGCACTGTGGCCGCGCGTGCGGCGCTGGCTGTTCCCGGCCCTGGGCCTGGTGGTACTGGGGTTGCTGCTGTCGCATGCGCACAAGGTCGACTGGGCCGGCGCCTGGCAGGCGCTGCGGCGCTATTCCCCGCTTCTGTTACTGGCCGTGCTGGGCCTGGCGACGGCCAGCCATGCGCTGTACGGCTGCTTCGACCTGATAGGCCGGCACCACACGCGCCACAAGCTGCCGCGCCTGCAGACCTGGGCCATCGCGGTGACGAGTTATGCCTTCAACCTGAACCTCGGATCGCTGGTGGGCGGCGTGGCCCTGCGCGCGCGCCTCTATGCGCGGGCCGGCCTGGATGAAACCACGATTGCGCAGATCGTGGGCATCAGCCTGGCAACCAACTGGCTGGGCTACGGCCTCGTGGCCGGCAGCCTCTTCGCGGGCGGCCTGATCGCGCCGCCCAGCCAGGCGCACATAGGCGCGACGGCACTGCGCGTGCTGGGCGCGGCGATGGTGCTGCTGGCCGTGGCCTATGTGCTGGCCTGCGCGTTTTTCAAAGGCCGCGAATGGCGCGTGCGCGGCCGGCGCCTGCAGCTGCCCTCGGCCGGGCTGGCGCTCGTGCAACTGGCGCTGTCGGCCACCAACTGGGCACTGATGGGCGCGGCCATGTATCTCCTGCTGGGCATGCAGGTGGAATACGGCAAGGTGCTGGGTGTGCTGATGGCGGCGTCCATCGTCGGCGTGATCATGCCCATCCCCGGCGGGCTGGGGGTGCTGGAGGCGGTGTACCTGGCGCTGCTGTCGGGGAGTGTGCGGCAGGGGACCTTGATGGGGGCTGTATTGGCTTACCGGGCGCTTTATTATTTCTTGCCGCTGGCGGGGGGGTTGGTGTTGTATGTGGTGTTGGAGCGGTATGCGGCGGGGCGTTCTGCTGGGTCTTGCTCCAGCGGGCGCGCCGTTTCCTCTTCCTCTTCCTCTGCATAGGTTTGCTGGCCGGGAGTGGCCCGGCGGCCAGTAACTTTCTTTTGCTTCGCCAAAAGAAAGTCACCAAAGAAAAGGCGACCCTGGCTCCTGCGTCCCCTGCGCTTCGCTCCGGGGCAACCTGCGGTGCTCGGTCCAGCCGGGGTCAAAAACAACTCGCCTGCGGCTCAAACAAGTTTTTGCCCTGATCCGTCTGGCCCTCCGCTCCTCGGCGCATCCACAAGGGGCAATCGGGAACGGGAGCGGGAACCGAATACCGACATACCAAGAAGACAAATCCAAACAAGGACTCGCCATGGCGAGTCCTTGTTTCTTCAGGTATTAGGGCTTCTGTCTGCGGCTGTTTTGTATTTCTTCTCCCCGTTTCCACCCCTTGTGGATGCGCCGAGGAGCGCAGGTTCAGGCGGATCAGGGATCGCGTTGTTTGAGCGGAGTGAAACGCAGCGAGTTTAGCGAGACCCCGCCTGAACCGAGCACCGCAGGTTGCCCGTAGCGAAGCGAAGGGACGCAGCAACCAGGGTCGCCTTTTCTTTTGCTTACTTTTGGTGTTTGCGTAACTTCGCTGCGCGAAGTGAGCAAACCCCGCGCGCGTAGCGCGCCTTTGGCGAACAAAGAAA
>NZ_CALRNF020000056.1:0-19801 GCF_943369415.1 Polaromonas sp. YR568
GGTCCAGCTCCTGGCCCAGCATCAGCACGCGGTCCCAGAGTTCGCCGGTTTCGCCGGTCAGCTTTTTGATCAGGGGCATGCGCCGCGCGAGGCCGGCGCTGTCGCCCTGAGCGCGCAGCACCCGCGCCTGGAGGAACCAGGCCTCATGGTTGCGGGGATTTTCGCGAAGCACGGTGTCCAGCAGCTGTTGTGCGTCGGTGAAGCGGCCGACGACAAACAGGGCGCGGGCGTCTTCCAGCGGGGATGCCTCCGCGTGCACCGGCGCTTGCCGTTGCTGCATGTAGTCGGTGTAGGCGCGCTCGGCTTCGGCCGGGCTGAGTTCAAAGACCGAGCCCGCCGCGCCCACGCTGTCGGTGAACTCAGCGCGACGCCGGGCCAGCCAGAAACGCAGGGCCCAGACGATGAACAGCGGTACGGTAAGCCCCGCGAGCACCCAGGGCCAGACGGATGGGCGCTGGTCGGTGCGGGTGATCGGCTTTGCCGGCAGGCTTGCGGTTTTGGGTGCCGGCGCGACGGCCAAGGGGATGAGCGGGGCTGGCGCGGGTGCGGATGCTGCGGCAGATGCCGTGGCTTGCGGCGCGGCGGCCGCGACCTGATCTGCCAGCTCGCGCATTTGCCGTGCGTTGTGTTCCAGTTCCTGCATGCGCGCCTGCTGGTCGGCGTCGCGGCGCTCCTGCGCGATGCGGTCGGCCTGGTCTGATTTGGCTTTTGCGAGCCGCAAGCGGTCTTGTTTGGGCCCGGCGGCGGCGGCGGAGCGGCGCGTTGAAATGGTCCCCGCATGCGCGCGTTTTTTGACGGGTGGACGCATCGCTTCGGGCCGCGCTCCCGGAATCGCTTTTGGTTTGACTGCCGGTGGGGGCTTGATGCTTTCGACGATGGGCTCCGGGGCTTCCGCTTGTGTTTGCGCGGCGACGGGGGATTCTGTGAGTTCGGCTACCACCACGGGGGCGGGGACGGCGATGGGAGGCGTGGGGTCCCGGGAAAGGCTTGAGTCATCCAGCAGCAATACATAAGGTTGTTGGGAACTGCCTGTGGGCCAGGAAAATTCCAGCACCAGTTCAACCAGTTGCGCCTGCGGCGCTTGCGTGGCTTGCAGCAGCAGCGCGGCGCGCCTGCGCGATCCCTGCGCCTGCAACAGCGAGATTCGCGCATTGCCCAGCCATGCCGGATAGGCCAGGCCGTTTTCGCGGAATGCCTGTTCGGAGGCAAGCCTGACCTGCAGGCCGGGCTGGAGTTCGGATGCCAGCTCAATCTCCACGCGCAGCGCTTGCGCGGGGCCGGAAAGCAAGGTGGCGTCGCCCAGGGTGACGGCGCCGCAGGGCAGCGTGCAACCTATCAGTGCGAGAAGCACCATGCGGATAAGTTGGCGGGAGCGGTGTGTCAGAAGGGTGAGGCCGGGGACCTCGCTCTGGAAGGATGCGCGGGTGCCGGCTTCGGTGCGGGCGGGCCGGCGGCGGGACAACATCAGGACAGCCACCATGGCGGCCGAGTACTGGAGCTCGATGGCGGCGCCGTGGCTGTAGCTGCTGATGTTGCCGGTGATCATGCGCGGGAACCTGCGGGAGTGGTTTTGCCGGCGGCCTTTGAACCGGCCGTGCCCGGCATGGCGGTGTGGAGAGTCTCCATCTGGCGGGACGCGGCGAGGGTGCGATTCATGTTGCGGTAGAGAAGGAAAACGGTGAGGAGCGTGGTTCGCGATACAGGATGTTGTGGAGCTTACTGAGCGCCTCCACGGCAGTGGCGCAAGATAGTCTTCGTGCAGACAATCTTTGTGTGATTCTTTTTTTTGGGCGCGCTGAGTGTTGATGAACTCAGTGTTTTCCCTTGGGGATTTGCCAGTGGCGCAGCCCGCTGACGTCGGCTGAATGCAACAGCGACGCGCTGTGGGCGTTGCAAGACCAGGCGCAGCGCAGCGCCGCCGGCATCCCGCTGGGGGCCGGTGTTTCGAATTGGTGTGAGCGCGGGTGCTTGATGCGCGCGCAGCGGGCCGCTGCTTCAACCGGCGGCGTGCCGGCAAGGTGCCCGGCGCGCCTGGGCGGACCAAGGCCCGCCCGGCGTTGTCATGCCGCTCAGGCCTGCTTGAGCAGGTGCAGCGCGGCTTTCACGATGCTGTCGGCATCGACGCTGAAAAACTCACGCAACGCGGCGCGTGTGTCGCTGCGGCCGAAGCCGTCGGTGCCCAGGGTCAGGTAGCGCCGGCCTTCGGGCAGGAAGGCGCGGATGCTTTCGGGCACGGCGCGCACGTAGTCGGTGGCGGCGACAATGGGGCCGGTGCTGGATTGCAGCTGTTGAGCGACGAAGGCGCCGGCATGCGCTTTGCCTTCGAGCGCATCGCGCTGGCAGGCCGCGCCGTCGCGTGCGAGTTCGCTCCAGCTGGTGACGCTGTAGACGGTGGCGGCGATGCCTTGCTGCGCGAGTTGCCGCGCGGCCTTGATGACTTCGGTGAGGATGGCGCCCGAGCCCATCAGGGTCACTTCAGCACTCGCTTTACCGCCTTCGGGTACGAAGCTGTCGAAGCGGTAGCAGCCGCGGATGATGTCGGCCTCGGCGCCCGGCCGCAGGTCGGGCTGGGCGTAGTTCTCGTTCATCAGCGTGACGTAATAGAAAACGTCTTTCTGCTCGGCCATCATTTCCCGCATGCCGCGGTCCAGGATCACGGCGAGTTCGCCGGCGAAGGCCGGGTCGTAGGCCTTGCAGTTCGGGATGGTGGCGGCGATCAGGTGGCTGGTGCCGTCCTGGTGCTGCAGGCCTTCGCCGCCCAGGGTGGTGCGGCCTGAGGTGGCGCCCAGCAGGAAGCCGCGCGCGCGCTGGTCGGCGGCGGCCCAGATCTGGTCGCCCACGCGCTGGAAGCCGAACATGGAGTAGTAGATATAGAAGGGCAGCATGGCCAGGCCGTGCACGCTGTAGCTGGTGGCGGCGGCCGTCCAGCTGGCCAGCGCGCCGGCTTCGCTGATGCCTTCTTCCAATATCTGGCCGTCGAGCGCTTCGCGGTAGCTCAGCACCGAGCCGATGTCTTCGGGCGCATAACGCTGGCCCACGCTGGAATAAATGCCGACCTGCTTGAACAGGTTGGCCATGCCGAAGGTGCGGGCCTCGTCGGCGACGATGGGCACGATCTTGGGGCCCAGTCCAGCATCTTTGAGCAGGCCGCCCAGCATGCGCACAAAGGCCATGGTGGTGCTCATTTCCTTGCCGTCGGCGGCCAGCGCGAACTGGGCGTAGGAGGGCAGGGCCGGAATGTCCACGACGTCGGCCGCCGTTTCGCGGCGCGGCAGGTAGCCGCCCAGCGCCGCGCGCCTGGCGTGCATGTACTGCATCTCGGCGCTGTCGGCGGCGGGTTTGTAGAAGGCCAGGTTCCTGGCCTGCTCGTCGGAGAGCGGCAGGTTGAAGCGGTTGCGGAATTCGATGAGGTCTTCGCCGTCGAATTTTTTCTGCGAATGCGTGGTCATGCGGCCCTGGCCGGCGCTGCCCATGCCGTAGCCTTTTTTGGTGTGCGCCAGGATCACGGTTGGCTGGCCCTGGTGGTTGGCGGCTGCTGCGTAGGCGGCGTGGATTTTCACGAGGTCGTGGCCGCCGCGCTTGAGGCGGTCTATCTGCTCGTCCGTCATGCCCTGGGCCAGGCGCGCGAGTTCGGCGTTCTGGCCGAAGAAGTTGTCGCGGTTGAAGCGCCCGTCTTTCGCGGCAAAGGTCTGCATCTGGCCGTCCACTGTTTGCGCAAAAGCCTGCGTCAGCGCGCCGGTCAGGTCGCGCGCGAAGAGGCCGTCCCAGTCGCTGCCCCAGACCAGCTTGATGACGTTCCAGCCGGCGCCGGCAAACAGTTTTTCAAGCTCGTCGATGATGCGGCCGTTGCCGCGCACCGGGCCGTCCAGGCGCTGCAGGTTGCAGTTGACGACCCAGACCATGTTGTCCAGGCCTTCGCGCGCGGCCAGGGTCAGGGCGCTCATGGATTCGGGCTCGTCCATCTCGCCGTCGCCGAACACACCCCAGACCTTGCGGCCTGTGCAGTCAAGCAAACGCCGGTGCGTGAGGTAGCGCATGAAGCGCGCGTGGTAAATGGAACTGATGGGGCCTATGCCCATGGAGCCGGTCGGGAACTGCCAGAAGTCCGGCATCAGGTAAGGATGCGGGTAGCTGCACAGGCCTTGCGCGCCCTGGCCGGGTGCGCTGAGTTCCTGGCGGTAAAAGCCCAGGTCTTTTTCGCCGAGGCGGCCTTCGAGGTAGGCGCGCGCATACACGCCGGGCGCGCTGTGGGGCTGGAAGAACACCAGGTCGCCGCGGTGCTGGCCTTCCCCCACGCCTTCGCGCGCGCGGAAGAAGTGGTTGAAGCCGGTTTCAAACAGGTCGGCCGCGCTGGCGTAGCTGGCGATGTGGCCGCCGAGTTCGGCCGAGCCGCCGGTCTCGGCCTGGTTGGCGCGCACCACCATGGCCAGGGCATTCCAGCGCATCAGCGAAGCCAGGCGCTCTTCCATCGCGAGGTCGCCGGGGAACACCGGCTGTTCGTCGACGGCGATGGTGTTCATATAAGGCGTGGCCAGTTCGGGCTGCCAGCCTATGCGCTGCTTGCGGGCGACGCGGCTCAGTTCGTTGAGCATGTGCCGCGCGCGGGCCGGGCCGTGGGTGAGGGCCAGTGCCTCAAAGGCCTCACGCCATTCGGCGGTTTCCTGCGGGTCGGGATCGGCCGGCGTTGCAGCCTGCATCAGCAAATGGTGGGAGGTGGAATCATTCATGGCAGAAACGACTGTACGCAGCTTTGCCCAAAAGGTGTTGCCTCAATATCGGGTTTTCAGGGGATTCAAAAGCACAAAATGCTGCAAAAATGGCATTTCACAGATTAAAAATATGATGGACCTCGATAACCTTGATTTAAAGATCCTCGACGAATTGCAGCGCGACGGTTCACTGTCCAACGTCGAGTTGTCGCGCCGCGTGCACCTGAGCCCGTCGCCGTGCCTGGCGCGTGTGAAGGCGCTGGAGGCGGGCGGTGTCATTGACCGTTATGTGGCGATCGCCAACGCGGCGGCGCTGGGTTTGGGCCTCAATGTGTTTATCTCGATCAGCCTGCGCACGCAAAGCAAGGAGTCGCTGGCCGACTTTGAACGGCGCATCGCCGAGCACGACCAGGTGATGGAGTGTTATTTGATGTCGGGCGACAGCGACTACCTGATCCGCGTGGCGGTGGCCGACATAGGCGCGCTGGAAAAATTCATCCTGGAGCAGCTGTCGCCGATTTCCGGCATAGAGAAAATCCGCTCGAGCTTTGCGCTCAAGCAGGTCAGGTACAAGACGGCCCTGCCGCTGCCGCTGGCCGTGCGCTGACCCGGGCTTTCAGCGCAAGCCGCGCTCGCTGGCCAACGGTGGATGCGAGCTTTCAATCGCATTGATCTTGGCCAGCAGGTCTTCGCGCCGGCTGCCGCCCTCGGCTACGCCGCTGCCGGGCTCCAGCGGGGAATCGACAAACTGCACGGGCCGTTTGGTGCCGGATGCCATGTGGTGCAGGCGGATTTTCAGCGCATCGACCACATCCGCGGCGGTCTGCTCGCGCGGCGTGTCATGCCAGATGGCGATGTTCAGGGAGAAAGCGCTCGCGTCGCCGAGTTTTTCGGAGGCGCGTATGCAGTCCGCCAGGATTTTGGTGGCCACTTCGGAAAGCGCGGCGCGGCTGACGGGGCCTTCGACCAGCATCATGAAATGGTTTTCGTCACAGCGCGCCACGGTGTCCACGTCGCGCGCGGCCCCGCGCAGGATTTCACCGATGCGCGACAGCGCGGCGCCGCGCTTCTGGTCGCCCGGCTCGTCATGGCTGGGGCCCTGGTGGAGCCAGTGCAGCATCAGCACGCCGCAGGCCGACCTCTGCCGCCGCCCGCGCAGCAGTGTTTGCGGCAGCCTGGCTTCGATGATGCGGGGAAGCATCAGGCCGCTGGCCGCGTCGTAGGTGGCCAGCGCGGCGCCGCGGTGATTGGAGAACAGCGCGGCCCGGCTGCGCCATGCAAGCACCCCGAACACCCAGAGCAGGCCGACCATGGCCGACAGCACGCCCGCGGCCTGGGCCGATTCGACGTTCAATACCCAGCCCGCGTTGTAGGAAAGCCGCGCCAGCGCGGCCAGCCCGATGGGCGCCGCGCCCAGCAACAAAAGGAGGTTCCACGTCTGGCCGCGCAGCGACATCCAGAGCAGGCTGCCCATGATGGCCAGGGTGGAAAACGCCAGCCACAGGTTGCGCAGGTCGCGCGGAACAAAGTCCAGCTGCACCATCATCACGCAGGCCATGAGCAGGCTGCCGGCCGTGACAGCGGCCAGCAGCCGGTAGATGCGCGGGTGGCCGTCGCGTGCATAGGCGGCCTGGGCGCAGAACCAGGCGCCGGCGGCCATGGACACGGTGGAGGAGACCCAGCCCATGACCTGGTTGAGGTGCACGCTGTAGGGCCAGATGCGCCAGCCGCCGTAGCCGATCAGCACCAGCTGCGTGAACATCAAGGTGACCACCACGGCGCCGAACCACAGGAACACCTTGTTGCGCGCCATGCCGAACGCGGCCAGGCACAGCATGGCCAGCACGCTGAACATGCCCCACATCAGGCCTATCACCACGCCGACCCGCGAGGCGCCGTCGATGTACTCGATGGGCGTGAGCAGCATGGGCCGCTCTGTGATGGGCCGGCGGTGCTCGAAGCGCAGGTAGTAGGTCTGCGGCTGGTCGGCGTGCGATTGCAACTCAAAGCTCGGCACACGTGTGCGCAAGGCCCAGTAGGCGGGCGCGATGGCTTCGCCGGCGAACTGGGCCTGCCAGTTGCCCTGCGCGTCGCGCGCGTAAAGGCCGACCTTGAAGAAGGCCTGGCCCGGCAACCGGATGTACCAGGTCTGCAGGTTCTCGGTGGCCGGCAGGGCGAAGCTGGCCCAGACTTCCTGCTTGTCGGAGGTGGGAAGAATGGTGTCGTCGGTATAGGGCTGGAAACTCCGCTTGGCGGCGGCGAATTCGGCGGTGCTGAAGGCGTCTGGCGAACTGACGGAGTCCTTGGGAACCGCTATCCATTGCAGCGGCTGGGCCAGCGTGACACTGGGGCTGTATTCATACAGACGGTCGAACACCTGCGCATGGCTTGCGCCAAAAAAGGCGCAGAGCAGCATGAAAAAGAGGCCGTGCAGGCTTGCTTTGAGGGGCATGGGGATAGCTTATGGCAAAAGGGCGGCGCGCCTGCGGCCAGCCGCGCACCAATTCAGGCAATTTATTCCGTGGACAGGCGCTTAAACCGGAATCACCGTCGTCTCGAACACCTCCTTGAGGCAGACAAAGGTGCGGATCTGCCGCACGCCCGGCAGGCCTATCAGCTGCGCCGCATGCAGTTCGTTGAAGGAGTCGATGCTCTGGATGCGCAGTTTCACGAAGTAATCGAACTCGCCGGTGACCAGTTGCACTTCCAGGCAACCGGTAAGGCCGGCAACGGCTTTTTCAAACGCGGCGAAGGAATCGGTGGTGGAGCGGTCCAGCACCACGCCAATGATGACCAGCCCGTTGTAGCCCAGCGCGCGCGGGTTCACCAGCGCCACCGTCTTGCGGATCAGGCCTGTTTCCCTGAGCTTGGCCACGCGCCGCGAGCAGGCGGGCGGGCTGAGGCTGGTTTTTTCCGCCAGTTCGATGTTGGGCAGGGACGCGTCCTGTTGCAGCAATTTCAGGAGCTTGCGGTCGATGCGGTCAAGGGTGGGTTCCATTGGGGGATTCTACAAATATTGTGTAAAAAATGAAATATGCAGAATTTATTCCAAGATTGAATGGAGTAAAGATGTTTTTGGTTATTGAGCTGATGGAGTACGCAACCCATTGCGGAAGTGCCTGGCTACGATTTGGTCCACGGCAGCTTCGATCTTTCACCTTCAACCGGAACCTTCCATGTCCACCGCCCTCCAGCACCCCCTTCAATACCCGCTCCAGCTCCAGAAATTCCCCCGGCATTCGCTGACTTTCGGCCCCACGCCCATCCAGCCGCTCAAGCGCCTGAGCGCCCACCTGGGCGGCAAGGTCGAGCTGTATGCCAAGCGCGAGGACTGCAACAGCGGCCTGGCCTTCGGCGGCAACAAGACGCGCAAGCTGGAATACCTGATTCCCGAAGCGCTGGCGCAGGGCTGCGACACACTGGTGTCCATAGGCGGCATCCAGTCCAACCAGACGCGGCAGGTGGCGGCGGTGGCCGCGCACCTGGGCATGAAATGCGTGCTGGTGCAGGAGAACTGGGTCAACTATTCCGACGCGGTGTACGACCGTGTGGGCAACATCGAGATGTCGCGCATCCTGGGCGCCGACGTGCGGCTGGACGCGGCCGGCTTCGACATCGGCATACGCCCCAGCTGGGAGCAGGCCATGGACGACGTGCGCAAAGCGGGCGGCAAGCCGTTCCCGATTCCCGCGGGCTGCTCGGAGCATCCCCATGGCGGCCTGGGCTTTGTCGGCTTTGCCGAGGAGGTACGCGCACAGGAGGCCGAACTCGGCTTCCAGTTCGACTACATCGTGGTCTGCTCGGTCACGGGCAGCACGCAGGCCGGCATGGTGGTGGGCTTTGCGGCCGATGGCCGCGCTGATCGTGTGATCGGAATCGACGCCTCCGCCAAGCCTGCACAAACCGCCGCGCAGATCTTGCGCATCGCGCAGAACACGGCCGGGCTTGTGGAACTGGATCGCGCCATTACTGAGAAAGACGTCGTGCTGGACACGCGCTACGGTGGCCCCGAGTACGGCCTGCCCAGCGAAGGCACGCTGGACGCGATTCGCCTGTGCGCCCGGCAGGAAGGCATGCTGACCGACCCGGTGTACGAAGGCAAGTCGATGCACGGCATGATCGAAAAGGTGCGACTCGGCGAGTTCCCGGCCGGCTCACGTGTGCTGTACGCGCATTTGGGCGGCGTACCGGCGCTCAATGCCTACAGTTTTCTGTTCCGCAACGGCTGACGGCTTGGTGGCGATGTCCACACATGCTGTGCCGCCTGTTGCATTAGGCCCGGACTTCAGCGCCGGTCTGCAGGCCCTGGTGCGGGCGGCCGCGCAAAACGGCCGGCCGGGCGCGCTGAAAGCGGCCATGGACGACCCGGACGTGCACACCCTGGTGCTGCTGCTCCGGCTGGGCGAGCCGCCGGCGGCCGTGCTGGCAGGATGCCTCGGCGCCCCCGATGCACTGTCGCAGTGGCTGGATCTGTCATGCATTTGACGGGGAGAACGCCTGTGCGGCGGCCATGAAAAAATCCCGGCGAGGGCCGGCCTTCGTTGCGGGAGGCCTGAGAGCTCAGGGGTTTTCCGCAGCTTTTGCCGATGGGCGGTGACGGGGCTTCACGGTCCCATGTCATCGCGACGTCACATCGGCTGGCGACCATGCGTCTTCCTTCAACCACGGATGACACATGTTTTCATTTGACCTGGCCGGCAGCACCGGCCGATCGCCCATGGGCCGCGCCGGCCTTCTTTCTTCCCTGATGCTGGCTGTGCTGGCTTGCCCATTGACCGTTCAAGCGCAAACCGCCACCGTCTTCCCGGCCACCCTGGCCGGCCACGTCGTGATGCCCGCCAAGTCTTTCGTCGCCGCGCCCAAGGATGCGCCGCAAGACCTGCAGGTCAGCGGCAAGTTCACCAACGGCCAGCGCACCGAAGCGCTGGGCACGGTGGAAGGCCTGTCCGCCGGCCGCCCCACCGGCGTGTCGCTGCCCTTCAAGGGCCAGCCGCTGCAAGGCCATTCGGGCATCAAGAAGATGGCCGACGGCACTTTCTGGATCCTCACGGACAACGGCTTTGGCGCCAAGGCCAACTCGCCCGACGCCATGCTCTACCTGAACCACTACAAGGTGGACTTCAAGGCCGGCAGCATGAAAAAGCTGGAAACGGTTTTCCTGCATGACCCGGACAAGAAGGTGCCGTTTCGCGTGGTCCATGAGGGCACGAAGAAGCGCTACCTGACGGGCAGCGACTTCGACACCGAGAGCTTCCAGTTCGCCGGCGGCGCACTGTGGATAGGCGACGAGTTCGGCCCCTACCTGATCAAGGCCGACCTCAAGGGCAAGGTGCTGGCGGTGTTCGAGACCCTGGTGGACGGCAAGGTCGTGCGCTCGCCCGACCACCCCGCCGTGACCACGCCGGGTGTACCCGGCGGCGCGGTCGACTTCCAGGTCAAGCGCTCCAAGGGCTTTGAAG
This sequence comes from Polaromonas sp. YR568, assembly GCF_943369415.1. Classification (GTDB taxonomy): domain Bacteria; phylum Pseudomonadota; class Gammaproteobacteria; order Burkholderiales; family Burkholderiaceae_C; genus Polaromonas. Next base: position 10,169 of record NZ_CALRNF020000056.1, read on the forward strand.
GCATGGCCTCGTCGAAGGACGGCAGCAAGCTCTACGCCCTGCTCGAAGGCCCGGTGTGGAATGCCGAGGCGAAAGACTATGAGCGTGTGGCCGGCAAGGAAGCCCTGCGCGTGCTGGAGTTCGACGTGCAGGCCGGCAAGTGGAGCGGCCGCTCATGGATGTACCCGCTGGAGGCCAACGGCAATGCCATCGGCGACTTCAACATGATCGACGGCACCACGGGCCTGATTATTGAGCGCGACAACGGCGAAGGCACGGCCGACAAGGCCTGCCCCGAAGGCCAGAAGCGCACCGACTGCTTCCACGATATCGCGAAGTTCAAGCGCGTCTACAAGATTGAAATGACGGACGCCAACGTGGGCGGCCCGGTGCGCAAGATCGGCTACATCGACCTGCTCAACATTGCCGACCCGAACAAGCTGGCGCGCAAGCCGCTGAACGAAGGCGTGCTCAAGTTCCCCTTCTTCACGATTGAAAACGTGGACGTGGTGGATGCGACGCACATCGTGGTCGGCAACGACAACAACCTGCCGTTTTCCACCAGCCGCGAGCCGAATAAGGCCGACGACAACGAACTGGTTCTGCTGGAAGTCGGCGAGCTTCTGAACGCCAAATAATCGGCACAAAGAATTACGGGCGTCAGAAACTATCCATGGGATAGCTTCTGACGCCCGTTTTGCGTCTGGATGGGGCTAGAGACGCCGCTTACATCTTGGACTGGAACACCAGGCCGGCGTGCTCGCGCAGCGCGTGGAATTTGATCTTGGGCCATTGCTGCTCCACGGCGCGCAGGGTGGCGCTGTGGTCCACCAGCAGGGTGGGCGCATCGACGGCGTCCAGCGCCACGCGGTGGGCGTTGGCATCCATGAACTTCTTCAGCTCGTTCGGGTCTTCGGAGGTGACCCAGCGCGCCAGGTTGAAATTGCTGGGCATGATGCGGGCCTTGACGCCGTATTCATGCTCGAGGCGGTGAGCGACCACTTCAAACTGCAGTTGGCCGACCGCGCCCAGCAGCAGCAAGGAGCCGGCAATAGGCCGGAACACCTGGATCGCGCCTTCTTCGCCGAGCTGCGTGAGGCCGGCGCGCAGCTGCTTGCTGCGCAGCGGGTCGGCCACCTCGACGGCGCGGAACATTTCCGGCGCGAAAAAGGGCAAGCCGGTGAATTGCAATGCCTCGCCTTCGGTCAGCGTGTCGCCCAGCTGCAGCACGCCGTGGTTGGGGATGCCGATGATGTCGCCGGCAAAGGCGGTGTCCAGCAGCTCGCGGCGCTGGCTCATGAAACTCACCACCGTGTTGGGCCGCAGTTCCTTGCCGCTGCGCACCACCTTCAGGCGCATGCCTCGGGTGAACTCGCCGCTGGCCACGCGCAGGAAGGCGATGCGGTCGCGGTGGGCCGGGTCCATATTGGCCTGGATCTTGAATACCACGCCGGAGAATTTTTTCTCCTCGGGGTGCACCACGCGCTGGATGGCTTCGCGGTCGGAAGGCGCGGGCGCCAGGTCGACCAGCGCGTCCAGCACTTCCTGCACGCCGAAGTTGTTGATGGCCGAGCCGAAGAACATGGGCGTCTGCCGGCCGGCCAAAAATTCGGCACGGTCGAACTCGGGCGTGGCGCCGGCCACCAGTTCGATCTCGCCCTGGGCCTGCGTGTATTCGGCGCCGAAGCGTTTGGCGGCTTCGGCGTTGTCCAGTCCTGCGAGGATTTCATCGTCGCCGCCGGCTTTTTCCTCGCCGGGGCTGAAGACGCGCATGCGGTCCTCGCGTCTGTCGTAAACGCCGTGAAAGAGCTTGCCCATGCCGACCGGCCAGGTGAAGGGAATGACCGTCATGCCGAGTTCGCGTTCGATCTCGTCCATCACGCTCATCGGGTCCTGCACTTCGCGGTCCATCTTGTTGACGAAGGTCAGGATGGGCGTGTTGCGCGCGCGGCAGACCTGCAACAGGCGGCGCGTCTGCGGCTCGACGCCGTTGGCTGCGTCGATCACCATCAGCGCGGCATCCACGGCGGTCAGCACACGGTAGGTGTCTTCCGAGAAATCCTGGTGGCCCGGGGTATCCAGCAGGTTGATGACGCAGTCGCGGTATTCCATCTGCATGACCGAGCTGGCGACCGAGATGCCGCGCTGCTTTTCGATCTCCATCCAGTCGGAGGTGGCGTGGCGCGCGGCCTTGCGCGCCTTGACGCTGCCGGCGATCTGGATCGCGCCCGAGAACAGCAGCAGTTTTTCGGTCAGCGTGGTTTTACCCGCGTCGGGGTGGGAGATGATGGCAAACGTGCGGCGGCGTTTGACCTGTTTTTCAATTTCGGTGGATTCGGACATAACCCACGATTATCGGTGACGGCGCTTATATGGGCGGCGGGCCGGGTTGCAGCGCGAAACGCGGCTGTTTTACGCCGTCAATCACCACATCTTCATTGAACATGGCGGCGGGCCTAACCCACAGGCCTTTTTCACCGTAGAGCGCGCGGTACAGCGTCATGGGTTCCAGGCTTTCGCTGTGGCGCACGGTGCCCACCACCTCATACAGCATGCCTTTGTAGTGGCGGTACAACCCTGGCGGGGTTTCGATCAGGGGTGGCAGTGCGTCTGCAGGGGTTTCGGACATATCGATGGGGGGCGGTGAAGGGGCTTTAAAAAGGCTGCGGCCAGACCGGAGTGGGACAATGGGGGCTATGCATCCTAAAGCCTTACTCGACAGTTGTTCCGAGCTTCTCAAGCAGGTCCTCAAATTTGATCACCCCGCCGACATGGTGGTGTCGCGCTATTTCCGCGACTACCGGCTCGGCCCGCGCGAGCGCGCCACCGTGGCCGAAACCATTTACGGCGTGCTGCGCAAGAAAAACCTCTTTACCTACCTGGCCCAGCACGGCAGCGGCCCGCCGGAGCGGCGCCTGGCCATCCTCGGCTTTGCGGCCGACCGTGACTTTTTGCTGGGCGCGCTGACTGACCAGGAGAAAGACTGGCTGTCCCGCTGCGACCAGGTCAAGCCGACGGACCTGATGGAATTGCACCGCCACAACCTGCCGCAATGGCTGGTCGATCCGCTCAAGGAACAACTTGGCGAGGACTTCTGGCCGCTGGTCGAAAGCCTCAATGCGCCTGCCGGGCTGGATTTGCGCGTCAACACGCTCAAGGACAAGCGCGCCGAGGTCCAGAAAGAGCTCGCGAAAGCCGGCATCAAAACCGTGGCCACGCCTTTTTCGCCCTGGGGCTTGCGCATAGACGGCAAACCCCAGCTGGCCAAGCTGGACACCTTCACGCGCGGCGCCATTGAAGTGCAGGACGAGGGCTCGCAATTGCTGGCCCTGCTGGTCGACGCCAAGCGCGGCGAAATGGTGGTCGATTTTTGCGCCGGCGCCGGCGGCAAGACGCTGGCCCTGGGCGCGTCCATGCGCAACACCGGCCGGCTTTACGCCTTCGACACCTCCGGCCACAGGCTGGATGCGCTCAAACCCCGGCTGGCGCGCAGCGGTTTGTCGAATGTGCACCCGGTGGCGATTGCCCATGAGCGGGACGACCGCATCAAGCGCCTGGCCGGCAAGATCGACCGCGTGCTGGTCGATGCGCCGTGCTCGGGCCTGGGCACTTTGCGGCGCAATCCCGACCTCAAATGGCGGCAAAGCCCCAAGGCCATTGAGGAGCTCACAGCCAAGCAAACCGCTATTTTGCAGAGCGCCGCAAGGCTGTTAAAGCCCGGTGGCCGGCTGGTTTATGCCACTTGCAGCGTTCTGCGAGAAGAAAACGAAGCCATCGCCGAAGCTTTCAGCGCGGCCAATAAAGAGTTCAACCTCCTTGAAACCGGGCCTTTGTTGACCCATCTGGGGGTGGAACATGCGGAAAAACTTTGCCGTGGACCCTATCTGCGCCTCTGGCCTTACCTGCACCAGACAGACGGGTTTTTCGCCACAGTATGGCAAAAGTCCTGATATTTTTGTCAGCAAATGACGGCAGATAAGCGACGGTTACATATTTATTCGTGATTTTTCGCACTGAATTGACCCTTCACCTTGCTCCCCAAGCGGCTTGGTATTTACGGGGTATCGCCTTACAATAATGTGTTGTCTGGTGCAGCGCCTGGAGACAGATTTGGATAGGCGACTGGTGCAGATTGTTTAAAGGACTTTTATGATCTTTTTTGATGCCGCCCTCGACTGGCTGGCTAATGGATTGCTCGCCGCCAGCTGGTGGCAGATCGTGCTGTACACCCTGGTGACCACCCACATCACCATTGCCAGCGTGACGATTTACCTGCACCGCCACCAGGCGCACCGCGCCATGGACCTGCACGCAATCCCCTCGCATTTCTTCCGTTTCTGGCTCTGGCTGGGCACGGGCCAGGTGACCAAGGAATGGGTGTCCATTCACCGCAAGCACCACGCCAAATGCGAAACCCTCGAAGACCCGCACAGCCCCCAGGCTCACGGTATCAAGACCGTGTTCTGGAAGGGTGCCGAACTCTACCGCGCTGAAAGCAAGAACAAGGAAACCATGACCAAGTACGGCCATGGCACGCCGAACGACTGGGTGGAACGCAACCTGTACACCCGCTACAGCTGGCAAGGCGTGGGCCTGATGATGATCATCGACCTGGCCTTCTTCGGCGTGGCGGGCCTCGCGGTCTGGGCTGTCCAGATGGCATGGATTCCCGTGACCGCGGCCGGCATCATCAACGGCATCGGCCACTACTGGGGCTACCGCAACTTCGAGGCGCCGGATGCCAGCACCAACATTTCGCCCTGGGGCATCATGATTGGTGGCGAAGAGCTGCACAACAACCACCACACCTATCCGACGTCGGCCAAATTCTCGGTCAAGCCCTATGAATTCGACATCGGCTGGATTTACATCCGCGCCCTCGAAAAGGTCGGCCTGGCTTCCGTGAAGAAGGTTCCGCCCAAGCTGCAACTGGGTTCCATCCAGCCTGTGGCCGACGAGAAAACGCTGGAAGCGCTCATCGCCCACCGCTACGAAGTGATGGCTGGTTTTGCGCGCGAACTGCGCCGCGCCGGCAAGGCCGAAATCGAAGTACTGAAGGCCAAAAAAGCCGACGTTTCCGTGCTGCGCGCTGCCAACCGCTGGCTGCATCGCGACGACGACAAGGTGCCGGCGGCCGCCAAGCCGCAGCTGGCCCAGGCCCGCGCCGAGCACCCTGTGCTCGACAAAATGGTCACCATGCGCGAAGAGTTGCGCCAGATGTGGATGAGCACCTCGGCCTCCCGCGAACAGCTGGCGACCGACCTGCAGGCCTGGTGCCACCGCGCGGAAGAAAGCGGTATTGCCGCCCTGCGCGAGTTCTCCATGAAGCTGCGCGCCGCGCGTAGCTGACTAGCATGTCCGCCGGCTCAAAAGCCGGTGTATCAACTCCTCAAAGCCGCCCCCGTGTTGATTCACGGGGGCGGTTTTGTTTGGGCTTCTGAATTTCGATATCCACGGCACGAGCGCGCAATGGTGCCGAAAAGACAAAGAGGAAAGCTGGCAGTCCATAAAAAAACCCGCCGGGTCAGGGCGGGTTTTTTGAAGGAACAGCTGAATTACTTCAGCTTGATTTCCTTGTATTCCACGTGCTTGCGTGCTTTGGGATCAAACTTCATGATCAGCATCTTGTCGGGCGTGGTTTTCTTGTTCTTGGTGGTCGTGTAGAAGTGACCGGTGCCGGCGGTGGATTCCAGCTTGATTTTTTCGCGTGCGCCTTTTGCCATGATGGTGCTCCTTAAGCTTGGCCGCGTGCGCGCAGGTCTGCGAGCACGGTATCAATACCCTTCTTGTCGATCAGGCGCAGTGCAGCGCTCGAAACGCGCAGGCGGATCCAGCGGTTTTCGGTCTCGACCCAGAAGCGGCGGTATTGCAGGTTCACGAGGAACCGGCGCTTGGTTTTGTTGTTGGCGTGGGAAACATTGTTCCCGACCATTGGGCCTTTGCCCGTTACTTCACATACGCGTGCCATGTGCACTCCAGTATTTTTACAGCAGTCATGTCGCAAGGCATTTGCTGCCTGTCGTCATTCCCGCCTCACCTCGCCAGAATAGGGTGGCGGTAACCCGAGACTGCCAAACCCGGCCCTCTTATCGGAATTAGAGGGCGAATTTAGCAAAGCCTTGAATTATAAGGGATTTTTGGCTTACTCTGCCTGCTCCAGGAAACGCTGGGCGTCCAGCGCGGCCATGCAGCCGGTTCCGGCGCTGGTGATAGCCTGGCGGTAGACGTGGTCCTGCACGTCGCCGGCGGCGAAGACGCCCGGCACGCTGGTCATGGTGGCAAAGCCTTGCAAGCCGGTTTTGGTGATGATGTAGCCGTCTTTCATGTCCAGCTGGCCGGCAAAGATGTCGGTGTTGGGCTGGTGGCCGATGGCGATGAAGCAGCCTTTGAGCGTGAGGTCCTGGGTCGCGCCGTTCTGGGCGCTTTTGAGCCGCACGCCGGTTACGCCCGAAGCGTCGCCGAGCACCTGGTCCAGCGTGTGGTGCAGCTTCAGTTCGATCTTGCCTGCGGCGACCTTGTCGTGCAGCTTGTCGATCAGGATGGCCTCGGCTTTGAACTTGTCGCGGCGGTGCACCAGCGTGACCTTGCTGGCGATGTTGGACAGGTACAGGGCTTCCTCCACGGCGGTGTTGCCGCCGCCCACCACGCAGACCTCCTGGCCCCGGTAAAAGAAACCGTCACAGGTGGCGCAGCCGGAAACGCCGCGGCCCATGAAGGCGCTTTCGGATTCCAGCCCCAGGTATTTGGCGGAAGCGCCGGTGGCGATGATCAGCGAATCGCAGGTGTAGGTGCCGCTGTCGCCGGTCAGGGTGAAGGGGCGCTTGCTGAAATCGACCTTGTTGATGTGGTCGAAAATAATTTCGGTCTTGAAGCGTTCCGCATGTTCGAGGAAGCGCTGCATCAGGTCCGGACCCTGCACGCCGTGCACGTCGGCCGGCCAGTTGTCGACGTCCGTGGTGGTCATGAGCTGGCCGCCTTGCGCGATGCCGGTGATCAGCACCGGGTTGAGGTTGGCGCGCGCCGCGTAGACGGCAGCGGTATAGCCCGCGGGCCCTGAACCGAGGATGAGGACTCTGGAATGTTTCATGTTGAAAAACTGATTGGGAAAGTGTAAGAACTCAGGTAGAGTCATGCCGCATAAGCGCAGCGTCAGGTAAAAACTGCCGGCCAGTGCTTTTTCGGCAGCGGGTTTTTTTATTTCAACTGCCATTGTAAGAACTCACGCGACTTGCCGTTGATTGTGAGGTTGGGAGATATCTGATATGACGACCATGGTGTCCAACCTGGAATTGATTCGCCGGGTGCCTCTTTTTTCCGTATTGACGGCCGCCCAGGCCGCGTCGGTCGCCGATACGGTGGTCAAGCGCCGCTTCAAGCGCGGCGAGCCCATCGTCGAGCAGGGTAAAAAATCCAATGCCCTGTCCATCATCCTGACGGGCCGCGCCCGCGTCGTCACCACCGACTCCCGCGGCCGCGAGGTCATCCTGGCCACCATGCACCCCGGCGACTACGTCGGCGAGATGAGCCTGATCGACAACGAACCCCATTCGGCCACGGTGCGCGCCGAAATCCAGACAGACGCCCTGATCCTGGGCCGCCTTGAGTTCGCGCGCTGCCTGCCCGAGAACAGCTCCATGGCTTACGCCGTGCTCAAGGGCCTGGTGCAGCGCCTGCGCCACGCCGACCGCCAGATCGAGTCGCTGGCCCTGATGGACGTGTACGGCCGCGTGGCCAGGGCCCTGCTGGAATTCGCCAGCGACGACGGCGCCGGCAACACGGTGATCCGCGACAAGGTGTCGCGCCAGGACCTGGCCAAGATGGTCGGCGCCTCGCGCGAAATGGTCAGCCGTGTCATGAAAGACCTGGAAGAGCGCGGCTTCATCGAAACCCGGGAAGACGGCTCCGTCCTGGTGAAAGAACGCCTGCACACCCTGGGTTAGCATTCCCCGCTGACCGCTCGCCCGCCATCTGTTTTGGCGCCCGTGGCGCCCTTCAAAGCCTTTGCCCAACTACGGTAAGCTTAGCGACGGGCCATGACTTACTCACTCGACACACTGAACTCCAGAAATTCCCCTGCCCCGGCCGCGCCCGGCGGCATCAAACGCTTTGCCCACGAAGTCAGCCTGATACTGGGCCTGCTCGGCCTGGTTTTCTGGCTGGCCGCCTTGCTCAGCTATTCGCAGCAGGACGCAGCCTGGTCGACCTCCGGCACGGCGCAAGCTGTGGCTGGCGTTCCTGTTGCGGCGCTCAACTGGGGCGGGCGCCTTGGCGCCTGGCTGGCCGACGCCAGTTATTACCTGCTCGGCTTTTCGGTCTGGTGGGCGCTGGCCGCCGGCGGCCAGGCCTGGCTGAGGTCGCTGGCGCGCTGGCTGCGCGGCGAACCGGTGACGCCCGGTGAATCCCATCCCATCCGTTTCTGGCTCAGCCTGCTTCTGTTGCTGGTTGCCTGCTCGGCGCTGGAATGGTCGCGCCTCTACCGCTTTGAATTCAAGCTGCCCGGCCACGCCGGCGGGGTGCTGGGCTACCTGGTTGGCGCGATGGGCGAAAAGTGGCTGGGCTTTGCCGGCTCCGGCCTGGTGTTCATCGCGCTCGGCGTGATTGCCGTGTCGGCGGTGTTCGGTTTTTCTTGGGCCCATGTGGCGCTGCGCGTCGGTAGCTGGATAGACAACCTGATCGATTCGCGCCGCGAAAAACGCGAGATCGCCGAAGACCTGGCTTTCGGCAAGCTGGCCGCCCGCGAGCGCGAGGAAACGCTGATCGACGAGCGCATCGAAATCGAGGAGCACCACCCGGTGCCGGTGTTGATCGAGCCCGTGCTGGTCGACATTCCCAAAAGCGAGCGCGTCGCCAAGGAACGGCAAAAACCGCTCTTCAGCGAAATGCCCGACTCCAAGCTGCCGCAGGTCGACCTGCTTGACGGCGCATTGAGCCGCCAGGAGACCGTGGCCCCCGAGACGCTGGAGATGACCTCGCGCCTGATCGAGAAAAAGCTCAAGGATTTCGGTGTTGAGGTGCGCGTGGTCGCCGCCGCGCCCGGCCCGGTCATCACGCGTTATGAAATCGAACCGGCCACCGGCGTCAAGGGTTCGCAAGTCGTCAACCTGGCCAAGGACCTGGCCCGCGCGCTGAGCCTGGTGTCCATCCGCGTGATCGAAACCATTCCGGGCAAAAACTACATGGCGCTGGAGCTGCCCAACGCCAAGCGCCAATCCATCAAGCTCAGCGAAATCCTGGGCTCGCAGGTCTACAACGAGGCCAAGTCGCTGCTGACCATAGGCCTGGGAAAGGACATCAGCGGAGCCGCCGTGGTGGCCGACCTGGCCAAGATGCCGCACTGCCTGGTGGCCGGTACCACCGGTTCGGGCAAGTCGGTCGGCATCAACGCCATGATTTTGAGCCTGCTCTACAAGGCCGACGCGCGCGACGTGCGCCTGTTGCTGATAGACCCCAAGATGCTGGAGATGAGCGTCTACGAAGGCATTCCGCACCTGCTGGCCCCGGTGGTCACCGACATGCGCCAGGCCGCGCACGGCCTGAACTGGTGCGTGGCCGAAATGGAAAAGCGCTACAAGCTCATGAGCAAGCTGGGCGTGCGCAACCTGGCCGGCTATAACGCCAAGATCGACGAAGCCAAGGCCAGGGGCGAATTCCTCT
>NZ_CALRNF020000057.1:0-18196 GCF_943369415.1 Polaromonas sp. YR568
AGCTATCGGTTCAAAAACAGCTCTGCAAAGACTCAGCCCAAAAAGGAGAAAACCAAGAACTTATCCACATCGTGAGCACCTTCTGCTCACAAAGAGTGTGGGTCAATATTCGATGGAAAACTCGGGTCAGACTTCAGCGGAATTCAACAAGCAACAGCCAAAGTCCCGATCGGACCTCCGGTCAAGCTGTTTTCCTCCCTCTCCCCCTTGACGGCGGTGCCAGCCCTCTGCGCGCTACTCATAGATCCCCAGCAACTTGAAGCGGTTCTGCGTTTCCGTCAAGGTCAAGGTATCGGTCGCTGAAGCACAGGTGACTGAGCCCACTGTTGTTTGGCCCTTGCTGACATTGATCGTCGTCGGGCCCGCCAGTGGCTCGTACACCAGGTACTCATAGCCATCGTTGGTGAAACTCAGCGAAGCCCCCCTGGGCGCGAGGCGGAGGAGAAAGTGACCCTTTGGATGTTCCCGCGGCTCAGGAAACGAGAACTCCAGTTTCTGGTTCTTCCCGGCTCGGTACTGCATGTAGCCTGTGGTCGGGCTGCGGTCGGCAGAGGCGCACAAGGAGTAGACCTTTCCCCTGGCGGCGCAGGACCACTCCGTCACCTCTTCTTTGGTGCAGAGGCTAGGCACCGCAAAGGAACTCACAGAGAAGAGGGAAAGCGCCAGCAGCAGAGGGACTCGGAAAACCATAACACTGACCTTCATACATTGCGCCAAAACGCCGGGCAACATGGCGCCCTGCGAAATGGCAGGGCCTGGGGGATTCTGATGTTTTGCATGAGAACGGCCAGCTTATACCAAGCCGCTGCAAGAGCGCAAAGGCAGATTGAGCGATCAAAGTTGCCAATGACCTGGTCGTTCCCTGCACCACCGCAGCGCGCTGAAGGCAAAATGCCCCCATGAACTCCCTAGACGGCATCCGCATCCTCGACCTCTCCCGCGTGCTCGCGGGCCCCTGGTGCACCCAGACGCTCGCCGACCTCGGCGCGGATGTCATCAAGATCGAACGGCCGGGCAGCGGCGACGACACGCGGACCTGGGGGCCGCCGTTTTTGAAGGATGCGCAGGGCGCGGACACCGAGGCGGCTTATTACCTGGGCACGAACCGCAACAAGCGCTCCGTGACCTGCGACATTGCCCAGCCCGCGGGCCAGGCGCTGGTGCGGGAGCTGGCTGCGCATTGCGACGTGTTTGTGGAGAACTTCAAGGTGGGCGACATGGCGCGCTACGGCCTGGATTACGCGTCGCTCAAGGCCATCAACCCGCGCATCGTGTACTGCTCGGTCACGGGCTTCGGGCAGAACGGGCCGTATGCCGATCGCGCGGGGTACGACTACGCGATCCAGGGCATGGGCGGGCTGATGAGTGTGACGGGCGAGCGCGACGACCTGGGCGGCGGGCCGCAGAAGGTGGGCGTGGCGGTGGCGGATTTGATGACGGGCATGTATGCGACGGTGGCCATCCTCGCTGCGCTGCGCCATGCCGAGAAAACCGGCGAGGGCCAGCAGGTGGACATGGCGCTGCTGGACACGCAGGTGGCCATGCTGGCCAACCTGGGCGCGAACTACCTGGTGAGCGGCAAGGCGCCGGGCCGGGCGGGCAATGCGCACCAGAACATCGTGCCGTATCAAGTGTTCGAAGTCGCACCGGCCGTTGATGGCAGCAAGGACCATTTGATTCTGGCGGTGGGCAATGACTCGCAGTACGCAAAATTCTGCGCGGTGGCCAATATTCCGGAACTGGCGACCAACCCGTTGTTTGCGACCAACCGCAACCGCGTGCAGAACCGCGGCCAGCTGGTGCCGATACTGGAAGCGGTGATGAAGACGCGCACCAAGGCCGACTGGCTGGCGGCGCTGGAGGCGGCGAAGGTGCCTTGCGGCGCGATCAACAGCCTGGCGGAGGTGTTTGCCGACCCGCAGATTGAAGCGCGCGGCATGGTGACCGAATGGCGGCACCCGGTGAAGGATGATTTGAAGCTGGTCTCCAGCCCGATACGGCTGAGCGCGACGCCGGTGCGCACCGATTTGCCGCCGCCGCTGCTGGGCCAGCACACGGACGAGGTGCTGCGCGAGCTGCTGAACTATTCGGATAGCAAGCTGTCTGAACTGAAGAACGGCAAGACCATTTGAGGCGGTGAGCCAACCCAAAAAGGTGATGCGATGAAACACAATTTTGTCCTGGTGCACGGTGCGTGGCACGGCGGCTGGTGCTGGCGGCGTGTGGCGCAGGCGCTGCAGCTGGACCACCACAAGGTGTTCACGCCGACGCTGACGGGCGTGGGCGAGCGGGCGCACCTGCTGTCGCCGGCGATCAACCTCGATACGCACATCAACGACGTGCTCAACGTGATTGAAGCGGAGGAACTGCATGAGGTGACGCTGGCGGTGCATTCCTACGCGGGCATGATTGGCACGGCCATTGCCGACCGCATGGGCGCGCGGCTGAAGCACCTGGTGTATGTGGATGCGGTGCTGCCGCGCCCGGGCGAAAGCTGGAGCAGCACGCAGGCCAGCGCGACGCAGCAGCAGCGCATGGCGGCGGCGCAGGCCTCGCCCTGCTTCAGCTTTCCGGCGCCGGACCCGGAGGTCTTTGGCCTGCATGATGCGGACCGCGAATGGGTGCAGCGCCGGCAGACACCGCACCCGGGCAACACCTACCAGGCGCCATTGAGTTTTGACGTGCAACGCGTGGCGGCCGTGCCGCGCACCTTTGTGAACTGCACACAGCCCGCGCTGGCGACCATAGAGCCGAGCCGGCTGCGCGCGAAGGACCCGAAATTCTGGGACGGCGCCTGGCTGCCGAATTCGCGCGTGGTGGAGATCAAGACCGGGCACGACCCGATGATCAGCGAGCCGGCAGCGCTGGCGCGCATCCTGCTGGAGTGCGCCGAATGAAACAGGCAGTGGGGCGACGCAGCTTCGCAGCCGCACTGGCGGGCAGCCTGGCCTGGCCTTTGCAGGCGCAGGCCAAAGACACGGCCCTTCCCGTGCCGGCTTCATTGCCCGAGGCGGCGCGGCTGGCCGCCAGCCAGGGCGAGCCGCTGGTGCTGCTGGTGAGCCTGCCGGGCTGCCCGTATTGCGAGCTGGTGCGGCGCAACTACCTGCTGCCGGCGCGCAGGGAAAGCGGCTTGCAGGCCTGGCAGCTCGACATCACCGACATCCGCACGCCGCTGACGGGCTTTGACGGCAGGGTGACCACCGCGGCCGCGCAGACCAAGGCCTGGAAGGCGACCTTCACGCCGACGGTGCTGTTCCTGGGCCCGCAGGGCCAGGCGCTGGCCGAGCCGCTGGTGGGCGCGGCGATCCCGGATTTTTACGGGGCCTACCTGGACGAGCGGCTGGCTCTGGCGCGCACGGCGTTGTTTGCGCTGCGCTAGAAACCTGCCCACGCCATGACGGACGCCGAGTCGCTGCAAGCCGCCATTGACGAAGAGGTGGCGCTGCTGGCTTATGACCCGCGCTGGCCTGGCTTGTTCGAGGCCGAGCGGGCGCGGCTGCAATCCCTGTTTCCCAATGATTTCATCGCCATCGAGCACATGGGCAGCACGGCCGTGCCGGGGCTGGCGGCCAAGCCGGTGATCGACATCCTGGCCGGTGTGGAATCGATGGCGGCGGCCAGGGCGCTGGTGGGGCCGCTGTGCGCGAACGGCTACACGGCCTCGGCTGAATTCAACGCCGGGCTGGCGGACCGGCAATGGCTGATGCGCTGGGCCGAGGGGCATCGCACCCACCACCTGCACCTGGTGGTGCACGGCGGCCCGTTGTGGGCGCAACGCCTGCGCTTTCGCGACGCGCTGCGCGGGGACGCGGCGCTGGCGGCGCGTTATGCGGCGCTCAAGGCCGGGCTGGCGGCCCAATACCCCAGGGACCGCGAGGCCTATACCGAGGCCAAGGCCGTGTTTGTGCGGGCGGTGTGCGAAGGCTGAGCCGCGCGGGCCCGGCGCCAGGCGCCCATTTGGGACTTTGGAAATTCGGGCTTCGGTGGTAAATTCAACCCGTTCAAGCAGGAGAGCGCTGCCACGAGGCAGCCACCGAAGGCGCAAACTTCCATAATCGCTCAGGTCCCGTACTGCCCGGAAACACACAGCCGTCTGGAGAGACGCCGCATGCAATGTGCGGCGCACCGAAGGAGCAAAGCCGATGCGAGCGCAGCGGCTGAATCTCTCAGGTACCAAGGACAGTGGAAGCGGCCGCAAGCATGTGATGGCTTGGCGGTTGCCACGATTCTTTTTCTGGATTCAAGCACCCCCAAACGCACTGCGCTTGCGCAACGCAATGTCTGCTTGAAATGAAAAGGAATCGCCATGAAAGTCATGGTTTTGGGTGCGGGTGTCACGGGGGTCACGACGGCCTGGTATCTGGCGCAGCGTGGGCACGAGGTCACAGTGGTAGAGCGGCGCGGGGCGGCCGCGATGGAAACGAGTTTTGCGAACGGCGGGCAGATTTCCGTCAGCCACGCGGAGCCCTGGGCCAACCCGGGGGCGCCGCTCAAGGTGTTGCAGTGGCTGGCGCGGGAGGACGCGCCGCTGCTGTTCCGGCTGCGGGCCGACGTGAACCAGTGGCTGTGGGGGCTGGAGTTCCTGCGCAACTGCACGCCGGCGCGCACCGCGCAGAACATCCGGCAGATCGTGAACCTGGGCATGTACAGCCGCAGCGCGCTGCAGAAACTGCGGGCCGAGCTGGGCCTGCAGTACGACGCGCAGACCAAAGGCATTCTGCACTTCTACACCAGCCAGGCCGAGTACGACGCCGCGCAGGAACCGGCGCGCATCATGCGCGAGCACGGCTGCGAGCTGGACATGAAAACCGCCGATGAGTGCGTGGCGATAGAGCCGGCGCTGGCACAGTGCCGCGCGAGCATTGTTGGCGGCAGCATGACGCCCAGTGACGAATCGGGCGACGCGCAGGCCTTTACCGCCGCGCTGGCCGCGCGCTGCGAGCAGGCGGGCGTGAAGTTTCTCTACAACACCAACATTCTGGACGTGCAAACCGCGGGCGGGCAGCTCGACGGCGTGCAGGTGGCCAGGGGCCGCGGCGAGGCGGGCGGGCGTGTGGAGACGCTGAAGGCCGATGCGTATGTGATGTGCCTGGGCGCTTTCAGCGCGCCGTGGGCGAAGCGGCTGGGGCAGAGCCTGCGCATCTACCCGGCCAAGGGTTATTCGGTGACGCTGCCGGTGATCAATGAAGACGCGTCTTACCAGGTGAGCCTGACGGACGATGAGTACAAGCTGGTGTTCTCGCGCTTCGGCAACCGCTTGCGCATCGCGGGCACGGCGGAACTCAACGGCTACAACACCGACCTGAACCTGGTGCGTTGCAATGCCATCGTGCGCCGCGTTCAGCAGCTGTTCCCGGAGATGACGGACGGCAAGGGCGCGCAGTTCTGGACCGGGCTGCGCCCGGCGACGCCGAGCAACGTGCCTTACATCGGCAGGAGCAAGACGCCCAATCTGTTCCTGAACACGGGCCATGGCACGCTGGGCTGGACGCATGCCTGCGGGTCGGGCGCGGCGATTGCCGACATCGTGAGCGGGCGCGAGCCGGAACTGGATTTTGCGTTTACCGGCATGCCGTCGCGGGGGCGTTCCATGGCCTTGCCGGGCACGGCGAAGGCCTGAAGACCGGGGCGCATGCGGCGCAGGGGCGGACACGGTAATATCGCGCTCCGTTCATCCGCCCTCCCCCTCGCCGCCATGACAACACCCGCTGCCGCACCCCTGAATCCCGCCACCCTGCAGGCCATGGCGGATTTCCCGCGCCAGCTGGAGCAGTTCTACGAGGCGATTCCGGAAAGCCACAGGAACTGGACGCCGGCGTCATGGGAAGGGATTCCGAGCGAGACCTTTTCGGCGCTGGGCCAGATCTGCCACGTGAGGGACATCGAGGTCGATGGCTACCACCTGCGGTTTGAGCGCACGCTGGCGGAGGCGAACCCGGTGCTGGCATCGCTGGACGGTTACGTCCTTGAGAAGGAGCGCGGCTACGCAGCGGCCGACGCGCAGGAGGTCTTCGCGGCCTTCCGCGCGGCGCGGGCCAAAACGATGGGCATGCTGAGCGGCCTCACGCCCGATGCGCTGGCGCGCACGGCGGAGTTCGAGGGTTACGGCGCCCTGACCTTGCGCAGCCTGGTGCACTACCTGTGCAGCCACGACCAGCAGCATCTGGCCGGCCTGCAATGGCTGCTCGGCAAGATCGACGCGTCCCGCGCTTAGCCCGCCGCGCGCAATTTGCCTAGAACCGCCAGCCAAGCCCCACGCCAAACAAGGTCGGGTCGGCCTTGAAGGTGCCGATGTTGGCGCCGCCCGCGGACACGTCGGTGCGGATGTAGACCTTCTTCAGGTCGAAGTTGAGGGACAGCTGTTTGGTCAGGGGAATGTCCACGCCGACCTGCAGCGCCGGGCCCCAGCTGCTGCGTTTGATGTCCACGCCGGGCGGCAGGCTGACCGCGCTGAAGCGGGTGTAGTTGATGCCCGCGCCGACATAGGGCTTGAAGGCGCCGGAACCTATCGGGTCGAAGTGGTATTGCGCCGTCAGCGTGGGCGGCAGGTGCTTGAAGCTGCCGATGGTGGTGCCGCGGGACGTCAGCGTGTGTTTTTGCGGGACCGTCAGCACCAGTTCGACCGCGACCTTGGGCGTGATGAAGTAGCTGATGTCGACCTCGGGGATCCACTTGTTGTTGATGGCCAGCCCGAGGCCGGTGCTGTCGCCGTTGGCGCTGTCCAGGTGGACGGCGCGGGCGCGGACCAGCCAGGGGCCTTCAACGGTTTGGGCAAAAGCGGTGCCCGACAAAAGGCCGCAGAGGGCGGCGGCGGCGATGACTTGTTTTTTCATGGTGAGCAGCGGAAGAAACGGGAACATTCCCGTGATTGATTGGAGCCGCGGGGCCTTTGGGGCGGCTTGATCTGGCGCAAATGCGCGCCCGCCGGCAAACGCAATCAGCGCAGGCCTTGCGATAGGTCAAATGGGCCGGCCTGCCTGGCTGCCAGCGAAGGTCCAAGCGGCTCGCGCCGCGGCCGCCGGGTGGCATTTGTAACTGCGACCTAGCAGGAAAAGCGTTTTCCGCGCTACCTTGGCCCTCTCTTTTTTCAGCAAAAAAACCACGAATTTTCCCGGGGTATTCCCGCTGTGTGGCACTTTAGGGGCTGCCCAGCTGTAAGTAAAAGTTAATTTGGCGGCACACTGCCTGAACGGCTTGGCGGCCGTGCTTGCCGCAACTGCGGTCCAACAATCACTTTGGGATGAACAACATGACGGTTTATTGGCGTAATGTGGCGGTGCTGGCAGGCACGGCCCTGGCTCTGGGTTCCACGGTGGCGCAGACCGAAAGCCCGCGTCCGGCAAAAGCAAAGGCGGCGGCCGCACCGGCCGCGGTCGAGAAATTTTCAGGCCCGCGCGAAAAAATGGTGGTGGCCATGCCCAAGACCTATGGCAAGACCGAGACCATGGCCTTGTGGGGCGACTACTTCAGCCACCTGTCGCGCTGTGCCAATGTGGAGTTGCAGAACGCCCAGGGCGATTCGCTGGAGCGCACCAGCAACGTCGACATCCTGGGTGAAAAGGAACTGGTCGAAGCGCTTTCGACCGGCAAGGCCCAGATCGGGCAAGTGAACCCCGGCCTGGCCGCGCAGATGGTGACCGCCGGGCAGGCCGCGCCGTTTGCGGTGCCGGGCAACAAGGCAACCGGCCAGCGCAACTCCTACAAGCTGATCCTGATCAGCCGCATCGACAGCCCGTACAAGGAACCCAAGGACCTTATCGGCAAGAAGATCGCGCACACGACGCCGACGTCCAACTCGGGCAACCTGGCGCCGCGCGTGCTGTTCCCGGCCTTGGGCCTGACGCCGGACAAGGAC
This sequence comes from Polaromonas sp. YR568, assembly GCF_943369415.1. Classification (GTDB taxonomy): domain Bacteria; phylum Pseudomonadota; class Gammaproteobacteria; order Burkholderiales; family Burkholderiaceae_C; genus Polaromonas. The sequence goes on from NZ_CALRNF020000057.1 coordinate 7,856, forward strand.
TATGAAGTGGTTTTCTCCAATGGACATGAGCGCTCGGTCACGGGTGTGATGCACGGCTTTTACCCCGCCGCGGCCGTGGCCAGCGACCTGTACCAGCGTATGGTCGTCAAGGGCGACGTCAAGGGATCGAGCATTCGCACGATCTGGGAAAGCCCGCCTTTCATGACGGAAACCTGGACCATGAGCAAAGAGGTGTCGCCTGAGCTGCAGGCACGCGTCAAGAAGTGCTCGTTCGCCTATACCTTCTCGCCCACGCTGAAGAAACAGCTGCCCGGCAACGACACCTTCCTGCCCATCAATTTCGACCGCGACTTCGCAACGGTGATGCAGGTCTACCGCGCTACGCAGAAAAAGTAACACCCCCGTCCAGGCTCACTGCGTGTAGCCTGTTCCCCCCTCGAGGGGGCGGCGCCTGCGGTCTGGCAAAGCCAGTCCCGCGGCCCCTGCTGGTGAAATACCTCCACTAGTCACACCCACAGGATTCTTCAAGCCAGCATGAGCCGTGGAACCGGCTTTGCCGGGCCACAGGCGGGCGGCCCCCTCGGGGGGCAGCGACCCACACGAAGTGGGGGGAGCGTGGGGGCCTGTTATCTGGCCCCAAATACTTTCTTCAAGATCGCGCTGCCGGTGCCGACCGGATCCTGGCGTATCTTCTTTTCTTCCTCGCCGATGATGAGGTAGAGGCCGTCCAGCGACTTGCCGGTGACGTATTGCTGGATGTTGGCGTCTTCCTTCTTGACCAGGCCGAAGCCCGCAGCCTTGCCGGCGAATTCGTTGTATTTGTTGGCCAGGCCGACTTTTTCGGTGGCCTTGGTGACGACGGGCAGGAATTTCACGCCCAGCGGCGCGCGGGTCTTTTCGGCGAAGAAGGTGGTGACGGAAGTCTCGCCGCCGGTGAGGATGTTTTTGGCGTCGGTGACGTTCATGCCGCGCACCGCGCTGACCAGCAGGTCCTTGCCCATGGGCACGGCGGCTTCGGCGGCGCGGTTGATGGCGGTGACCAGTTCGTCGATGCGCTTGCCCTGGCCGAAGTTTTTCAGCAGTTTGGACGCATCTTCCAGGTATCCTGGCAAAGGAATTCGAACTTTCGGGTTGCCGAGGAATCCATCTGTCTTGCCCAGCAGGGCAACGGCCGCGACGGCGCCTTTTTCAAGGGCGGTTTTCAGGCCGGCGCTGGCGTCGGCATTGCTGATGCCGGACAGGTCGCCGAGCGAAAGCGCGTGGGCCTGGTGGTAAGTGGCCAATATCAGTGCGCCCAACGCGCTGACGCCGGCCTGGTTAAAATTGCGACGTTGCATGATGAGGTCTCCCATGAAATTGACATCCAGCCAGACAGTATGCCGTATGGCTCTGGCCGGCGTTCTGGCGCTGGCGGCCCTGGCAAGCCTGCCCGGATGCAGCGGCGCGCAAGCGGCGCCGGATTCGACCTTCGTGCTGCTGGACGGCAGCAAAAAGACCACCGCCGACCTCAAGGGCAAGGTCACCCTCGTGAATTTTTGGGCCACCAGCTGCGTGACCTGCGTGGCGGAAATGCCCAAGGTCATCTCCACCTACAACAAATACCAGAGCCAGGGCTACGACACCCTGGCCGTGGCCATGAGCTACGACCCGCCCAGCTACGTCGTCAACTACGCCGAAACCCGCAAGCTGCCCTTCAAGGTCGCCATCGACAACACCGGCGCCGTGGCCAAGGCCTGGGGCGACGTGCAGCTCACGCCCACCACCTACCTGGTGAACAAGCGCGGCGAGATCGTCAAGCAGTATGTGGGCGAGCCGGATTTTGCAGCACTGCATCAGTTGATTGAGAAGCTGCTGGCTGAGAGCTGAAGCGTTTCGTGTCCCCCACAAAAAAAGCCGGTTCAAACGAACCGGCTTTTTTTTGGCTGCGGAGGCTTATTGAGCCCTGAAGCTGTCGTGGCAGGCTTTGCAGGTGCCGGCGGTCGAGGCAAACGCGGTCTTCAGCGTGTCGATGTTGCCGGTCTTGGCGGCGGCAGCCAGCTTGGCGGTTTCAGCGACCAGCTTTTCATGGCCTTCCTTGAACTTGGCCTGCTCGGTCCAGACTTCGGGCTTGGCCTTGGTGTTGCCGCCCTTGTCGGTGCCGGGCGCGAAGCCGGCCCAGGGGAGCTTGGCCATGTCGGCCACGATGTCGGCGTTTTCGGCGGCGACTTTGGCGTCAAAAGGAACACGGCCATTGGCCATGGCACCGACACGGCCGAAATGTTGGCTCATGACAAACAGCGCGCTCTGGCGGTATTTGATGGCGTCTTCGGGTTTGGCGAACTGCGCGGAGGCCGGAGCGGCCATGGCCACCAGGGTGAGGGCCGCTGCGATGCTGGCGAAAAGTTTCATGGTATTCCTCGTGAGGTTTTTTTAGGATATGGTCGGTGCAGTCAATGGCAGCGCGCTGGGCTTGCCGCCATGTGGCTGAGTTTAGCCAGGCCTGATAAGTTCCGCAGGAACTTATGCACTACGGGAAAGCACCAAGAGGGCAGCAAGGCCGGCCGGGTGCTATCCCCTTGCATGAAGCAACCCACATGAACGAGGAGTGAGCGTGTACACCAACAAGAATCTGCACAAGGTGCGTGTGTGGGATCTGCCCACCCGGTTTTTCCACTGGGCGCTGGTGGCCTGCGTGATCGGCCTGGCCGTCACCGGCACCGTGGGCGGCAATGCGATGGTGTGGCACTTCCGCTTCGGCTACACGGTGCTGGCCCTGCTGCTGTTTCGCATCGTCTGGGGCCTGGTGGGCGGGCGCTGGTCGCGTTTCGGCGCCTTCATCTACGCACCGCAAAGCGTCATCAATTACCTCAAGGGCCAGGGCAAGCCGGAGCACGGCGTGGGCCACAGCCCGATAGGCGCGGGCTCGGTGTTCGCCATGCTGGGCTTCCTGGTGGCGCAGGTCGGCACCGGGCTGCTCAGCGACGACGAGATCGCGTTCGCCGGCCCGCTGACGCGGTTTGTCTCCAACGCCACCGTGAGCCTGAGCACCAATTACCACAAGAACATCGGCAAGTGGGTGCTGCTGGCGCTGGTGCTGCTGCACATCGCGGCCATCGTGTATTACCTGAGCCGCAAGCACAACCTGGTAGGCGCCATGCTGCACGGCGACAAGGAGCTGGTGGTGCAGGCGCCGTCTGCGCGGGACGACACGGTGTCGCGCGTGGCGGCGGTGCTGATCCTGTCGGTTTGCGGCGGCGTGGCTTATTGGGTGTCGACGCTGGCGGCCGCCGGGTTCTGACGCTGGCCGCCGGTTGAGGGGCGCCGGCGAATCACGTTAAACTGGTCGCCGGCTTTTCGCCGACTACGCCGTGCAACGTCCTTCCATCCAGTTCATCACGCCGGACACACCCGAGCAGCTTGCCGCCACGCGGCTGATCTTCCGCGAGTACGCGGAGCAGCTGGGCGTGGACCTGTGCTTCCAGAACTTCGAGGGTGAACTGGCCGATCTGCCCGGTGAATACGACGCGCCCGAGGGCACGCTGCTGCTGGCGCTGGTGGATGGCGAAGTCGCCGGCTGCTGCGCCTTGCGCGCGCTGGACTCGGTGGATTACCCGAATGCCGGCGAGATGAAGCGCCTGTATGTGCGCAAGCCCTTTCGCCGATTCGGCCTGGGCCGCCAGCTGGCCGAGGCCATCCTGGACGCGGCGCGTGTGGCGGGATACCACTCGGTGCTGCTCGATACGCTGGACGATATGGAGTCGGCGCGCGCCTTGTACACCGAGCTGGGCTTCGCGGAGATCCCGCCCTACTATCACAACCCTATCGCCGGGGCACATTACCTGAAGGTGGATCTTTAGGCCACTGAAGGCGGAAACAAAAAAAGCCACCGGGCTAACGCGCGGTGGCTTTTTTTGTGGCGGAGAGTTTTCTCTCAGCCCTTGGCTTGCGCCAGCAGCGTGGCCGCATCGCTGACTTCAAACTTGCCGGGGCCTTCCACGTTGAGGCTGGCAACCTTGCCGTCCTTGACCAGCATGGAATAGCGGTTGCTGCGCAGGCCCATGCCGCGCGCCGTCAGGTCCAGCGTCAGGCCGGCGGCTCTCGCGAATTCAGCGCTGCCGTCGGCCAGCATGCGCACCTTGTCGCCGGTCTTCTGGTCGCGCGCCCAGGCGCCCATGACAAAAGCGTCGTTGACGCTGAGGCACCAGATCTCGTCGACCCCCGCGGCCTTGAGCTCGGCGAATTTCTCCACATAGCCGGGCACGTGCTTGGCCGAGCAGGTGGGCGTGAACGCACCTGGCAGAGCAAACAGCGCGATAGTTTTGCCGGCCGAAGCCTTGGCCACGTCGACCGGGTTGGGGCCTATGCTGCAGCCGTTGCCTTCGACTTCGGAAAATTCCATCAGCGTGGTGGCCGGAAGGGTGTCGCCTACTTTGATCATGGTGTGCTCCTCTAAAAATAATGAATGGGTTGAAAAATCACCCTCCGCAGTTTAGTGCGGAGCCGGCTAGCGTGCGCTCACTGTGCAGAAACCGGCTTGCCGCGAAGGTCATACGCATGGTCGCCACAAACAAAAATGGCCCACCGAGGTGAGCCATTTTTAAAGCGGACTTGATGCCAGCCCCAGGTAAACCGGGACTTAGACGATCGCGGCCTTTTCAACCAGACGGGTCACAACCCAGTTCTTGGTCTTGGAGATAGGACGGCTTTCGGTGATCTCGATCACGTCGCCCGTGTGGTACTCGCCCTTTTCGTCATGGGCGTGGTACTTGCTGGACAGCGATACGATCTTGCCGTACAGCTCGTGCTTGACACGGCGTTCGACCAGGACCGTCACGGTCTTGGCGCGCTTGTCGCTGACCACCTTGCCGATCAAGGTGCGCTTGAGGGATTTTTTAGCTTCCGTCATTTTTTGGCTCCTTGCTTGACGATGGTTTCGGCCAGGATAGTCTTGGCGCGAGCGATGCTGCGGCGCGTGGAACGCAGCGTGGAAAGGTTGGTCAGTTGCTGCGTGGCTTTTTGCATGCGCAGGCCAAAGTGGGCTTTTTGCAGCTCTTTGACTTCGGTTTTCAGGCCGGCAACGTCTTTTTGGCGAAGTTCAGAAGATTTGGTCATTGTCATTTCCCCTTACTGGCCAATCATGCGGCTGACGAAGGTGGTGCGCAGCGGCAGCTTGGCGGATGCCAGGCGGAACGCTTCGCGGGCCAGCTCTTCAGGCACGCCGACGATTTCAAACACGATCTTGCCGGGCTGGATTTCAGCCACGTAGTACTCTGGATTGCCTTTACCGTTACCCATACGCACTTCAGCAGGCTTTTGGGAAATCGGCTTGTCCGGGAAGACACGGATCCAGATACGGCCGCCACGTTTGACGTGACGGGAAATCGCACGGCGTGCGGCTTCGATTTGACGAGCAGTCAGGCGACCACGGTCGGTGCATTTGAGACCGAAGTCACCGAACGCAACCGAGGAACCCCGGGTTGCGACGCCGGTGTTGCGGCCTTTTTGCTCTTTGCGGTATTTTCTGCGAGCGGGTTGCAGCATTTTGATTCTCCGTTATTAGACCGATTACTCGGTCTTGGCACCGTCAGCTGCTGCAGCTGGCGCGGCTTTACGGACGCGCTTAACGGTGGTTTTCGGGGCTTCGCTACCAGGGGTAGCTTCAGCCGGCTTGTCGCTACCATCCGCCGGAGCGGTGTTGGTCGCGCCGCGCGGTGCGCGAGCACCACGTGGAGCGGGACGGTCGTTGCCTGGACGATCACCAGGACGGGCATCACGGCGTGGGCCGCGCGGCTTGCGTTCTTCGTCAGGCACTTCGGCCATCTTGGCGCCGGGCGCATCGTTGCGGCCCAGCGTGTCGCCCTTGTAGACCCAGACCTTGACGCCGATCACACCATAGGTGGTCTTGGCTTCGGAGGTGCCGTAGTCGATGTCGGCGCGCAGGGTGTGAAGGGGCACGCGGCCTTCGCGGTACCACTCGCAACGGGCGATTTCAATGCCGTTGAGGCGGCCGGACGACATGATCTTGATGCCCAGGGCACCCAGACGCATGGCGTTTTGCATGGCGCGCTTCATGGCACGGCGGAACATGATGCGTTTTTCAAGCTGCTGCGTGATGCTGTCTGCGATGAGCTTGGCATCAATTTCAGGCTTGCGAACTTCTTCGATGTTCACGGCGACCGGCACGCCCAGCTGGCGGCTCAGTTCTTTTTTCAGCGCTTCGATGTCTTCGCCTTTTTTGCCGATCACAACGCCCGGACGTGCCGAGAAAATCGTGATGCGGGCGTTCTTGGCGGGGCGCTCGATCAGGACGCGCGAAACCGCGGCGTTCTTGAGCTTGGCCTTGAGGTACTCGCGAACCTTGATGTCTTCGGCGAGCATGCCGGCGAAATCACGGTTGCTTGCGTACCAGCGGCTGGCCCAGTTGCGGCTGACTGCAAGGCGAAACCCGGTTGGGTTGATTTTTTGTCCCATATCCTGCTGCCTTTAGTTGCCAACCACCACGTACACATGGCACGTGGGTTTGCTGATGCTGTTGCCGCGGCCTTTTGCGCGCGCGGAGAAACGCTTGAGCGTGGCACCTTGTTCGACGTAGATGGTTTTCACCTTCAGCTCGTCGATATCGGCACCATCGTTGTGTTCAGCGTTGGCGATGGCGGACTCCACAACCTTCTTGATGATTCCAGCAGCTTTTTTCTGCGTGAAATTCAGGATGTTGAGGGCTTGATCCACTTTCTTGCCGCGGATCAGGTCAGCGACCAGACGGCCTTTGTCGACCGACAGACGAACGCCCCGGAGGGTTGCACGTGTTTCCATGGTCTTTCCTTACTTTCTCACAACTTTTTTGTCAGCCGGATGACCTTTGAAAGTCCGGGTGAGTGCGAACTCGCCCAGCTTGTGGCCAACCATTTGATCGGTGATGTAGACAGGTACGTGCTGCTTGCCGTTGTGCACGGCGATGGTCAGGCCGATGAACTCGGGCAGGATCATGGAGCGACGCGACCAGGTCTTGATCGGCTTTTTGTCCTTGTTGGTAACGGCCTTGTCGGCTTTAGCTACCAAATGATGGTCGACAAACGGACCTTTTTTGAGTGAACGTGTCATGGGTTAGCCTTACTTCTTGCGACGCGAAACAATCATCACTTGCGTGCGCTTGTTGTTGCGGGTGCGGTAGCCCTTGGTCAGGTTACCCCATGGATCGACAGGATGGCGGCCTTCGCCGGTCTTGCCTTCACCACCGCCGTGCGGGTGGTCAACGGGGTTCATCACCACACCGCGAACGGTCGGGCGAATACCCATCCAGCGTTTCACACCGGCCTTGCCGAGACGGCGCAGGCTGTGTTCTTCGTTGGCGACTTCACCGATGGTGGCGCGGCACTCGATGTGGATCTTGCGAACTTCACCGGAGCGCATACGCACCTGGGCGTAGGTACCTTCGCGGGCCAGCAGCGTTGCCGAGGTGCCGGCGGAGCGGGCGATTTGCGCGCCCTTGCCGATTTGCATCTCGATGCAATGGATGGTGGAGCCCACGGGGATGTTGCGGATAGGCAGCGTGTTGCCGACGCGAATCGGCGCTTCCGAACCGCTGACCAGCGTGGCGCCGACTTCAAGGCCGCGGGGGGCGATGATGTAGGTGCGCTCGCCGTCGGCGTAGCAGAGCAGGGCAATGTGGGCCGTGCGGTTGGGGTCGTACTCGATGCGTTCGACCTTGGCCGGGATGGCGTCCTTGTTGCGCTTGAAGTCCACCACACGGTAGTGGTGCTTGTGACCGCCACCTTTGTGGCGCGTCGTGATGTGCCCGTTGTTGTTACGGCCGGCCTTCTGGAATTGCGGTTCCAGCAGCGGCGCGTAAGGCTCACCCTTGTGAAGGTGATCCCGGGAGATCTTCACCATGCCGCGCATACCCGGCGAGGTGGGTTTCATTTTAATGACAGCCATTACGCAGACTCCCCACCGAGGTTGAGCTCTTGACCTGGCTTGAGCGTCACATAGGCCTTGCGAATGTTGTCGCGGCGGCCGATGGATTTGCCAAAGCGCTTGGTCTTGCCTTTGATGTTCAGGACGGCGACCGACTGGACGTCCACCTTGAACATCAACTGCACGGCGGCCTTGATTTCAAATTTGGTGGCATCCTGCAGCACCTTGAAGGTCACGGCATTGGTCTTGTCCGCGATCATGGTGGCCTTTTCGGACACGATGGGCGCGACCAGGACCTGCATCAGGCGGCCTTCGTCGAATTTCAGTTTTGGAGAAGATGGGTTACGGGCGCTCATGCGAACATCTCCTTGAGTTGGTCCATGGCAGCCTTGGTGACCAGAACTTTCTTGTAGTGGACCAGCGACACCGGATCGGCGTAGCGAGGTTCAACCACCAGGATGTTCACCAGGTTGCGGGAAGCCAGGTACAGGTTTTCATCAACTTCATCAGCGATGACCAGCACCGAGTTGAGGTTCATGGCCTTGAACTTGTCGGCCAGGACTTTCGTCTTGGGCGAGTCCACGGTCAGGGAATCAACCACAGCCAGGCGGCCTTCGCGCGCCAGTTGCGAGAGGATGGACGCCATGCCGGCGCGATACATCTTCTTGTTGATCTTCTGCGTGAAGTTTTCGTCAGGCATGTTCGGGAAGATACGACCGCCGCCGCGCCACAGTGGCGAAGACGTCATACCAGCACGTGCGCGACCGGTGCCCTTTTGTTTAAAAGGCTTCTTGGTCGAGTGACGGACCTGCTCACGGTCTTTCTGGGCACGGGTGCCTTGGCGGGCGTTGGCCTGGAAGGCCACGACCACCTGGTGAACCAGGCTTTCGTTGTATTCGCGACCAAACACGGTATCAGGCACGTCCACTTTGGACGAGGCCAGACCTTGGTCATTCAGGAGTTCGACCTGCATCAGTTCGCTCCTTTAGCAGCGTTGGCGGGCTTGGCTTTGATCGCGGCGCGAACCGTGACAAAACCACCTTTGGAACCAGGCACAGCGCCGCGGATCATCAGCAGCTGACGGGCTTCGTCGATGCGCACGATGTTCAGGTTTTGCGTGGTCACGGTGACGTCGCCCAGATGGCCCGTCATGCGTTTACCGGGAAACACACGGCCGGGATCCTGCGCCATACCGATGGAGCCGGGAACGTTGTGCGAACGGCTGTTACCGTGCGACGCGCGTTGCGAGCTCATGTTGTGGCGCTTGATGGTACCGGCGAAACCTTTACCGATGGAGGTGCCCTGCACGTCCACCAGCTGGCCCACGGCAAACACGTCGGCTGCGGGCACAACGGTGCCTGCAGCGTATTTGCCTGCGACGTCAGCCGTCACGCGGAATTCTTTCAGGATTTCACCAGCTTCAACGCCTGCTTTCGCAAGGTGGCCGGCGGCCGGCTTGGTGACACGCGATGCTTTGCGTGCGCCGAATGCCACTTGAAGGGCATCGTAGCCGTCATTTGCTTCGGTTTTAACCTGGGTCACGCGGTTGTTCGATACATCCACCACGGTGACAGGAACTGTGTCCCCATCATCCGTGAACAGACGCATCATGCCAACTTTGCGGCCCAGCAACCCGAGGGAGTTGCTCAGACTCATGATGTGTTCTTTCGTAACTTTCACCGCTGCGACTTCAATTGGCCGCAGACGTTTTGACGTGAAAGACAGTTAATAAAACCGCCCAAACCATGCAGGCAAGAAGCCAACATGCAAAGGACAGCCCAACAGTATAGCCCAGGCCGCCAAAAATGGCAAACCCGGGCTAAAACCTGTCGATTTGGGGACCGGCTTGTGGCCGAAACCCCGATTTTTGCTTACTGCAGCTTGATTTCGACGTCCACGCCGGCCGGCAGGTCGAGCTTCATCAGGGCGTCCACGGTTTTGTCCGTAGGGTCCACGATGTCCATCAAACGCTGGTGCGTGCGGATTTCCAGCTGGTCGCGGCTCGTCTTGTTGACGTGTGGCGAACGCAGGATGTCGAAACGTTTCATGCGGGTTGGCAGGGGCACGGGGCCCTTGACAATCGCGCCGGTGCGCTTGGCGGTGTCAACGATTTCAGCTGCCGACTGGTCGATCAGCTTGTAGTCAAACGCCTTCAGGCGGATGCGGATTTTTTGCTTGGTGGCCATGGTAATTCCTTATGGTTTGCGGAAATTACGCAATGATCTTGGCAACGACGCCGGCGCCGACGGTCTTGCCGCCTTCGCGGATGGCGAAGCGCAGGCCTTCTTCCATGGCGATCGGGTTGATCAGCTTGACGGTGATCGACACGTTATCGCCTGGCATGACCATTTCCTTGCCTTCTGGCAACTCGATCGCGCCGGTCACGTCCGTCGTGCGGAAGTAGAACTGGGGACGGTAGTTGTTGAAGAAAGGCGTGTGGCGGCCGCCTTCGTCCTTGCTCAGAACGTAGATCTCGCCGGTGAAGTG
>NZ_CALRNF020000058.1:0-17396 GCF_943369415.1 Polaromonas sp. YR568
ACGCTCAGGTGCTGCTCTCGAATCATCTTGACGATCTGCACCTTGAACGCCGCATCGAACGATCGCCTGGTCTTGGCTTTGGTCATTTCTATTCCTCTCAGACATTGATTTCCCTCATCGGGATGTCTTTTGAAATTAGACCAGCACAGAGCACGAAACACCGGTGCGCGATGCACAGGCCCCGGGCCCTCATCCCTGCCTTCTCCCAGAGGGAGAAGGAGCAAAACCGGAATCACCAGCGTCGTTCTCCGCATGATTCCCTCTCCCAGAGGGAGAGGGTGCAAGAAGTCCCCGCCAGGAGAGGCTTAGCGACTGCAACACATGCTCAGGCGTAGCCGGCGCCTCCAGCACCACAGCCCGCCCCGGCCGCGCGAAAGCGACCGCGTCGCGCAAAGCCTCATACACGCTGATCGCCAGCATCAGCGGGGGCTCGCCCACGGCCTTGCTGCCGAAGACGTTGTCCTCGCGGTTCGGTTCGGGCCAGAAATCCACCTTGAAGTGTTCGGGCACGTCGCCGGTTGCGGGGATTTTGTAGGTGCTGGGCGCGTGGGTGCTCAAGAGGCCCTTGTCGTTCCACACCAGTTGTTCGGTCGTGAGCCAGCCCATGCCCTGGATAAAGCCGCCCTCGATCTGGCCGATGTCGATGGCCGGGTTGATGCTGGTGCCCACGTCGTGCAGGATGTCGACCTTGAGCACGCGGCTTTCGCCGGTCAGCGTGTCGATGGCGACTTCGGTGCAGGCGGCGCCGTAGGCGAAGTAATAAAACGGCCGGCCGGTGAGTGTGGCCTTGTCGTAGTGGATTTTCGGCGTGCGGTAAAAGCCGTCGCTCCACAGCTGGATGCGGTTGGCGTAGGCCAGCTTCACGACTTCGGTGAAGGGCCGCGCGCCGGCGGGGGTGATAACTTCGCCGCCTTCAAACTGCACGGCGCCCGCGCCGCAGCGGTCCAGGCCGGCGACGAACTGCGCGAGGTTGTCGCGTACATTGCGCGCGGCGTACTGCGCGGCGCGCGCGTTGAGGTCGGTGCCGGCCGATGCGGCGGTGGCCGAGGCATTCGGGATTTTGCTGGTGTCGCTGGCGGTGGCCAGCACCTGCGCCAGCGGCACGCCGAGTTCGTCGGCCACGATCTGCGCGACCTTGGTGTTCAAGCCCTGGCCCATCTCGGTGCCGCCGTGGTTCACCTGCACGCTGCCGTCGGTGTAGACATGCACCAGCGCGCCGGCCTGGTTGAACAGCGTGGCGGTAAACGAGATGCCGAACTTGACGGGCGTGATGGCGATGCCGCGCTGGATGACGGGGCTGGTTTTGTTCCAGGCGGCGATGGTTTTGCGCCGCTGGCGGTATTGCGAGGACTGCTCCAGTTTGGCCAGCAGCGGCTCGAGGATGTTGTCCTCGACCTTCATCTGGTAATGCGTGGTGTCGCGCTCGCCGATGCCGTAGAGGTTGCGTTTACGCACGTCCAGCGCATCAAGCCCCAGGGTGCGCGCGATGTCGCCCATGATGGCCTCGATCACGATCATGCCCTGCGGGCCGCCGAAGCCGCGGAAGGCGGTGTTGCTTTGTGTGTTGGTTTTGCAGCGGTAGGACGCGATCTCCACGTCCTCCAGGAAGTAGGCATTGTCGGCATGGAAGACCGCGCGGTCGGCCACCGGGCCCGAGAGGTCGGCGCTGAAGCCGCAGTTCACCGCCATCGTGAGCTTGAGGCCGGTGAGCCGACCGGTGGCGTCAAAGCCCACGTCGTATTCATAGGCGAAGGGATGCCGCTTGCCGGTCACCAGGAAGTCGTCGTCGCGGTCCAGCCGCAGCTTGACCGGGCAGTGCAGCTTGTGCGCGGCAATGGCGGCCCAGACGGCCATCTGGCCCGACTGGGTTTCCTTGCCGCCGAAACCGCCGCCCATGCGCCGGCATTCGACGCGCACTGCATGGTTGGCAATGCCCAGCGCATGGGAGACCCAGTGCTGGATCTCGCCGGGGTGCTGGGTGCTGGAATAGACCAGCCATTGCTGCTGCTCCTGCGGCACGACGTAGGCGACCTGGCCTTCAAGGTAGAAATGTTCCTGGCCGCCGACTTCGAGCGTGCCGTGCAGTGTGTGCGCCGCTTTTTTAAGGGCCGCTGCCGCGTCGCCGCGTTTGACGAAGACCGGCGGCAGCACATAACTTTCGGCCTTGAGCGCGTCCTGCACCTTGAGCAGGGCGGGCAGGGGCTCAATCTTGCACACCACCTTGCGCGCGGCGCGGCGCGCCTGCATGACGGTGCCGGCCAGCACCACGCCAATCACCTGGCCTATGTGCTGCACGGTCTCCCGCGCGAACACCGGCTCGTCATGCGAAAAATTCCCCAGCAGCGGGTCGCCCGGGATGTCGCGCGCGAGGATCACGTCGCGCACACCGGGCATGGCCAGGGCTGCGGCGGTGTCCACGCCCAGCAGCTTGCCGTGCGCCACGGTGGACAGGATGGGCGCGGCATGCAGCGTGCCGCGCACTTCGGGAATGTCGTCGACATAGGTGGCGGCGCCGGCGACTTGCGCGCGGGCGCTTTCATGCGGCGTGGAGCGGCCGGCGGCGCGTGCGTGGGCGGGCAGGCGGGCCAGCGATGTTTTTTCGGCCGGGTCGGCGGGTGGCAGGCCGTCGGCGCGCGCATTGGCCGCGCGCACCTCCGGGTCGGCCACGGCATCGCGGCTCACGGAAATGTCTTTGGCGGCGTTCATGCGGCTTCCTCCAGCCGGAAGGAGGCGAGGTTGATTTGCTGCAAGCCCTGGCTTTCTAGCCAGTAGCGCTGCAGCAAATTGCCCAGCACCTCGCTGCGGTAGGCGGCGGAGGCGCGCATGTCGGAGATCGGCGAAAACTCGGCGCGCAAGGTGGCGATGGCCTGGCGGACGGTGGCCTGGGTCCAGGGCTGGCCTGTGAGCGCCGCTTCGGTTTTGACGGCGCGCACCGGCGTGGCGGCGACACCGCCCGCGCCTATCGAGGCGGCGATGACTTTGCCGTTTTCCACTTGCAGATTGATGGCCAGGCAGACGGCGGAGATGTCGTCGTCGTAGCGTTTGGAGATTTTGTAGACCCTTAGCCGTTCCGGCCCCTCACCCCAGCCCTCTCCCCAGGGGGGCGAGGGAGCAATACCGTCCTTCTTGTCTTTCTCTTCAGTCCCCTCTCCCTCTGGGAGAGGGTTAGGGTGAGGGCTCTGCGGCCTGGGCACCTTCACCCACGCCAGCACCTCATCCGCCGCCATGACATTCTTGCGGTACCCGGTGTAGAGCTTCTCCAGCGGCATCTCCCGGTGCCCGCGCACGCTCATCAGCACCACGTTCGCCCCCAGCGCAATCAGCAGCGGCATCGAATCGCCAATCGGCGAACCATTGGCGACGTTGCCGCCCAGGGTGCCCGAGTTGCGCACCGGCAGGCCGGCAAAGCGGGCCGCGAAGTTGTGCAGTTGCGGCCGGTCTTTGACCAGCGCGGCGTAGGCGTCGGCCAGCGTCACGGCGGCGCCTATCGCGATGTGCTGCGGGTACTGTTCAATGCGCCGCAACTCTTGCACCTGGGTGACGTCGAGCACCCGGCCGAATTCCATGTGTAGCTTGGTGACCCACAGGCCCACGTCGGTGCAGCCGGCGACGAGTTGGGCTTCGGGATGGTTGGCGCGCGCTTGCAACAAGCCGGCCAAGGTCCGTGGGGCCAGGTAGCCGGCTTCGGTGACGCCCGGTTCGGCGCGAACGGTTTGCAGCTGGCGCAGCAGGGCGGTTTCGTTGATCTTCACGGGCGGTAGCGCGGCCATGGCCTGCGCGGCATTGAGGATGGGCCGGTAACCCGTGCAGCGGCACAGGTTGCCCGAGAGTTCTTCCTGCGCCAGTTCGCGGCTGATGGGCTCGCCCTTGCACACGTGGTTTTGGTACATGCCGAACAGGCTCATGACAAAGCCCGGGGTGCAGAAGCCGCATTGGCTGCCGTGCTGGTCGACCATGGCTTGTTGTGCGGGGTGCAGGGCACCCTCATGGGCAATATCCTCTACTGTCCATAGCGCCATGCCATCAATCGAATGCGCCAGCCGTATGCAGCTGTTGATGGCGCGGTACCTGACCTGCCCGCCGTCCGTCTCGCCCAGAACCACGGTGCAGGCGCCGCAATCGCCTTCGCCGCAGCCTTCCTTGGTGCCGGTGCAGGCCAGGTCCTCGCGCAGCAGCTCCAGCAGGGTGCGGCTGGGTGGTACATTGCTGACGGAAACAACTTCGCCCCGCCTGATGAAGCGGATGGGTCTGGATAAAGGTGGGACAGCCATGCTTCAGGTTAAACAGTCGCGCCGCGGCCGGCATACAAAAGCCCGTATCGGCCGCATGGGTGAAAAGGTATGAAAGACCAGGCGCTTTTCGACAAGATAGACCTCCATCTCATCAGGGTCTTGAACACCGTGCTTGTTGAACGCAGCGTATCACGCGCCGCCATCCGCCTGGGTATGTACCAGCCCGCCGTCAGCGCGGCGCTCAAGCGCCTGCGCGCGCTGGCCGGAGACCCCATCCTGGTGCGTTCAGGCGCGGGCATGGTGCCCACCGACGCCGGGCTGCGCATGATTGAGCCCTCGGCCAGCATCCTGCGCGCGGCCGGCATGCTGTTCAGCGATGCCCGGGGCTTTGACCCGGCCACCGCCGACGTCACCTTTCGTCTCGCGGCCAGCGACTACCTCGACCCCCTGTTCCTGCCGCAGCTGGTCGCGCAGATCAAGGCCCAGGCGCCGCGCTGCCGCATCGACATCCACCCGCTGTCGGCCGACTCCGACTACCGCGCGCAACTGGCCCAGGGCGAGGCCGACATCGTGATCGGCAACTGGGCCGCGCCGCCCGACGACCTGCACATGGCGCGCCTCTTCGGCGACGAGGTGGTCTGCCTGGTCGCCAAAGACCACCCGGCCGTGCGCCGCGGCTGGGACACCGCCACCTGGCTGGAGGCCGAGCACATTGCGCCTTCGGCCCTGCACCCAGGCGCCAAGGGCGTGATCGACGAGCACCTGGACACGCTGGGCCTGTCGCGCAACATCACGGTGCGCTGCCCGCATTTCGGCCTGATGCCGTCCATGGTGGCATCGAGCTTGCTGGTGATGACCACCGGCCGCCAGTACTGCGAGCGTTTTGCGGGCATATTGCCCGTCAAAATACTGCCCAGCCCGATTGCCTTTCCCCGCATGATGTATTACCAGCTCTGGCACGAACGCACGCACGCCTCGAATGCCGCCAAATGGCTGCGCGAGCGGGTCAAGTCGGTGGCGTCCACGCTGCGCAAGGACTAGCGCGTGGCGGGCCCGGCCGGCGTGCGTGAAGCCATAAGACAATAGCGGGCACGGAAAAACAGCAGACACAGAAGACGAAAAACGGGATACCAAGAGACACATGACCGCCACACCGCCATCGACAGCCAGCCCGTCCGGGCCGCCCCCGCGGCTGCGGCTTGCGGGCATCACCAAAAGCTATCCCGGCGTGGTGGCCAACAGCGGCATCTCGCTGGCCGTGCGGCCCGGTGAAATCCATGCCGTGCTCGGCGAAAACGGGGCGGGCAAGTCCACCCTGATGAAGATCATCTACGGCTCCGTCAGGCCGGATGCCGGCAGCGTGGAGGTGGACGGCAAGCCGGTGACGGTGCGCAACCCGCACGAGGCGCGGGCGCTGGGCATCAGCATGGTGTTCCAGCATTTCAGCCTGTTCGATACGCTCACGGTGGCCGAAAACGTCTGGCTGGGGCTGGACAAACATTTAAGCCTGGCCGAGGTGTCCAAACGCATCACCGAAACCACGCAAGCCTACGGCCTGCAACTGGACCCGACGCGGCCGGTGCACACGCTCAGCGTGGGCGAGCGCCAGCGCGTGGAGATCGTGCGCGCGCTGCTCACGCATCCCAAGCTCTTGATCCTGGACGAACCCACCTCGGTGCTGACGCCGCAGGCGGTCGAGAACCTCTTTGTCACCCTGCGCCAGCTGGCCGCGCAGGGCTGCAGCATTTTGTACATCAGCCACAAGCTGCATGAAATCCGAGCGCTGTGCACCGCCTGCACGGTGCTGCGCGGCGGCAAGGTCTCGGGCGAATGCGACCCGCGCCAGGAATCCAACGCATCATTGAGCCGCCTGATGATTGGCGCCGAGCCGCCCGCGCTGGAGCACCGCGAAGTAAGCGCCGGCGCCGTGGTGCTGGACGTCAGGCAGCTGGACCTGCCCAAAGAGGAACAGTTCGGCGTCGACCTGCAGCAGATCGCCCTGCAGGTGCGCGCCGGCGAGGTGGTCGGCATTGCCGGGGTCTCGGGCAATGGGCAGAAGGAATTGCTCTACGCGCTGTCGGGTGAAGACACCCGCGCCGCCGGCGATGCCATCGCGGTCAAGGGCCAGCCCGTGGGCAAGATGGGGCCGCACCACCGCCGCGCGCTGGGCCTGCACTTTGTGCCGGAGGAGCGTCTGGGTCGCGGCGCCGTGCCAACGCTCTCGCTGGCGCGCAACCTGCTGCTCACGCGCAAGGAGGCCGTGGCCGGCAACGGCTGGCTGAACCGCGGCGCGCTGCAGGCGCAGGCGGCGCGCATCATCGCCGACTACAAGGTCAAGTCGGGCGGCCCGCAGGCGGTGGCCAAGTCGCTGTCGGGCGGCAACCTGCAGAAATTCATCATGGGCCGCGAGATCGACGCGAAACCCGCGCTGCTCATCGTCTCGCAACCCACCTGGGGCGTGGACGTGGGCGCGGCCACGCAGATACGCGGCGAGCTGCTCAAGCTGCGCGACGCCGGCTGCGCCGTGCTGGTGGTCAGCGAGGAGCTTGAGGAATTGTTCGACATCTGCGACCGGCTCTACGTGATGGCCAAGGGCCAGCTTTCGCCCTCGCTGCCGCGCGCCGACGCCACGGTGGAACGGGTGGGGCAGTGGATGAGCGGGCTGTGGAACCTGTCTCCCGTTCGCACTGAGCCTGTCGAAGTGCCGGCCCCGGCTTCGACAAGCTCAGCCCGAACGGTTCAGGGTATGCAAGGGCTTTCTCCATGAACCCGATGAAGCTTGAAATCCGCCCGCAGCCGTCCTCCTTCTGGAGCTACGCCTCGCCGGTGCTGGCGCTGCTGATCACGGTGCTGATAGGCGTGGCGCTGTTCGTGGCGCTCGGCAAGGACCCGGTCAAGGGCCTGCAGGTCTTCTTTTGGGAACCGATCAAGTCGCCGTATGCCATCGGCGAGCTGCTGGTCAAGGCCACGCCGCTGCTCATCATCGCGCTGGGGCTGGCCGTGTGCTTTCGCTCCAACGTCTGGAACATTGGCGCCGAAGGCCAGTTCGTAATGGGCGCGGTTGCGGCCGGCGGCATCGCGCTGCTGGCGGAAAAAACCACCGGCCCATGGATAGTCCCGGCCGTCCTGCTGGCCGGCATCATGGGCGGCATGGCCTGGGCCGGCATCACGGCCCTGCTGCGCGACCGCTTCAACGCCAACGAAATCCTGGTCAGCCTGATGCTGGTCTACGTGGCCGACATGGTGCTCAACTTCCTGGTCTTCGGCCCCTGGAAGGACCCCAACGGCTACAACTTCCCGCAAACCAAAACCTTCGAGGCCGTGACGCAGATCCCACGCCTCATGCAGGGCTCGCGCGTGAACATCGGCATCATCCTCGCGCTGCTGGGCGTGGCCGGGCTGTGGCTGTTTTTGTTCCGCACCTATGCGGGCTTCCGGCATGAGGTCAGCGGCCTGGCGCCGGCGGCCGCGCGCTATGCGGGCTTTTCGTCGCGGCGCGCGCTGTGGCTGGCGCTGCTGACCTCCGGCGGCGCGGCCGGCCTGGCCGGCGCGCTGGAAGTGGCCGGCCCCATAGGCCAGCTCACGCCCTATGTGCCGGCGGGCTACGGCTTTGCCGCCATCATCGTCGCCTTTGTCGGGCGGCTGCACCCGGTGGGCGTGGTGTTCTCGGCCATCCTGATGAGCATGTTCTACATCGGCGGCGAACTCGCGCAGTCGCGCCTGGGCCTGCCCAAGTCCATCACCGGCGTGTTCCAGGGCCTGCTGCTGTTCAGCCTGCTGGCTTGCGATACGCTGATCGCATATCGCTTGCGGCTGGCCAGACCCGTCCCCATGCCGGTGGCCACGCCGCCGTCTTCCGACGTCCTGAAAGGAGCCGAGTGATGGAGTCGACCGCGCTGCTGATCGCCGCGACGCTGAGCGCCGGCACCGTGCTGGCCATCGCCGCCCTGGGCCTGCTGATCAATGAAAAAGCCGGCATCGTCAACCTGGGCGCCGAGGGCATGATGCTGTGCGCCGCAATCGCCGGCTTTGCCACCGTGGTGCACACCGGCAACAGCTGGCTGGGCTTTGCGGCGGGCATGGCGGCGGGGGCTTTCCTGGCGGCCGTCTTCGGCGTGCTGGTGATCTGGCTCAACACCAACCAGTACGCCACCGGCCTGGCGCTGAGCCTCTTCGGCGCGGGCTTTTCGGCCTTTGCCGGCATCAAGTACGTGCAGGAAAAACTGCCCGAGCAGTCGCACTACCCGATCCCCTTCCTGGCCGACGTCCCGCTGCTGGGCCCGGCGCTGTTCCGCCAGCATCCCATGGTCTACATCGCCATGGCGCTGACGGCCGGGCTCATCTGGTTTTTGTACCGCACGCGCGCCGGCCTGGTGCTGCGCTCGGTCGGCGAAAGCCCTGAATCGGCGCACGCGCTGGGCTACCCGGTGCGGCGCATACGGCTGGCGGCCGTGGTGGCCGGCGGCGCGCTGTGCGGCCTGGCCGGCGCCTATGTGTCGGTGGTCTACACGCCGCTGTGGGTCGAGGGCATGATCGCCGGCAAGGGCTGGATCGCGCTGGCGCTCACCACCTTTGCCACCTGGCGCCCGGCACGGGTGTTGCTTGGTGCCTACCTGTTCGGCGGCGTGACCATGCTGCAGTTCCACCTGCAAAGCCTGGGCGTGAACGTGCCCACGCAGTTTTTGACCATGCTGCCCTACCTGGCCACCATCGTGGTGCTGGTGCTGATCTCGCGCAACCCGCTGTGGATTCGCGTCAACATGCCCAGCTCCATCGGCAAGCCGTTTTACCCCGGCGCCTGATGGCGCAGGCCCGCCAAACCACCGCATAATTGCTTTTTCTTCCCATTTCACCTTCCCATAACGAAAGCGAGCTCACATGACTGACCTGCAAAAACGTTCCCTGCTCAAGCTGGCGGCCCTGTCCGCGGTGGCTGCGGCGGCCCTTGTGGGTTGCGGCAAAAAGGAAGAGGCTGCTCCGGCGGCCGCGCCCGCGGCTGCGGCCCCCGCCGCCAAGGCCGAGCCCCTGAAAATCGCGTTCGCCTACGTCGGCCCTGTGGGCGACGGCGGCTGGACCTATGCGCACGACAACGGCCGCAAGGCCGTGCAGAAAGAATTCGGCGACCGCGTCGTCACCAGCTTCGTCGAAAAAGTGCCTGAGTCGGCCGACGCCGAACGCGTGATCCGCGACATGGCGGCCCAGGGCAACAAGCTGATCTTCGGCACCACCTTCGGCTACATGGAGCCCATGCTCAAGGTCGCCGGCGACACCAAGGACGTGAAGTTCGAGCACGCCACCGGCTACAAGCAGGCCGACAACATGCGCACCTACGACAGCCGCACCTACGAGGGCGCCTACATGGCCGGCGTGATCGCCGGCAAGATGAGCAAGACCGGCACGCTGGGTGTGGTCGGCTCGGTGCCGATTCCCGAAGTGGTGCGCAACATCAACAGCTTCACGCTGGGCGCGCAGTCGGTCAACCCCAAGGTCAAGACCAAGGTGGTGTGGGTCAATGAATGGTTCAACCCGCCCAAGGAAACCGAAGCCGCTACCGCCCTGATCAACGGCGGCGCCGACGTGCTGTTCCAGAACACCGACTCCTCCGCCGTGCTGCAGACCGCCGAAAAAATGGGCAAGCGCGCCTTCGGCTGGGATTCGGACATGACCGCCTACGGCCCCAAGGCCCACCTGGCATCGGCCGTGATCAACTGGGGCCCTTACTACATCAAGGCCGTGGGTGAGGCACTCGACGGCAAATGGACCGGCAACACCGCCTCCTGGTGGGGCGTCAAGGAAGGCGCGATCGACATCGTGTCGATTGCCGCCGACGTGCCCGACGAGACCAAAAAACGCATCGATGAAGTCAAGGCCGGCCTGAAGGACGGCAGCTTCTCGATCTGGAAGGGCCCGATCACCGACAACACCGGCAAGGAACTGCTGGCCAAGGACGTGGTAGCTGATGACAAATTCCTGGGCGGCCTGAAGACCTATGTGAAGGGTGTTGAGGGCAAGGTTCCGGGGAACTGATAGCGTGTTTCACTCCCTCTCCCTCTGGGAGAGGGCAGGGGTGAGGGCCAGCGGCGGTTGCAATGTCAATACAGCATGCCGGCGCACAGCCCCCATCCCAACCTTCCCCCAGCGGGGGAAGGAGGAAAGCGCTGCCTTCGGGCAGCTTTTTGTTTTGTGGGAGCCAATATGACTTTTGCTGTTAAACCCGTCGCTGCCGACCGCCTGCCCGCGCTGCTGGCCGGCATGCCCAAGGCCGAGCTGCACATGCACATCGAAGGCTCGCTGGAGCCAGAGCTGATCTTCGAACTTGCTAGCCGCAATAAGGTGCAGATTCCCTACGCCAGCGTCGAAGAGTTGCGCAGCGCCTACGCCTTCACCAACCTGCAGAGCTTTCTCGACATCTACTACGCCGGCGCCAGCGTGCTGATCACTGGGCAGGATTTTTACGACATGGCGCAGGCCTACCTGCGCAAGGCCGCGGCCGACAATGTGGTGCACACCGAGATGTTTTTCGACCCGCAGACGCATACCGCGCGCGGCGTCAGCATGGAAACCGTCATCACCGGCCTGCACCGCGCCTGCGTGGATGCCCAGGCCGAACTCGGCGTCAGCGCCTCGCTGATCCTGTGTTTCCTGCGCCACCTCAGTGAAGAGGAGGCGTTTGAAACGCTGGAGCAGGCCCTGCCGTTCCGCGACAAGTTCATCGGCATAGGCCTGGATTCCGGCGAGGTCGGCAACCCGCCCGAGAAGTTCGCGCGTGTTTTCGCTCGCTGCCGCGAGCTGGGTTTTCACCTGGTCGCCCATGCCGGTGAGGAAGGCCCGCCCGAATACGTCTGGACGGCGCTGGACGTGTTGAAAGTCGAGCGCGTGGACCATGGCGTGCGCTCCAGCCGCGACGCGCTGCTGATGCAGCGCCTGGCGCGCGACCGCATCGCGCTGACCGTGTGCCCGCTGTCCAACCTCAAGCTTTGCGTGTTTCCCGACCTGGCCAGCCACAACCTGCGCGAGCTGGTGGACGCCGGCCTGGCCGCCACCGTCAACTCGGACGACCCGGCTTACTTCGGCGGCTACATGAACGACAACTTCCTGCAGACCTTCGCCGCCACCGGCATGGACGCGCGCCATGCCTATACGCTGGCGCGCAACAGCTTTGAGGCCAGTTTTATCGATGCCTCCGCCAAGGCGCGTTATGTCGACCGCCTCAACGAGAGCTTTGAGCGCTTCAATTAAGGGCGGCGGGGGTATTCAGGCGGCTGCCAGCCTGCGCGGCGGTCCAAACGTATGATCCGGGTAGAACCCTGAAGCAAGCAAGGACCCCGGGCATGGCATCGACACCGCACGCACAACAAGCGCCATCCGCCGCATTGCACGGCGCCTGGCCCATCGCCCTGGCCGGCCTGGTCGCACTGGCCGTCGCCATGGGCATAGGCCGCTTTGCCTTCACGCCGCTCTTGCCCATGATGCTGAGCGACGGTGTGGTCGACCTGCCCACCGCAAGCTGGCTGGCCAGTGCCAACTACTTCGGCTACATGCTGGGCGCGATTCTCTGCACCTTGCAGCCCTGGCTCTGGGCGCGTTTCAAATGGCTGCCCTCGCTGGCCTATTCCTCGCTGGTGCGCGGCGGGCTGATTGCCACGGCCGTGCTCACGCTGACCATGGGCTGGCACTTTCCCGCCCTCTGGCCATTGCTGCGCTTCGCGGCGGGTGTGACCAGCGCTGTGGTGTTTGTGTTCACTTCGGGCTGGTGTCTGTCGCAGCTGGCCAGGCGCGGCGTGCCCGCGATGGGCGGCATCATCTATGTCGGCCCGGGCGCCGGCATCCTGGTCAGCGGCCTGTTTGCCACCGGCATGGTGGCCTGGCACTGGACGGCGGCCACGGGCTGGATGCTGTTCGGCGCGCTGTCGTTTGTGCTGGCCGCCTCGGTGTGGCACATCCTGCGCGGCGGCGACGAGCGCCTGGTCGCGCTGGCGCCGCGCGCCGCCCCCTTGCCCGGCGCGGCGCCCCAGCACCACGGCCATGCCGAAATGACGCTGCTGACGCTGGCCTACGGCCTGGCCGGTTTCGGCTACATCATCACCGCCACCTTTTTGCCGGTGATCGCGCGCGCGGCCTTGCCGGGCTCGGCCTGGCTGGACATGTTCTGGCCCATCTTCGGCCTGGGGGTCATGATTGGCGCGCTGCTGGCCACGCGGCTGCCGCCCGGCAAGGATTTCCGTTTGCTGCTGGCCGGCTGCTACGTGCTGCAGGCCCTGGGCATTGCCGCCAGCCTTTGGAGCCCCAGCCTCGCGGGCTTTGCCATCGGCAGCCTGATGCTGGGCATCCCGTTCACCGCCATCACCTTTTTTGCGATGCAGGAAGTGCGCCGCCTCAAACCCGCCACGGCCGCCAGCTTCATGGGCCTGCTGACGGCCACCTACGGCATCGGCCAGATCCTCGGCCCCCCGCTGGTCGCCGTGCTGCTGCGCCACACGCCCAACGCGGGCGCAGGCTTCACGATCTCGCTGGAAATCGCCGCCGCCACGCTGGTGGTGGGCGCGGCGCTCTACATCTGGATGGCCAAGGCTTACCCGGTGCTGCGCGCGCTGCCGGCCGGCCATGCCGCGGCCGGCAAATAAGCCAGGCGCTTTATTTTCAGCCCGGGCCGGGCTGCTGCACCAGCGCCATGGCGAACTTGCCGCCGCCCACCGACCAGTCCGAGTAGTCGTTCTCGTGCATGAAGATGAAGACGTCGTCGGGCGCCACGCCGGCATTGGCCTTCAGGTTGCGGGCGATGGCCGCGTAGAGGGCGCGTTTCATCGCGTCGCTGCGGCCGCGCCGCAGCGTGATTTCGACGACCACCGGCCGCTCCGAGCGCGCCATGCCGTTGAAAGTCCGGTTGAAGAAAAACTGCTGCGCGTCGTAATCGCTCACCAGGTTGAACAGCTCGTCTTCAGGCATGCCTATGCTTTCGACCAGGGCCTGGTGTATGCCGTCGACGATGCCTTGCCGATGTGCCGGGCTGGTACTCTGGTGGACGTTGGTGCGGATGAAGGGCATGTGATTTTTCCTCAATTAAAGTAAATGGCTGGTGCGAATTCTGGCAATTGGGCGTAGTGCGGACAAACGATTTGTCTGCACGTTGTATGTGCCATAAACTCACATCATGAAGCGCCGTCTCCCGCCCTTGAACGCCTTGCGTGCCTTTGAGGCCGCCGCCCGCCTGGGCCGCATGACGGCCGCCGCGGAAGAACTCTCGGTCACACCCGGCGCCATCAGCCGGCAGGTGCGGCAACTGGAGCAGGCGCTGGGTGTGCCGCTGTTCGAAGGCGCCAAAAACAAGCCGCAGCTGACAGCCGCCGGCGCCTCGCTGTGGCCGGCGCTATCGGCCGCGCTGGACCAGATGGAAACGGCCGTGCGTGAAGTGCGCAGCGGCGAGTCCGGCACGCTGGATGTGTCCTGCTTCAGCACCTTCACCGTCAAATGGCTGATTCCGCGCCTTTACGAATTCAACGCCTCGCACCCGGATACCGAAATCCGCCTCAGCGCGACCGGGGATGCGGTGGACCTGGACCGCGGCCGTTACGACCTCGTCATCACGGTCGCCGAACGCGGCAGCCCCGCCTCGGCCGCCTTGCTGCCGCTGTTTGTCGAGCGCCTGGGGCCTGTCATGGCGCCCGCGCTGGCGGCCAGGGGGGATGTGCGCCAGCCCCAGGATCTGGCCGGCCTGCCGCTGCTGCACACCAAAACCCGGCCCGAGGCGTGGCAAGCCTGGTGCGAGTCCCGGGGTGCCGGTTTCCCGGTTCAGGGCGGCCCGGCCTTCGAGCACTATTACTTCACGCTGGAGGCCGCGGTGGGCGGGCTGGGCGTCTGCATCGCGCCCTGGCACTTGGTGATGGACGACCTGCGGGCCGGCCGCCTGGTGGCGCCGCTGGGCTTTGCGGAAAGTGACTACCAATATGTGGCCATGCGCCGGGTCGGGCCGCACGCGCGGCTGGACAGTTTCTGCGGCTGGCTGCAAGAGCAGGCGCGCGAGATGCCCGTGCCTTGAGGCCGAAATCCGTCCCCAAATCCCCTGAAATCCCGCCATTCGGCCTGAACCGCTAAAATCAGGGCCTTCAGCGTGCTGTCCCGGCGCGCCCGCATCCTGTTTCTTCCGGGGCCATGTAGAGGACTACCATGTATAAAAACCTCGCGACCCCCGGTCTTTCGGCTTGTGTGGGCGCCTGTTTTATTTCTCCCGTTTCATCCCTTGTTTCGCACTGGCCATTGCCTGGGGCGGGCTGCGGCCGTGGCCGCGCGAAGGCCGCGCCATGAGCTACCAGGTCAAGGAAATTTTCTACACGCTGCAGGGTGAGGGCGCCAACGCCGGGCGGCCCGCGGTGTTTTGCCGCTTCGCCGGCTGCAATCTCTGGTCCGGCCGCGAGCAGGACCGCGCCACCGCCGTCTGCCAGTTCTGCGACACCGACTTTGTCGGCACCAACGGCACGCTGGGCGGCAAGTTCGCCGATGCGGATGCGCTGGCTGACCGCATTGCCGCGCAGTGGCCGGCCGGTGACAGCGCGCACCGTTTTGTCGTGATGACCGGCGGCGAGCCCTTGTTGCAAGTCGACGTGAAATTGATTGCGGCCCTGCACGTGCGCGGTTTCCAGATCGCCGTCGAAACCAACGGCACCATCGCCGCGCCCGAGGGCATAGACTGGATCTGCGTCAGCCCCAAGGCCGGCGCACCCTGGGTGCAGCGCGCGGGCCAGGAACTGAAAGTGGTCTGGCCCCAGCCGAGTTTTGACCTGGCCGAGCTGGAGGCCGCCGACTTCACGCACCGCTACCTGCAGCCCATGGACAACCCGCAGCGCCAGCACAACACCGAAACCTGCATACAGCTGTGCATGGAGCGCCCGGCCTGGCGCCTGAGCCTGCAGACCCACAAGATCACGGGCATCCGATGAAAAAGCTTCCCACGCCAGAACCCATGCGCTGCGAGATCAGCCAGACTTTTTACTTCGACGCGGCCCACACGCTCAAGCGCGCCATCGAGGCCGAGAGCAGCAAGCGCGTGCACGGCCACACCTACAACGCCGAGGTCTTTGTCGCCGGCGCGCCCGATGCCACCACCGGCATGGTGATGGACCTGGGCCTGGTGCGGCGCGAAATCGCCGTGCTGCGCGAGGAGCTGGACCACCACCTGCTCGACGACGTGAAAGACCTGGGCCCGCCCACGCTGGAAAACCTGTGCCAGTTCATCTTTCGCAAGCTTGATGCGCGTTTGCCGGGGCTGACCTCGGTGCGCGTCTGGCGCGCCTCGCTGGGCGATGGCTGCCGCGTGAGCCGCTGAAAAACTTCACCTAGCTCTCTGTGGTGGCGTAGGCCTGAGCCCGTTTAATCCCCTCTCCCCCTGGGAGAGGGTTAGGGTGAGGGCCAGCGGCGCGCGAAATGCCGCAGCATCATGCAAAGGCCCGGGCCCTCACCCCAGCCCTCTCCCAGAGGGAGAGGGAGCAAGAAGAATCAGCCGCCTGCCTGCGAAATCACCGTCCGCTCAATCACCCGGTCATCCCCCAGCACGATCAGCGCGAACAGCAACTCATCCAGCTTGCCGGCCAGCGCGGTCTTGCGCGCCAGCAACGGCGTGGCCTGCGGGTTGAGGATCACGAAGTCGGCCTCGCAGCCCGGCTGCAGGTTGCCGACCACGCCATCCAGCCCCAGCGCGCGCGCCGCACCCGCCGCGTGCTGCCACCACAGCTGCTGCGGAGAAAGCGAGAGGCCGGGCTTGGTCTGCCCTTCCCGGCCCACGTAATAGGCCGCGAGCATGGTGTGGAAGGGGCTGAAAGAAGTGCCGCCGCCCACGTCGCTGGCCAGACCATAGGGAAAGCCGATGCGATCCGCGCCCTCGTAGTCAAAAAACCCGCTGCCCAGAAAGAGGTTGCTGGTCGGGCTGACGGCTGCGGCCGTGCCGGTGGCGCGCATCAGCGCGCGGTCTTCGTCGTCGATGTGGATGCAGTGCGCATACACGGCGCGCGGGCGCAACAGGCCGAACTGTTCATAGACGCCCAAATAACTGCGCGCCTCGGGATAGAGCTTGTGCACCCAGGCGATTTCGTCCTTGTTCTCGGCGACGTGGGATTGAATCCAGACGTCGGGGTATTTGGCGGCCAGTTCGCCGGCGCCGCGCAACTGCGCTTCGCTGCAGCTGGGCACAAAACGCGGCGTGATGGCATAACCCAGGCGGTCCACGCCGTGCCAGCGCTGGATCAGCGCCTCGGTGTCCACCAGGCTTTGCGCGGTGTCGTCGCGCACACCCTCGGGCGAGTTCTGGTCCATCAGGCATTTGCCGGTCATCAGGCGCAGGCTGTTTTTTTGCGCGGCGCTGAACAAGGCGTTGACGGAGCCGGTGTGCGAGGTCGCAAAGGCCAGCGCGGTGGTCACGCCGTTGCGCAGCAGCTCGGCCAGGAAAAAATCCGCGGCCTCCGCGCTGTGCTCGGTGCCGGAGAAACGGCTTTCCTCGGGAAAAGTGTAGTTCTCCAGCCAGGGCAGCAGGCCGTCGGCCGGCGAGCCGATCACGTCGAGCTGCGGGTAGTGGATGTGCATGTCCACAAAACCCGGCGCGATGATGCGGCCCGGCAGGTGTTCGGTGGGCACTTCGGCAAAGCGCGATGCCAGCGCCTGGTAGCTGCCCACGGCCTGAACCACCTGGCGGCCTTGCGCATCGGGGCCCACCACCAGCAGGCCGTCGGCCTCATAGGCGGCTTGGGCGGGGCCGGTGAAATACAGGAGGGCGGCGCGGTAGGCTTTCATGGGGGCTAGGTTACCGCAGCTGCCGCACGCGGCGATATGTAAAAACCGATAAGGGCTATCGTGCACCGCCCCCGCCCCGCCCTCTCCCCGGTTCATACCCTCTCCCCCTGGGAGAGGGTTAGGGTGAGGGCCTGCGGCGCACGAAACACCGCCGCGCCATTCCCAAGCCGCCAGCCCTCACCCCTGCCCTCTCCCAGAGGGAGAGGGAGCAAAACTTTATCCCTCTGCCCCGTAGCAGAGTGTGCTGGTCTAATTTCAAAAGACATCCCGATGAGGGAAATCAATGTCTGAGAGGAATAGAAATGACCAAAGCCAAGACCAGGCGATCGTTCGATGCGGCGTTCAAGGTGCAGATCGTCAAGATGATTCGAGAGCAGCACCTGAGCG
>NZ_CALRNF020000059.1:0-16257 GCF_943369415.1 Polaromonas sp. YR568
TTGTTTTTGACCCCGGCTGGACCGAGCACCGCAGGTTGCCCCGGAGCGAAGCGCAGGGGACGCAGCAACCAGGGTCGCCTTTCTTTTGCTTACTTTTCTTTGGCGAAGCAAAGAAAAGTGAGTTGCCGCCGGGCAACCCCGGCCAGCAAACCTATGCAAAGGGCACAGACGCTCAGGCCGGCGCAAGACCCGGTCATTCGACCCAAGACTCCCCCCGATACCACGCATACCGAGCCAACCTCAACATGGGTTTATCACCGGACGTATCCCCATAGGCATACAAGGTCACCCCCTCCAGCCCGGCGGCGCCAAACCGCCCAACCGCCCAGTTCCGCAACCTGACGACCTTCTGCTCGCCGTGGCAATTCGGCGTGCGCATGGCGCCCGTGAGGCGCCCGGCCTCACCCTCGCCCACCACCTCCATCTCGGTGCAGATCAGCGCATCAAAACCGAGTTGCCGCGCCACCCGCGGCAGGTAGATGTCGGGCGAGGCGCTCACCATCACGCAGCAATGCCCGGCCTCGCGGTGCCAGGCCAGGCGGGCCATGGCGTCCTCACGCAGCTGGCCGGGGAAATCCCGGGCCAGCCAGCGCGTGGTCCAGTCTTCCATTTCAGCAACGCTGCGGCCCGCGAGCGTGGCCTGCATGAGCTTGCCTTTGGCAATGTTGTTGGGCACCAGGCGCAGCGCATAGCCGGCCAGCCAGGGCGAGCAGCGCAGCAAAGCCCAGGCAAAACGCGGCCAGCCCAGCCCGCGCGCGAGGAAAACCGTGAAGGTGTCGCGCCGGGTCAGCGTGCCGTCGAAGTCAAAGGCGGCGACCGCGACGCCGTCCCCGGCAGCGGGTGCGGCTACCTCGAGCATCGCACCTGGCCGCAGTAACGCTCGCAGAAGGGGCAGCCCGTCATGGGCAGCCACGCGGGAATGTTGAAGTAGCGCTTGAACACCGTGCCCAGCACGCCTTCGCGATACGCGGGATAGTTGAAGCCCGTGCCTTCAACGGCATAAAAAGGCACGCCGTCCTGCTCGAAGCTGAGCACGCGCACCGAAGTGAAATAGGGTTCGAACTCCTCCAGCCGCGGCTTGTCGGCCAGGATGACGCGGATGGTCTTGCCCTGGTAGAGCGAAAAATCGACCAGCATGTCGTCCTGGCGCGCATGGAACTTGCCGACGCCGAAGACCGGCATGTACTGGCGGCGCTCAAAGCCGAAAATCGAGGCCGGCGTGTAGGCCTCGCCCATCAGCACCACACCGGGCACCGTAACCTGCTTGAGCATCTCGGCGGTCCTGTAGCTGCGGACGATCTGTGGATAGAGCTTTGTCGTGCGCCAGGTGTCCAGCGTGGTCATGTAGAGCCCGGCCACCACCAGCACATGCACGCCGGCGAATACGGCCAGGCCTTTGGCGCAGGGCTTGAGCCTGTCGGCGGGCAGTGCAAAGGCCAGGAAGGCGAAACCGAAAGGATAAAAGGACAGCACCCAGTGCAGGCCAATCACTTTTTTGGCCGACAACAGCGCGAAGAACAGCAGCGGCACCACCACCAGGCAGGCCAGCAGGCGCTGCGAGCGCGCCGCCGCCAGCAGCGACCGGCGGTAGCGGATGGCCATCCACACCGCGACCGGCGTGATCAGGTAGACCATCATGCCGAGGTAGGTCAGCGGCTTGCGCCATTCAAAGCTGGCATCTTCATTGCGGTTGTACACATTGAACATGATGTTGGACCAGCCGTGCGACATGTTGTAGGCGATGTTGATCGCCGGCCCGGGCAAGGCGCACAGCACCAGCAAGGCAAAACCCGCGAGCCGCTCGCGGCGGTACAGCACGAAGTACACCAGGTAGCTGAAACCCAGCACCACCGAGAAATACTTGGACAGAAAGGCGCAGCCGAGGAACAGGCCGGACAGCGCATACAGGCCCCAGGCGGCGCGGTCCATCTGCGCGCGGCGCTCGGCGCGCAGCAGCGCGGCGACCGACAGCGCCGACCAGAAGATCAGCGGCGTGTCGGTGGTGATCAGCGTATTGAGCCAGTTCAGCGGCGCGAGCCAGAAAAACAGCACGGCCCAGGCGGCGCGCACCTTGTCGACAGGCTTGAGCGCCCACCACAGCGCCCCGCCCAGCGCCAGCGGCAGCAGCACGATGGGCAGGCGAATGGACCAGATGCTGTCGCCCAGCGTGGCGCGCATCAGCGCGATCAGCCAGCCCACCATGGGCGGGTGGTCCGAATAACCCCAGGCGGGGTACACGCCCCACCAGTAAAAGAAGGCCTCGTCGCCGGTGATGGGGAAAGTCACGGAAATCCAGAAGCGCAGCAACAGCGAGAGCAGGCCAGCGGCCAGCAGCCAGCGGCTCAGCGAAACGGGAAAGGCGGCGGAATCAGGGTTCTGGGACATGAAGGCTGGAAGGGGGAACAGGGCCGGCGGCAACGCAACAGCAGGAGGCAGGAAAGCCGCGCACGGGCTAGCGAAAGCTGATTTCCTTGCGGATGGCCGCACTATAAAGCAAGGCCAGCACGCCTATGGCCACGGCCAGCCACAGCGTCAGCAGCCGCGCCAGCACCGTAATGCCCAACGCCGCGGCGGGTGTGGCGCCCTGGGCCACCAGCAGGCCCGTCAGCACGGCCTCGGTGCCGCCCAGCCCGGCGGGCAGCGCGGACAAGGCGCCGGCCACCATGGCGACGGCATAAAAGCCCGCGGCCGTCAGCAGCTCGATTTGAACCCCCATGCCATGGCAGATCAGCCAGACGGCGACGCCCTGCGCCGCCCAGGCCGTCAGGGTCAGCCCCAGCCAGAGCCATGGGCGTAGCGCCAGGCAATGCCAGGCTTCCTGCAACCAGGGCAGGCGCGCAAAAAGACGGGCACGATGTTTGAAGAGCAGGCCCAGCACGGCCAGCAGCACCAGTGCCGCGGCGGCCAGCAGGACTCCAATCGGGGTTGACGCAGCCTGCATCGCGGGATGCCGCAGCACCCAGCCCGCCGCCGGCAGGCACAACAGCAGCAGGCACAGCAGGTCGGCCAGGCGTTCGGCGCCGAAGATGGCCAGGCTTTGCCCGGCGCCCAGGGGCTGGCGCGCCAGCATCAGGCCGCGCGCCGCCTCGCCGACATTGCCCGGTGTGGGCGTGAAGGCATAACCCGCCAGGTACAGGCGCAGCCCCTGCGCCCAGCCGAAATGCCGCCCGTAGTGCGCCATCCAGAGCCGCCAGCGCAGGCCGCGCAAAAGGTAATTGAGCAGGCACAGGCCCGCGGCCTGCGCGCCCGTCCAGGACCACAGCAGCGCCAGCGAGGCCTTGGGGCTGTCACCCCAGACCAGCAGCGCGGCCGCGTAGGCCGTGGCCACCACGCCCAGCACCAGCAGCAGGCGCTTGAAGGGCAGGCCGCCCGCCGCAGCCGGCGTGGACGGGGCGGGTAAAGGGTTCACAGCCGGTGGCTCAGGAAGATGGCCAGCCACAGCACGCCGGCCCCCAGGATCCAGGGGTCGCGCAGCATGTCGCGCGCGACGTCTTCGCCATGGCCACGGTGCACCTGGTAGGTGTAGCGCAGCATGCCGAAGATCACCACCGGCACGGTGTAGAGCAGGCGTTCGCCGTGCTGCAGCTGGGCTTCGGGGCTGGTGGCGAAGAGGCTGTAGGTGGTCAGCGTGGCGGTCATGGTCACCGCCATGAAGGTGTCCAGCAAGGCCGAGGGATAGTGCGCCAGCACGGCGCGCTGGCTGGCTTCTTCATGAAAGCTCTCGGCCTTGCGTTTGGCAAAACCCAGGAACAGGGCCACAAAAATGCCGGTCAGCAGCAGCCAGCGCGAGGGCGGGATGCCGACCGCCACCGTGCCGGCCAGCAGGCGCAGCATGAAACCCGAGGCGATGATGGACACGTCGACCACCGGCACCTGCTTGAGCCGCCACGAATACGCCAGGTTGAGCACCACATAGGCCGCCAGCAGCACCAGCAAGGTGCGGTTGCCCGCCGCCAGCAGCAGGCCGGCGACCAGCAGCAGGCCCGCCAGCACCAGCGCCACCGGCACCGCCACGGCGCCGCTGGCCAGCGGCCGCTTGCGCTTGGTGGGGTGCAGGGCGTCGCTGGCGCGGTCGTGCCAGTCGTTGATGATGTAGACCATGCTGGAGAGGCAGCAAAACGCGGCAAAGGCGTAGAAGACGCGCCAGTCCAGCGCGGCGTCGCGCCAGTTCTGGCTGAACACCAGGCCGGCGAAGACGAAGACGTTCTTGAGCCACTGGTGCGGCCGCATGAGGCGAACCAGGGCCAGCGGGGAGGAGGACGAAGATGCCATCAGGAAGGGGGGAAACACCCCGTGGGGAAGCGGGCTTCAAGCATAACTGACGGGCAGGCCACGGACATTGCCGAATGAGGCCAGAATGGAGCCATGTCTTTCGCACCCTCCCCCACCCTCGCCCCCACCCTTTCCAACCTTACCGCCCTGCCCGCCGTCTCGCCCCGCGCCCTGGAGTTGATCCAGGCCCTGGTGCGCATGAACACGGTCAGCGAGAACAGCAACCTGGAACTGATCCATTTCGTGCGCGACGAGCTCGCCAGGCTGGGCGTGGCCAGCCGCATCACCACCAATGCCGGCAAGACCAAGGCCAACCTCTTTGCCACGCTGGGCGAAGGCAAGCCGGCCGGCATCATCCTGTCGGGCCATACCGACACCGTGCCCTGGGACGGCCAGGACTGGGCGCTGGACCCGCTGTCGGCTGCGGTCGCAGACGGCCGGCTCTACGGCCGGGGCAGCTGCGACATGAAGGGTTTTATCGGCATGGCGCTGGCCCACGCCGGCGACTTCCTGAACAGCCAGGCGCCTTTCGCGGTGCACCTGGCGCTCAGTTACGACGAGGAAGTCGGCTGCCTGGGCGTGCGTGAACTGATCGCCGACATGAAGGACGCCGGCATCGCGCCGCTGGCCTGCATCATCGGCGAGCCCACCAGCATGGTGCCGGCCACCGCGCACAAGGGTGTCTACCGCTACAAATGCTGCGTGCGCGGCAAGGAGGCGCACTCCTCGCTGACGCCGCAGTCGGTCAATGCCATCGAGATGGCGGCGCGCGTCGTCGGCAAGCTGCGCGACATGGCCGAGGGCTTTGAGGCCAACGAGCCGCGCTACGAGGGTTTCGACGTGCCCTTCAGCACCGCCAGCGTCGGGCAGTTCCACGGCGGCATCGCCGACAACGTGGTGCCGCGCGACGCCGAGTTTCGCTATGAATTCCGCAACCTGCCCGGGGCCGACGCGCAGGCCATGCAGCAGGAAATACGGGCTTATGCCGAACGCGTGCAGCCCGCGATGCAGAAAGTCGCGCCCGACGCGGGTTTCAGCTTTGAAACCATTTGCGAGGTGCCGGCCTTCCTGGGCTCGGCCGGCGACGACGTGACCCGCCTGGCGCAGCGCCTGGCCGGCACCCGCGAGACCACGCTGGTCGCCTTCGGCACCGAAGCGGGCATCTTCAAGGGCGCGGGCATTCCCACCGTGGTCTGCGGGCCCGGCAGCATCACCCAGGCGCACCAGCCCGACGAGTTCGTGAGCCTGGAGCAGCTGGCGCGCTGCCAGGCGTTTATGCAGGGCTTGATCGCCACCAGGCAGATCGCCTGAGAGCCTCCAAGGCCCCAATGCAAAACGCCTGACTGAGTCAGGCGTTTTGCTTGAATACCCAGGGAGTCAAGTTCTCACACGACCATCGCCGGTCAGCATGGACAACTCCACGAAGCTCGAAGCCACATGGTCTGTCGGCGAGAACGAAACGGAAAAACCGCCCAGCGACTGGCTGCCCATGCCCTCCAGGCCGGCGATCAGCGATTCGCGGCTGATCTTGGCGCCGCCGCGCTTGAGGCCGTCGACCAGCACCTTGGCTGCCACATAGCCTTCCATGCTGGAGAAATTGGCCTGGGCGTCCTTGCCCGCCGCTTTCACCGCATCGACAAACTCCCGTGCGATGGGGCGGGCCGTGTTGTAGGGTGAAGGCATGACCTGCGACACCACCACGCCCGCGCCGTCCTTGCCGAGTTCATCGGCCAGCGCCTGCGTGCCGACGAAGGACACGTTGTAAAAGGTGCCGCCGTAGCCAGCCTTGCGCGCCTCGCGGATGAAAGCCGCACAGGCCTTGTAGGCGCCGATCTGCACCACCGCGTCCGGCCCGGCCGCGACCAGGGTCTTGACCGCTGCGGCCACATTCACGGTGTTGCGCTCCACCGTCGCCTGGGCGACGGGCTTGAGGCTTTGCGCCGCGAGGGCCAGCGTGACGCCGTCCAGGCCGGCCTTGCCGTAGGCATCGTTCTGGTAGAACACGGCGATTTTTTTCAGGCCCAGGCTGGTCAGCTGTTTGACGATGAGGCCGGTCTCGTCGTTGTACGAGGCGCGCACGTGGAAGGCGTATTTGTTGAACGGGTCGCGCAGCGCCATGGCGCCGGTGAAGGGGGCGAAAAAGGGCACCTTGTCCTTGGTGGCCAGCGGCAGCGCGGCGATGCTGGTGGGTGTGCCGATGTACCCGAACAGCGCGAACACCTCGTCGGCAATCAGCTTGCGGGTGTTTTCGGCGCAGCGGTCGGGCTCGTAGCCGTCGTCGAGGTTGCGGATCTCGATCAGGCGCTTGCCGACGCCGCCCTGGGCATTGACCTGGTCGAAATAGACTTTGGCGCCCTGATAGAACTGGATACCCAGCTGCGCCGCCGGGCCGGTGAAGGCGGCCGACTGGCCCAGGATGATCTTGTCATTCTGGGCATGGGCGACGTTGAAACCGGCCAGCATGGACGCGCCGACCGCGGTGGAAAATGTTCTGCGAGTGAGGTGCATGCCCTCATTTTCGCAACACAAATTACAGGCTGGTTACCTCATTCGTAACAGGAGGAAACCCTGTGATCCACGTCACAACTTTGGGCCTGTCTGGCGGCAAGGTTGCCAGCAATCTGTCAGCTTCTGCGGCGCCCGCCCAACAGCCCGCTCACCTTGCCGGCGCTACTCGCGCACCCGCCCGGTTCCATCGATCAGGCTGAGCTCGACCAGCTTGGAGCCCACGCGGTCGCCGTCAAAGTGGATGCGAAAGCCGCCCAGGTTCAGGTCCTGCAGGCCATCCAGCGCCTTGCGCAGCTTGGCCCGGGTCGGGTCCTTGCCGGCCTTGCGCAGGGCTTCGGTGTAAGTCCATGCGGCGATATAGCCTTCAAGCATGTAGACGTTGGACTTGAGTTTGGCCGCCAGCGCGTCGGCCTGCAGTTCACGCACCAGAACGCTTTTGGCGTTGTCCGACTTGGGCGTCACGCGCACCACCACCACGCCGGCGCCGGCCGCGCCCAGCTGCTCGGCCAGCAGGCTTTCACCGGTGCTCGAAAAGCCGTAGATAGGCCCGCGAAAGCCCTTGGCGCGCAGGTCGCGTATCGCGCTGGCGGCGCCCGAGGCGTCGCTGATCACCAGCACCGACTCGGGCTTTTTGGCCAGCACCTGGTCCACGCTGGTGGCGACGCTACCGCCGGCCAGCGCCGACTTGGCCACCAGGTTGGCGCCCAGGCCGCCCATGGTGCGTTCGGCCGAATCCAGCGCCGCGAGCGATTCAAGGTCCTTGCCGTGCAGGATGGCCAGTTTGCGCATGCCCAGGGTTTCGGCATGGCGCGTGATCACGGCGGCCTCTTCCGAATAGCCGGGCCGCACCGAATAGACATTGGGATAGAGCGAGCCGCGCAACTCGTCGGCGCCGGCCATGGGCGCGAACAGCAGGAGGTCCGTGTCCTTGAGCAGCGCATTGACTGCGGTGACCTGGGGCGAGCCGTAATAACCGAACAGCGAGAACACGCGCTGCTCCAGCAGTTTTTTGGTGTTGGCCACCGCCGTGTCGGCATTGCCCGTGTCGTCCAACGTAGTGAGTTCGATCTTGCGGCCGTTGATGCCGCCGCCCGCATTGACGCGGTCGAAGTAAAGGCGCGCGCCCTGCGCGAAAGGCACTGCCAGCGTGGCGCCCGGCCCGGTCATCGCCAGGGACTGGCCGAGGCTGATGGTGGTCTTGCTGACGCCGTCTTCGGCCTTGACCCCTGCCGCCGCAAAGGCGGCCAGGGCCGCTACCATGGTGAATCTGGCGAAGGCGCGCAAGGCCCCCATCCCATTGATTGTTGTTGTCATATTGTGTCTCCCCCCGGGATGCCCCGATGACTGTCAATATAAAGTCTTACCATGAGCAATACCATCAGCATCTCCCCTATCGCTAACCCTGAGAGCAAGCTCAAGCCCGTAGCCCGGCAGGTGCGCGGCGCCTGCCCGCACGACTGCCCCGACACCTGCTCGCTGCTGACCACGGTGGAGGGCGGCGTGGCCACCCGCGTGCAGGGCAACCCCGACCATCCCCACACCGGCGGCGTGCTGTGCAACAAGGTCTCGCGCTACACCGAGCGCACCTACCATCCCGAGCGCCTGCTGCAGCCGCTCAAGCGCAGCGGCCCCAAGGGCAGCGGGCAGTTTGAACCGGTGAGCTGGGAGGCCGCGCTGGCCGACATCGCTTCGCGCCTCAAGGCCATCGCGGCGCGCGACCCCGAAGCCATCGTTCCCTACAGCTACGCCGGCACCATGGGACAGGTGCAGGGTGAAAGCATGGCCGGGCGTTTCTTCAACCGGCTGGGCGCGTCCTTCCTCGATCGCACCATCTGCGCGTCGGCCGGCGGCGAGGCCTTCACGCAGACCCTGGGCGGCAAGGTCGGCATGCGGGTGGAGTTTTTCGCCGAGTCCAAACTCATCATCATCTGGGGCAGCAACTCCATCGGCAGCAACCTGCATTTCTGGCGCTACGCGCAGCAGGCCAAGCGTGACGGCGCCAAGCTCGTCTGCATAGACCCCCGCAGGAGCGAAACCGCCGAAAAATGCCATGAACACATCGCGCTGCTGCCCGGCACCGACGCCGCGCTGGCGCTGGCGCTGATGCACGAGCTCATCACCCACGACTGGCTGGA
Organism: Polaromonas sp. YR568; assembly: GCF_943369415.1. Taxonomy (GTDB): domain Bacteria; phylum Pseudomonadota; class Gammaproteobacteria; order Burkholderiales; family Burkholderiaceae_C; genus Polaromonas. Next base: position 8,916 of record NZ_CALRNF020000059.1, read on the forward strand.
CCACGACTACATCGCGCAGCACACGCTGGGCTGGCAGTCGCCCGACGGCGGCCTGCGCGAACGCGCGCTGCAGTGGAGCCCCGAGCGCGCCGCAGCCGTCTGCGGCGTGCCGGCCGAACAGATCCGCTCCCTGGCCCGGGCCTGGGGGGAATGCATGGTGAAGAACCAGCCCGCCGCCATACGCCTGAACTACGGCATGCAGCGCGTGCACGGCGGCGGCAACGCGGCCCGCGCGGTTGCCTGCCTGCCTGCGCTGACGGGCGCCTGGCGGCATCGCGCGGGCGGCGTGCTGCTGAGCAGCTCGGGCCTGTTCCCGGTGGACAAAGCGGCGCTGCAAAAGCCCGAACTGCTGAACGGCCGCCAGCCGCGCACCATCAACATGAGCACCATAGGCAATGCGCTGCTGGCGCCTGCATCACCGCAATTCGGCCCGAAGATAGAAGCGCTCATCGTCTACAACAGCAACCCGGTGGCCGTGGCGCCCGAGTCCGGCAAGGTGGTGCAGGGCTTTGCGCGCGAAGACCTGTTCACCGTGGTGCTGGAGCACTTCCAGACCGACACCGCCGACTACGCCGATTACGTCCTGCCGGCCACCACGCAGCTGGAACACTGGGACGTGCACAGCGCCTACGGCCACACCGATGCGCTGCTGAACCGCCCCGCCATCGCGCCCATGGGCCAGGCCAAGCCCAACACCCAGATCTTTCGCGAACTCGCAGCCCACATGGGGCTGGCCGAGCCCTGCTTTGCCGACAGCGACGAGCAGCTGTGCCGCGCGGTCTACGGCGACAAGGTCGACTTCCAGCAATTGCTCGACAAAGGCTTTGCCACGCTGGACCTGCCCGATGCGCCCTTTGCCGAGGGCAACTTCCCCACGGCTTCGGGCCGCTGCGAATTTTTCAGCGCGCGGCTGGCGGCCGAAGGCGCGGACGGCCTGCCCGGCCACGTGCCCAACCATGAGGCCGCGGGCACGTCGGACGAGTTCCCATTGGCCATGATCTCGCCGCCGGCGCGCAACTTCCTCAATTCCAGCTTCGTCAACGTCAAAAGCCTGCGCGACATCGAAACCGAGCCGGTGCTGGAAATCCACGCCGACGACGCCGCCGCGCGCGGCATCACCACGGGCGCCGTCGTCAAGGTGTTCAACCGGCGCGGCGAATACCGGGTCAAGGCCGAGGTCTCCGCGCGCGCCCGGCCCGGCGTCGTCAACGGCCTGGGCATCTGGTGGCGCAAGCTGGGCCTGGACGGCACCAACGTCAACGAGCTCACCAGCCAGCACCTGACCGACATGGGCCGCGGCCCGGTGTTCTACGACTGCCTGGTGCAGGTGCGGCGCGAAGCCGAGGCCGCCTGAGCGGATTCAACGGTGAAACGCAGCACGGCCCAACGAACGCTTGCCGTGGCACTGGCCGCGACGCTGGGCCTGGCGGGCTGCGCCGACCTGGGCTACTACTGGCAGTCGGTCAGCGGCCACATGCAGATGCTCAATGCGGCGCGGCCGGTTGAAGACTGGCTGGGCGACGCCCAGGCCTCCGGGCAGCTCAAAAGCCGGCTGGCCCTGTCGCAGCGCATCCGCAGCTTTGCCGTGAGCGAACTGAAACTGCCCGACAACCCCAGCTACCGGCGTTATGCCGACCTGCGCCGCAGCGCCGTCGTCTGGAACGTGGTGGCCGCGCCCGCGTTCTCGCTGACGCTCAAGACCTGGTGCTTCCCTGTCACGGGCTGTGTGGGCTACCGCGGTTACTTCAACGAGGCCGAGGCGCGCGCCGAGGCCGAGAGCCTCAAGGCCCAGGGCCTGGAGACCAGCGTCTACGGCGTGCCGGCCTATTCCACGCTGGGCTGGATGAACTGGGCCGGCGGCGACCCGCTGCTCAACACCTTCATCGGCTATCCGGAAGGCGAGCTGGCGCGGCTGATCTTCCACGAACTCGCGCACCAGGTGGTCTACGCCAGCGGCGACACCATGTTCAACGAGTCCTTCGCCACCGCCGTCGAGCGCATGGGCAGCGAGCGCTGGCTGGACAGCGAGGCCGCCCACGGCAACGACAAAGCCCGCCAGGATTACCTCCAGTTCGACGGCCGGCGCCGGCAGTTCCGCGCGCTGGCGCTGGCCACGCGGCTGGAACTGGCGGCTGTCTATGGCCAAAAGCCGGCGGCGGGCGCTGAAAAGGCGGAGCAGGCGGCAATGAAGGCCCAGGCCCTTCAGCGCTTTCGCGACGGCTACGCCGCGCTCAAGGAATCCTGGGGCGGCTTCGCGGGCTACGACCCCTGGGTGGCGCGCGCCAACAACGCGGCCTTCGGCGCGCAGGCCGCCTATGATGAACTGGTGCCCGGCTTCGAGGCATTGTTCGAGCGCGAGGGCCGCGACTGGCAACGGTTTTATGATGCGGTCAAAGGGCTGGCCGGGCTGCCCAAAGACGATCGCCGCAAAGCGCTTCAAATCAATAACACGGAGACTTCCCATGGCTGACATCCAGATCCTGCGCGAACACACCCTGGGCCTCGCTGAGGCGCGCAAGATCGCCTTCAAGTGGGCCGAGCAGGCCGAAGAAAAATTCGACATGGAGTGCACCTACGAAGAGGGCAAGACAGAAGACCTGGTGAGCTTCACGCGATCCGGTGTCAACGGCACGCTGGCGGTCACCAAAGACAGCTTTGAGCTCAACGCCAAACTCGGCTTTCTTCTCGGCGCCTTCAAGGACACGATAGAAAGCGAGATCGTGAAAAACCTGGACGCGCTGCTCGCGAAGAAGCCCGCCGCCAAAAAAGCCCCGGCCAAAAAGAAAAGCGCCTGAGTCCTTCAAGGCCCATAGGCCTGATTGCCTTTCACCGTGAACTACAACCTCGCCCGCTTTGACCTGGTGTCCGTGCGCCTGGCCGTGGCCTGTGCGCAGACCGGCAGCCTCACCGCCGCGGCGCGCGACTCGCACCTGGCGCTGGCCGCGGCCAGCCGGCGTATCCGCGAACTGGAAGACGCGCTGGGCGAGGCCTTGTTCGAGCGCCACGCGCGCGGCCTGCTGCCCACCGCCGCCGGGCGCGTCTTCGTCAAGCACGGCCTGACCCTGCTGCAAACCATGGAGCAGTTGGGCGGCGAGCTGGCGGACCTGCGGCGCGGCACCGCGCGCCATATACGCCTGTGCGCCAGCAGCGCCGCCATCAGCCAGTTTTTGCCGCCGCTGCTGGCGCGCTACGGCGAGCTGCACCCGCAGGTGCACATAGACCTTGAGGAGCAGGTGTCCGAAGCGGTGGTCGCCACCCTGCGCGAAGGCCGGGCCGACGCGGCGGTGTTTGTCGAGGGGCCGGACACCACGGGCCTGGACACTCGCCTGTTTCGCGAGGACGAGCTGGTGCTGATCCTGCCGGCCGGCCATGCGCTGGCGGGCAAGACGCCGCTGGCGTTTGTGGATGCGCTGGACGAGGAATGGATCAGCCTGACCGCCGGCGCCGCCATGCTGCAAAAGCAGCAGCAGGCCGCGCTGGCCGCGAACCGGCCGCTCAAGCTGCGCATGCAGGTGCGCAGCTTCGACGCGGTGTGCCACATGGTGGCCTCGGGCCTGGGCGTGGCCATCCTGCCCAAAGGCGCCACGCTGCCCATCATCAAAAGCATGAAGCTGGGTTGGCGGCCGCTGGCCGACGCCTGGGCCCAGCGCCGCCTGCTGGCGGCCACCATGGCGGGACAGCCCGATGCGGCCACCAAGGCGCTGGTGGATTTTCTGGTGGCGCCTGTCCGGCCCGGAAAGCCGAAAGGCGCCTTGCCTTCGCAAAACGCGAAAGCCAGGGGCCCAAAGCGGTAATGGACGGGGCGGGCTGCGGGCGGCACACTGCCGGCCATGGCCTCCACTGAACAATCCCTCTCCGCCCCCGCCGCCTCCGGCCCGCTTGCCGGCCTCAAAGTGCTGGAACTGGGCCAGCTGATCGCCGGGCCCTTCGCGGCCAAGACGCTGGCGGACTTCGGCGCCGACATCATCAAGATCGAAACCCCGGGCGCGGGCGACCCGCTGCGCAAATGGCGTTTGCTCAAAGACGGCACCTCGGTGTGGTGGCAGGTGCAGTCGCGCAACAAGCGCTCGGTGGCGTTGGACCTCAAAAGCCCCGAGGCGCAGGACATCGTGCGCCGTCTGGCGCTTGACGCCGACGTGCTGATCGAGAACTTCCGCCCCGGCGCCATGGAAGGCTGGGGCCTGGGGCCCGACGAACTGCTGGCGCTGAACCCGCGCCTCATCATGCTGCGCATCAGCGGTTATGGCCAGACCGGCCCCTACCGCGACAAGCCCGGCTTCGGCGTGGTGGCCGAGGCCATGAGCGGCCTGCGCCACCTGACGGCCGAGCCCGGCCGCGTGCCGGTGCGCGTGGGCGTGAGCATTGGCGACACGCTGGCCGCGCTGCACGGCGTGATCGGCATCCTGCTGGCCATGCAGGAACGCCAGCGCTCCGGCAAGGGCCAGGTGATCGACGTGGCGCTGTATGAGGCGGTGTTCAACTGCATGGAAAGCCTGCTGCCCGAATACAGCGCATTCGGCGCCGTGCGCGGCGCGGCCGGCAGCGCCCTGCCCGGCATCGCGCCCAGCAATGCCTACCTCTGCAAGGACGGCGGCTACGCCCTCGTTGCGGGCAACGGCGACAGCATCTTCAAGCGCCTGATGGCCACCATAGGCCGTAGCGAGCTCGGCAGCGACCCTGCCCTGGCCGACAACGCCGGCCGCGTGGCGCGTGTGGAAGAGATCGACGCGGCGATAGGCCAATGGACCGCCGGCCTCACGGTAGACGAAGTGCTGGCTGCGCTCGACAAGGTCTCGGTGCCCGCGGGCCGCATCTACACCGTGGCCGACATCGCGGCCGACCCGCACTACCAGGCGCGCGGCATGCTCGACGAAGTGCGCATGGACGACGGCAGCCTGCTGGCCGTGCCGGGCATTGTGCCCAAACTTTCGCGCACGCCGGGCGGCCACCGCCGCAATGCGCCACAGGTGGGACAGGACACCGATGCGGTGCTCAGTGAAATGGGCTTGTCGCCCGCGCAGATCCAGGCTTTGAAGGACAAGGGCATCGTGGCCGGAAAGGACGCGGACGCAGCATGAAGAAGCGCATCTATTTCAACGAGGTAGCCACACGCGACGGCTTCCAGATCGAGCCCAACTTCATCCCCACCGACGACAAGGTCGCGCTGGTCGATGCGCTGAGCGCGTGCGGCTACGCCAAGATCGAGGTGACCTCCTTCACCTCACCCAAGGCCATTCCCATGCTGCGCGATGCCGAGGAGGTCATGGGCCGCATACGCCGCGTGCCCGGCGTCGAATACACGGTGCTGGTGCCCAACCTGCGCGGGGCCGAGCGCGCGCTGGAGTCGCGCGCCGACGAACTCAACCTCGTGATGTCGGTCTCGGAAACCCACAACCTGGCCAACCTGCGCATGCCGCGCGAGAAAAGTTTTGCCGCGCTGTCCGACGTGATCCGCCACGTGGACGGCCGCACGCCCATCAATGTGTCGTTGTCCTGCTGCTTCGGCTGCCCGATGGAGGGCGAAGTCCCTGAAGAAGAAGTGTTGCGCTGGAGCGAGCGTTTTGCCGCTTTCGGCGCGGACCGTGTGCGCGGCCTCACCATCTGCGACACCACCGGCATGGCGCACCCGGCGCAGGTGGCCCGCATGGTCAAGGTGTTGCAAGAGCGCTTTGCCGGCCTGCAGCTGACGCTGCACTTCCACAACACGCGCGGCATGGGCCTGACCAACGTGCTGGCCGCCGTGCAGGGCGGCATCACGCGCTTTGACGGCTCGCTGGGCGGCCTGGGCGGCTGCCCTTACGCGCCCGGCGCCAGCGGCAACATCAGCAGCGAGGATGCCGTCCACATGCTGGACGCCATGGGCTACGACACCGGCATGGACATTCCCAGGCTGCTCGATGTGGCACGGCAAATGCCGGCCATCGTCGGCCACGAAGTTCCCGGCCAGGTCGCCAAGGCCGGCCGCATCACCGACCTGCATGCACCGCCGCCTTATGTGGCCGAACTGAGGACGGCATCGGCATGATCAATTGATCAGAAATTTTGAACCTGCCTGACAAAGGCAATCCTGAAAACAATCCCAAAACTACGACTGGAGACAAACCCATGACTTTCATTTCTCGCAGAACCGTGCTGACCGTGGCCGGCCTCAGCACGGCCGCCTGGCTCAACCCGGTGCGCGCGCAAGTTGCCGGCAAGCCCATCACGCTGGTGGTGCCCACGGCGGCCGGCGGCACCACCGACATCGCGGCGCGCATGCTGGCCGAGCCGCTGGGAAAAATCCTGCAGACCACGGTGATCGTGGACAACCGCGGCGGCGGCAACGGCAACATCGCCGGCCAGCTGGTGGCGCGCGGCCCGGCCGACGGCACCAGCCTGCTGGTGCAGTACTCGGGCTACCAGTGCATCACGCCGCTGATCCAGCCGGTGCCGGGGTTCGACCCGGCGACCAACCTCAAGCCCCTGGGCCATTTGATCGATGCACCGCAGCTGCTGGTGGTGCGCGGCAATTTCCCGGCCGACAATTTCGCGGACTTCCTCAAGTACGTCAAGGCCAACCCCGGCCGTGTCAACTACGCCTCCAGCGGCAACGGCTCGCTGCAGCACGTGACCACCGAACTGCTGAAAGACCTGACCAAGACCTTCATGGTGCACATCCCCTACCGCGGCACCGGCCCGGCACTCAACGACCTGCTGGCCGGCACGGTGGACTTCACCATCACCACACCGCCGCCGCTGCTGCCGCACATTCGCGCGGGCAAACTCAAGGCGCTGATGGTGACCGGCCGCAACCGCCTGGCCGCCCAGCCCAACGTGCCGACAGCCACCGAAGCCGGCGTGCCGCTGGTGGCCTCGTCCTGGTTCGCGGTCTACGGGCCGACGGGCTTGTCCGCCGACCTGCAAGGCCGGCTCTCGCTGGCGATCAGGCAGGTGGTGGAGTCGGAGAACTTCAAGAAGCGCGCTGAAGAGCAAGGGGCCAAAGCTGTTGTGATGAGTGGTGCTGAGTTGGCGACGCTGGGTGACAACGAGCGCAAGATGTGGGGGCGGATTGTGAAGTTGGCCAATATCAAGGCCGATTGATCTGGCTGCTGTTGATTTGATGAATGTGTGTTTTGCTGAGTGTTGCTGGCCGGGGTTGCCCGGCGGCAACTCACTTTTCTTTGCTTCGCCAAAGAAAAGTAAGCAAAAGAAATGCGACCCTGGTTGCTGCGTCCCCTGCGCTTCGCTCCGGGGCAACCTGCGGTGCTCGGTTCAGGCGGGGTCTCGCTAAACTCGCTGCGTTTCACTCCGCTCAAACAACGCGATCCCTGATCCGCCTGAACCTGCGCTCCTCGGCGCATCC
>NZ_CALRNF020000060.1:0-15459 GCF_943369415.1 Polaromonas sp. YR568
CGCCCCGGCTCTGCAGCCAGGGCGGCGGCTCAGTTCTTAATCGACGTTAGGGCGGGGTGGGAATTGCTCAGACTGTCGGTCCGCTGTGAACGGCCGATTGCGAATGTGTGGTTCCTCACCCCAGCACCCTAACCATACAAGCGAAGCGAGTTGTTTTTGACCCCGTCTGGATCGAGCACCGCAGGTTGCCCGTAGCGCAGCGGAGGGACGCAGCAACCAGGGTCGCCTTTCTTTTGCTTACTTTTCTTTGGCGAAGCAAAGAAAAGTGAGTTGCCGCCGGGCAACCCCGGCCAGCAAGCCTAGGCAGAGATAACAGAAGACGAGCGCGCCAGCCGGAGCAAGACCCGGCTAAACCAACTTCCGAATCGCCTTCTTCTTCCAGACCAACCGGTAATAAGCCGTCTGCAACCCCAGCATCGCAAGGAAAGTCACAGGATAGGCAACCCAGATGCCATTGATCCCGATCCGGTGGCTCGTGAACCACGCAACCGGCACCTCGACAAAAGCAATGCAGAAGATGGAGATTCCGGTGGGCACCAGCACCGAGCCGCTGGCGCGCATGATGCCGGAGAGCACCGAGGCCATGCCGAAGATCACGCTGCTCCACAGCATGATGTGCAGCAGCGTCTGCGCCAGTTCGATCACCGGTGCGCTGGTGATGAAAAAGCCCATCAGGTGGCGCGAGAACAGGTAGCCCAGCAGCACCAGTGCGCCGGTCAGCACCAGGTTCATCAGCAGGCCGGTGCGCGCAATGGCGCCCAGCTTGTCGGTGCGGCCCGCGCCGATTGCCTGCGCGCCCAGGATGGAGGCGGTGATGGCGATCGAGATCGCGGGGAACTGTACGTAGGCCACGACCTGGTTGACGGCGCCGTAGGCCGCGGTGGCACCGGAGCCGTAGCTGTTGACGAGCGAGAGCAGGGCGACTTCGGCCAGCGCGATGACGATCATCTGCACGCCGGTGGGCACGCCGACCTTGAGCACGGTCTTGAGGATCTTGCCGTTGATGCGCATGTGACGCACAAACTCCGTATCGGGCGCCAGCGGGCTGTGGATGCGGCGCAGCCGGAAGGCCAGCCAGGCGGTGGCCGTCACCATGGACAGGATGGAGGCGACCGCGCCGCTGGCCACGCCCAGCTGCGGCAGGCCGCCCCAGCCGCGTATCAAGGCCGGTGTGACGATGAGGCCGACCACGGTGGAAATGCCCAGCGTGTAGAGCGGGTTCACGGTATCGCCGACGCCGCGCAGCATGGCCGTGGCCAGCAGGTAAACAAAGAGGCCGGGCCCGGCAATCATCATGATGCGGGCGTACAGCGTGGCGTCGGGCAGGATGTCGGCCGGTGTGCCCAGCGCGCTGAGCAGCGGCCCGGTGAAGATGCCGCCGAACAGGGCGACCAGCAGGCCGAAGGCCAGGCCGACGCTGAGGGCGGTGCCGGCAATCGCCTTGACCTTGCCGGTGTCGCGCGCGCCCCAGGCCTGGCCTATCAGCACCGAAGCGCCGGCGCCCAGGCCTATGGTGAAGGCGATGAAGAAAAACAGGATGGGGAAAAAGCTGGACACGGCCGCCAGCGCGCCCACGCCCAGCATCTGGCCCACGTACACATTGTTCAGCGTGCCCGACAGCGACTGCAGGATGTTGCTGAGCAGCATGGGGCCCAGGAAGGCGGCAAAGGTTTTCCACATCGGCACGCTGTCGGTGAGCACGGCGCGCGGCGGCGGCCGCTTGGGCGAAGGCGCCAGCGGCGGCGCCGCTTCGGCCACGGAGGCGGGCGGCGCGGCGATCTCGCCGGCGGCTCGCAGGTCTCCTTCGTGCACCTCGGTTTCGAGCTGGTGGTCCAGGGCGGTGATATCGGGCGGCTTCATGCGGCGCTCCAGCTGTCGGTGGCCAGCCTGGCCAGTTGCAGGCGCACGTCTTCGGGCCAGGGCGCGACCAGGCCTTCAAATTTGGGCCTGTCGCCCGCGAAGAGCGCGCGGCTGGCTTCTTCAAAGCCCGCGAGGTCGCCGGCCATCTCGCTCATGAAGCGGTAGGCGTTTTCGCGCGCGGCCCGCACGCTGACGCGGCCTTCATTCGCCTTGCGGGATTCATCGACCAGGCGGCGCAGTGTGACCGAGGCGCCGCCGGGCTGGCTGCCCAGCCATTCCCAGTGCCGGGGCAGCAGCGTGACTTCACGCGCCACCACGCCGAGTTTGGGCCGCCCGACCGGGCGCGCGGCTGCGGCTTCAAGCGTTGGAGGCGCTTCTGGGGCGGGAGTGGGCGAGGGCGCGACGTCAGCCTCGGGGCGCAGGTCCAGGTCTATGCGCTCGCCGGTGGCGTCGTTGAAGACGCGGATCAGCGTCTCTTCGGTGGGGGGCAGCCTGCGCAGCACGTTGACGACCTGCGTGCGGTCACCGGCGGCGACTTGCCGGAAGCCTGAAAAGGCTACGAAGCGCGGGGAGGTTTCGGGGGATGACATGGAGGGCATAAAAATTGTGCGAAGAATATTCAAAAAGAGGATGAGTTTCATCCGGGTGAATAAATTCTATAACACCCGGGTACAACCTGTCCATACAAATTTAAGCCGGGTGAAATTATTCTCTATAGCCATTAAATCATCTGAACAATCTATTTAATATTCTTTTGAGTTTGTGCTTCAGGCCTCTACATTCGCTGTCTGTTCACAAAAATAAGCCTCACGTTTCCACAAGAACCGAAAGGCGACGAGGGTCAGCGGATTTCATGATCGAGCTCAAAGGTATTTTCCAAACCTACAAGGGTCCCACGGGTCCGGTCGAAGCACTCAGGGGCGTCGACCTTCACATCCAGCCGGGCGAGGTCTACGGCATCATCGGCCGCAGCGGCGCCGGCAAAAGTTCACTGGTGCGGGTGATCAACCTGCTGAACCGGCCCTCCGCCGGTCAAGTGCTGGTGGACGGCCGCGAGCTGACCTCGCTTGACGGTGACGCGCTGCGTGTGGCGCGCCGCGACATCGGCATCATCTTCCAGCACTTCAATTTGCTTTCGTCGCGCACGGTCTACGGCAACGTGGCCCTGCCGCTCGAAATTGCCGGCCTGCCGTCCGCCGAGATCAAGGCCCGCGTCGAGCCGCTGCTGGAGCTCGTTGGCCTGAGCGCCCTGCGCGACCGGTTTCCGGCGCAGATCAGCGGCGGGCAAAAGCAGCGTGTGGGCATTGCGCGCGCGCTGGCCAACCGGCCCAAGGTGCTGCTGTCGGACGAAGCCACCTCGGCGCTGGACCCGGAAACCACGCGCTCCATCCTGGGCTTGCTGAAGCAGATCAACAAGGAGTTCGGCCTGACCATCGTGCTGATCACGCACCAGATGCAGGTCATCAAGCAGGTGGCCGACCGCGTGGCGGTGATAGACGCCGGCCGCATCGTGGAAAGCGGGCCGGTGATCGATGTCTTCACGCGCCCGCAACATGAGACCACACGCAGCCTGATCGCCGAGATAGTGCCGCAGGACCTGCCCGAAAGCGTTCTGGCGCGCATACGCACCTTGATGAGCGCCGAACATCCGGAGGAAGGCCAACTGCTGCGACTGGCCTTCGCGGGCGACGACTCCGACCGGCCGCTGCTGTCGGACGTGATACGCCGCTTCGGCATAGATCTTTCCATCGTGCACGGCCAGGTCGATGAGATACAGGGCAAGCCTTTCGGCTCGCTCGCGGTGTTTGCGCGCGGCGCGCGCGAGCAACTCAACGCGGCGGTGGCGCATTTGCGCGGCGCCGGAGTGCATGTCGATGAGGTCGGCGGTGATTTGACCGGGAGGCTGGCCCATGTTCAGTAATTTTTCTCAGGCCTTGCTGGAGCTCTTCGTCAGCTCGCTGTGGGAAACCATCGTCATGGTCGGCATCTCTGGCCTGGTCGGCGCGCTGATTGGTATTCCGCTGGGCGTGTTCCTGCGGCTCACGGACGAGGGCGGCGTGCTGCGCAATGCGGGCGTGAACCGCGTGGTGGGCGGCATCGTGAATGCGGTGCGCTCCACGCCTTTCATCATCCTGCTGGTGGCCATCATTCCGCTGACGCGCTTTTTGACGGGATCGTCCATAGGCACGGCGGCTGCCGTGGTGCCGCTCACGATCGCCGCCGCGCCTTTTATCGCGCGGCTGGTGGAAACCTCGCTGCGCGAAGTGGACAACGGCCTGATCGAGGCGGCCCTGGCCATGGGCGCGACCACGCGGCAGATCGTGCTCAAGGTGCTGCTACCCGAGGCGCTGCCCGGCATCGTCGCGGGCCTGACCATCACCTTTGTGAGCCTGACCGGCTACTCGGCCATGGCCGGCGCCATTGGCGGCGGCGGGCTGGGCGACCTGGGCATCCGCTACGGCTACCAGCGCTTTCTGCCCGAAGTCATGCTGGCCGTGGTGCTGGTGCTGATCCTGTTTGTGCAGGCGGTGCAAAGCCTGGGGGACTGGGCTGTGCGCAGGTTGAGCCACAAATGAGCGGAGTCTTCGTCTCTTATTTTCAACAGCGATGTTGATCCCCGGATTCCTCCCTCTCCCCCTGGGAGAGGGCAGGGGTGAGGGCTGGCGGCGATCAATCCGCCACTATCGGTCCCAACGCCGTCGGCCCTCACCCTAACCCTCTCCCCAAGGGGAGAGGGGACAAAACTTTCTTAATTCATCCCAAAGGAAACACCATGAACAAACGCACTTTCATCCAATCCGCCATCGCAGTCGCGCTGGCCGCATCCTTCTCCGGCGCCGCGCTGGCCCAGGACAAGCCTCTGAAAATCGGCGTCACTGCCGGCCCGCACGCGCAGATTTTTGAGCAGGTCAAGAAGATCGCCGAAAAAGACGGCCTCAAAATCCAGGTCGTCGAGTTCAGCGACTACATCCGGCCCAACGCCGCACTCGCCGCCGGCGACCTGGACGCCAACAGCTACCAGCACAAGCCCTTCCTCGACCAGCAGGTCAAGGACCGCGGCTACAAGATCGTCAATGTGGCCTATACCGTCAACTTCCCGATCGGCCTCTACTCGAAAAAAGTCAAAAGCCTGGCCGAGCTGAAGGAAGGCGCGCGCTTCGGCATCCCCAACGACCCGACCAACGGCGGCCGCGTGTTGCTGGTGCTGCAGGACAAGGGCCTGATCAAGCTCAAGCCCGAGGCTGGCCTGAAAGCCACGCCGCTGGACGTGATCGAGAACCCCAAGAAACTCAAGTTCGTGGAACTCGACGCCGCGCAGCTGCCGCGCTCGCTGGACGACCTGGACGCCTCGGCCGTCAACACCAACTACGCGCTGTCGGCCGGGCTGAACCCGAAGGACGCGATTGCGCAGGAAGCGGCCAAGTCGCCTTACGTCAACCTGCTGGCCGTGCGCGAGCAGGACAAGGACAAGCCATGGGTCGCCAAGCTGGTGAAGGCCTACCACTCGGAAGAAGTCCGCAAGTTCATCCAGACTGAATTCAAGGGCGCGGTACTCGCCGGCTTCTAAACCGCCTTCAGTCTTTGATTAAAGTGGCGCTGTCCTCGCCGGGGACAGCGCCATTTTTTCGCGCACCAGGCTGATGAAAGCCTGCAGGCCCGCGGGCACCAGCCGGTGGCCGGGGTAATACAGGCACAGGCCCGGGTAGGGCGGTGTCCAGTCTGCCAGCACGCGCACCAGGCGGCCTTCCGCGATGTGCTGCGCCACCGGCCATTCGCTGGTCCAGGTCAGGCCCTCGCCCTCCAGTGCGGCGGCGATGCGCAGGTTGTCGTTGTCCAGCGTGAGCCGGCCGGGGACTTCCAGGTCCAGCTTGCGGCCGTCTTTTTCAAACTCCCATCTAAAGAGCGCGCCGCTGGGCATGCGGCTGCGTATGCAGGCGTGGGCCGGCAAGTCCTGCGGCGTTTTTGGCGGCTTGCGGCCTTTAAAGTAAGCCGGCGAACCGACCACCGCAAAGCGCAGCGGCGGCGTGCAGGGCACGGCAATCATGTCCAGCGGCACCGCCTCGGCCAGGCGAAAGCCTGCGTCGAAACCTTCCTTGACGATGTCGACAAAGCGGCCTTCGGTGACCAGGTCGACCTGCATGTCCGGGTAGCGCCGCAAAAACTCCAGCAGCAAGGGCGCCAGGATCATGCGCGCACCGCCTTCCGAGGTGTTCAGGCGCAGCATGCCAGACGGCGTGTCGCGGAAATCGTTGGCGCCTTCCATGGCGGCGGTGATTTCCTGCAGCGCCGGCTGCACCCGCGCCAGAAAGGCGGCGCCGGCCTCCGACAGCGAGACGCTGCGCGTGGTGCGGTTGAACAGCCGCAGGCCCAGGCGCTGCTCCAGCGTCGCGATGGCGTGGCTCAAAGCGGAAGGGGACATGTCGAGTTCGACCGCCGCCTTGCGAAAACTGCGGTGCGCCGCCACGGCGACCACGGCATTGAGTTCTGGGAGTCCGGTGCGTTTCATTGTGCTGAATCATGCACTAACGTATGCCGAATTGCGAGGATTGTTGAATAAGTTGCAGCCTCATATGCTTGGGGCAAGTCATCAACTCTCCCTAACGTCTCCTCAAGGAACCGCATCATGAGCAAATCTACCGCTAAAACCGTGCTGATCACCGGAACTTCCTCCGGCATAGGCCTGGCAGCCGCCAGACGCTTCGCCGCCCAGGGCTGGAACGTCGTTGCTACCCAGCGCACACCCGAAAAAGACACCGAACTGCGCGAGATTCCCAACGTGCTGGTGACGCGCCTGGACGTGCAGGACATCGGCACCATGGCGCCGGCGATTGACGCCGGCATTCAGCGCTTCGGCCGCATCGACGCGCTGGTCAACAACAGTGGCCACGGCCAGTACGGCCTGCTCGAAGCCGTGACGCACGAGCAGATCCTGGCCCAGTTCGAGGTCAACGTCTTCGGCGTGATGGAACTGACCCGCGCCATCCTGCCGCATTTCCGCCGCAACAAAGGCGGCAGCATCATCAACGTGAGTTCGGGCGCCGGCCTGTTCACCCTGCCCATGATCTCGATGTACTGTGCGAGCAAGTTCGCGCTCGAGGGTTTCTCGGAGGCGATTTCGTATGAGCTCGCTTCGCAAAACATCGCCGTCAAGCTGGTGATACCGCATGGCGGCGTGACCAGCACCAGCTTCAATGCCCGCACCGCGGCCGGCAGCGCGAACGACACCACCTTGACCGATTACGACGACTTCGTGGCAAACACCGCCAAGGCCTTTGCGGCGATGGTGTCGGCCAGCAACATGAGTTCGGACGACGTCGCGAAAGTCATTTACGGCGCGGCCACCGACGGCAGCGGCCAGCTGCGCTACCTGGTGGGCGACGACGCGCGCGGTTTTGTGAAGGCGCGGCGCGAGATGACCGAAGGCGACTACATGGCCTTCATGCGCGCGAAGTTTTTGCCGGTGGCTTGACGCGCTCCGGCTCGAGCAGGCGCCGCAGGTAGGGGGCCGTGCGGCTGTCCGCGGATTTGCACAGTTCGGCCGGCGGCCCTTCGGCGACGATGCGTCCGCCTTCTTCGCCGGCGCCGGGCCCGACGTCGATGACCCAGTCGGCCGCGGCCACCACACGCAATTCGTGCTCCACCACGATGACGGTGTTGCCGCCCTCGACCAGGCCCTGCAGTTGCGCCATCAGTTTGTCCACGTCGGCCGGGTGCAGGCCGGTGGTGGGCTCGTCCAGCACATACAGCGCATCGCCGCGCTGGGCGCGCTGCAGCTCGGTCGCGAGCTTGATGCGCTGGGCTTCGCCGCCCGACAGCTCGGTCGCGGGCTGGCCCAGCCGCAAGTAGCCCAGGCCGATGTCGCGCAGCAAGGCCAGGGGCTTGAGCACGGCGGTTTCGCCCGCGAAGAAATCGCAGGCCTGCTCCACCGTCATCTGCAGCACTTCGGCGATGTTTTTGCCTTGCCAGGTGACCTTCAGCGTCTGCTCGTTGTAGCGCGCGCCGTGGCAAGTGGGGCAGGGCGCGTAGACGCTGGGCATGAAGAGCATCTCGACGCTGACAAAACCTTCGCCCTCGCAGGTGTCGCAGCGACCCTTGACCACGTTGAAGGAGAAACGGCCCGCGTCGTAACGCCGGGCGCGCGCGGCCTTGGACGCGGCAAACAACTTGCGCACGTGGTCAAACAGGCCTGTGTAGGTGGCCAGGTTGGAGCGCGGCGTGCGGCCAATCGGCTTCTGGTCCACCAGCACCAGGCGGCGCAGGCCTTCCATGCCCGCGTGCAGCCTGCCGCGTGTTTCGGCGGCCACGCTGGGCCCGGCCTCGCCGCCGTCGTCTTCGGCTTCCTCCGCCTCATGGCCCAGGTGGGCGCAGACCAGCTCGACCAGGGCCTGGCTCACCAGGCTGGATTTGCCCGAGCCCGAAACGCCGGTCACGGCGGTCAGCACACCCAAGGGAAAGCGCGCATCCTGCCCATGCAGGTTGTTGCGCGTAATGCCGCGCAGTTCGAGCCAGCCGGCGGGTGTGCGCGGCACGCAGGCCTGCGGTGCTGCGCCGGCAAACAGGTAGCGCGCGGTTTGCGAATCGGCTTGGCCCTCCAGGCCCGCGGGCGGCCCGCTATAGAGAATGCGGCCGCCGTGCTCGCCGGCCAGAGGCCCCACGTCGACCAGCCAGTCGGCGCGCCGCATCATGTCCAGGTCGTGCTCGACGATGAAGAGCGAATTGCCCGAGCGCCTGAGTTGGTCCAGCGCCAGCAGCAGCGCTTCGCTGTCGGCGGGGTGCAGCCCGGCCGAGGGTTCATCCAGCACATAGACCACGCCGAACAGGTTGGAGCGGATTTGCGTGGCCAGGCGCAGGCGCTGCAGCTCGCCTGGCGACAGCGTGGGCGTGGCGCGGTCCAGCGAGAGGTAGCCCAGGCCCAGCTCGCGCAGCGTGGCGATGCGCGCCAGCAGGTCCTGCGCGATGCGCTGGGCGGCGATGCGCTTTTCTTCCGACAGGTTGGGTGTGCGCCGCACGTCGCTGGAGCCTTCATGGGCCGCGCCGCCGGCGGCTACGCGCCGGGCTGTGTCCTTTTTGGCCGCATCGCGGCTCAGGCTGGCGCGGCCCGGCTTGGCGTCGGCGCCCTCGAAGCGGCCGGCGGCCACCGGCTCCAGCACCTCGGCCAGGCGATTGAGCGGCATCTGCGAGAAGCTGCCGATGTCCAGCCCTGCAAAAGTCACCGACAGCGCCTCGCGCTTGAGGCGCTTGCCTTCGCACACCGGGCACAGGCTGCCGGCCATGAAGCGCGACACGCGCCTTTTCATCAGCGCGCTTTGGGTGGTGGCGAAGGTGTGCAGCACGTATTTGCGCGCGCCGGTGAAAGTGCCCTGGTAGGCGGGCTCGGTCTTGCGGCGCAACGCGGCGCGGGTTTCGGTCGGCGTGAAGCCGGGATAGACCGGCACTGTGGGCTGCTCCTCGGTGAAGAGTATCCAGTTACGGTCTTTTTTGGGCAGGTCGCGCCAGGGCGTGTCCACGTCGTAACCCAGGGTCACCAGGATGTCGCGCAGGTTCTGCCCGTGCCAGGCCGGCGGCCAGGCGGCGACGGCGCGCTCGCGTATGGTCAGCGAGTCGTCGGGCACCATGAGTTTTTCCGTGACCTCGAACACATGGCCCAGCCCGTGGCAATGCGGGCAGGCGCCCTGCGGCGTGTTGGGGGAAAAATCCTCGGCATACAGCATGGGCTGGCGCGGCGGGTAGCTGCCGGCACGCGAATACAGCATGCGCACAAAGCTGGACAGCGTGGTCACGCTGCCGACGGAAGAGCGCGCGCCCGGCGTGCCGCGCTGCTGCTGCAGCGCCACGGCGGGCGGCAGGCCTTCGATGGAATCGACGTCCGGCACGCCGACCTGGTCGATGAGGCGGCGGGCGTAGGGCGCGACGGATTCAAAGTAGCGGCGCTGCGCCTCGGCATACAGGGTGCCGAAGGCCAGCGACGATTTGCCCGAGCCCGACACGCCGGAAAACACCACCAGCGCATCGCGCGGGATGTCGACGTCGACGTTCTGCAGGTTGTGCTCGCGGGCGCCGCGCACGCGGACGAAATTGCCGGCTGCGTCGGCCCGGGCGGGCTCCGCTGCGGCCTTGTCTTTGCCGCGGCGCTGGGTGGGCTTGTCCATCAATAGTCCTGGTAGGGCCTGACGCGCGGGCCGCGCTGCTTCAGCAGCAGGCCCAGCCCGGCGAAGGCGAGCGCGACGGCGCCATAAACGGCCAGCGTTTGTTTCAACGTGGGCGGGGGGCGCCCCACGACGGCGTGGTGAGGCTCGGTGTTGTCCGAAAGCGTTGCGGCCTGGGGCGCCGGCTTGATGGGTTCGGCGGAACGGGACGGGGTTGTGTTTTGCGGGCTGGCGGTCTTCACGGCCGTCTTGTCCGCCAGCGAGCCGTGGTCGTGCGCATATACCCAGGTGAACTCGGCCCCCAGCAGGAAGATCTGCGCCGAGTAATACACCCATACCAGCAACACCACCAGAGAGCCGGCCGCGGCGAAGGAGGAGGTCACGCTGCTTTTGCCGATGTAGAGGCCGATCAGCGCCTTGCCGATTTCAAACAGCACGGCCGTGACCATGGCGCCCACCCACACGTCGCGCCAGCCGACGGCGGCCTGGGGCATGAGCTTGAAGATCATGGCGAACAGCACGACCGCCACGCCTAGCGAGACGATGCTGTTGAGGATTTGCAGCAGCACTTCCGCACCGGGGAGCAGCCCCGTCATCCAGCCGCCCAGAGCCGCCAGGCCCGCGCTGACGACCAGCGACACCGACAGCAAAAAACCCAGGCCGAGGATAAAACCCAGGGACAGCACGCGGGCGCGCAAGGTGGCCCAGATGCCGCTCTTTTTCTGCGCGGGCGGCACGTCCCAGACACGGTCCAGCGCGCTTTGCAGCTCGGCAAACACCGTGGTCGCGCCGACCACCAGCACCACCAGACTGATGGCGGTGGCCAGCACGCCCTTGGCCGGCTTGTGCGCGCTTTCGATCAGCGCCTGTATGCCCAGCGCGCCGTCGCGGCCTATCAGGCCTGAGAGCTGGCCGACGATCTCTCCCTGCACCGCTTCACGGCCCCAGACGAAGCCGGCGACGGCGATCACGATCAGCAGCAGCGGCGCGATGGAAAACACCGTGTAATAGGAAATCGCGGCGCCCATGCTGGGGGCGTAGTCGTCCAGCCAGGCCGTGACCGATTTTTTTCCGAGCTCGTAGAAGTGTTTGAGGTGCACCTTGCCGCCTTGTATTGCCGCCGATGGGAGGAGCTTCCCCTGTCGCAGGCCTTTTCGCAAGAAGTATTGCCAGGGTTTGGCGGCGGCGCAGTCGGCCTGAAGTCCGGGCGGCTGTAGGCGAGGGACGATTCAGCATGCCATGCCCGACGGCTTCACAAGGTGTTTCACTTGCGCG
Organism: Polaromonas sp. YR568; assembly: GCF_943369415.1. GTDB lineage: Bacteria > Pseudomonadota > Gammaproteobacteria > Burkholderiales > Burkholderiaceae_C > Polaromonas. The sequence goes on from NZ_CALRNF020000060.1 coordinate 11,283, forward strand.
CGGGCCGTGTCATGTGCTGCTTTGCATAATGGTCCGGGCAAGATCGATCCCCCATCGCGGCCCGCGATGATTGCATTTACCTTTTATGGAGAACCCCATGGCCCAGTACAACATCGCCGTCATCGTCGGCAGCATCCGCAAGGACTCGTTCAACAAAAAGCTCGCGAACGCGCTTGAAAAGCTGTTCCCCGCGGACTTCAGCTTCACCCACGTGCGCCTCGACGACCTGCCGCCCTACAACCAGGACGACGATGCCCACCAGGCGGCTTCGGTGCTCAGGCTCAAGGGCGAGATCAAGGCCGCGCAGGGCCTGATGTTCGTCACGCCCGAATACAACCGCTCGATTCCCGGCGTGTTGAAAAACGCGATCGACCATGCCTCGCGCCCTTACGGCCAGAGCGCCTGGGACGGCAAGGCCGCCGGCGTGATCGGCACCTCGGTCGGCCCCATTGGCACGGCGCTGTCGCAGCAGCACCTGCGCAACATCCTGGCTTACCTGAATGCGCCCACGCTGGGGCAGCCTGAGGCCTTCATCCATAACAAGGAGGGCTTGTACAACGCCGACGGCAGCATCGGTGAAGCCAGCCGGAAGTTTTTGCAGGGGTGGGTGGATGCTTATGTGGCTTGGGTTAAGGCGCATGCCTGAGGGGTGGGGCCGGTCTTGCTCCGGCGGGGGCGCTGCGGTCCCACCGTTCGGGCTGAGCCTGTCGAAGCCTTGCTTGCTCCGGCAGTGCGCTCTCCTCTAAGGTCTGCTGGCCGGGGGTAGCCCGGCTGCTACTCACTTTTCTTTTGCTTCGCCAAAAGAAAAGTAAGCAAAAGAAAAGGCGACCTTGGTTGCTGCGTCCCTTCGCTTCGCTACGGGCAGCCTGCGGTGCTCGGTCCAGACGGGGTCAAAAACAACTCGCCTGCGGCTCAAACAAGTTTTTGCCCTGGTCCGTCTGGACCTCCGCTCCTCGGCGCATCCACAAGGGGTGGGAGCGGGGGCGAAATCCAAACAGCCGAATACCAATCGTATTACTCCCTCTCCCTCTGGGAGAGGGTTGGGGTGAGGGCTGGCGGCCTTCACATCGGTAACGGCTGCTCGACCAACTTCCCGTCAGAACGGCGCGTCGCCCTCAATCGTCGTGCGATACAGCTTGCGGCGCAGGTGGTCGGGGGTACCTGCCGCCAGGTGGGTGACTGAGCGGTTGTCCCAGAACACGAGGTCGTGGGGTTTCCATTCGTGGCGGTAGACCAGTTCTGCGCGGGAGCTGTGTTCGAACAGTTCTGTCAGCAGGGCCAGGCTTTCGTCTTCGGGGATGTCCAGGATGCGGGTGGTGAAATGTTCGCTGACGAAGAGCGCCTTGCGGCCGGTTTCGGGGTGGGTGCGGACGACCGGGTGGACGACGGGTTTGACTTCGTCGACCTGTTCCTGGGTGAGTTTGGGCCGCCAGGGGTTGCGGCTGCGCAGTTCTTCGTATTTGGCGAGGTAGGTGTGTTCGGCGCGCAGGCCTTCAACGGCGGTTTTCAGGGCGGCGGGCAAGGTGTCCCAGGCGGTGTGCTGGTTGGCGAACAGGGTGTCGCCGCCTTCTGCCGGCAACTCCTGCGCATGCAGCAGCGAGCCCAGGCTGGGCTTGTCCTTGTACGACAGGTCGGAGTGCCAGAAATGGCCGGCGTCGCCCAGGCCTATGGGTTCGCCGTTTTCCTTGATGTTGGAGACGATCAGGATTTCGGGGTGGTTTTGCAGCTGGAAATTCTTGAGCACGTGGATCTGCAGCGGGCCGAAGCGACGGCTGAAGTCAACATGCTGCTGCGGCGTGATGCGCTGGTCGCGGAACACCAGCACGTGGTGGTCCAGGTGGGCACGGTGTATGCGGCTGAAGTCGGCTGTCGAGAGCGGCCGTGAGAGGTCCAGGCCCAGGACTTCGGCGCCTAGCGGAGCATCAAAAGGACGTATTTCGAGGAGGGAGGGGGATCGCGTGGCGGTCGCCGGTGCTGCGCGCTCGTTCAGGGCCAAGGTTGCTGTCATCTTCACCTTTCTTGTGTCTGGGCCCTCATCGGGGCAAGCGGTGAATGTAGGGACGTGCCCGCCCAAAGTGAACTACCTATTAGTCATTTAGTAATTACTGCGGAGCGCCGCCATGAAAAAAGCCCGCGGCTGCGGGCTTTTTGGGTGCGCAAGGCGCCTGGGTCAGGCGGCAATAGCGGCTTTTTCCTGGTTGGCGGCGGGCGCCTGCGTGTGCGTCACGATTTCAATCTGCGCGGCGGCCAGCGCGGCGGCCTTGGCGGCTTCGCCCATGGCCAGGCCTTCGGCGCGCACAAAACGCACGTCGGTGATGCCGAAGAAACCGAACACTACCTTCAGGTAGCTCTCCTGGTGTTCCATGGCGGTGGCGGCTTCGCTGGTCGAATAGACGCCGCCGCGGGCCGAGGCCACGATCACGGTCTTGCCGGTGGCCAGGCCCACAGGGCCCTTGTCGGTGTATTTGAAGGTACGGCCGACTTGCGCAATGCGGTCAATCCAGGCCTTGAGCTGGCTGGGGATGGCGAAGTTGTACAGCGGTGCGCCCACGACGATCACGTCGGCCGCCAGGAATTGCGTCACAAAGGCTTCGGACACGGCGTTTTCACGCTTTTGCGCGTCGCTCAGGGCGGCGTCGGCGGGCATGCGGAAGCCCAGCGATTCGGCCGACAGATGGCTAGGCGTGTCGACGGCCAGGTCCAGGTAGCTGACTTCGGTGCCGGGGTGGCCGGCGCGCCAGGAGGCCACGATTTGCGCGGTGAGCTGGCGGGAAACCGAATTTCCGCCGAGGATGCTGGAGTCGATGTGGAGAAGCTTGGTCATGATGGATTCCTAAATGTGAGTTGTTGAATCAGGTTTTCAGGCCGTGTTCACTGTGAATCGCAGCCATGGATAGATTGTGTGGGTAGGTCGATTGATTGATAAGCCGGTAAAATTGCGATAGATCGTCCTATATGCAGGACAATTGGCGTGAAAGGATGCTCCCCCATGCAAGACCTCAATGACATGCTGTATTTCGCCGAAGTGGTGGAGCGGGGCGGTTTTGCCGCCGCCGGGCGCGCGCTGGGTTTGCCCAAATCACGCCTGTCGCGCCGAGTCGCCGAGCTGGAGGCGCGCCTGGGCGTGCGGCTGCTGCAGCGCACCACGCGCAAGCTGTCGCTGACGGAAGTCGGTGAGATCTATCTGCGCCACTGCAGCGCCATGCGCGACGAGGCGCTGGCCGCTTCCGAAGCCGTGGCACAGATGCAGGTCGAGCCGCGCGGCACCCTGCGCATCACCTGCCCGGTGACGCTGGCGCAAAGCTCGGTGGGCTACCTGGTGCCGCGTTTCATGGAGATGTACCCGCAGGTACGCGTCGATATGCGCGTGACCAACCGGGTCATCGACCTGGTGGAGGAGGGCATAGACATCGCGCTGCGCGTGCGCCCCACACTCGAAGACAGCGGCAGCCTGGTGATCAAGAACCTGGGCGCCAGCGCCGGCCACCTACTGGCCAGCCCGGCCTTGCTGCAGCGCCAGGGCAAGCCCGAAAAGCCCGAAGACCTGCTCAAGCTCGACACGGTCGCCATGTCCTGGGCCGACGGGCGCTCATCGTGGCGGCTGCTGGGCCCCGACGGCAAGGAGTTTGTGCTGCAACACCAGCCGCGCTATGTCGCCGACGATTTGCAAACCCTCAAGCTCGCGGTGCTGGCCGGCACCGGCATGACTTTTCTGCCCGAGTCCATGAGCGCGGCCGAGCTGCAGGCCCAGTTGCTGGTGCCGGTGTTGCCGGGCTGGACACTGCCCTCCGGCGTGGCGCATGCGGTGTTCACCTCGCGGCGCGGGCAAGTGCCGGCGGTGAGGAGTTTTCTGGATTTTCTGGGGGAGAGGATGAGAGGGGATGTGCTGGTTTGAGGTTTCGGCCTCAAGGGCCAGTTTCGGTTCTTGTCTGTTCTTGGGGCTTGTTCTCTGCTGAGGCTTGCTGGCCGGGACTCGCCCCGGCGGGCGACTTACTTTCTTTTGCTTCGCCAAAAGAACGTAAGCAAAGAAAAGGCGACCCTGGTTGCTGCGTCCCTCCGCTTCGCTACGGGCAACCTGCGGTGCTCGGTCCAGCCGGGGTCAAAAACAACTCGCCTGCGGCTCAAACAAGTTTTTGCCCTGATCCGTCTGGCCCTGCGCTCCTCGGCGCATCCACAA
>NZ_CALRNF020000061.1:0-15159 GCF_943369415.1 Polaromonas sp. YR568
ACCTGCGATCGGAGGAGAGCGAGCCCAAGTACCCGCGGCGGGTCAGCTCAAGCAAGCTCGATCCCTATGCCGAGAAGCTAGCCACCTGGCTGGTAATCGAGGCAACAAAATCGCGGAAACAGCGGCGCACTTTGAGGCAGATCCACACAACTCAACCCCAAAAGGAGAAAACCAAGAACTTATCCACATCGTGAGCACCTTCTGCTCACAAAGAGTGTGGGTCAAGATTCGATGGAAAACTCGGGTCAGACTTCAGCGCAATTCAACATGCTCCCATTCCGTTGGACAGCATGAGCCAGCCATGTCTATTAAATCGCTCGTCCTCTGTCATGATTTGTATAAAACGCATGCAATACGAGAGCAGTAAATTTCTCCCCCAGTTCGTATCCATCGCCTCAGCATTCAAAAGAATGTCGGAGTGGCTAAGCCCGCCCGGGAAAGCTCTGCATTGAATCTCGTGGAGTACCTGTTGCAAAACGGCTTCTAGTGCATTTGGGGTCGCAGCGGGGCTGGCGCTATGCGTCGGGATCTTGTCACTCATGGCATCTCCTATTTAGTGGTCATTTTTCATGCGGCGGTAACTGGGGTTTGCTAAATGTGACGGATGATTAGGAAGGGGCGCATGCAACTTAGAGCCTGCTGAATCATGGCGTCCAAGGATGTTATGCGGTTCCCCGGTTTGCCTTAACCTACACCCCCACATACGCCACCCGGCGTATTCCCCAATCCCCTCCCGGTCCCCAGAATCGGCTCATCGCTGCACCAAAGCCATGTTCTCCGGCTTTCGCGCAGCGAAACGCAATACACATGGGCGCGCGTGGTCGACAAGAGAGCAGGTCACGGGAAAACCTGCACCCGTTCCCATCAAAGCACCATCACTACCGAGCCGTAAACCCCACCGGCAACTGCGGCGGCCCCATGCGGTACATATCCACGTAAATCGTGATGGTCGCGCTGCCGCCGTCAACCTGCACGTCGTAAACATCCAGCAGCCCGCCACCCGTTGGCAGCGACTTGTCTTCGTATTCGCAGCAGGCGCCCCGGCGTTCATAGCTCACGGGCTCGCCTTTCGGGCCCCGCAATGAGTTGAGGTACAGAAGGTGAAGCCGGGCGTCTCTCGGGCCTGTCTTGATGGGTTTTGCGGCGGAGTAGCCGTAGCCTGGGTCGGTGGCGATCGGCAGCTTGCTGATCCGGAGGTAGGGCGCTGCCGAGTCTGAGCGGCCGTTGGGAACTCCTTTTCCTTGTGAGCGCAAGGAGGAAACAATCACGGGTTCCGTCTTGCCTGCGGCTGGGCCTGGCTGGGTTGTCTGGCAGGCTGTGAGGACGATGGCGGCCAGGGCAAGGATGGAAAAACGCGAAGCCAGCACATTCATATCGAAGTTCTCTTTCTTCAGTTCAACAAAACCCGGCGCTTATTCGCTGCGATACCAGGAGTGATAAAGCGCTTCCATATCCTCTTTCAGTTCGCCGGCGTATTTGCAGCGGGCCAGGCCGCTGAGCATGGAATCAAACTGGCCACCACCTCTCGGATGCTCGCCCCAGATTTGTTGCGGATCTTTTTGAAGCCAGTCCCGGACATGGTCAACGCCCGGCATCTCATCGAACAATTTTGAGAAGGCATTCGGCGCGCCTGCTGGGTGGGTGAGCCTGTCGAAATAGGCGGTCATCGGGTGGTCCGGAGAACTGGCGGTATTGTGTGGTGAAGCGTCTGAACAAGCCACGGTGAAAAATGCCGGCCGTTTTACTTTTGCGCGCGCCTGGCCAGGAATTCGTCAACTTTTTTACCCACGGTGGTCGTACTCTCCATCGTTTTCGCACGGCTATCCCAGGCTGGCGCAAGTACAGCCTCCATCGAGCCGAGCAGTTCTGCGATCGTCCCCAGTTCCTTGTCGGGGGTAACCCGGTATTCCGCGGCTCGCGCTTGAACTGCCAGGCAGTTGGAGGCCTTCCTCTTCAAATCGCCAAGGTTCAAACGCAGAAGCGAGCCTGCAAGTTCCGCCGTATCGGGAGCTGAGCCCCGGAGTTCGAGAAAACGACGGGCGAGCCCCTCGAACCACATGGCGATCATGTCGCAAGGCAGGCCTTGGCGATTTCCGACTTCCATCTTGAGCGACTCGAAGCTCTGTCGGAGAAAGTCATCGATGGACCACCGTGCCACGCTTTTTGCTTCGAGAACACTTTCGCAGAACTTCCGGACCCCGGGGCTCTCCGCTGGTTGCAGGGTGACGCTCGCCATATTCTGGTCCGCGATCCGGTTTGCCATTTCGTCGATGTCTTTTCCACGCGATGCGGCAAGCGCCCGGCCAGTTTCTCTTCCGCGTTCGATCTCGGGCCGCAGGCGTTGGTGAAATTCCTGTCGGACCGCCTGCAGTGCTTGCCGAAGTTCCGGCAGCTTCTGCGCGCAGGTATCCGCTGCTTTGGCGAGGTAGGTGTCCGCGATGAAAATGTCTATCTCAGCTTCCGCCACGACGTCAGCCGCCCGCGCGCCGCAGCAGCTGAACGCAAGTACCAGGCATGGCAGTAGATAAAAGCGGAAGAGCATGGCTGCTTGAATGGTAGTGGGTGGCGGGCCAGGTGGCGCTCAGGAATTCCGGTAAAAAAGAGGTGAAAAATGTCGGCTCCGGGGCCGAAGCCCACAGCATAGCGCCCACCCCACATACGCCACCCGGCGTATTCCCCAATCCCCCTCCGGTCCCCAGAATCAACCCATCGCTGCACCAAAGCCATGTTTTCCGGCTTTCGCGCAGCGAAACGCGATTGATTTACGCAGTTCGTTAGTTCCTATACCTACCGGAGAGGATTCACCATGACACAACAAGCACAACGTCGATTCACACTGAAGGCGATGACCGCGGCGGTCGCGCTGGCCGGCCTGGGCGCCTTCCCCGCCTTTGCCCAGGACACGATCAAGGTCGGCATCCTGCACAGCCTGTCGGGCACGATGGCGATTTCTGAAACCACGCTCAAAGATACCGTGCTGATGGCGATCGAGGAGATCAATGCCAAGGGCGGCGTGATGGGCAAGAAGCTCGAGCCCGTGGTGGTGGACCCGGCCTCCAACTGGCCGCTGTTTGCTGAAAAGACCAAGCAGCTGCTGGGCCAGGACAAGGTTGCCGTGATTTTCGGCTGCTGGACGTCGGTGTCGCGCAAGTCGGTGCTGCCCGTCGTGGAAGAAATGAACGGCCTGCTGTTCTACCCCGTGCAGTACGAGGGTGAAGAGCTGTCCAAGAACGTGTTCTATACGGGCGCGGCGCCCAACCAGCAGGCCATTCCTGCGGTCGACTATTTGATGAGCAAGGCCGGCGGCGGCGCCAAGCGCTGGGTGCTGCTGGGCACCGATTACGTCTACCCCCGCACGACCAACAAGATCCTGCGCGCTTACCTCAAAAGCAAGGGTGTGAAGGACACGGACATCGACGAGAAATACACCCCCTTCGGCCACAGCGATTACCAGACCATCGTGGCTGACGTGAAGAAGTTCTCGCAAGGCGGCAAGACGGCCGTGGTGTCGACCATCAACGGCGACTCCAACGTGCCCTTCTACAAGGAGCTGGGCAATGCCGGCCTCAAGGCCAAAGACGTGCCCGTGGTGGCCTTCTCGGTCGGTGAAGAAGAGCTGCGCGGCGTGGACACCAAGCCCCTGGTCGGCCACCTGGCTGCCTGGAACTACTTCCAGTCCATCAAGAGCCCCGCCAACACCGAGTTCATCAAGAAGTGGTCTGCCTATGCCAAGGCCAAGAAGCTCCCGGGCTCCGACAAGCCTTTGACCAACGACCCGATGGAAGCGACCTACATCGGCATCAACATGTGGAAGCAGGCCGTCGAGAAGGCCAAGTCCACCGATACCGACAAGGTGATCGCCGCGATGGCCGGCCAGACCTTCAACGCACCCTCGGGCATCATCTCGAAGATGGATGAGAAAAACCATCACCTGCACAAGTCGGTGTTTATCGGCGAGATCAAGGCTGACGGGCAGTTCAATGTGGTGTGGAAGACGCCTGGTCCTGTGAAGGCCAAGCCATGGTCCCCATACATTGAAGGCAACGACAAGAAGCCAGACGAGCCTGTCAAGAAGTAAGAAGCTACTGCGCGGGCCAATCTGGGCCCTGCGGTGCTCACCGTACTGGTGTACGGTTCCGCGCCGCAGAACCCACCTTGACCCGCTCGCTACGCTTCTTCCAATCTTGACACCTTTGGGTGTCTTGGGCCCGGTTCTTGCTCATGCAGAAAGAACCGGCGCCCCACAAGGAAGTTGCAGTCTGGGCGCCACACGATTGAAGTTGTGTGCCGCGCCCAACCTACAGGTTCTTTCCACATGCTGCTACGCCACTTTTTCTCTTTCTCCCTCACGCTTCTTCTAGCAGCCCACGCCCATGCCTTGACCGCCGATGAAGTCAAGGCCATGGCCATTGGCGAAACCGAGGCGCGGGTGGATGCGCTGGCCAAGGCGGCGGCGGTGGCGGATGACAAGACGGCGGCGTTTATCCAGGCGCTGAGCGACGACGCGGTGAAGACCAAGGGCGACAAGGTCTATGTCGTCAAAGACGACAAGGCTTTTGACCCGGTCACGGGCGCCGAGACGCCGCTGCCGGCCGATGCGGAAGACGTGATCAACCCCAACCTGATGCGCAGCGAGATCGACAACGCGCTGGCGGCTTTGAAGCTGTTCTCCAAGGACGAGAAGCTGCGGCGCGACGCGATCAAGACCCTGGGCGGTGACAACGACGAGGCGCGCCTGCCGCTGATTGAAAAAGCCTATGCGGCCGAGACGGTGCCCGAGCTGAAGAACCAGCTGGAGCTGATGCGCGCGGCCATCATGCTGGGCAGCGCCGACAAGGCCAAGCGGCTGGACGCCGCCTCGCAGCTGGCCGCCAGCAAAAACCCGAACACCAAGACCGTGCTGATAGAACGCCTGGGCACCGAGGCCGATGCCGACGTGAAGGTGGCGCTGCAGGCGGCGCTGGCCAAGGTGGAGGCTTCGCTGGAATGGGGCAACCGGCTGGGCGCGATTTTCAGCGGCATCAGCCTGGGCAGCATCTTGCTGCTGGTGGCGCTGGGCCTGGCGATTACCTACGGGCTGATGGGCGTCATCAACATGGCGCACGGCGAGCTGATGATGATAGGCGCCTACGCCACCTATGTGGTGCAGGGCCTGTTCCAGAAGTATTTGCCGGGACTGTTTGACTGGTACCTGCTGGCTGCGGTGCCTGTGGCCTTTATGGCTTCGGCGCTGATGGGCGCGGCGCTGGAGCGCAGCGTGATCCGCTTCCTCTACGGCCGGCCGCTGGAGACCCTGCTGGCCACCTGGGGCATCAGCCTGATGCTGCAGCAGCTGGTGCGTTCCATCTTCGGCGCGCAAAACGTCGGTGTCGAAAACCCGGTGTGGATGAGCGGCGGCGTGCAGGTGCTGGGCAACCTCTCGCTGCCCTACAACCGGCTGGTGATCATTGTGTTTGCGGTGGCGGTGCTGCTGGGCGTGGCCTGGCTGATCAGCCGCACGCGCCTGGGCCTGTTTGTGCGCGGCGTCACGCAGAACCGGCCGATTGCCTCCTGCATGGGCGTGAACACGGCGCGGGTGGACACCTATGCCTTCGCGCTGGGCTCCGGCATCGCGGGCCTGGCCGGCTGCGCGCTGAGCCAGGTGGGCAACGTCGGGCCCGACCTGGGCCAGGGCTACATCGTTGATTCCTTCATGGTGGTGGTGCTGGGCGGCGTGGGCCAGCTGGCCGGCACGGTGTATGCCGCCATGGGCCTGGGCATCCTGAACAAATTCCTCGAAGGCTGGACGGGCGCCGTGCTGGCCAAGATCGCCGTGCTGGTCTTCATCATCATCTTCATCCAGAAGCGGCCGCAGGGCATCTTCGCGATGAAGGGCCGCTCGGCTGAGGCATGAACATGAGTACGCGAAATACATCCGTTCGCATTGAGCCGTCCACCCCCGTTCGCACTGAGCTTGTCGAAGTGCTGGCCCCGGCTTCGACAAGCTCAGCCCGAACGGCTGTGAGGATGGCATAAAAATGACGACCCCCATGGCCACCGCCAACACCGCCGCCTCCCGCGTGCAACTTCCCGCCAAAGGCCCGCTGCTGACGCGCGGCGGCTGGAGCGCCTTCATGATGGCGCTGATCGCCGTCTGCGCCGTGGCGCCCGTGCTGAATCTCTGGGTGCCCGAGGGCAGCGTGTTCCACATGAGCACCTACGCCGTGGCGCTGCTGGGCAAGATCATGTGCTACGCCATCTGCGCGCTGGCCATGGATTTGATCTGGGGCTACACCGGCATCCTCTCGCTGGGGCACGGCGTGTTCTTTGCGCTGGGCGGCTACACCATGGGCATGTATTTGATGCGCCAGATAGGCCGCGACGGCAACTACAAAAGCGACTTGCCGGACTTCATGGTCTTCCTCGACTGGAAGACGCTGCCCTGGCACTGGACTTTCAGCGACAGCTTTGTGGCGACGCTGCTCCTCATCGTGCTGGTGCCCGGCATCGTGGCCTTTGTCTTCGGCTTCTTTGCCTTCCGCTCGCGCATCAAGGGCGTGTATTTCTCCATCATCACCCAGGCCATGACCTTCGCGGCCATGCTGCTGTTCTTCCGCAACGAGACGGGCTTCGGCGGCAACAACGGTTTCACCGATTTCAAGCGCATCCTGAACATCCCGCTGGCCACGCCGTCCATGCGCATGACGCTGTTTGTGCTGACGGGTTTGACGCTGCTGGGTTTCTTCCTGTTCGCCAAATGGCTGGTGGGCAGCAAGTTCGGCCGCGTGCTGCAGGCCATACGCGATGCCGAAACGCGGGTGATGTTCTCGGGCTACAGCCCGCTGGGCTACAAGCTCACGATCTGGGTGATCTCGGCCGTGATGTGCGGCGTGGCCGGCGCACTGTATGTGCCGCAGGTCGGCATCATCAACCCCGGCGAGATGAGCCCGGCCAATTCCATCGAAATCGCCATCTGGGCGGCCGTCGGCGGCCGTGCGAGCCTGATTGGTCCCATAGTGGGCGCCTTTATCGTCAACGGCGCCAAGAGCTGGCTGACGGTGGCCTATCCCGAGTTCTGGCTGTACTTCCTGGGCCTGCTGTTCATAGGCGTCACGCTGTTCCTGCCCGATGGCGTGGTGGGCCTGGTCAGGAAGTTGCGCAAAGGCGGTGCGAAATGACCCCCGATCTTCTGGAGCAGGGCGCGCGCCGCGTGGAAGAGCGCCTGGCCGCGCTGCAGGCCGGCAAGAACAACACCGAATCCGGCGGCCGCAGCGCCAGCGGCAGCCGTGTCGCACACGCGAGCGGCGAGGTCGACGTCACCCACGGCCGCATCCTCTATCTCGAAGACGTGAGCGTGAGCTTTGACGGCTTCAAGGCCATCAACAAGCTGAGCCTGGACATCGCGCCCGGCGAGTTGCGCTGCATCATAGGCCCCAACGGCGCCGGCAAGACGACCATGATGGACATCATCACCGGCAAGACCCGGCCCGATGAAGGCACGGTGTTCTTCGGCAGCACGATTGACTTGCTGCGCCACAAGGAAGCCGAAATCGCCCAGCTGGGCATAGGCCGCAAGTTCCAGAAGCCCACGGTCTTCGAGCAGCTCACCGTCTTTGAAAACCTGGAGCTGGCCCTGAAGACCAACAAGGGCGTCAAGCACTCGATGTTCTTCAGGCTCGACTCCGCCCAAAGCGACCGCCTGGCCGAGATCCTGGTGACGATTCACCTGGCCGACAGCGTGGGGCGCCTGGCCGGCAACCTGAGCCACGGGCAAAAGCAGTGGCTGGAAATCGGCATGCTGCTGATGCAGGACCCGAAGCTGTTGTTGTTAGACGAGCCGGTGGCGGGCATGACCGATGAGGAAACGGCGCGGACGGCTGAGTTGTTCCTCACGCTCAAGGGGAAGCACTCCTTGATGGTGGTGGAGCATGACATGAGTTTTATCAAGACGATTTCGGAGATTGTTACCGTCCTCTGCGACGGCTCGGTGTTGGCGCAAGGGACTCTTGACCAGGTGCAGGCGGATGAACGGGTTATCGAGGTCTATCTTGGGCGATAGACCGATCCCCGTTCGGGCTGAGCCTGTCGAAGCCGGGTCTTGCTTCGGCGGTGTGCTTCCCTTGCTGAGAGCTGCTGGCCGGGGTTGCCCGGCGGCAACTCACTTTTACCGAAACCCGCAAAGCGGGTTTTCTTTGTTCGCCAAAGGCGCGCTACGCGCGCGGGGTTTGCTCACTTCGCGTAGCGAAGTTACGCAAACACCAAAAGTAAGCAAAAGAAAGGCGACCCGCAGTCTGGGTCCCCTACGCTTCGCTTCGGGGCAACCTGCGGTGCTCGAGCCAAGCGGGGTCCGGCTAAACTCGCTTCGCTCAGACAACGCCGGCCCTGATCCGCTTGTCTCTGCGCTCCTCGGCCCAGCCAGGACGGGGCAATCGGGATCGGGAACCGAATACCAAATAATAAAAAGACAAATACAAACAAGGACACGCCATGGCGTGTCCTTGTGGTTTTCGGTATTCGGTATTTCTCTCCACCCCTTGTGGATGCGCCGAGGAGCGGAGGTCCAGACGGATCAGGGCTGGCGTTGTCTGAGCGAAGCGCAGCGCAGCGAGTTTAGCCAGACCCCGGCTGGACCGAGCACCGCAGGTTGCCCGCAGCGAAGCGGAGGGACGCAGCAACCAGGGTCGCCTTTTCTTTTGCTTACTTTTCTTTTGGCGAAGCAAAAGAAAAGTGAGTTGCTGCCGGGCAATCCCCGGCCTCTATCTTCAGAAGAGAACAGAGAGGCAAGCCCATGCTCACAGTAAAAAACATCAATCAATACTACGGCGGCTCCCACATCCTGCGGGATGTGAGCCTGACCGCCCACCTCGGCAAGGTCACAGTCCTGCTCGGCCGCAACGGCGTAGGCAAAACGACCTTACTCAAATCCCTGATGGGCCTGGTCCCCATCAAGACCGGCACCATCGAATTCGACGGAAAGCCGATTCAGGCCAGCACGCCGTATGAACGTGCGAGGGCCGGCATAGGCTTCGTCCCCCAGGGCCGCGAAATCTTTGCACGCCTGACGGTGGAGGAAAACCTGCGCATGGGCCTGGCGTACAAGAGTGCGTCTACGCCCATCCCGGCCGAACTGTATGAACTGTTCCCGGTGCTCAAGCAGATGCTGAACCGCCGCGGCGGTGACCTCTCAGGCGGGCAGCAACAGCAACTCGCCATTGCCCGCGCACTCGCCGCCAAGCCCAAGCTGCTGATCCTGGACGAACCGACCGAAGGCATTCAGCCCAGCATCATCAAGGACATAGGCCGCGTGATCCGCATGCTGGCCGACCGGGGCGACATGGCCATCCTGCTGGTGGAGCAGTACTACGACTTCGCGCAGGAGCTGGCCGATGACTACCTCGTGATGGAACGGGGGGAGTTTATTGGCCGGGGTCTCGGCAAGGACATGGAAGTGAACGGCGTTCGGCAGATGGTAGCGATCTAGGGGCTGGGTCTTGCTCCAGCTTGCGCGCTTCTCCTTCTGTTATCTCTGCTGAGGGCGGCTGGCCGGGTCTCGCCCCGGCGGGCGACTTACTTTCTTTTGCTTCGCCAAAAGAACGTAAGCAAAGAAAAGGCGACCCTGGTTGCTGCGTCCCCTTCGCTGCGCTACGGGGCAACCTGCGGTGCTCGGTCCAGCCGGGGTCAAAAACAACTCGCCTGCGGCTCAAACAAGTTTTTGCCCTTATCCGTCTGGACCTCCGCTCCTCGGCGCATCCACAAGGGGTGGGGACAGGAATACCGAACAGCCAACAGCCGAAGACAAAACCCCGAAGACAGAAAACAACAAGGACACGCCACGGCGTGTCCTTGTTGGTATTTGCCCCCGATCCCGATTGCCCCTTGTGGATGCGCCGAGGAGCGCAGGTTCAGGCGGATCAGGGATCGCGTTGTCTGAGCGAAGCGAGTTTAGCGAGACCCCGCCTGAACCGAGCACCGCAGGTTGCCCGTAGCGCAGCGGAGGGACGCAGGAGCCAGGGTCGCCTTTCTTTTGCTTACTTTTCTTTGGCGAAGCAAAGAAAAGTGAGTAGCTGCCGGGCTACCCCCGGCCAGCAACGCTCAGAGGACAGCGCCGCGCCGGAGCAAGACCCGGCCTAAAAACCCTATCCCCAACGGCATTGCGGCCCCACACGAAGAAGTGGGCCGCAAGCGGCCCACCTTTGCTTCTGCTTCATCCGGTGTTTTCATCAAACCCCGGCGGAGCGAGTGGCAACTGTTATTGCGGTGCGGGGATCACCACAATGTTGTCGGAGGAAGTCTGCGGCTGGATACGGACGTTGGTGGCGCCGGCAGGCACGACCACGGTTTCCACCTGGCGCATCGCGCCGCCGCCGGCAACGCTGCCGTCGGTCTTGCCGTAGCCGACGATGCGGGCCTGGCAGGCGATGAGGTCTTCGCCCTGGAAGACGTCGCAGCGTTTGAGCGCGTTGGCGCCGAACTGGCCGCCGGCGTTGTCGACCTGGCCGGCGCGTTTGGCGGCGTTGGCATTGCGGACTTCGGTCATGCAGGTTTCACGGTCCTGTTGCGTGCGGCCGGTCAGGCAGGCGTTCATTTCGCTGCGGGCGCTGCCGGTGGCGTCAATGCCGGTGGTGCCGGAAGCAATCTGGGCGGTGGCGCCGAGCGAGAGCAGGGCGGCGATACCGAAGGCTGCGGCGCTTTTGGCAAAACGGAAATTCTGGGATGCATTCATGGTCAAACTCCTGGTTCGGACTCGACGGATGTCGATGAGTGGAGTCTGTGCCGCCTGCCGGCCCGGCCTTGAAAGGAAAAGCTCCGGGCCGCCCGTGCCCTATGCCCATTCGCCTGTAGGACGGGTCTCTCATGTCTGACAGCCCGCCGCCCAAAGGCCGCTCAAGGCGGCCAAAACACTGGATTCACATACAGAGCGGGCAGGACGCGCGGGCGGCGCGTCAGCCCCGGACGGCGGCTTCTATCGCGGCGACGTCGATTTTTTTCATGGTCATCATCGCGTCGAACGCGCGCTTGGCGGCCGCGCGGTCGGGGCCGGACACCGCATCGGTGAGGACGCGCGGGGTGATCTGCCATGACACGCCCCACTTGTCCTTGCACCAGCCGCACTCGCTTTCCTGGCCGCCGTTGTTGACGATGGCATTCCACAGGCGGTCGGTTTCGGCCTGGTCGTCGGTGGCGATCTGGAAGGAGAAGGCTTCGCTCTGCTTGAAGTGCGGGCCGCCGTTGAGCCCGACGCAGGGAATGCCGGCGACGGTGAACTCGACGGTCAGGATGTCGCCCTGCTTGCCGTCGGGGTAGTTGCCGGGCGCGCGCATGGTGTTGCCGACCTTGCTGTCGGGGAATGTTTTGGCGTAGAAGTCGGCGGCGGCCAGCGCATCGCGTTCGTACCACAGGCAAATCGTGTTCTTGGGGGCCATGGGGGTGTCTCCTGAAACGTGGGTGTTCCATCCTACACATAGGCGGCACCCTTCATTTGCCGGAGGGGGCTGACGCCCCTGTAGGCATGCGCCGACGTGGCAGGTTCAGAGGGTACTCAGGCTTCCCGACCACGGGGATTGGGGTTCGGGCCCAGAAAGAACTCACCGATCAAGCGGAGGTCTATGGCCGGGTACACATTCTCCTGAACCAGCTGCAGTGCGCCAACTTCCCAATCACCAGAGAACGGTGCAAGTCCAGCACATGCCGCGTCAACGGCGCGCATCGCCACGCTGCGCCGATAACGAAACAGGGAGATGTGCTGGATGGCGGGCCTGCTGGCGCAGGAAAGAAGGGGCGTGGCGATGCCGCCCAGGGAATCCCGCAAGCGCTCCAGCGCAGGCGATGCGTCGAACTTCAGGTAGATGGCGGCATCACCCGCGTGGACCGCCCCCCGGCCCGGCGCGAACGGCGGCGCGGACGACGTGACGGCCGCTATGGATTCAAGCACCCTCGCCTTGCACTTGTCCCATTCCGCGGGCCCCCTGGCCGCATGCGGGCTGCGCGCCCAGACGAAGTGGAAAACACTGAGGTGAAGTGTGGCCGCAGGGCACCTGTACAGGCCCTCTTCGGGACTCGACGCCTCAATGAGGTCCTGAATTTCGGAGAGCCGATCTCTGATGTGCCCTGGGGGCAGGGCAATCAGGCTGATGCCAAAGACAGGCAAGCCAATCCGGTTGTCTGCCTGCGTGGCCTGGTCCCTGGTGTTCATGCCGGTGGGGCCGCTTCAGGTCGACCAGAGCCGCGGCGTGGACGGCGCCAGCTGCCACAGCTCCTTGCGCCAGGCCTGCCAGACCTGCCTGAGCAGGGCCATGGCGGGCTCGACCACGGGCGAGAGCACGCGCACGACCACCACCTGCGCGTCGGGGCTGGTGGCGCCGGCGCTGGGGCTCAGCGCATGGGCTTGCAACACGTCGCGCGCGCAGTCGAGCGCGCGCTGGCGGCGGTTTCGTTCAAGCTTGCTGCCGGTGACGAAGAACAGCGAGGCGATGCAGCGCCGGCCGGCCATGCCCAGCGGGCCGTCCAGCAGCAGGCTGTCGGCGGCGTCGAGGCGGGCGCGTTCCAGCCAGACGCCGGGCACTTCGATGTGCTGGCGGAAGCTGCCGCTGTCAAACGGCTGGCCGGCGGCGGGCAGGCCCAGCGCGGTGACGTCCCAGCCCATCAGTTCGGCGCCGGGCGCCAGCGTCATCGTGAGGCGGTTTTCGGCGAGGCAGCCGCTGTAGCAGATGGCTTCCAGCGGCAGCCATTCCATGCGCGCGCCGGCGGCCAGCGTGAGGCGGGTGTCCTGCAATGCGGGCTCGCCGGCGGAGCGGTAAAAGCGGGTGGCGCCGGGCGTGGTGATGAGGCCGTGCGTGCCGGGCGCGGCGCTGAAGGCCAGCTCGAGTGTGTCGCCGCCGACCAGGCCGCCGGGCGGGTGCACGATGACGTTGTGGCAGATGGCGTCGCCTTCGGGGTACAGGCTTTGCAGGATGCGCAAGGGGCCGCTGTGGCGGAAGTGGGCAAGCGTCTTGCCGGCCTGGTGCGTGTAGTCGAGTGCGAGTGTCGCTTTCCAGGTCATGGGGCAAGTTTAACGCGGGGCCTTGATGTGAGACCCAAATGGACCGGGGCGCAAGGCACCGGAACAGTGCGTGCCCGGCGCCCGCACCAGCCCGGCTTTCGCGGGTTTGCGCGCATGTGCGGCCGCTGCCGCGCTGGGTACCATCGCCAGATGCGCAAAGGCCTGAACCATGCTTAAACGGCTGCCCCTGAGCGTCGTGTCCATCGTGTCGGTGTGCCTGCTGCTGTCGGCCCTGGTGTGGGTGTTTTTTTACATGCAGATCCGGCACGAGAGGCGGGAGGCCATCCAGTCCCAGATGCGGCACAACGCCAATCTGGCGGTGATCTTCGCCGAGCAGGCCATCGCGACCCTGCAGGACGTGGACGGCATCCTGCTGGATACGCGCAGGGCCTGGTACGAAAAAGGGCGCGCGCTGCAGCTCGACGAGCTGCCCACGCCCATGAACCTGTCGGTGAGGGCGCTGGTCTACCGCCGCATCATCAACGAGGAGGGCAAGGTGGTGGTCGGGCCCGCGACGCCCCTGCCCTTCAACGCCGCGGACCGCGACTATTACAAGGCCCAGAAGGCCAGCACCGCCGACGAGCTGGTGGTGGGCACCGCGCTGGACAGCTGGCACACCGGGCGCCGCACCGTCCATGCCAGCCGGCGCCTGACAAAGCCCGACGGCAGCTTTGGCGGCGTGGTGTCGGTCGGCCTGGACGCGACCATCTTCACCGAGCTCTACCAGAAGGTCGACATGGGCAGCGAGGGGCTGGTGTCCTTCATCGGCTTTGACGGGCAGGTGCGCGCGCGGCGCCTGGGCGCCCAGGTGAGTTTCGGCGGCGACGTCTCCAACTATCCCGTCGTCCGCAAGATTCTTGCGGAGCGGACCGCCACGCCCAGCGGCAGCCTGGTGACCACGAGCCAGCTCGACGGCGTCTCGCGCGTGGTCAGCTTCCAGGTGATTCCCTCGCTGGGCATGATGGTGATGGTCGGCACCTCGGAGCGGGAGGCGCTCGCCGGCGCCGGCGAACGCGCCAGGGGCTACACCCGCATCGCGCTGGGAAGCACCGCGCTGCTGCTGCTGCTGGCGACGGCGCTGTCGGCGGTGTTCCTGCACCAGCGCAAATACACGGTGCAGATCGAAAGCCTGAACCTGGGCCTGGAGCAGCGCATCGAAGCGCGCACCCGCGACCTGAAGGAAGCCAACCGCCGGCTGGCGTCGTTTTCGTATTCGGTCTCGCACGACCTGCGCGGGCCGCTGTCGACGATAGACGGCTTCAGCGGCCTGCTGCAAAGGCGCAAAACGCTGCAGGCCGACGAGCCTTCGCTCGCGCTGGTGGCGCGCATACGCAGCGGCGTCGCGCAGATGGCGCTGCTGGTCGACGGGCTGCTGTCATTGGCGACGATCTCACGCGGCAGCCTCAACCGCGAAGCCGTCAACCTCGGCAACATCGCAACCCAGCTGCTCAAGCAGCACGCGCAGGCCGACCCCCAGCGCGAAGTTGAAGTGGCCGTGCAGGAAGAAGGCATGGTGGCGCAGGCCGACAGCCGCCTGATGACCTCGGTGCTCAGCAACCTGATCGGCAACGCCTGGAAGTTCAGCGCGAAGACGCCCGCGGCGCGCATAGAAGTCGGCAGCCAGCCCGGCGCCGACGGCAAGCCGGTGTTTTTTGTGCGCGACAACGGCCCGGGCTTCGACATGGCCAAGGCCGGGAAGTTGTTCCAGGTGTTCGAGCGGCTGGATTCCACCTCGCAGTTCGAGGGGACGGGGATTGGGTTGGCGACGGTCAGGCAGGTCGTGGAGATGCATCAGGGGAGGGTTTGGGCTGAGAGTGCGCCTGGCGCCGGGGCTACGTTTTATTTCACGATTGGGGATTGAAGGCCGGGTCTTGCTCCGGCTTGCGCGCTTCCCCTCTGTTCTCTTTGCTGAGGGCGTTGGCCGGGTCTCGCCCCGGCGGGCGAGGCACTTTTCTTTGCTTCGCCAAAGAAAAGTACCCAAAAGAAAGGCGACCCTGGTTGCTGCGTCCCCTGCGCTTCGCTCCGGGGCAACCTGCGGTGCTCGGTCCAGACGGGGTCAAAAACAACTCGCCTGCGGCTCAAACAAGTTTTTGCCCTGATCCGTCTGGCCCTCCGCTCCTCGGCGCATCCACAAGGGGTGG
>NZ_CALRNF020000062.1:0-15152 GCF_943369415.1 Polaromonas sp. YR568
CCGCCGCCGACATCTCCGACTACATCGTCGGCTTCTACAACAGCCGGCGCCTGCACTCAACCCTGGGTTATCTGCCTCCCAATGTCTATGAACGACAAATGGCCGAACGTGCCCTTATCGAGGTGTCCGAAATTACTTGACCAGCACAGTTGATGTGAAGCTGCGGGTGCGAAGGCTGCTGGCCCTCACCCTAACCCTCTCCCAGAGGGAGAGGGGACAAGAAAGAAGACAAATACAAGCAAGGACACGCCATGGCGTGTCCTTGTGGTTTCTGTATTCGGTTTCCTGTCTTCGGCTGTTGGCTGTTCGGTATTCCTTGTCCCCACCCCTTGTGGATGCGCCGAGGAGCGCAGGTTCAGGCGGATCAGGGATCGCGTTGTTTGAGCGTAGCGAGTTTAGCGAGACCCCGCCTGAACCGAGCACCGCAGGTTGCCCGCAGCGAAGCGGAGGGACGCAGCAACCAGGGTCGCCTTTTCTTTGGTGACTTTCTTTTGGCGAAGCAAAAGAAAGTTACTTGCTGCCGGGCAACCCCCGGCCAGCAGAATTCACAAAGGGTAGCGCTGCGGGAACACCAACGGCGCTAGAAAACATCAGCTCCAACCAGCGCAGGCACCTCCCCCACCCTCTCAGAAATCACCCGGCAAGCCTCCAGCAAAGGCGCAACATAAACCTCCTCCGGTTCCGCCTTCTGCCGAAACATCAAAGTACTCACACTGATCGCGGCCACAGGCAAGCCGCGGCTGCCGCGTATGACGGCTCCATAGCAAAAAATCCCCGCTTCATGCTCCTCGGCATCCACAGACCAGCCTTTGTCCCGCGTCACCTGCAACTGCTTGCGCAGATCAGCCAGCTTCACCAGCGTGTTGCCGGTGTAGCGCGGCAAAGACAGCCCCAGCAGCAGCGGCTCCAGCACGGCGGGCTCCAGCGCCGCCATGTAAGCCTTGCCAACCGCAGTCGCATGCAAGGCCACGCTGGTGCCAATGCGCGAGGCCATGCGCACCGCGCTCGGGCTTTCGAGTTTTTCGATGTAGACCATGGTGCTGCCGCTGGGCACGGCCAGGTGCACGGTTTCGCCGGTGAGGTCGCGCAATCGCTTGAGTTCGTCGACCGCGGCCAGGCGCAGGTCGGAGCGGCCCCAGCTGCGGCTGGCCAGCTGGATCAGGCGCGGGCCCAAGGCGAGCAATGCGCCGCGCTCGTTGTCGACCAGCAGGCCCTCGGCCACCAGGGCCGCGACGATGCGGTGCACCGTGGGACGCGGATAACCGCTGGCCTTGACCAGCGCGCCGACGTTGAGCGGCTGGTCTGAATCAGCGACCAGCTGCAGCACGTGCATGAATTTGGAGAACGCGGCCGTGCCGGCGACCTGTGACGCAGCAACGGTCGCTGCCATCACGACACCATGTAGCCGCCGTCCACCGGCAGGATCACGCCGGTCATGAAGCTGGCCGCCGGCGTGCAGAGAAACATCGCGGCCTCAGCCACGTCTTTCGGTGTGCCCCAGCGGCCCATGGGCGTGCGCGCCAGGATGGGGCCGGCGCGCGCCGGGTCGTCCTGCAGGGCTTGCGTGAGCGGCGTGGCGATCCAGCCGGGGGCGATGGCATTGACCCTGATGCCGTCGGGCGCATAGGCAATCGCCAGCGACTTGGTGAGCTGGGCGACGCCGCCCTTGCTGGCCGCGTAGCCGGGCACCAGGCCGCCGCCGAAAAAACTCAGCATGGAGGCGGTGTTGACGATGCAGCCGCGGCTGGCCTTGAGGCGCTCACGCACGGCGGTGCACACGCGCATGGTGCCGGTCAGGTTGACGGCCAGCACTTTTTCAAACACCTCGAGGTCATGCTCGGCACCGCGCTGGATGATGCCGGCGCAGTTGAAAACAATGTCCAGCGTGGCGATGCCGGCCAGCGCCGCGTCCAGGCTGGCCGCCGAGGTCACGTCGGCCTGGCGCACCTCGACGGCCGCATCCAGCGTGCCGTCGCCTCCGCCCAGCCCCAGGGCCGTGACTTCGGCGCCCAGCGCCGCGAGGTGGTTGGCGATGACGGCGCCTATGCCTTGCGTCGCGCCGGCGACGAGCGCGCGTTTGCCTTTGAAAAGGTCAGCCTGGTAAGTCATGCGTGTTTCCTGAAAAAGATGCGGCCGCGCTCAGCGGATGAATTGTTGGGTGTAGTCGGCGCCCAGGCCGACGGCCTCGAAGTGCTTGTTGCACATCTCTATCTTGGTGAACACGTCCTCATAGCCCATGCCCTTGCCGTAAGGGTCGGTGTAGTACATGACACCGTTGACCTGGAAGTAGGTGATCATTTCCTCCACGTCTTCGGGCACGTAGAGCGTGTGGGTTTCGCCGGGGGGCTCAAACACATAGCTGCCTTCGGTGGCCTCCCAGTCGTGCTCCAGGTAGCGCCAGCGGCCCTTGAGCACAAAGCCGTGCACCGCCTGCGGATGGCGGTGCCGGCTCAGCACGCCGGACTTGCGCACGCGCAGCAGGTTCATCCAGTAACCCTGGCTGGCATTGAGGCACAGCGGGCGGAACCAGACGTTCTCGGCCTGCGGCACCCAGAGCCGCTCATCGGTGGGAATGGCGTGTTGCACCACGATTTCCGGCCGCGCGTCGGGCGGGTTCGGGTACTGGTAGGGCATCAAAGGTGTCTGGTCGGGGGTGTCTACTGGCACGGTGTTTGTCCATATTGTGGATATGTGTCCATATTGTAGATTTCCAGGACTTCAAACGCGCGAGGACTTACCCTTAAACACCTAAGCAATACCTGAAACAGACTGGATAAACTAGGCCAACCCATCCGGCCCCGTGCCGAGCAATAACACGACGCTCCGAGGAGAAATCTCATGGCCCTGCCCTTCATCGTCACCCTTGCCTTGACCTTTCTTGCATGGGCTTTCGCGGCCATCGTGTCCCAGGGCATGGGCGACGCGATGACGTTGAGCGCTTCCGTCTGGCTCGCCACCGGGATCACCTTTGGCGCGCTGATGGTGGTCAAACCCGCCAAACGCCCGGCCGTGCTCGCCGGCGCCGCGCTGGCGGCGATCGCGCTGTCGCTGCTGGACGGCCTGGCGCTGCTGCCCGCACTGGCCTTTGGCGCCAACGAGGCGCTGGCCGCCAGCCTGGGCGCCTGGGTGGCGCGCCTGCTGCGCGCACCCGGCCCCGACGGCCGCAGCGAGCCGGGCAAGGCCTATGCGGGCTTCCTGGCGGGCGCGCTGCTCACTTCAGCGGTGGGCGCCAGCATCGCCATCGTGCTCTGGAGCTGGGCCCTGCCCCAGGCCATACCGATGCTGACGGAGTGGCGCGTGTGGGCCTGCACCACCTTCGTCGGCATCCTGCTGATCGCGCCGCTGGTCACTTCTTTTGCGGGCTTCAAGGTCAAGCGCTCGGGCGGCATGGCCACCAGCCAGTTCCTCGCGGGCGCGGGCACCTTTGTGCTGTTCTTCGTGGTGGCGGCGCTGATTTTCTCTGCCGACGTTTCGGACCGCTTCAGCGCCTCGCTGGGCCCCACGCTCACCTACCTGCCCCTGCCTTTCATGGTGGTTACCGCCATCCTCTGGAAAGAGCGCGGCGCCACGGTGGCCACGCTGCTGGGCGCGCTGGCGCTGATCGCCTGGACCAACGCCGGCGGCGGGCCTTTCGCCGAGGTTGAAGGCTTTCCCGGCGAGGCCGTGATCGAGGTCCAGGGTTATGTGGCCGTGATGGCGCTTCTGGTGGGCGTGGTCAACGTGCTGGGCGCCACCGCTGCCGAGGCGCTCGCGCAGGCGCAGGACTGGCGCACCCGCTACCGCCAGGTGCTGGACTCCAACCGCACCGTGGTCGCCAACTTCGACGCCAAAACCGGCGCCGCCCAATGGGGCGAAGGCGCCGGCGAGTTGCTGCGCACCGATGCCGCCGGCCTGCTCACCGTGCAGGACTTCATCGCCCACGCCGACCCGCTGGAGCAGCCCGCGCTGCAGGCCGACTGGCGCGACCTCACGCAGGGCCAGCGCGAGCATGCGCTGTGGAAGAACACCTTGCGCTGGAGCGACGGCCGCGTGGCCGCCGTGAGCGCGCGCCTGTCGGGCGTGCGCGGCGCCGACGGCCAGGTCGAGCAGGTGGCCGTGCTGCTGGAAGTCGAGGCCTGAGGTCATGGCCATGGACACCGCCGTCACGCCCCTCACGCCGCCGCCCGCAGCCGGGCCTGCGGTGGATAAAAGCACGCCCGCCGTTTTCCTGATCCACGGCCTGGGCGGCACGCAGTACGACCTGGGCTCCATGCACAAGCGGCTCAAGAACGCCGGTTTCGTCACGCACTCACTCACGCTGCCCGGCCACGGCACCACGCCCGAAGACCTGGTGAACGTGACCGCCGAGCAATGGATGGAAGCCGTCACGGCCAAGTACCACGAGGTGGCCGCGCAGCACGACAACTTCCACATCATGGGCATGTGCATGGGCGCGCTGCTGGCCACCGAGCTGGCCAAGCGCCAGAAGCACACACGCGGCAAGCTGATCGCCTTGGCCCCGCCCATCTACATCGACGGCTGGGCCACCGCCTGGTACACGCCGGCACGCCACCTGATGTATTACGTGCCCGGCGTTCCCGCGCGCATGAAGGTGGAGGAAGAAGACCCCTTCGGCATCAAGAACGAGCAGCTGCGCGCCATCGTCAAGGCCAAGTTCGCGCGCGGCGAAAACTTCCACTACCGCTGGGTGCCGCTGGCCTGCGTGCGCCAGGTCGACCGCCTGCGCCGCTGGGTCATGACGGACCTCAAGAACATGGCCAGCGAAACCCTGGTCATCCACGCGCGCGAAGACGAGCTCACCAGCCTGGCCTCAGCCAACTACCTGGTCGAACAAATCGGCGGCGCCAAGGCGCGCATGGTGGTGCTGGAGAACAGCTACCACATGATCTGCGTCGACAACGACCGCGAACAGGTGGCGCGCAACGTGCTGGAATTCTTCGGCGCCAGCAGCGCGGCCTCGCTGGGCATGGCGGTGGAAGACCCCAAGATGAGCAGCGAAGCGCTGCACGCTTTTGCGCAGGCGCTGCGCGCGTCGCTCGAAGCCGGCGACTTCGCCGGCATCTTCGCCAGGGGCGCTTCCGACATGGCTTGGTTCCAGCCCGGCGCCAACCGCGCCAGCGGCATCTACCGTGGCAACAAAGGCCTGCAGGCCATGCTGCCCTGGGCCGGCGAGGTGAAGTTCACCGCCTTCGGGCAAGCGGTGTTCAACGCCGGCATCGCCGTGCTGCCCGCCACGCTCACGGCGGCGGGGCTTATGTCGCAAGGCGTGCTGGCTTTTGCCGTGCGCTCGGGCCGGCTGCTGGACGCGCGCTGGTTCCCCGACGACGTGGCGCTGGAAGACGCCCACTTCGGCGCGCCCGTGGCGCCCGCTGGCCCCAGCGAGGCCGAGCGCGCTTTTGAAGCCGCCGGCATCGCCGTGAAAACACTGGCCAAGCCGCCCGGCAACGACGAGTTGCTGGCGCTTTATGCCTTCTACAAGCAGGCGACAGTGGGCGACGCGACGGGCGAGCGCCCCGGCATGATGGACGTGACCGGCCGCGCCAAATACGACGCCTGGGCCGGGCGCAAGGGCATGGGCCGCGAAGAGGCGATGGCGGCTTACGCGGCGCTGGTGGAAAAGCTCAGGGCCGCCTGAGCGCTCCCTGCAGGGTCAATCCATCAGGTCGGCGGGCACCTTGCCACCATTGGCCGCCAGCTTGTTCATGACCTGCTTGTGCAGCCAGATGTTCATGGTCGCGCTGTCATTCATGTCGCCGGTGTAGCCCAGCTCCTTCGCCAGTTCCTTGCGTTCGCCCAGGCTGCTGTCAAGGTGCAGGAGCTTCATCAGGTCGACGATGGAAGTCTTCCAGTTGAGCTTTTCCGGGTTCTTGCCGGCCATGTCGTTGAGCAGGGCTTCGACGTCCACCTGCTGCATGGGCGGCGCCGCGGGTGCCGGTGCAGGCGCCGCAGTCACAGTTCCAGGGGCGGCCGTCGGTGCGGCGTCGGGCGTTTGCAGCGAGGGAAAGATCTTGCCGAAAATTTTGCCGAGAATACTCATGGTGCGCCTCAGGATGGAGTTGAAAAATCCAGCCTAACACCGGGACGTGACGGCTTCTGTCAGACGTCACGCCAATCGCGGGGCATCGCGGCGAGGCGCCGCAGACGCTTTATTCCGCCCAGACCACCACACCGCTCCACGCCGTCGCCAGCACCACGATGCCGAAGGCGATGCGGTACCACGCAAACGGCACAAAGCTGTTGGTCGAGATGTAGCGCAGCAGCCAGCGCACGCACAGCCAGGCGCTGAAAAAGGAAAACACCAGGCCGACAGTGAACATCGGCAGGTCCGCCATCGACAGCAGCGCGCGTTCCTTGTAGAGGCTGTAGACGCCCGCGCCTATCAGCGTGGGCATGGCCAGGAAGAAGGAGAAATCGGTGGCGGCCTTGCGCGACAGGCCCAGCAGCATGCCCCCAATGATGGTCGCGCCGCTGCGGCTGGTGCCCGGGATCATCGCCAGGCACTGCACCAGGCCCACCTTGAGCGCGTCCATCATGGTCATGGCCTCGACCTCCTGGATGCGCGCCACGGCGGGGTTGTTCTGCTGGCGCTTTTCGGCCCACAAAATGATGAAGCCGCCGATGATGAAGGTGCTGGCCACCACGACCGGCGTGAACAGATGGGCCTTGATGGCCTTGCCGAACAGCAGGCCCAGCACCACCGCCGGCACAAAGGCCACCAGCACATTGAGCACGAATTGCTGCGCCTGTTTGTCGGTCGGCAGCGCCACCGCGGTCGCGCGTATTTTTTGCCAGTACACCAGGATGACCGCAAAGATGGCGCCGGTCTGGATCGCGATGTCGAAGACCTTGGCCTTGTCGTCGTCAAAACCGAGCAGGGAACCGGCCAGTATCAGGTGGCCGGTTGAAGAGATGGGAAGGAACTCGGTCAGTCCTTCGACGATGCCCATGACGGCGGCTTTGATCAACAGTGCGATATCCAATGCTGGCTCCAAAAAATGTAGCTGTGATTATGGCCGCAGGCTCCTGAAGAACGCCTTAAGCGGACCTGCACCCTGGCGGCGACCCAAAATTTGCAACAGCCACGTTGCAGGTGCAAAATTTTGTCCCCTATCGCCAACGGAGCAACAGCCATG
This sequence comes from Polaromonas sp. YR568, assembly GCF_943369415.1. GTDB lineage: Bacteria > Pseudomonadota > Gammaproteobacteria > Burkholderiales > Burkholderiaceae_C > Polaromonas. The sequence continues at coordinate 7,134 of NZ_CALRNF020000062.1, forward strand.
CAACTGACGCCGCTGATCGCCATTCACCTGTCCGCCGCCGCAAGCGCCATCGTCCTCGGGCCGGTCGCGCTGTGGGCACGCAAGGGGCGCCTGCAGCGGCCCAAGCTGCACCGCGCTTTCGGGTATGCCTTCGTGACAATGATGCTGGTCACCGCCGCAACGGCGGTTTTCATCCGCGACTACGACTATCCGAATATCGCCGGCTACACGCCCATTCACCTGCTGGTGCCCTTTGCGCTGTTCAGCCTGATTGGCGCGTTCTGGCATTTGGGCCACGGCAACATCACGGGCCACCGCAAGGCCATGCAGGGCCTCTACATTGGCGCATGCCTTGTGGCGGGTGTGTTCACGCTGATGCCCGACCGCTACCTCGGCAAGCTCTTGTGGGCCCAGCTCGGCCTGCTCTGAGCGCTCTGCGCATCACGCCATAAAACGCAGGCCGCAACCAGCAGGAGCCGCGGGACTGGCTTCGCCAGACCGCAGGCGCCGCCCCCTTGAGGGGGGAACAAGCTACACGCAGTGAGCTTGGACGGGGGTGGGCAAATTTCACCGCCCCCTTGAGGGGGGAACAGGCTACACGCAGTGAGCCTGGACGGGGGCGAACCAATGTGGTTCAGAAATAAGCCATTTCGGTGCGTTTTACGGGTGAAACGAACCAATCCAAATCATTAGTAAAACTAATCTACTCTCATATTCAAGCAGAAGTAGGTCAACCCTACTATCGCTTCACAGGGCTGAAATCTACATTCAGTTACACCCACTCAACTCCAGGTTTCACCATGACCCAAAGCACCACGCGCCGCCATACCCTGGCTGCCCTGACCGCCGCTGTTGTCGCAGGCTCCGCCCTGCTGTCCGGCTGCGACAACCCGCCCGACACCATCAAGATCGGCGTCGCCCAGCCCCTGTCGGGCAACCTGGCCGCGCTGGGTCAGGATTTGCACAACGGCGTGAAGATGGCCGTGGACGAGCTCAACAAGGAAGGCTTCCAGATCAAGGGCAAGACGGTCAAGATCGAAATCATCGCGATGGACGACCGCTCCGATCCGAAAGCCGGCGTGGAAGTCGCCAAACAGCTGATCGACGCCGGCGTGGTCGCCGTGATCGGCAACCTCAATTCCGGCGTCAGCATCCCGGCCGCGCCGGTCTATGCCGAAAAGCACATCGCCCAGCTGGCCATCTCGACCAACCCCAAGTTCACCGAACTCGGTTTGGACACCACCTTCCGCCTGGTCGCCAACGACAACCTGCAGGCCCGCGCCATCGGCTCCTTCGCCGCCAACCAGCTCAATGCCAACAAGTTCGCCGTCGTCGACGACGGCACCACCTACGGCAAGGGCCTGGCCACCGGCGCCGCGGCCGAGCTCAAGAAGGCCAACAAGGAAGTGGTGGTCACCTATTCGTCCGACGACAAGACCACCGCCTTCGACGACCTGGCCGCCAAGATCAAGGCCGGCAACGTCGAGGTCATCGTCTCCACGCAGGGCGACTTCCAGATCCTCGCGCTGATGGAAGCGCTCAAGAAGATCGACTACACGCAGCAGGTCAGCATCCTGGGCGGCGACACCATCAAGACCACCGCCATGCTCAAGGGCAGCGACGTCGTCAAGGGCCTGTACGCCACCTCGCCCATCCTGGACGCCAAGGAGTTCGTCAACGGCAAGGCCTTCCTGAGCAAGTACCAGGACACCTTCAAGATGGAGCCGGCCTACGGCGGCCACTACACCTATGACGCGATGTACATCCTGGCCGGCGCCATGCGGCGCGCCAACTCGGTCAAGCCCGAAAAAATCACCCAGACCCTGCGTACCTTCGACGGCTACGCGCCCATCACCGGCTCCATGAAGTGGGACGCCGTGGGCGAGCAGCGCTACGGCGTGGTCGGTGTTTACGCCGTGCGCAAAGGGGTATGGGACCTGCAACTGCGCTCCGACCGCTGGTAGGCTAAGCTCCCGGTCGTCATGACCGAGCCCACCACACCCTCCTCCAGCGCACCCTCCACCACAAGCACCACGCCAGCCGAAGTCCTGGACTTCTGGCTGGGCGACGGCATCGAAAACGAATGGCCCACGCAGGACCAGGCCAAACGCTGGTTCAGCGGCGGCGCCGAACTCGACGCCGACATCCGCGCCCGCTTCGGCGCGGACGTCACCACCGCCGTGGCCGACGGCCTGCGCGAGTGGGAGCAGCCGCCCCTCACGCGCCTGGCGCTGGTCATCCTGCTCGACCAGTTCACCCGCAACGTCTTTCGCGGCAAGGCCCAGGCCTTTGCCGGCGATGCGCGCGCCCAGCAGCTGGTGCTGCGTACCATCACGGCCGGTGAAGACCGGCAACTGCCCTGGGCCGGCCGCGTCTTTCTCTACATGCCGTTGATGCACGCCGAAAACCTCGCGCTGCAGGACGAGTGCGTGGCCAGCTTCACCCGGCTGGTCGCCGACGCACCCGGGTCGCTGAAGGTCCGCCTGCAGGACAACCTCGACTTCGCGCGCAAGCACCGGGACATCGTCGTGCGCTTCGGGCGTTTTCCGTATCGCAATGCGGCCCTGGGGCGCACCGACACGCCCGAGGAAAAGGACTTCCTCGTCAAAGGCCCGCGTTTCGGGCAGTAAGAGCCCCCACGGTCGCGCACTTCGTGTCGCTCCCTGCCCCCCGAGGGGGCCGCCCGCCTGCGGTCTGGCAAAGCCAGTCCCGCGGCTCATGCTGGGTTTGAAGAGTTCTGTGGCTACGACTGGTGATGAAGGTCTTCACCAGTGGGGGCCGCGGGTCCGGCTTTGCCGGCCCCAGGCGCCGCCCCCTTGAGGGGGGAACGGGCTACACGAAGTGAGCCTGGACGGGGGGGAGTTTTTTTGAATCCATCCTGGTTCTCGCCGCGTATCCCCATCAGGACGCGCCGCCATACCGCTCACAACAAAGGCTGGTCGTCTCACCAACGCCGGCCCGCTTGGGGCCGGTCCACAACCTTCGAGGAGTTCAACAATGATGATGCGTCCCTTCACAATTTCCGCCTCCGTGCTCGCCGTCTCCCTGCTCGCCGCCTGCGGCAGCATGTCGCCCATGCAACCCATGTACTCGCAGGCCAACCTGCCCGCCGCCGTCCAGGTGCCGGCCGGCAACAAGGTCGCGATGGAAACCGTGGGTGTGGGCGAGATCACCTACCAGTGCAGCCCGAAGAAAGACATGGCCGGCCAGTTTGAATGGGTCTTCGTCGGCCCCGATGCCAAGCTCAACGACCGCGCCGGCAAACAGGTCGGCAAGTACTACGGCCCGCCCGCCACCTGGGAAAGCATGGACGGCTCCAAATTGACCGCCACACAAATCGCCGTCGCCCCCAACGGCACAGGCAACATTCCTTCGCAGCTCGTCAAGGCCAACCCGGCCATGGGCAGCGGCGCCATGAGCGGCGTCAGCTACATCCAGCGCGTGGACACCCGCGGCGGCGTCGCCCCCGCCATGGCCTGCGCCGCCGGCAACGCGGGCGCCAAACAGGTCGTGAAATACCAGGCCGACTACATCTTCTACAAGGCGATGTAAGGCGCCACTGCGCTTTTTTCCGTTAAGGGTGAGCGACCAGTTCTGAACTGTCAGGCGGAGCTGGTTTTCAGGCCCGCAGGCTGCCGCAAGGCCGGCCCGTGGGCTTTTTTGCGCCTGGCCTCACAACCTTCCGCCGCGCCGTCAGGCGCTGCGGGCAAGCGCTGGCAGCAAGCCTGCGCGGCGTCCTACAGCGGTTTTACGCCCCCCGGGTTTTACTGCATAGCGACACACAAGCACACCAACAAGCAAACGGGGAACCTCATCATGAAAAGCACGCACAACACCCTTTGGGCCTATACCAAAAGCGCGGCGGTCACCGTCGCCATGGTCACCGGCACCGCCACCCTGATGGTCGCCTGCTCCGGCGTCGCGCCGCTGCCCAAGCAATACACCCAGGACCAGCTCGACGCCACGATCACCGTGCCGCCCGGCAATGTCGTCGCGCTTGAAACCACCGCCAGCGGCCTGCTGCACTACGAGTGCAAGGCCAATGCCACCACCGCCGGCACCATAGGCTGGGTGCTGGTGCGCCCCGAAGCCGAACTGGTCGATCGCACCGGCAAGACCGTCGTGAAATACTCCGGCCCGCCCGCCACCTGGACGCACATGGACGGCTCCAGCGTCGTCGGCACCCAGGTCGCCCTGGCACCCCGCGTGGGCGCCACCAACCTGCCGCAGCAGCTGTCCACCGGCGCTTCGGGCTCCACGCCCGGCGTGCTGCAAAACGTCACCTACATCCAGCGCATCAAGACCAAGGGCGGCCAGGACCTGAGCAAAGCCTGCACCCAGGCCGACCTCGGCGACAAGCTGACCACGTCTTACCAGGCTGACTACATCTTCTGGAAAGCCTCTTAAGGGGGTTGTTCCAGGCGCGCTGAAAAGCGCGCCCGTCCATGGCTGCTGAGCGGCCCTGGAACCAAAGCCCGCGGGACCTGTTCCGCGGGCTTTTCTGTTGGTGCCCAAACCTTTGCGCCGGGCGCACTGCCGACGTTTCCCCGCACCTTGTCCCCCTGCCCGCCTACAGACCAACCGGCGCGGTCCTGCTGTACTGGGGCTTGATCCCTGTCCCTCTTTCCTTGAAAGCTGCCGTGAACACTCCCAAAGCCAAAGCCTTTCGCCATTCCCCGGTGGTCCCGCTGCGAAACGCCCTGCTGCTGGCCGGCGCCGTGGCCGCGCTCAGCGCCTGCGGCCTGCGCCAGCCCCGCCCCGAGGCCGTGCAGGCCCAGCAAACCCTGCCCGAGTCCCTGCGCGTGCCCGCGGGCCACACGGCGGTGCTCGAAGCCCAGGGCCGGGGCGACCTGCTCTACGAATGCCAGGCCGTCAAACGCGCGCCCTATGAATACGCCTGGCTGCTGCTGTCCCCGGGCATCCGGCTGGCCGATGGCGCCGGCAACACCGTGACCTATTTCCCCGGTGCCCGGGCGCGCTGGGTGCACAGCGACGGCTCCAAAGTCAGCGCCAAGGAACTCGTCGAAGTGCCCGGCGACAGCAAAAACCTGCCGCTGCTGCGCGCCCTGGTCGGCCCGTCCGACACCCCCGGCGCCCTCGCCAACATCAGCTACATCCAGAGCCGCTACACCGCAGCCGGCGTGGTGGCCAACCCGCCCTGCACCGCCTCCACCCTGGGCATGCGCGTCTCCGTACCCTACGAAGCCGATTACATCTTCTGGCGCGCGGCCGGCTGAACAGCCTGCCCGTTCGCCCAGAACCTGTTTCGCCGCCGTGGTACTGAGCTTGTCTCACCACCGTTCGCCCTGAGCCTGTCGAAGGGCTTCGACAAGCTCAGCCCGAACGGTGTGCTGTTCTGAGTGGCCCAGACACCACGAAACTGCGCCCATAAAAAAAGCCCGCATGAAGCGGGCTTTTTGCTGGCAGGGCCGGTTGGCTTAGCGCTGGTAATACACCGGCGCTGCGCGGTAGCCGGGGCCGTAACCATGGCCGGGGCGCGGCGCCTGCACGTAGCCGCCGTGCGGCCTGTGGCCATGGCGCGGGGGCGCGTAGTACACAGGACGCGGCGCGTAATACACGGGCGCCGGCCTCACATACACAGGGCGAGGGTAGTACACCGGCGCGGGCTGGTAATACACGGGGGCCGGCTGCACATACACGGGTTGCTGGTACACCGGCTGCTGGTACACCGGGTAGGCATTGGTCACGCCCACCGCCACGCCCGGAACGCCTATGCCCACGGAAAACGACACGTTGTCGCGGGCCTGGGCGGCGCCCGCAAAGCCCAGGGCGGCCACGGCCAGCGTGGCGGCGGCGCCTGCCAGTGCGAGGGAGCGGTTTGCTTTGATGGCTGTCTTCATAAGATTTCTCCTTGGGAGTGAAGGGCGCGAAATGCCCATGTGTTGATTAAACGCAGCACTTGCGTAACCGCGTACCGCACGCCCCGTGAAGAGCGTAGCCAAACGTAAGTGCTTCGGGTAAGCCCTAAAATCGGCCCATGACCACCCCCGTACCCACAAACGCCGCCGCAGCCCCCGCCGACAAAGAAACCCACAAGCCCAGCAACTTCCTGCGCCAGATCATCGAAAAAGACCTGGCCGAAGGCACTTACGCCGAGCGCCGCTGGGGCGGCAGCCCCGGGGATGCCGCCCACCACGCCGCCGGCCAGCCCGACCCGGCCAGGGTGCGCCTGCGCTTTCCGCCCGAGCCGAACGGCTATTTACATGTGGGCCACGCCAAAAGCATTTGCCTGAACTTCGGCCTCGCGCGCGACTACGGCGGTGTCTGCCACCTGCGCTTTGACGACACCAACCCCGAAAAAGAAGACACCGAATACGTCGACAGCATCATCGACGCCGTCAAATGGCTGGGTTACGACTGGGCACAGATTGGCAACGGCAAGGGTGACGACAAACCCTACCAGGCCAGCGACTACTTCGACTTCATGTACCGCGCCGCCGAATACCTGGTTGAAAGCGGCAACGCCTACGTCGACGAACAGAGCGCCGAAGAAATGCGCCTGAACCGCGGCGATTTCGGCAAGCCCGGCACCGACAGCCCCTTCCGCGGCCGCACACCCGCCGAGAATCTGGCGCGCTTTCGCGAAATGCGCGACGGCAAGCTGGCCGACGGCGCTGCCGTGCTGCGCGCCAAAATCGACATGGCCTCGCCCAACATCAACATGCGCGACCCGGCCATCTACCGCATACGCCGCGCCCACCACCACAACACCGGCGACAAGTGGTGCATCTACCCCATGTACACCTTCGCCCACCCGGTCGAAGACGCGCTCGAGCAGATCACCCACAGCATCTGCACCCTGGAGTTTGAAGACCAGCGCCCCTTCTACGACTGGCTGCTGGACCGCCTCGCGGAAGGCAAGCTCATCGCCACGCCGCACCCGCGCCAGTACGAGTTCGCACGCCTGAACCTCAGCTACGTGCTCACCAGCAAACGCAAGCTGGCCCAGCTCGTCAATGAAAAGCGCGTCAGCGGCTGGGACGACCCCCGCATGCCCACCATCGTCGGCCTGCGCCGCCGCGGCTACACGCCCGAGGCCCTGCAGCTGTTCGCCGAACGCATAGGCGTCACCAAAAGCGACAGCTGGATCGACTACAGCACCCTCGAAGGCGCGCTGCGCGACACCCTGGACCCGATTGCCCCGCGCGCCATGGCCGTGCTGGATCCCGTCAAGCTCGTGCTCACCAACTGGGATGAAGTGATGGGCGCGGGCAAGCTCGACGACTGCAGCGCGCCCCTGCACCCGCACCACGAAGAGATGGGCAAACGACACTTCAAGATCGGCAAGGAAGTCTGGATTGAACGCACCGACTACGAAGAAACCCCGCCCAAGGGCTTCTTCCGCCTGTTCCCGCCCCACACCAACGCCAGCAAACAAGCGATTGCCGGCAGCAAGGTCCGCCTCAAATACGGCCACGTCATTGAATGCACAGGCGCTGTCAAAGACGCCGACGGCAAGGTCACCGAAGTCCACGCCACCCTGATCCCCGACACCAAGAGCGGCACGCCTGGCTCGGACAACATCAAGGTCAAGGGCGTGATCACCTGGGTCGGCGTGAACGACGCCGTCGAAGCCGAAGTCCGCCTCTACGACCGCCTGTTCACCGCCGAACACCCGGGCACCGGCGACAAGGACTTCCTCGACGAACTGAACCCCAACAGCCTCAAGACAGCGGCGGCGTATGTCGAGCCATCACTCACCAAGGTGCCGGCCGGCACGCGCTTCCAGTTTGAGCGGCATGGGTACTTTGTGACGGATGCCAAGGATCATCTGATTGGAGGAGAGGGTAAGCCCGTATTCAATCGCGTCACGGGTATGAAAGACTCATTCGGCAAATAGCCAAAACCAAGCTATATGTATTGACCAGCGCGTGTTGAATTCCGTCGAAATCTGATCCACTTAACGCAGTAATTTCCATCCAAATCTGACCCACGTAGGCACTACCCTGCTTGTTTTAAAAGCAGGGGAAATTAGGAGTGATAGACGTGGCGACATTGAATGTCATCAGACGCTGGGCA
>NZ_CALRNF020000063.1:0-14193 GCF_943369415.1 Polaromonas sp. YR568
GGTGGTGCTCACATCAGAGTGGCCCAGCAGTTCCATCCATCGCTGCCAGCAAACCGGCAACTTCGTCCTTGGTCAGCACTGAGGGAATCCGCCGCGCGCGGGTCGGTCGGTTGATGTTGTCGAGCCAGGGCAGATCGACGCCAAGCATCTCCCGGTATAAAAACAGCAACGCGCTCAGGGCCTGCTTGTGTGTGGACGCTGACACCTTGCGTTCCGTGGCCAACATAGTCAGAAAGTCCTCAACCTCCTTCGCCCCCATGTCGCGCGGATGCTTCAAACCATGCCAGCGGATGAAAAAACGCACCCAGTACACATAGAGCTTCTCGGTGCTGAAGCTATAGTGAAGATAGCGAATCCGCTCCCTGACCTGGTCGAGCAAGCGGGTCGATTGCAGCGGTGGGTTGCCGGGTTTCATGGAAGTATTTATACCTGTATGAAAATGCAGTGTATTTACCGGAAACCCAATAAACAAGAGGCTTTCGGACGATTTTTATGACGAAGTTAAACCTCAGCCGCCAAGTTAAGCCGCAGGTTTTGCGGTCTAAATTACGTTGAACATCATGCCAACAGCCGCTTTTCAGTCCAGATTCGATGCGTGGCTCGACAGCGAGTTGGCGCAGCCGGTGCCTGAATCTGTCATCGCATTCAATTTCAACCTCGCGGAACCGTGGTGTATCGAAATAGTCGGCTCCGACAGCTACAGCGACGAGGACTCCGACTGGGCTTGCGACGAGTCGTTTCGTTCCGCGAACGAGCCACTCGAACTCATTGATGTTGATGTCGGCCGCACATGGGCCGCCGTTCTGGAAGGCGCCAAGATTTTGGTCAGCGCCTATTTGTCGAAGCCAAGCACAGGCAGCGCGATTCTCCGAAAGGCAGAAGCAGTTACGGTGGGATTTGTCGATGGCGACTTGGAGCGGGTATGGCCGAAATGATGTTCAACCTTTCGCTCCAGCGGACGGCTTCGCCGTCCGCTGAGCTTGCACGTTAGCCCTCATGGAAACTTCGCTGTCTCATAACCAAGCTCTAGGCGAGGAACTTGCACGCGATGTCATGCGAGAAGCGGCGGCCCGCGATGTCTTAAGGCATAAACCCCACTGGCTTTTTGGAGCGTGGCCATATGTATTTTCCGGCCTTCCGGGTATCTGGGTCATTGTCGGGACTGAAATTGCAATTCCGGCTCGAGTTTGTATCGCTGTCGCGGTTGCCGCCGCGTTTGGACTCGCAATTGAACACTACAGGCTTAGCAAGAAGTTCAAGGCTGCAGTGGAAATTCTAGAAATCCAGGAGCGTAGGAATGAGCGCTAACTGGTCGGCCCACGCGGACGCGCAACTGCAGAGGGCGGCTTCGCCGCAGGTGTTGCGCCCCGGTGGCCTTCAACGTTAAACAACGGGCTTCATGAGTACCGCATCGGAATTCCAGTGCCGTCGCCGTCGAGCGGGCTTTCTTGCCGTGCCGTGGTTCGTCGTGGGCGTTTTAGGCCTTGTTGTCACAAACTACTTTTCGGTGTGGAAAGATTCGCGAGAAGTTATCTCGATTGCCTTTTTTGCCGTTGCAATTATTGGCGCAATCATCGGAGTCCGAATTTACCGCTGCCCAAATTGCAATAAAGTCCCAAATGACGACGGCGTGCCATTCAACCCGACAACTTGCCCGTCATGTGGGGTGCCTTTAAAGTGAAGATCGCTCTGTTTAACAGGTTCGTCGAATGGACCCACAACGGCGACCAGCGTGGTCACCTTTCTTCAATGCTGAGCGCGCCGTTGCGGCCCATTCACGGCCGACGTTAGACCTCACAGGAACCTCAGTCATGGAGCGAAAAGCCGCCGAAGAGATATTTGCTGCGTGCGAACTCGCCCTGTCCAGCCTTACGGAACTAGAGACTGCGATTGCTCAAGTCTCTGACAGTGAGGAACGAAAAGGGCTCATGCAAGCCCTTTCAAGGTCAATAACAGAAGTGCTAGCTGGCGTGAGAGCCCCAGTAGTAATTCAGTACAGAGACATCGAGCCGTTCGATCCGGAAGACGCAGCACCGTATGAACCAACAGAAGAAGAAGTAGGGCTTATGCGCGCGGCGCCGAAAGATGTCGAACGAGCTGTCGATGCCATGATCGTCCGCACATGCACTTCACGTTGGCAAAAGGTAGCGAAGATCGTTGGTAATCTAATCCCCGAACTCGAACAAGCAAGTACAGATATGCCTATCGCCTACATCCAGGCGCGCATGGATGAACTCGAAGATTCGGGGAAGGTCGAGATTGCGGGGGACGTGTGGGCCATGCGTTATTCCGAGATTCGCCTCGCGCAGAGCGAAGCGAGTGCGGCGTGAGGTTTATCCCTTCCATCGAGAGGACTCGCCCCGGCAAGCTGGGTCGAGCCTCTCATGTCAAACGTTAAGACGCATGCAAACGCAGATCGTCGGATTCTGGGAGCTTCGTTCAAGTACGCCGGCAGTGAACTTCGGCGAGAGGGTACAGATGAACTTCAGTCCCAGTGGCCAGCTCACCTATGGAGCACTTGACGAGGGAAGGTGGCAGGTGATGCTGATGTCTTACCGAGTCGAAGGCGCTACCCTGATCACCGACCAACCTAGCAGTCCACGCGAAGAGTCGACGAGCTTTGCGCTCCTCGATGACCGAACGCTTCAGCTGAAATTTGGCGGGAGCGCATGCGTTTTCGAGAGAGTACCCGCACTCTCGTTTGAGTTGGACAAGCATTAGGACCCGCAGGCCATGCGTCTTAACCCTTCGGCCAACACGGAACCGCAACTACAGGCGTCGGCTTCGCGTCAAGTGTTGCGGTCCGGTTGCCTCAAACGTTAGGCCTCACGATGAGTTCTCCGATACTCGCGAGCCACTGGTGCCTTGTTGGAAACGTAGGCGGTGTTCGATCCGCACCCCAACCGGAAAGCGTGCCGGGCACACACCACTACAGCGGTGGCACCAAGGTCTATTGCTTGCCCGCGCAGTGGGGCGACGGCTACGAGAAGATCGTAGCAATTGGACGGCATAGAGGCTCAAAGGAGTTCTCGTGCTTGGTGATGCCTGCCAAGGACATCGCCAATTGGAGGGCTCAAGTCATTTATGCACCGGCCGTCCTTCGCGTAATTGAAGGGTGGTGCTCCGTCCAAGGCCGTTGCACTTGGAAATCGCGGGCTGAGGTGGAGATGTACCTCCAACTTCTACTTGCACCAACTTCAGTCGACAATGAGCCTAACCATCCCTTCCAGCGGACCCGCCTACGGCGGTCCGCTTAAGTCAAACGTTAGGCAACATGAAGAGGCCTCTCTCGTTCGCGCATCCTGAGTTAAGTCTTGGCTTCGACTGTCTGGACTGCGGCATGAACACGGCTGAGACTGAGCAGTACTACATGGTCCGAGATGGACTTTGGATATCGGCGAATCACCAAGTGGACGGGGTGCTTTGCCTGCATTGCTTGGAAAAGAGGCTGGGCAGGGGCTTGCGCGCGTACGACTTCACTTTCGCACGCATTAACCAGAACCAAGGACAGGTAAGTCCTGAGCTTGCAGAAAGACTTGCTCGCAAGGCACGGCAAAAAGTCCGAGTTTCCGCGTCTCTTCGGCGTAGGATGTTTTCTCGATGAGAAGGCACGGCCTGCCTAACAGGTCCGTCAACCCTGACGCCCAGAGGCGTCCGGCCGCCACGCGGCCACCTTGGGTGGGCGCCGGTTACTTCCAACGTTAGACCGCATGGATTCCCGTCTCCGAACACTTATAGCGGACTACCAGAGCTCGGTGGCACGGGCCATTGATTTGTTGCAAGAAGCTGGCATCGGATTGCCTGCGAGCAACGTTGAGTGGGCATGCAACGGAATTTCTCAGCGCGGCCAACTGTCAGGGCGCTCAGACTACATTAAGCACGGCTATGGTTGCGTTGTACGCTTTCCGAGTCACAGCGTGGATTTTGATTTTGGGGCAGAAGGGCAGACGAACGGCTTCGATCTTTGGCGTCTCTCATGCTTTGCTGAAGACAAACTCTCAGTCTACCGTTTCACCTCAGAAGAGGAACTGAAGCACGTGTTCGAGGAGAGCGTGCGCGCCGGTGAGATCGTGTACTCCGGGTACATCCTTCATTATCTTGCAGGACACGCGTTCTAACAGAGCGATCGACACGGACACGTTGCAGCAAGGGGCCGCACGGCGCCGTTGGAAATCGTTCACCGTGCGGCCCCTTGCCGCAACGTACCGGTCACTTCTACGTTAAACATGATCTATCGAGCCGTTCTCGTATGCGATGGTGTTCCGAAGGACGCTGGCTCGGAGGCTGCCATCGACATCGCGAAGGAGTTTGCGGAACATCGCAAATGGCACGCGACAGTTACATGCGCCTGGGACGGTTCGCGACTCACACTTACCGCCGAGAACGACCACGACCCAAAAGGGTTGGCGCTCCTCGACGAGTTCTCAGATTGTTTGTCTGCGTACATAGCTGGCGGATTTGACGGTGATCTGAAAGTCAAATCGATCGATGAAGTGAGCGATCATGTCTGACAGGCTCGTCGAACGGACCCGCAACGGCGGCCGGCGCGGTCGCCATTCTTGAAAGAAATCAATCAATTACAGAGACATGGAGCGGGTGAAGGGAATCGAACCCTCGTATGAAGCTTGGGAAGCTGCCGTTCTACCATTGAACTACACCCGCGTTTGGGTGGCTGCTGATGAACCACTTGACGCTGAAGCCGCGCCAGGAGCGGGCTCGCGGCGATTTTACACCCCGGTTTCCGCTTTCAAGTACGCCAGTAGGGCTCGGGCAAGTGCGGCAGCGAAAGCTCGGGCTGCTCCTGCTCTCGCAGCGCCGCCTGCAGCCCGTGCTGCAGCTTGCCGGGCTGGTCCATGCCGGCGCAGATCGCTTCGATGTGGGCGCGCGCGCTCACGCGGTCGTTGTGCACGCCAAAAACCGTTTGTGCTTTTTTGAGCCAGTCCAGCCAGTCTTCGGTGGCCTGGGCGTCGTAACGGCCGGCGATGAATTCCGTGAGGTAGCGCAGCTTCTTGGCCTTGATGCGCAGGTTGTGCAGGCGTGGGGGGCTCAGGTGTTCCAGCCGGGGCAGGGCTTGCCGCAGCTGGTGTTCCAGTTTGTCCAATTGGTCCGTCAGTGCGTCATAGGGCACCGGGTTGTCTTCGCTGTCCGGTTGCGCAAGGCAGCGGCCCAGCTGCAGCAGCAGGCGCTGGGTGTCGCGTTCCTCAAGGGCGGCTTGGGCTTGCAGGCGGGCGGTGGCCTGGTGCAGGCCGGCAGCCTCCTGCAGCTTCTGGCGCAGGGCGGCGTCGTTCAGGCCTTCGGCCAGCGGCGGCCAGGTTTCTTCGATGAAGACGTCCCAGTCGCGCGCGGTGCCCAGGCGCTGGCCCAGCGCGCGCAGGCTGTCTTGCACGGGCGCCAGCGCTTGCTGTTGCCATTGGGCCGCGCGTGCCAGCGGGCCGCAGGCCACCCGCAGCCTTCGCACGGCCACACGCAGCTGGTGCAGGTATTCGCTGTCGTAGTGGTCGCCTTGCGGCTGGGCCAGGAAGCCGGCTTCGTTGGCTTGCCAGTGGGCGAGGGCGGCTTCTATGGCGGTTCGCGCCGCGGCGCGTGCATCCTCGCCCTGGGGCGTGTCCGGTGTGGCGGCCTTGGCCGGCGGGGCCGGCGCGGCGTCCTGGGCCAGCCGGCCGCCGCGTTCGGCCTTGCTGCGGTTGTCCAGCACCAGCGGGTGGCGTTCGACCAGCAGTAGGGCGAGGGCGAACACATCGTCCACCGTCCCGCTCTTGAGTTCCAGCTCCACCTCGCACAGCGCTTCGCTGCGCTCCCCGGCCAGGATCTCGCCTTCGTCGATGGCGACTTCGATGACGCCGCCGGCGGCGCCGGTGATGTGGCGGATCTCGCGCTTGAAGCGGGTGCGGAACTCGGGCTGCAGCTGGTTCTTGAGGGGCTCCAGCACGGGCCCAAAGGCCGTGCCCGCCAGCGGCGCCCATTCCAGCGCCGGGCCGGCGACGGGGAACTCGATTTCCTCGCGCTGGTGCAGGCCCGCGCGGCTGCCGCCGCCGCCCTTGGCGGTCTGCAGCCAGCGCTTGCCGTCGCTGCGCAGGCGCAGGCCTATGCGCGCCTGGGCGAGGGCGCGCTGCGGCGTGTCGAAGTAGATGTTGTCCAGCTGATGGTGGGTGGCGCGGGTGCCGCCCCACAGCGGGTCGGCGCGCAGCGCGGCCAGCGCGGCCAGCGCGGCAGGGGGCAGCCTGAGCTTGAGTTCGATTTCCATGGGGATGTGTATGCGGCGGTGAATGGGCGGTGCGGCAGGCCATGGTACTGCGCGGCCGCCCGCATGGCGAGGTGAAGCGAGGGCAGAGGCGAGCCCCGCTGTAATCACAAAGGTGTATCCATAGGTTACTATCGCTCGACCGTGCTCCACGCCGGCCGCCCCGGTGTCAAAGCCGCCCTTCGGGATGCAAGAAGAATTGTTTTGAACGAAACCAATTTATTCAGTCCTAGCGAATACACCGCCGCCTTGCTGCTGTACCTGCGCAAGCACCCGGCGCGTGTGCAATCGTCGCGCGCGCTTGAGATGGGCCCGGGCAGCGGCGTGATCATGGCGACGCTGCTGGCGCTGGGCGCGCAGAGCGCGCTGGGCATAGAACTCGAAGCACTCGCCGTGCAGGCGACGCAAAAATTGCTGGACCAGGAAGGCCTGCAGGCCAATGCCAGCCTGCTGCAGGGCGACATGTGGGGCGTGTGCGGCGACGCGCGCTTTGACCTGGTGGTGACCAACCTGCCGCAGTTCGCGGCCGAACACATCGAGGGCGACGGCCGGCTGCCGACCTGGAGCGCGGGCGGCCCCGACGGCCGCCGCTGCGTGGACCAGTTCCTCAAGGGCCTGAGCCGGCACCTGGCGCCCGGCGGCCTGGCGGTGATGACGCACAACGTGTTCCTCGACTTCGCCAAGACGCAATTGATGGCCGACGCCTTGGGCCTGCAGGCGCGCGTGGCGTACTGCGCGTCGGCGCCTTTGCCGGCCTACAAGCTGGCCAGCATGAGCGCCGAGGTGCTGGCGCGCTTTACCGGCCTGGGCATCCACAAGATGGGTGATTTCTGGTTTGTTGACTTTGACCTGGTGGAAGTCAGCTGGAAGCATGAGGACGCTTGATGCGAGTTGGCGGCATGGATAAAGGCGGCATGGGCGTTGGGGCGGCCTTGATGCGCGTCTTGCGGGCCGCCGGCCTGGCGCTGCTGTGTTCCCTCGCCGCGGCCCAGGGCACGCCGCCGCCGTCCTCCATCCCGCCACCGGCCGGCCCGCAAAAAGCCAGGTCCTGCGACGACACGGGGGACGTGCTGTCGCGCGTGCTGTGCACCAAAACCCTGCGGGTGGGCGTGCGCACCGGCTACCCGCCGTTCGCGTACGAAGACAACAACATCCTGCAGGGCTTTGAGATCGACCTCGCGCGCCACCTGGCGGCCTCGCTGGGCGTCGCGCCCGATTTTGTGGTGGTCACGCCCGCCAACCGCCTGGCCCTGCTGGGCGAGGGGCGCATAGACCTGGTCATCGCGACCATGGGCCACACCCTGCAACGGGACCAGGAAGCCATCTTTGTCAGGCCGCACTACTACCAGTCGCAGACCATTGTGCTGGGGCGCAAGGAGCTGGAGATCGGCGGCCTGGTCAAGCTGCGCGGCAACACCGTCTGCGTGACGGTGGGCAACAGCACCAACGCCGAGCTGTCGGTCAACGGCGCACGCCTGAAGCTGTTCGACAGGGCGGCCAGCCTGGTCGATGAGCTGCGCCTGGGCGGCTGCTCGCTGGTCGCGCAGGACGACAGCTTTTTTGCGTCCTATTTGCAGCAGCCCGCCTTCGCCGCGGCCTACGACACCAAGTTCGGCTTCGCGCCGCTGCCCTGGGGCGTGGCCGTGTCGCGCGAGGGCGGCGCGCGCCTGGCCGACGTGCTGGCGCTGTCCATGCAGCAGCTGCACATCTCGGGCGCGCTGCAGGCGCTGGCCCAAAAATACGGCGTGGATTCGCCCTTCCTGGCGCAGCAGCGCCAGCTGTGGTCCAGCAGCCGCTGCTCGCAGATCACCTCGCTGGGCGACCCGGGCTGCGTGATGAAGCCGCTGGACAACCAGCTGGAGCCCACGCCCTTCGCGCACAAGGTGGACCGCCTGGAAAACACCATCCAGCAGGCCACCGGCATGAAGGTCACCCTGGCCATGTTCAAGACCTGGGTGGCCTTTGACCTGTTGTTTGAAGGCGTCTGGTTCTCCCTCCTGCTGGTGGCGGGTGCCGTGCTGGCGACCTGGGCGCTGGCACTGGCCTTCGGCGCGGGCCTGACCTCGCACACGCGCTGGGTGCGCTGGGCCGTGCGCGGACTGCTGTGGCCGCTGCAGTCCACGCCGCTGATTCTGCTGATGATCCTGGCCAGCGTGCTGGTCGGCGCGTTTGGCGCCACCTCGCCCATCGTCTCGCTGTGCGCGGCCGTGCTGGTGCTGGGCCTGTTCAACGGCAGCAACGCCGGCCAGGCCGTGGCCGAGGCCATGGTCACGCTGCGCGAGGAACGCGCGCCCGCGCAGCCCGCCCTCAGCGCCGCGGTCTACCGGGCCCGGGCGCAGATCGTGGCCTTTGTGGTCAATGCCACCCGCGGCAGCCCGGCCGCCTCGGTGATGGGCGTGCCCGAGCTGCTGTCGGCGCTGACGGACGTGGCCTCCTTCTCCAGCGAACGCATCACCACCTACACCTTGCTGCTGGTTTTCTACATGGTGCTGGTCGCGGTGGTGCACAAGCTGGCCGACGTGTGGCAGGCGCGGCTGGCCCTGAGCCGGGGTTCCTATGCTTGAGCTGCTGCCCCGTTTTATCCCGGACTTCCTGGCCGGCCTGGTCGTGAACTTCCAGATCGCGATCTGCGCGCTGCTGGGCGGCATGCTGCTGGGCGCGCCGCTGGCCTTCGCGCGCTTTCGCAACGGGCTGGCCGCCGCGCCGGCCGCCTGGCTGGTCGCGCTGATGCGCACCGTGCCGACCTTTGTGGTGATGTTTTTCCTGGTCAACGTCGTGCCGGCCCTGGGCGCGGCCGGCCACCGCCAGTTCGCCATGACGCCCTGGCTGGCCGTGGTGCTGTCGCTCACGCTGTATGCGGCGGCCTATGTGTCCGACCACGCGGTCGAGGCCATGCGCCAGCTGAGGAGCGGCTCGCCCGTGGCGGCCATGCTGTTTGTGATGGGCCTGGTGCGCGCGTTTTTTGTGATGGTGCTGTCCTCGGGCTTCGGCGCGGCGGTGGGCGTGGTCGAAGCCACCACCATCACGCTGCGCGCGATTGAAACCCTGCCCAAGGTCGGCGACAGGCTGTTGCTGATCGCGCTGGTGATCGTGATCTTCACCGTCTGCTTCCAGCTGATCTACCACGCCATCAACCACATGCGCGGCAAGCTGAACCGGCGCTTTCACCGGCCGGTGCAGGCGGCGCGGCTGGAAGGGGCTGAGCAGCCTTGAGGGGCTGCGCGGCCGACACAGCTTTAAACGGCTTGCTGGCTCGCGCCAAACCATCGCGTCGTTTGCATGAGCAACTCTTTGGCGTCGGGTGTCGACTCGCTTGCCCAGCCGACGACGCCATCCGGGCGTACGAGCACCGCGCTCAGGCCGAAGCGGGTGTCGGTGCTTGCATGCGCGTAGGCGATGCGGTCTTTCCAGGCGCCGGCGATGGGGCTCAAGGTGTCCGCGCCGAACTCGAGCAACAAGCCCTTTCCGGCACGCAGGCAGTCAGCCAGTTTTCGGCCGCCGGACACTTCGAAGTCCGGCGCGCTTCGACCGACCAGGGGGTGCGCATGGCCAAGGTCATACCGCAAGGTCGCACCCCATACCCGCTCGGCGAAATAGGTCGCACCGTCCTGCGTCTCCATGAGGTCGCGCATGATGCTTGCGAGGGCGCGTGAACTTTCGCCCGGCCGCATGAGCGCGACCTGGGCACGCGACCAGTCCAGGATTTGCGCACCCACGGGGTGGCGCTCGGCGGCATAGCTATCCAGCAGCTCGCCGGGCGCCTCGCCCCGAAGGGTGGCGGCAAGCTTCCATCCGAGGTTCATGGCGTCTCCCAATCCCAGGTTCAGGCCTTGCCCGCCCAGCGGTGAATGGATGTGTGCGGCGTCACCCGCGAGCAGTACCCGTCCTTTGCGGTATTGCCCGGCCTGAAAAGCGCGGTCGGTCCACGTGGTGGCGAGCGTGAGCGCCGTGACCGTGACGTCGGCGCCGGCGACACGGCGCAGGACCGACTGCACATGCTCCAGGGTGACAGGCTGGCCCCGGTGAAACGCGCCCCCGTCAAAGTCAACCATGGCAAGGGTTCCCGGAGGCTGGAAGGTGTAGACCCCGGTGGGGGTGTACTGGCGCCCCGGCGTCAGCTTCTCCGGGTCGGCCAGCCCGACTTCGACCGAGTAGCCCGTGAACTCCGGCTGTGTCCCCGCAAAATCAAAATCACCGGCTTTGCGCACGGTGCTGCGGCCGCCATCACATCCGACGAGCCAGCGGGCGCGAAAGGTGCGGGTGCCCGCGAGAACATCCACGTGTTCGTCCGAAGCGCTGAACCCGTCCACGGCAACACCTCGCCGGATCTCCGCCCCCAGGGCAGTCGCATGCGCAGCCAATACGGCTTCGAGGTCCGCCATGGTCGAAGCCATGGGCGCGCTGGCCGGGCTGGCAAGGCAATAGGGCCACCGCTTGCTGTCGATGTTGTCCTGGAAGAACTGGATACCTGCGAAGTGTCCGCCGGGGCGCCGCGCCTGCCCCATCCAGTGCGCGACAGGCACCGGCTTGCTGCCGGGGTCATTGGTTCTCTGCAACTGCAAGGCTTGAACTTCTCCCAGGAGTCCTCTGCGATAGAGCGCTTCGACCGTGGGAATGGAAAGCCCGCGCATGCCAAAGGGAAGGGCCTTGAGCGGAGAGTCCGGGTTGCCGGCCTGTTCGAGCACCAGGACGGATGCGCCGCCCAGCCGCAGTTCACCGGCCAGCAGCAAGCCAACCGGGCCTGCCCCGACTATCACGACGTCATAGATGGAAGAATTGTTCATGTCCGCTCCTGAGTGATGTCCGGCCGGAGCAGCTCGTCGATGTTGAGAGCCACACGGACGAACATGGGACGCCTGTGCGGCATCCGTGTTCGTCGTGGGGCCTCCGGCGATGTGCGGAGGCAGAGCTCTCGTTTCTGAAAGGACCTGGACTGACCATACCAAGTCTGCCTTTTTCGACAGCCCGAGTGTAGCAAGGCCTCCAGCTCACCCGGAACAGTCCATGGCCGGGTCGTGGCAGCGGCCGGATAAAAATCAGGGCCGCAGGTAAGCCCAGCCTTCGTGCTGCTTCTTCATGATCTCGGTCACGCCGGCGGGCACATAGCTGATGCCGGTGAGCATGTCGTCCTTGGTGAGCTTCTGGCCGCGCATGGTGTTTTCGCAGGCGGTGACCTTGACGCCGGCTTTGGCGGCGTCGGCGATGCGGGAACCAGTGGGGGATTCGAGCTTGAGCATGCTGATGCCGGGGCCGTAGGCGACGATCTCGATGTCGACGTTGGCGGCGCCCACGTCGTCCTGCAGGTTCTTGGCGTTGTTGAGCGCCAGGTTCCATTTGGCCGGGTCGTTGTCGCTGACCTGGATCACGATGCCCTGGCGTTTGGCGGCCGTGGACTGGGCGTAGGCGCTGCCGAGGAGCAGGGTGGCGAAGGCGGCCGTGGCGCCGGCCTGGAGTACGAGTCTGCGGTTCATGGGGAAGGTCTCCTGAAGGGAGGCTTATTTCAACACAATGCCTGAATGAAACAAGCCCCCCAACCCGGTTTGCGGATTGGGGGGCTTGCGTGTAGCGGGCTGTCCAGGCGGGGCTTGTTATTTGCCGCCGGTTGCAGGCACAGCCGCCGCGGCCAGGGGCGTTGCCGGTGCATCGCCGCCCGTATGGATCACATGGTCCGGCGCCTTGATCAGCTTGCGCACAAACACCACCACCTGCCAGACGACCAGCGTGCCTATCATGGCCAGCAGGGTGCCGCTGATGGGGCGGTTGACGAAGACGTTGAAGCTGCCGCGGCTGAGCAGCATGGCGCGGCGGAAGTTCTCTTCCAGCATGGGGCCCAGGATGAAACCCAGCAGCAGCGGCGCGGCTTCCATGTCCAGGCGCAGGAAGAGGTAGCCGACCAGGCCGAAGACGGCGGTGGTGTAGATGTCGTCCAGGCTGTTGTTGATGCTGTAGGTGCCTATGCAGCAGAAGAACAGGATGGCCGGGAACAGCACGGTGTAGGGGATCTTGAACACCGACAGCCAGTAGCGCACCAGCGGCACGTTCAGCACCAGCAGGAAGCAGTTGCCTATCCACATGCTGGCGACCAGGCCCCAGAACAAATCGGGGTGGGTGGCGATCATGTTGGGGCCGGGCTGTATGCCCTTGACGACGAAGGCCGCCATCATCAGCGCCATGACGGCGTTCTCGGGAATGCCGATGGCCATCAGCGGGATGAAGCTGGTGCGCGCGGCGGCCTCGTCGGCTGCGGCCTGGCCGGCCACGCCTTCGATGCAGCCGGTGCCGATCTCATGCTTGTACTTGCTGAACTTCTTGTCGGCGGCGTAGGCGGCGAACTGGGCGATGGTGGGGCCGCCGCCTGGCAGTATGCCCAGGACGGAGCCGATGATGCTGCCGCGCAGGGCGCTGGGGATGATGCGCTTGAACTCGGGCCAGGTCGGCATGAGCTTGATCTTGCCGTTGAAGGGCGTGAGCACGTTCTTGTTGTCGAGGTTTTTCACGACCTCGGCAATGCCGAAGCAGCCCAGCGCGATGCTGATCAGCCCTATGCCGTCCATCAGGAAGGGCAGGTTCATGGTGTAGCGCGCGACGCCGCTGTTGACGTCGGTGCCGACCATGCCGAGCAGCACGCCGACCATGGCCATGGCCAGGCCGTTGAGCAGGCTGCCGCTGCTGACAAAACTCACGCAGAAGAAACCCAGCAGCATCAGTGCGCAGTAGTCGGCCGGGCCGAACAGGAAGCCGACTTCACCGAGCGCGGGCGCCATGGTCGACAGCACGATGATGGCGACCGTGCCGCCTATGAAGCTGGAGACGCCGGCCGTGAAGAGCGCCAGGCCTGTCTTGCCCTTGAGCGTCATCTGGTAGCCGTCTATACAGGCCACGATGCTGCTGGCATGCGGGATCTTCATGGTGATGGCGCTCACGCTGTCGCCGTATTGCGCCCCGTAATAGATGCCGGCCAGCATGATGAGCGCGCCGCCCGTGGGAATCGAATAGGTCAGCGGCAGCAAGAGGCTGATGGTGGACAGCGGGCCCAGGCCGGGCAGCAGCCCGATGAGCGTGCCCACCGTGCAACCGATGGCGCAGTACAGCAGGTTTTGCCACGTCAGCGCGTGTTCAAAACCGAAGGAGAGGTTGTGTAGGACTTCCATATCAGTGCAATCTCAGTACAAAGGCAGGTTAAGGCCGAGAAGATGCTGGAAACCAAAGGCCACCGCGATCAGGCCGGCGGAAATCTTGATGTTCCGGACCACGGAGTACGAGGTGCCGGCGAAGGTGGAGCAGAACACCAGGAAGACGATGCCCAGGATCATGTTGATGTACTGGGAGATCACCGAAAACCCGACCAGGCTCAGCAGGATCAGCGCGATGTTCTTGACGCTGTAGTTCAGCGGCACGGGATCGACGAAGTGCGCGCGCACCAGCGTGAGCAGGCCGATGACGAACAGGAAAGAACTGACTATCAGCGGGAAAAGGCCGGGCCCCGAGCGGCTCAATTCGCCCATCGTGTAGTTGAACGACAAGAGGCCGAAGAGCAGGGCGATCGCCATGAGGCACAGGCCCCTGACGAAGTTGCGGTTGTTCATGTTCATGGGAAGCGCCTCCGGGCTGGGGCCGGCTCGGCCTGGTTGTTGAACGAGGGGTGGTTCATCCGTGTCTCCTGCTAATGTCCCGTGCTCTTCGGTCCTGCACAGCGCAGCCGGCGGGGCGTTCGGGTTGGAGGGGATGTTAGGAAGCGAGGCTTCCAATCGGCTTTCGTTTTGCGCGGCCGATACCAAAATACGTGTTATCACTAACAGGGTGAATGCCTCGAAAAAAGCCGCTCCCTCTCCCGCTATCCTGTCCCCCCTCCCTCTGGGAGAGGGCGCAATACCAGGCTGATTGAGACTTGCGCGAATCACCGCCAATCCTCTTTACCGTTCGCCCTGAGCCTGTCGAAGGGTCCAAGCCCT
>NZ_CALRNF020000064.1:0-13895 GCF_943369415.1 Polaromonas sp. YR568
CATCCACGGTGAAGCGCGCCGCTCATGGAGCCGCCTTCGTCGGGCGTACCGCCCAGCTGGCGTACCAGCGTCTGCAGTTCCAGGCCCGCGGCGCGGCACTCGCCCGAATGGCGATGCAGCAGGACCTTGATGTCCTCGGCTTTGGTGTGTTCGGCGCATTCGCGGAAGCCATACTCGCCGTCGCGGCAGGACTCGAGCAGGTCGTTGAGGGTGTCGACCACATCTTCGTCGTCGGCCACTTCACCGGCAACCGTGTTGCCAGTGCTTGTTTCAAATGCGCCGAGCTGGCTGTGCGCACGGTTCCAGGACGCACGGCTGGCCAGGCGGGCTTGGGACCAGTCCAGGGTCGAGCTTTCGCGGTAGGTATCCCAGCGGTCGGCGAGGTGCATTTCAGCTTCCTCGAACGAACCGGCGGGGTAATCGCGCCGGCCTTCCACGCCCAGGCGGTAGGCTGGCGCGTAATCGTCGAACGGACGGCCGTCTTCGTAATAGGCCTCCTGCGTATGGTTCTCGCGCCAGTAGGCTTCTTCAGCCGTGGGGTCCAGCGCTTCGGCGGCTTCCTTGCCGCCCAGGCCGCCGGCAATGGCGCCGGCCACACCGCCAATGGCGGCACCCACAGGGCCCGCCACCATACCAGCGGCCGCGCCTGCGGCGACACCGCCCATCGCGGCGCCTATGCCGGTGCCCACGGGATGCGCACCCGGTTCTTTGCTGATGGGATCGAGGTTCAAGTCATATTCTTTGGCTGCCATGGTGTACTCCTTGCGGGAAAAAGCTGGTTTAAAAATCATCCGGATCAGATGTTGTCACCGGACACAGGCCACCATGGTCACGTGCGCTGCGGCACGCTGCGGTCAGGCAAGCACAGACAGCCATGTAGGAGAGCGCCGCGCACGACCGGTGCGCAGAAACGGTCAGGCGTCGAGTTCCGGATAGCGCCGGAATATCCCATCCTCATTGAAGGGAATGCGCCGCTCGCTCGCGAGGTAGGCGGCCACTCGGCGGTGCTGCGCCACGCCGTCATGCAAAGCCATCACATGCGGCGCATTTTTGAGCGCGCGGCGGGCCGCTTTGGGAAAGGCATACAGCAGGCCTTCGACCAGCTGGAACAGCGAGAGATCGGCATAAGTCAGTCGAGCCCCAACGAGGTGGATCTTGCTGCGCGGGTTGCGCTCCAGCACGGTTTCAAACCAGGCCAGGAATTTTTTGATGCGCGCCGTCCTGAACTCCTTCGCCCGCCGCTTCGCCTCCTTCTTCTGGTCTTCGTAGTAGAGGCCCGTGCCCACCGGGTGGTGCGAGTCGTGCGCTTCGGCCACCACGTCGGCTATCGTGAGTTGCAGCTGGTGCGTCCACAGGCGCCGGGTTTCGCTTTTGTCGACCAGGCCCAGGCGCGGGCCGAGGTAAAGCAGGATGGCCGAAGACTGCCCCACGACGGTTTTTCCATCCACCAGGAAAGGCGGTGCGAAGGGCGGATGCTGCACTTTTGAGCTTTCCATGAAATGCATCATCGCGGGAATGCCCTGCCCGTCCTCCTCGCCGCCGCGCGCCACGTCCACGTAATCGGCGCCCGCGGCCTCCAGCGCCAGCCGGACAAATTCGCCGCGCCCCTGGATGCTCGGCCAGTAATGAAGGTGGTAAGGCATGAATGACAGCTCCTGGACTTCTCGGTATGGGCATTTCATTCTGCGTGAAACCGGCGCCTGAATCCACGGCAAAAGCCGCGGCGTCCCCTTGTCCTACGAAGATTTCGCCGCCATCCGACAAAGCGCCTGGGTGGGCCGGCCTAAGTTGAGGTCGCGCCCACCCCGCCCTGCTCGCCGCCGCGACACAGGCCCTTATTTCTGGAGACACTCATGACAGCTTCCACCCTCCCCGCGTCCCTGCACGGCAAAACCATACGCTGGACCTTCCAGGACGGCCCCACCAAAGGCCATACCTTCGAGCACACTTTTTCGCGCGACGGCGCCCTCACCTGGCGTAGCACCGACCCCGGTGCCAAAGAGCACCATGAGAACGCCAGCGCCGCCGTCAAAGTGTCGGACGACGTGCACTTGGTGTCTTACCTCTCCAAGGAGAGCGGCTACACGCTGACGGTGGCGCTCAACCTCAAGACCGGCATCGCCATGGGCTTTGCCTCCAACGGCAAGGAGTGGGTCCAGCAGTCGGGCAGCTTTGAAGTATTGGACGCCTAGCCCGCGGCAGCGATTTGCCGCAAAGCCTGCTCGAACACCTCGACAGGTTGCCCGCCCGAAATCAGGTGGCGGTCGTTGATGATGACGGCCGGCACCGAATGGATGCCTTGCGTCAGGTAGAACTGTTCGCGCTCGCGCACCTCTTCGGCGTATTCGCCTGAAGCCAGCACTTCGCGTGCGCGGGCTTCATCCAGGCCCGCTTCAACCGCGGCCTTCACCAGCACCTCGTGCGAAGCCGGGCTCCGGCCGTCGGTGAAATACGTCTTGAACAGCAACTCCTTGAGCGCCTTCTGCTTGTCCGCGCCTTCCAGTTCGGCCCAGTGCAGCAGGCGGTGCGCGTCAAAGGTGTTGTAGATGCGGCTGCGCCCGCCGCCAGGCTCGTCGGCCATGCTGAACTTGAAGCCGACCTGGGCGCCGCGCGCGCGGATGTTCTCGCGGTTGGCCTGGGCCTGCTCGGCCGAGATGCCGTACTTCTCGGTGATGTGCTCGGTGATCTCCTGGCCTTCGGGCGCCATTTTGGGGTTGAGTTCAAAGGGCTGGAAATGCAGTTCGGCCTGGATGTCGCCGCGCACGCGCTCCAGCGCCTGGTCCAGCGACTTCAGGCCTATGACGCACCAGGGGCAGGAAACGTCGGACACAAAATCGATTTTGAGTTGGGTGGTCATGGGATGGGCCTTGAGAGTTGTTCTGCGCTGGCCGGATTTTGGCCCGCCAGAAGGAAGCTTGCGGTTCGCTCCGGGATATTCAAGTACCCGCGGCGGGGATAATCCATTAACAAGATACACCCCCGTCCAGGCTCACTGCGTGTAGCCTGTTCCCCCTTGAGGGGGCGGCGCCTGCGGCCCCCACTAATTTTGCAGCCGAACCGGCAGAGGATCGGCACCGCTGGCGGGAGCCTTCTGGCAGCCCGTTTCAAGAAACTGTCACACAAGCTTCCTAAGATTCTCGCAGCGCAGCATGCCCACGCCATCCCCCGGAGCGCGTGGCCAGCGCCGCGGCTTCGCGATTCTTCCCCACCTGAAACACTGGAAACCATAACAATGTCCGACCTGGCCTCCCCCTCCCTCCCCTCACGCCGCACCGCACTGAAGTTCCTGGCAACCGCGCCCATGCTGCCGCTGGGCGCGCTGGCTTCCGGCAGCCTGCTGTCGGGCTGCGCCACCGGCGGCCCGGCCGCCGCGGGCAATTACCTGTCGTCCAGCTTCGCCTCCATGGCCGCCCCTTCGCTGGCCAACGCGGCCGCCATGGCCACCACCACCGTGGGCTCCAGCCTGCAGGTCCAGCTCAAGGACAACAGCACGCAAAGCTACAAGCTGGCCTACCAGCCCTTCTTCGTCACCGGCGACATGGTGCCGGACGGCAAGGGCGGCACCATCCTGAGCGGCGGCTACGTGGACATCAACAACCAGCCCATCATCGACCGCTCGGTGCCCGGCAAGGAACGCCAGATGTTCTCCGACTCGCCGGACGGCACCTCGCTGCTGGGCCTGCCGAATGCCAACGTGCCCGGCGTCAAGGGCAAGGCGGTCTTCGCCGTCGTGCAGTTTGAATACACCACGCGCGACCAGGCCGGCGCCGACGCCTACGGCAACCTGCCTTCGCCCATCGCCGTGCTCACGCTGGACCAGGACCCCTCCACCGGCAAGCTCAGCCTCGTGAAGTACCACAACGTCGACATGTCCAAAGCCCACGGCCTGTGGATCACCTGCGGCGCCAGCCTCTCGCCCTGGAACACCCACCTGTCCAGCGAAGAGTACGAGCCCGACGCGCCTTTCGCCGCCGAAAGCGCGCAGTTCAAGAAGTTCAGCAAGAACGTCTACGGCGACGAAAACAAGGCCAACCCCTACCACTACGGCCACCTGCCTGAAGTCACCGTGCACCCCGACGGCACCGGCACGGTCAAGAAGCACTACAACATGGGCCGCATCTCGCACGAACTCGTGCAGGTCATGCCCGACAACCGCACCGTGCTGATGGGCGACGACGCCACCAACAGCGGCCTCTTCGTCTTCGTGGCCGACCGCGAAAAAGACCTCTCCTCCGGCACGCTTTACGTCGGCAAGCTGGGCAGCGGCTTTTCCGTCAACCCGGCCGATCAGGGCGCGAAGATCAGCTGGATCAAGCTGGGCCACGCCAACAGCGCCGAGATCGAAAAGATGGCCGACACCCTCAAGCCCGCCGACATCATGACGGTGCTCAAGGCCGACCCGTCCGACGCCAGCTTCACCAAGGTGTTCTACAACGGCAACCCGAACTGGATCAAGGTCAAGCCCGGCATGGAAAAAGCCGCCGCCTTCCTGGAAACCCACCGCTACGCCTACCTCATGGGCGGCAGCATGGGCTTCTCCAAAATGGAAGGCACGACCGTCAACATCAAGGACAAGGTCGCCTACTCGGCGCTGCAGAACATGGTGGACTCCATGGTCAAGACCGGCAAGGGCTGGAACGCGGCCAGCGGCATCGCCCTGGACAAACCCCTGGTGGCCGGCGGCGTGATGGCGCACAAGCTTGAAGGCGGGCAGAAAGACCTGGGCGGCAGCGCCATCAACAGCGAATGGATGCCGGTGCACACCAAGGCCCTGATCATCGGCGAAGACATTGCCGCCGACGTGCTGGGCAACAAGGCCGACCCCAACAAGATCGCCAACCCCGACAACCTGAAGTTCTCGGAAAAAATGCGCACCCTCTTCATCGGCGAAGACAGCGGCTCGCACATCAACAACTTCATCTGGGCCTACAACGTCGACACCAGGCAGCTGTCGCGCCTGATGTCCATGCCCGCGGGCGCCGAAGCCACCGGCCTGCATGTGGTGGACGACCTCAACGGCTGGACCTACATCATGAGCAACTTCCAGCACGCCGGCGACTGGAACTCCCTGCACGGCAAGGTGCAGGCCGTGCTGGACCCGCTGGTGCGCGCGAACTACAAGGACCGCTTCGGCGCGGCTGTGGGCTACCTGACCGCCGACCCAAGCAGCATCAAGCTCGGTTGAGCGCGGAGCAGCTCTCTCAGGAGCTGCGACCCATCTCACTACCGTTCGCCCTGAGCCTGTCGAAGGGCCGGTCCTCAGCTTGTCGAAGGGCTTCGACAGGCTCAGCCCGAACGGTGTTCGGTGATAAGTTAAAAAGCGGGCGGCCTGGGGCCGCCCGCCGTCGTTCGTCGTGCCCCCTTCTTCCCTAAAATGCCCTGCAAGCCCGCAGCGCATTGCGCGGGCGCCTCCACAGCCCACCGGGAATCCCATGCACTACCGCCACGACGACCTGCTCCACTACGCGCAATCCCTGCTCACCGCCGCCGGGCTGGAGCCGGCCAAGGCCACGGCGGTTGCGGAGATCCTGGTCGAAGGCGACCTGATGGGCCACAACACGCACGGCCTGGCCTTGCTGCCCGGTTACCTCGGCGAGCTCGAATCCGGTTCCATGGAAAAGCTGGGCGCGCCCACCGTGCTGGCCGACCATCCCGCAGCGGTGACCTGGGACGGCCGGCGCCTGCCCGGCCCCTGGCTGGTGCTGGAAGCCATGGCGCTGGCCGCCGAACGCGCCGCCACCCAGGGCACCTGCACCGTGGTGATACGCCGCAGCCACCACATCGCCTGCCTGGCCGCCTACCTCAAGCGCGCTACCGATAAAGGCCTGTTGATGCTGCTGACCTGCTCGGACCCCAACACCGCCAGCGTCGCGCCCTTCGGCGGGCTGGACGCGGTGTTCACGCCCAACCCGGTCTCGGCCGGCATTCCCACCGGCGGTGTGCCGGTGTTGATGGACGTCTCCACCTCGGCCACCACCAACGGCCTGACCAACCGGCTGCACAAGGAAGGCAAACGCCTGCCCGCCGCCTGGGTCATGGACGGCCACGGCACTGCCAGCGACAACCCCTCGGTGCTGTTCGATGAACCCAAGGGCACCATCCTGCCGCTGGGCGGCATGGACTCCGGGCACAAGGGCTACGGCCTCACGCTGCTGGTCGAAGCCCTGACCGGCGGCCTGGCCGGCCACGGCCGTGCCGACCCCAAGGAAGGCTGGGGCGCCACGGTGTTTTTGCAGATCATGGACCCGCGCGCCTTCGCCGGCCTGGACGCCTTCGAGCGGCAGATCGGCCACGTGGCCGACGCCTGCCGCGCCTCGCGCCCCGCGCGTGAAGGCACTGCGGTGCGCACACCGGGCGAAAAAGGTATTGCGCTGGCCGCAAAGCAAAAACAGGCCGGCGTGGCGCTCTACCCGTCCATCCTGCCGGCGCTGTCCAGCTGGGCCATCAAGCTGGGCGTGACGGAGCCTGTCGCCGCCCGCTGACGGCAAGTTTTCCGCGAAAAAACTCACCTGGCCGGCCAGCGCCGCTGGCGGACCGTACGCGTACAAAAGACGCACATACCCGCCGGCGCGCCTGGCCGATTAAGACCTTGGCATTAGAGAGGCGCTCCAAAACGCCAATGGGACCCCGCATGCAGGTGGGTTTCTCCCTACACGCGGAATTTTGCAGCTTCACATAATTAGTGCGTCGTTCAAACTAATTCGGAAGTGCTGCCTTCGCAGCGGAACGATCACCGGGATTCAGTTGAGTTTTCAAAACCACATGCCTGATCTGGGCAGAACCTTCGGAGACAACCATGACATTAAAAACTTCTCTCACTGCAATGGCACTCAGCCTGGCCGCAGCCGGCGCATTTGCGCAGGTGACGGTGGGCGTCAGCTGGTCCAACTTCCAGGAGGAACGCTGGAAAACCGACGAGGCCGCCATCAAGACGCAGCTTGAAAAGCTGGGGGCCAAATACATCAGCGCGGATGCTGCGGGCTCCCCTGAAAAACAGCTGTCGGACATTGACGGGCTGATGGCCAAGGGCGCCAAGGTCCTGATCGTGCTGGCGATGGACAAGGACGCCATCCTGCCCGCCGTGAACAAGGCCGCCAAACAAAAAGTGCCTGTCATCGCCTACGACCGGCTTATCGAGGCGCCCGGCGTGTTCTACATCACCTTCGACAACAAGGAAGTCGGCCGCATGCAGGCGCGTGCCGTCTTCCAGGCCAAACCCAAAGGCAACTACGTGATGATCAAGGGTTCACCCACCGACCCGAATGCGAATTTCCTGCGCGAGGGCCAGCAGGAAATCATCGACGCCGCCGTCAAGAAGGGCGACATCAAGATCGTGGGCGACGAATACACCGAAGGCTGGAAACCCGAAGTCGCGCAGAAAAACATGGAGCAGATCCTGACCCGAAACGGCGGCAAGGTCGATGCCGTGGTCGCCTCCAATGACGGCACCGCCGGTGGTGTCGTGGCGGCGCTGAGTTCCAAGGGCCTCAAGGGTGTGCCGGTGTCCGGCCAGGATGGCGACTTTGCCGCCCTGAACCGCGTGGCCATGGGCACCCAGACCGTGTCGGTCTGGAAAGATGCCCGCGACCTGGGCAAGCAGGCGGCCAGCGCGGCCGTCAATCTGGGTGCGGGCAAAAAGGTCGACGGCGCGACCTCCTGGAACGGGGGCGAGAAAAAAATCGCCCTGCAGGCCCGGTTCCTGAAGCCCGTGCCCATCACCCGCGACAACCTCGACGTGGTGCTGAAGGCCGGCTGGATCAAGAAGGACGAACTCTGCAGGGGAGTCACCGGCAACGTCGCCGCCTGCAAGTAATCAGCCCACACCACGCTCCCAGTTCCGCGCAAGCAGGCAAGGCGCCGGCCTGCAGCTTGCCTGGGAGCGCCGCATCCTCAAAACCATGCAATTTCCCGTTCGATCCCTGCGCAACGCCGCCGTCGACTGGCGGCTGGTACTCATGGGGGGTGTGCTCGCCGTCATGGCGGGCGTATTCCAGGTCCTGTCGGGCGGTATTTTCCTGTCGCCTGAAAACCTCTACAACATCGCCCAGCAAACTGCCGTGGTGGGCATTGTGTCCACCGCGATGGTGCTGATCATCGTGGCGCGGCATATCGACCTGTCGGTCGGCTCGGCGATCGGTTTTGTCGGCGTGCTCATCGCCTATCTTCAATACACCCTGGGATGGTCCTGGCCGGCGGCGTCACTCGCCGGCCTTGCCGCGGCGCTCGTTGTGTCGGTGTACCAGGGATGGCTGACGGCCATATTGGGCGTTCCGTCTTTTGTGGTCACGCTGGGGGGCCTGATGTCCCTGCGCGGCGCGGCGTTTCTGGTCGCCGACGGCAAGACCCAGCCCATCAGCAATGAAACATTTTTGCAACTCGGCGGCGGCTATGACGGCGGTATCGGTGTGACAGCCACCTGGGTCCTGACCGCCTGTGCAAGCCTGGTGCTGGCGCTTCGCATGGTGCTGCGCCGCCGCGCCTCGGCACGCCACGAGATGCCCGGCCGGCCCCTGTGGCTGGATGTATTGCTGGTGGCCGCACCCGTGGCCCTGCTGGCCGCATTTGCCGCAGCCATGAACAGCTATCTTGTTCCCAACAAGGACGCGCCCCAGGGCATCCCGATACCGGTGCTCATCTGGGCGGCCGTGGCGGTGGTGATGTCCTTCATCTCCCAGCGGACCCGTTTTGGCCGCTATGTCTACGCCATGGGCGGCAACCCCGATGCCGCGATCCTGGTCGGCATACCGGTCAAGCGGGTCACGCTCATGCTGTTTGCCCTGCTGGGGGTGCTCATCACCATCGCGGCCATCGTGTCGGTGGCCCGCCTGAACGCGGGCACCAATTCGCTGGGCACCGGCATGGAGCTGTTCGTGATTGCCGCCGCCGTGATAGGCGGCACCGCGCTGGCCGGCGGCAGCGGCACCATCATCGGCTCGGTGCTGGGCGCGCTTATCATGCAGTCGCTGGACAGCGGCATGCTGCTGCTGGACGTCTCCATCGGAAAACGCATGGTCATCATCGGCCAGGTGCTGATTGTTGCGGTGGTGTTTGACGTGCTCTATCGCAAGTGGGTGCAGGAGAGCTAGGATGAAACACCCCCGAAGCGCCTTCGGCGCCCGGCACCTCCGCCAGAGGCGGAGGCCCTTCGAAGCCGTCCAAGCCTGCGCAGGCAGGCTTGGAGCCGCGGCTCTCAGCCCCTCAAGGGGGGCGAGACCCGCGGCTCCAGACCGACCTGCGTCGGTCTGGACGGGTCGAGCGGTGGCTGCCTCCGGCAGCCACGCGGCCTGCAAGGCACACCAGCGGCCCGGCGAAGCCGGTTCCGCGGTGTCCCTGGCCTTTGCCGTGCGGTTTCATGTGTCGCGGGTGGCACGCAGCGCAATGGATCACTGAAATGCAAACCACTACCGAACCCCTGGTCCGGTTCAAGGACATCCGCAAAGCCTTTGGCGGCGTCCATGCCGTGGACGGCGTGAACCTGAACCTGTACGCCGGCGAAGTTGTCGCCGTGCTGGGCCACAACGGCGCCGGAAAATCAACGCTCATGAAAATGCTGGCCGGCGCTTTCGCCATCGATTCCGGCGAGATCCATGTGATGGGGAAGAAAGTGAATCTCCGGACACCGGCCGATTCGCAGCAGCAGGGCATCGAAACCATCCATCAGACGCTGGCGCTCGCAGACAACCTGGACGCCGTGGCCAACCTGTTCCTGGGCCGGGAAAAAATGACGGCATGGAATACCCTGGACGACTACTTCATGGAGGCGCAGGCACGCAAGGTGTTCGGCCGCCTTAATAAAAACTTCACCAACATCCATACCCCGGTGCGGCGCCTGTCGGGCGGGCAGCGCCAGGTGGTGGCCATCTCCCGCGCCATCTATTTCAACGCCCGCATCCTGATCATGGACGAACCCTGCGCCGCCCTGGGCCCGGAGGAGTCCGCCATGGTGGCCAGGCTGGTGCTCCAGCTCAAGGCCGAAGGCGTGGGCATTTTCCTGATCACGCACGACATGCAGGACGTCTTTTCGCTGAGCGACCGCCTCTGTGTGATGAAAAACGGCCGCCTGATAGGCACTTACCGCACGGCCGACCTGGACGAAGACCAGATTCTCGGCATGATCATCGCCGGCAAGCAGCCGGAAGGACGCGCACAGGCGCCGCGCCATATCGCCTGATACCATGCCATCGGCCATGAAAACCACAGGTGACCAGCAACTCGTCAAGCGCATCAATCGCAGCGTGCTGATGCGCCTGCTTCGCCACCAGCCGGGCCGCTCGCGCGCGCAGCTGGCCACCGACAGCGGCCTGACCAAGTCGACCGTCAGCCTGCTGGTGCGCGAACTCATCGACGAGGGCTGGTTCAGTGAAATCAGCATGGCCGCCGCCGCCGGCGTCGGACGGCCCTCCACCCCCCTGCAAATCGACGGCCGCTCGCGCGGCCTGATCGGCGTGGAAGTGGCGGTCGATACCTTGCGTGTGGCCAGCGTGTCCCTGCTGGGGCAGGTGCTGTGGTCAACGCAGGAGCCTTTGCGCAGCACCCGGCCCGAAGACGTCTGCAGCCGGATAGCCCAGCTCACGGTGGTAGCCCGGGAGGAACTCGTGTCGCGCGGCGCGCAACTCTCGGGCGTCGGCATCGGCCTGCCGGGCGCGTTTGACGAACTCACCGGCGTGGTCCGCTTTGCCCCCAACCTTGGCTGGCGCAACGTGGACTTCTTGCCGCAGATCACCCAGGCACTGGTTCATGCAGGCCTGCCCCCGGTACCCGTACATGTGCAGAACGAAGCCGACACGGCCGCGCTGAGCGAATATGAGTTTTCAGACAACGACGGCAGGGACTCGCTGATTTTTGTGAGCTGTGATGTCGGCGTGGGCGCGGGCATCGTGCTCAACGACCGGTTGTTCACCGGCACGCGAGGCATGGCCGGCGAGATCGGCCACAGCATTCTGGAACTCGACGGTCCCGCCTGCTCCTGCGGACGGCGCGGGTGCGCGGAGGCCTTCATCGGTTCAGGTGCCCTGGGCCAGCTGGCGAACGTCCAGCGTTCAGGACACTACCTGGGCGTGCTGCTGCAAAACCTGTGGACGACCTTCGATCCCAGCGTCCTGGTCGTGGGCGGCGCGTCATGCCTTCATTTTCCCGACATGGTGAAGCTTGCCCGGGAGACGCTGCAAAACTACGCCACCGATGCCGGCGTCCCCGCTCCCACGGTGCGCGTCGCGCGTTATGGCTTGCTGGCTTCAGCGGTGGGTGCTGCCGCCCTGGTGCTGCACCAGTACCTGCGTCCCATGCATCCGTCCGGCCGCCATGCCGGCAACGGCCACCCGGCCGTGGACCCGGCGCTGCTCCAGGCGGCGCACGCCTCAGGCGAGCCCGCCTGCGCACGGTAGGCCTGCGCTGACACGCATCAGCGCTTCTCCCCGATAGGAGCCGCCCAACCGGCGCGTACATTGAAACCACAACAATTTTGTGGAGAAATAACATGTCCTTTGCGCTTTACATGGTCGGTTTTGTGGTCTTCCTGGCCGGTGTCATCTGGGGTGCCGTCGTTGCCGGCGTGCCGCACCTCTACATCGGCATCGGTGCGCTGATCTTCCTGGGCATAGGCATCTTCAGCGCCGTGAGCCGCACGCGCAGCAAAGACCCGTCCTGAACCGAGCCAGGCCGGCGACGGCCCTCCCTGAAGCCCCGGCCTCGCCCGGGGCTTTTTTCATGGGCGGTGCAGTTGAGCAGGGGCTAGGCGCCTTCCTGGGCATGCCTGGACGTAAGCCATGCGACGTAGGCGCTTTCGCATGCCATGTAGTCGCCGTGTCTCACATACAGGGAGATTTGGAGGCGTAGTGTTGCATCACGCTTGGGAGGAAACAACGCCCGGCGCAGAAACACACCTCAAAAACCGTTTTCCCGGAGAAACCATGAAGCTCAAACACCTCGCGCCGCTTGCAGCCGCGTCACTGCTGGCAAGCCTCAGCCCCGGCGCCCTGATGGCGCAAACCACCACTTCGACGTACAGCGCCTACGACATTCCCAACGCGTCCTGGTACATCATGCCGCAGGTCACCCTGGTAGACCCCGACTCCCGGTTCAACGGCAACAAGAACCTCAGCGGCCTGGGGCTGCGCTTCGGCAAGGCGGTTTCGCCCTCCTGGGACATGCAGATCGGCGGCAGCATAGCCCGCGGCACCAACAACGGCCGGCGTTTCGAACAGGACACGCTGGGCGTTGACGGGCTGTACATGTTCAACCGCAGCAGCAATTTCCGCCCCTTCCTGCTTGCCGGTATCGGCGCCGAGCGGGACAAACTGCCGAACACCAGCAAGACCTCCCCCTATCTGAACCTGGGCCTGGGCTTCCAGCTGGGCCTGTCCGAGCAGTGGTTCATGCAGGCGGACCTGAGGCGCACCCGCACTTATCTGCGCGGCAACACCTTCGGCTTCGACCACGCCAACACCAACACCCTGAATGTCGGCCTGAGCTATTACTTTGACAAGCCGTCGCGCCCGGTACCCGTGCAATACACCCCGCCGCCCGCACCCCAGCCTATGGTCACCCCACCGCCACCCCCGCCTCCTCCAGCGCCTGCGCGCTTCGAAAAGGTGACGCTGTCGGCCACCGAACTGTTCGCCTTTGACAGCGCCGAACTGGCCAGCCCGCAACCCAAGCTGGACCAGATTGCGCAATCCCTGATGGGCGGAAATTTCAACGGCAACATCACCGTGACCGGTTATACCGACCGCATCGGCTCGGACGCCTACAACCTCAAGCTGTCGCAGCGCCGTGCTGACGCGGTGAAGAACTACCTGGGCAACAAGGGCGTCAACACCGGCCGCCTGACCGCCGTCGGCAAGGGCGAGAGCAACCCGGTCGTGACATGTAATGACCGCAAACTCGCGGACCTGATTGCCTGCCTGGCGCCCAACCGCCGCGTGGAAGTCGAGGAAATCGTCATCGAGCGCCGCGTCAACTAAGGCTCACGCCTTGGCCTTCGCAAAAGCCGGCGCCTGCCGGCTTTTGCTTTTTCCGTATGGAGTGCGCGCGCGATGCTTATTTCGCGCCCAGGCCCATGGCCCGTGAAATCACTTCCTTCATGATTTCATTCGTCCCGCCGTAAATGCGCTGCACACGCGCGTCGGCATAGAAAAAGCGATCGTTTTTTTCGAGGCCACGTTTCAACAGCTACGAGTACATGGCGGCACGCTAGCTCCTCATTCATGCGCTCGCTAGCGCAGCGGTAAATAACTGATTAGCTCAATCCGGTACATTGGACATTGAAAACATCAACCAAGAGCCGGCCATGCTGATAAATGAACAACTATCCATTCAGGTCAGAGCCGCTTGGGCACATGATCAAAATCATCTGCATCGTGGGAGAGAGAAGAAAGAAATCCCCTCCGTAGACGATTTTTCCTACCTAATATGTTGAATTCCGTCGAAATCTGATCCACTTAACGCAGTAATTTCCATCCAAATCTGACCCACGTAGGCACTACCCTGCTTGTTTTAAAAGCAGGGGAAATTAGGAGTGATAGACGTGGCGACATTGAATGTCATCAGACGCTGGGCATTGAGGGATCAGATGTCCATCCGCGAGATCTCAAGGCGTACAGGCCTTGCTCGCAACACAGTGAAGAAGCACCTGCGATCGGAAGAGAGCGAGCCCAGCTACCAAAGGCGGGCAACCCCAAGCAAGCTCGATCCCTACGCCGAGAAGCTGGCCACCTGGCTAGTCATCGAGGCAACAAAATCGCGGAAACAGCGGCGCACTTTGAGGCAGATCCACACACTCAGCCCAAAAAGGAGAAAACCAAGAACTTATCCACATCGTGAGCACCTTCTGCTCACAAAGAGTGTGGGTCAATATTCGATGGAAAACTCGGGTCAGACTTCAGCGGAATTCAACA
>NZ_CALRNF020000065.1:0-11271 GCF_943369415.1 Polaromonas sp. YR568
TCTTTTCGCTGTGGCTGGGCCTGGGCATCTGGAGCAAGGTGGCTTTAGCTGTCACCCTGGTGTTCTTCATCGTCTTTTTCAATGTCTACCAGGGCGTGAAGGAAGTCAGCCCCGTGGTGCTGGCCAACGCCCGCATGCTGGGCGCCAGCGCCAGCCAGAGGCCGCAGGCCAGGCCCAGCACGGTGCCTATGCCGAAGGCCAGCACGGTCTCCAGCAAGGTGGTGCCCAGGTGCAGGTAGATGTCGGCATTGCCGGGCAGGCCGTCGGGGAACAGCGCGCTGGGGCCGAAGCCGAAAGGCATGAACCAGCTCCAGACGCGGCCGGCCACCTTGATCGGCTCGCCCAGGAAAAACGCGACCTGCTGGTCGCGCGAGGCGGCGTGCCAGCCCAGCAGGATCAGCACCAGGAGGCCGACCTGCCAGGCGCGCAGGTTGTTTTCAGAGGGCTTCAGGTAGCGCCACACGGTCATGCCGCCTTCTTCAATTGCTGCGTGTAACCCTTGAGCACCTCGTCGCGCAGCACATTCCATATCTGCGTATGCAGCTCGACAAAACGCGGCTGGTGGCGCACCTCGGCCACGTCGCGCGGGCGCGGCAGGTCTATCGCGAATTCGCCTATCGGGTGCGTGCCCGGGCCGGCCGACAGCACGATCACGCGGTCGCTCATGGCGATGGCTTCGTCGAGGTCGTGGGTGATGAAAAGCACGGCCTTCTTTTTGGCGGCCCAGAGTTCCAGCACTTCGTTCTCCATGAGCTGGCGGGTCTGGATGTCGAGCGCGCTGAAGGGCTCGTCCATCAGGATGATGTCCGGGTCCAGCGCCAGCACCTGGGCCAGCGCGGTGCGCTTGCGCATGCCGCCCGAGAGCTGGTGCGGGTAGCGGTCGCCGAAGCCGCCCAGGCCCACGCGCTCCAGCCAGGCCTGGGCCTGGCGGCGTGCCTCCGCGTCGGGGACGCCGCGGTACTGCAGGCCCACCATGACGTTGGCCAGCGCGCTGCGCCAGGGCATCAGCGCTTCGGTCTGGAACATATAGCCGGCGCGGGTGTTGATGCCTGAAAGCGGCGCACCGAACACCTTCACCTCGCCCGACGAGGCCTCCAGCAGGCCCGCGCCTATGTTGAGCAGGGTGGACTTGCCGCAGCCCGTGGGCCCGACGACCGAAACGAATTCACCGGCGCGTATGCGCAGCGTGGTGTCGCTGACGGCCGTGTAGCGCTGGCCCGCATCGTCACGCGAGCGGAAGGTGCAGCTGATGTTGATCAGCTCCAGGGCGTAAGCGTTGTCGGAGTCGTGCATGTCTGGAGCTTAAGGCAAGCTGCCTGCACGAGGTAGCTCGAAGATGAACGAGTTGAGGAGCAACGAACGCAGCGACGGATTTCGATCTTCACCAGCAGGGGCCGCGGAACCGGCTTTGCCGGGCCGCAGGCGCAGCGGCCCCCTCGGGGGGCAGCGAAGTACACGAAGTGACGAGCGTGGGGGCTGTATATCTAGGCTTTGAAGCGTTCCTTGGCCTTGCGCGCGAACTCGTTGGTATAGGTCTTCGCGATGTCGATCTTGTCGGCCTTGATGCTGGTGTCGAAACTCGCCAGCGCTTTCAGGGCCGTGCGCGCACCGTCGTCGGGGATGATGCCGTCCAGCGAGATCGATTCACGCACCTTGTTGAACGAAGCGAGGTACAGCGCGCGGTCGCCCAGCAAATAGCTTTCGGGCACGGTCTTGATGATGTCGCCGGGGCCGGCCGTCTGCAGCCACTTGAGGCCGTGCACGATGGCGTTGGCCAGCGCCTGGCAGGTGTTGGGGTTCTTCTGCACGAACTCCAGCGGCGCATAGAGGCAGGCCGCCGGCATGGAGCCGCCGAACACTTCCACCGTGCCCTTGAGGGTGCGCGTGTCGCTGATGATCTTGACCTCGCCCTTTTGCTCCAGCATGGTCATCACCGGGTCGGTGTTGCTCATCGCGTCGATCTGGCCCGAGCGCAGCGCGGTCAGCGCGCCGGCCGCGGTGCCCACGCCGATAAAACTCACGTCGCCGGCCTTGAGGCCGGCGCGCGAGAGCACCAGGTTGGCCATCATGTTGGTCGACGAGCCCGGCGCCGACACGCCTATCCTCTTGCCCTTCAAATCAGCCACGGACTTGTAGTTGGGCATGTTCTTCGTCGAGATGCCGAAGGCGATCTGCGGCGCCCTGCCCTGCAGCACAAAGGCCTGGAACATCTGGTTTTTGGCCTGCAGGTTGATGGTGTGCTCAAACGCGCCCGAGCACACGTCGGCCGAGCCGCCCACCACCGCCTGCAATGCGCGCGCGCCGCCGGCGAAGTCGCTGATCTCGACGTCCAGCCCTTCGGCCTTGAAGTAGCCCAGTTGCTCGGAAATCGTGAGCGGCAGGTAATAAAAAGCAGCCTTGCCGCCGACGGAAAGTGCGATCTTCGTCTTCTCGAGTTTCGGCTGGGCGCGCAGCGACGGGAGTGCCAGCGTCGCCACTGCCAGCGCGGTGCCGCCGGCGAAAGTCCGGCGGGAAATCAGGGGGGCGCGGTTCATGCAGTCCTCTTTTCTTGTGGTTGCCACAAGCTTATCGAGGCGTCAAAAAACCCGCATCGGTATCATCCCGTGCGGGTTTTCACCAGAAATGATGGGTTGCGGTTACCAAAGGTTACCGCAGCCGACACCCGGTCATTCTTCAGCGATAACCGGAGAAAAGAATGCAGATGTTGATGAAGAGCGCGGCGGCCCAGATGGCCGAGCGCGCCTTGGCCAGGTCGGCGACGTACATCATGACGTAGGCGATGCGCAGGAAGATGAACAGCAGCGCCAGGATGTCCAGCCGCGTCTGCCCCGCCTGCAAGGTGTGCGCGATGATCACGGCCGCGAAGAAAAACGGCAGCGCTTCAAAGGTGTTGTGCTGGGCGGCGTTGGCGCGGGCGCGCCAGTCGGTCTGCCGCGCCAGCCAGCCGCGCGGGTTGTGGTTGTCAAATCCGCCGTCGCGCCGCGGCGTGCCCATCATGCCGTACTTGGCCAGGCCCGCGCAGGCGATGGGCAACAGGGCTGCGATCAGAACACACCAATAGGCAATGGTGAAGCGTGCGAATGTCATGGTGGGTTTCCTTTCGATTGTTGTTGTGTCGTTGCGGTCGCTACGGTCATTTGCCGGGCCGGGTTCAAAAAAAGCCGCCCCTCAGCGGCGGTCCACCAGCGCGTGGGCAATCGTGCCCAGGTCCACGTATTCGAGTTCGCTGCCCACCGGCACGCCGCGCGCCAGGCGCGTGACCTGCACGCCGCGGCTTTTGAGCGCCTGGGCAATCACATGCGCCGTGGCTTCGCCCTCGGCGGTGAAGTTGGTCGCAAGAATCACTTCCTGCACCTCGCGCGATTCAGGCGGCAAAGCCTCGCCGCGTTCGTCCTTGGGCACGACGCGGTCGAACAGCTTTTGCAGGCCGATGTCGTTGGGGCCTATGCCGTCCAGCGGGCTGAGCTTGCCCATCAGCACAAAGTACAGGCCCTTGTAGGCCAGCGTGCGCTCCAGCGCCGCCTGGTCGGCCGGCGTCTCGACCACACACAGCTTGCTGCGGTCGCGCTGCGGGTTCGCGCAGGTGGTGCAAAGCGCCTGCTCGGTCAGCGTGTTGCACAGGACGCAATGCCGCACGCTGCCGACCGCGTGCTCCAGCGCGCGGGCAATCTGCAGGGCGCCGGGCTTGTCATGCTGCAGCAGGTGAAAAGCCATGCGCGCCGCCGACTTGGCGCCCACGCCCGGCAGCTTGCGCAGCGCCTGGGTCAGGCCTTCTAAAGCATTGGAATCAGCCACCCGTGAGCCCCCACGTTCGCTCACTGCGTGTAGCTCTCTGCCCCCCGGGGGGGCGCTGCGCCTGCGGTCTGGCAAAGCCAGTCCCGCGGCCCCTGCTGGTGAATGCGTAGCCCAAAGCCGGGAAGTTGGAAAGTTAGAAGGGAAGCTTCATGCCGGGTGGGAGGCCGGCTGTCAGCTTGCCCATTTTTTCCTGGCTGACTTCTTCGGCCTTGCGCACGGCGGCGTTGAAGGCCGCGGCCACCAGGTCTTCCAGCATGTCCTTGTCGTCGGCCAGCAGGCTGGGGTCGATCTCGATGCGCTTGACGTCGTGCTTGCAGGTCATGGTGACCTTCACCAGGCCGGCGCCGGCTTCGGCCGTCACTTCGACAAAAGCCAGTTCGTCCTGGGCTTTCTTGAGGTTGTCCTGCATGGCCTGCGCCTGCTTCATGAGGCCTGCGAGTTGTCCTTTGTTAAACATGGGATCTTCCTTTTGAGTCTTGAAATCGGGGAGTTGGAGCGGTGTCGGGAGTCTGGAAACGTGTCTGCAAACCGGCTTTGATCATATAGTCTTGGCGGCCAGCGGCCGTATGCTGCCGGGGACAATTTTGGCCCCCCAGTCGCGCATCATGTCCTGCACCAGCGGGTCGTTCTGGATCATCTCTTCGGCCGCGCGCTGGCGCTCGGCCGCGGCAGCGCCGTTGCGGCGCGCCGGCGTGTCGGTCACGGGGCCGACTTCCACCACCAGCTTGAGCGCGGCATCGCCCGCATGGGTTTGCAGCGCGGCCTGCAGCTTTTCACGCGCGGCCGCCTGGTTCAGCGACTCGCGCTCCACGCGCAGCGTCCACACGCTGCCTTCCTGGCTGCGCAGTTCCGACTGCAAGCCCAGTTCGCGCGTCAGTGCCGCCACGGCCTCGGCCGCCACCAGCTGGTTGACCGTCTGGCCCCAGATTTCACCGAAGGGCACGGGGACCAGCGGCGGGGGGGTGGTCGATGGCGCGCTGGCCGGCTGGCGTTGCTGCTGCGGCGGCGGCGCGGCCTGCACGGGCGGCGGCTCCGGCATGGCCGGGGAGCTCGCGGCGAAATGGGAAGGGGCTTGCGCGCGCTCGGCCTGCGCAACCGGCGCCTGGGGCGGCGGCGCGGGAGGTGCCACTGGCGCTACGGGCGGTTTTCTTTCAACGGCCGGAGCCGCGGCGGCCGGCATGGGGGCAGCGGCCGGCGCGGACGCGGGCGCGGCGGCCCGCGCACCCTCAGGCTGAGGCTTTTTTCCGGGCTCGGCGGCACCCCCCGCATGGCTGGAGGCGGCGGAGCCCGAAGGCTTGAAGGCCAGCAGGCGCAGCAGCACCATGGTCAGGCCCGCGTATTCGTCGGGCGCCAGGCCCAGCTCGCCGCGGCCGTGCAGGCACAGGCTGTAGAGCAGCTGGGTTTCGTCCGCCGGCAGAGCGCGCGCCAACCGCGCCGTCTCGGCGATGTCCGGGTCGGCGTCGTCGTCGCCCTCCCCCATCTCCGGCACGGCCTGCAGCACCGCCATGCGTTGCAGCACGGTGGTCATTTCTTCGAGCGTGGAGGCCGCGCTCAGGCCGTTCAGGCGCAGCGCCTCCGAGGTTTCCACCACCGTCTTGCCGTCGCCGCGCGCCAGCGCGTCCAGCAGGCGATACACATAGCTGCGGTCCACGCTGCCCAGCATGGTGCGCACGCTGGCTTCATCCAGCGAACCCGAGCCAAAAGCAATCGCCTGGTCGGTCAAGGACAGCGCATCGCGCATGGAGCCGCGCGCCGCGCGCGCCAGCAGGCGCAGCGCCTGCGGCTCGGCCGGTACGTTTTCCACGCCCAGCACCTGCGTCAAGTGCTCGAGCACCGTTTCGGGCGCCATGGGCCGCAGGTTGAACTGCAGGCAGCGCGACAGCACCGTGGCCGGCACCTTCTGCGGGTCCGTCGTGGCCAGCACGAACTTCAGGTATTCAGGGGGCTCTTCCAGCGTCTTGAGCATGGCGTTGAAAGCCGTGTTCGTGAGCATGTGAACTTCGTCGATCATGAAGACCTTGAAGCGGCCCACGACAGGTTTGTAAACGGCTTGTTCGAGCAGCTGCGCGATCTCATCGACCCCGCGGTTGGACGCGGCATCCAGCTCGGTGTAATCCACAAAACGGCCGCTGTCGATGTCGGTGCAGGCCTGGCACACACCGCAGGGCGTGGCGGTGATGCCGCCCTGCCCGTCCGGCCCCAGGCAGTTCAGCGACTTGGCCAGAATCCGCGAAATCGTCGTCTTGCCCACGCCCCGCGTGCCGGTAAACAGGTAAGCATGGTGAAGGCGCTTTGTAGCCAGCGCATTGCCCAGCGCCTGCACCACATGCGACTGCCCCACCATTTCAGAGAAATTTTTGGGACGGTATTTGCGGGCAAGAACGAGATAGGACATGCACCCAATTCTACGAGGTGCCATCCCCGTCATCGCGAAAACCCGCAAAGCGGCCGCATAACAGCCTGGCAGTTATTTGGTGGCGAAGTAGATCGGCGCCCAGCCACGTCCCCAGGCAACCAATTTTTCAATGTAGGCAAGCCGTTGCGGGTCAGCTGAAATCCTGCTTTTATGCCATTCGCTTGATTGCCATTGCGTTGCGCTGCTGGCGATTCCGGCCTCGGCCGGATCGAAATAATAAAAAGCCGTTGCGGCGCCGTCCGGATTGGCCCGATGGAATCCCACATTCATAAAAACGCTTGAAAAATTGACTTTGCGCTGCGCCAATTCGAGGTTGGCGGAGCGCAGCAAGGCCTGCTCGTCCCAAATGGATGTTGCGTGGTTCACCCACCAGCAACGGGGGGAGTCGGCCACGTCCCCGGTGTTCTCAACAAATGCCATGTCCTGCCTCGAACAGGTTTTCATAGGCGTGGCTTTGAAAGAAGCGCCAGGGGGTTTCCGGTAGGCGTGAATTGCGACCATGCGCTTCAACTGTCCGGACACGATCTGTCCCAGCACCATGGAATCTCCGGGTGCCGCCTGCGAACCCTTGAAAAGCGCCAACGTCGTCCAGGCACCATCGGGCAAGGGAATGGACTGGCCGCTCACCGTGATCGAACCGTGGCTGATGCGACCAATCATCGAATCCGGCAATGCTTGCGGTTGCGCGACCCCCTGCGGCACAGCGGCGGGAACCTGGGCAGCGGCGCTGGTTCCGCCCGAAGTGCCGTAAGAATCGAATCCCGCCGGCATGGGGAACTTGAACTTCTGGTTGCCGAAATTGGCGATCCAGCGATCGCCTTCAGGCGCGGTATTGCTCGACGAGGCACTCAAAGAACCGAAAGGAGAGAATTGCTGTCCCGGCGTCAGTTGCAGCGGCATTCCGCCCTGCAGGCCGGGCGTGCCGTTGCGCCACTGCCCATTAACCCCCCAAAAAGCAAGTTTCCTGTCGGCATCCAGGGCAAACATAAGAACGTCGCCGCTGCGAATGGATTTATCCCTTCCGACTTCAACGCTCAGCGACGTCTGCGATCCGCCACCTCTGCTTATCATCATGGAGCCACCGCCGCCACCAGGGCCGTGCGACGCGACGCCTGCGGCCGTCCACGTGTCGGCGGCTTGTTCGCCGGGCCGGGCTGAAAGCGTCAACTCCCAATAATGGCGGCCGTTGGATACGTGCTTTGAAGTCCAGACGGTGGACATGGGGCCTGCGCAGCAATATGCAGCAATCAATCCCCCGCCGGAAACCGCCCCCCCGATACCCTGCCCTCCGCCGCTCCACACCACCGAACTGCGTGTCTGCGTTCCCACGGAAGAAGAGGTCCCCCCGGATTCTTTGGCCGCCGGTACGGGAGGCAATGCGGCGTTCACTTGGTCGGTCGCCGCATTTCCGGCAGATTGAGCCCCGGCGGCCATACCTGCCTGCGGCAAAGCCGGGGGCGCTGCCGGCTTCGCCACGGGAGCGAATTGAGGCACCGCATAGGTGGATGGTCCCAGTTCTGTACCTGCCGGTTTCGCGCGCCATGGATCTCCCGCAATGCCCAGCGCCAGCGCGATCACCGCGAAGCTGGTCGCCCAGCGCCAGTAGCTCGATTGGCGCCAAAGGCTTTGCCTTGCAGCGGCGATCATTCTTGGCCGGCGCCTTGCGCACTGGCCGCCTGGCGCCCCTTCTGCGAGGCCTTGGCTCTGACCTTCCCATCTTCAATGCGCAGTTCAATCAGGTCGTATCCCAACTGGCGCGCCTTGATCAGGGAGTCGGCAATTGATTCCTCCAATGCACGGACAACGTCGCGCGACGAGGCCGCCGAGCCCATGCGCCGGTATCTTTGCATCAGTTGCACAATGATTACCGGGTCCACGCCGCCGCCGGCTACTTCCAGCCCGTAGCCGCGAATCATCCCTTCCATTTCGAGCGCGCAAACGCGCGCGACATCCAGTCCGGCCAACGCGGCAAAGACAAATATTCTGTCAATGCGGTTGAGTACCTCCGGCGCAAATCCGTTCTCCTTCAGGGCATTGACCGATGCCATTCGCAAACTGTCGGCATCGCTGGCGAAGTCTTTTTGCAGGGTCGTCAGCACGTCGGTCGCCGCATTTGAGGTCAATATGAAAATCGCCTGACTGGTGGAGATTTGTTTTCCATCCGAGGCCTCCGTCACGAAGCCGTCATTCCAGGCGGTCAGAAAACCCTTGAGTACTTCCGGGTGCGCTTTTTCAATCTCATCGAGCAACACAACGGCCGCAGGGTGATCTCTCAAACCTCCCGTCAGCTTGCCGTATGAATCGGAGCCCACATAGCCCTTGGTCATGCCAAAAAGCTGCGTCGCGGAAAACGAGCCGGCCGAAAATTGCGTCATGTCGAAATGCAGCAGCTTGCGATTCAGTTCACTGGCCAATACCTTCGCCAGATAGGTCTTGCCCGTACCCGGCGGACCGGCAAACAGGAAAACGCCCGCCGGCTTTTGCCGCTGCATCAACG
The DNA here is from genome assembly GCF_943369415.1 of Polaromonas sp. YR568. Lineage (GTDB taxonomy): Bacteria > Pseudomonadota > Gammaproteobacteria > Burkholderiales > Burkholderiaceae_C > Polaromonas. The sequence goes on from NZ_CALRNF020000065.1 coordinate 8,709, forward strand.
CCAGGCGGCGGCGCAATTGCTGGGACAGGTCATTGCATACCGCATCCTGCCCCACGACCTTGGCCTTCAATGCCGAACCGAGGCTTTCGGCATCAATCACCAGCGACTCCTGGTCCATGCGCGCCGCAGCTTCCTCGACTTGCTGCTTGTTGGTTAGACGGTCAAGTATGTCCATGCTTATCACCCGGTAAATCCATTGAGGGGCCCTATCCTGCCAATGCAGCCAGCAGATCAGGCTGAGAAATACTAATGTCAATCCAGCGGCAATGAAATACCAGCTCCAGGCGCGCAAAAACACTTCAACAGCCGCAAACCAAGTCGTCAGGGCGGAAGCTGCCGGCCACACCTGCCGCAGCAGTTGGACCAGCATGATCAGCACGCTCAGGGCGATGAAAACCGGCAGGTAACGGTTGAGCCATGCAAGCATGTCTTTAGCGCATCACTGAAACTGCACGGGCAACGAGAGCGTTTGTCCTTCGCTCATGATGGGCATCAAGACTGACTGCTGCGAACCCTTGATCCCCAGGGTAATGCCTCCACCGCCATCCTTCAAGCCCGTCACCTGGATCACGCCGGTTCCGGTTCCGGGAACATGAATAACTGTCGGGATTTTCTCAAGGAGAACGTCGCGCGTGTAGCCGGCGCTGGTGACGCGCACCATGTCACCGTCGGCTGCGTGGGTGTCCCAGAGCACCAGTTCCACCAGACTCACTTTCTGTGCGCCAGCCGCCGGCGAAGATCCGGGGGCCGGCGCGGTCTCGGGCTGCGCAACCGCCTTGGACAGCGCGTCGAGCTCCGTGGGCTTCAGGCCCATGGACGCCAGGACGGCGGCCGTTTTTTCCTGGGGAATGACCGGGACTGCGAGGCGGCCCAGTTTGGCGAAAGCCTCGCTGCGCTCTTTCACTTCCGCATGGCCTACCTGATCCGGAATTGAGGGTGGATAGAGCCGGGTCAAGCCGAAACCACCAATTGCAACCACAAGAATCAGGCCGGCCACGAGGGGAAACAGACTGCTCTTTTTTGGCTGAACCCGCTTGGCATCCTCGTCCATCAATTGTTTGGGCTCTAAATGCCGCATAGGTCCTTAAGCAGAGTTGTCAAAATTGTGCCACAGACCCCTTGGGGTTATTTCGTGATGCGAATTCATCACCGCGTACAATAACAAGTGACGGGCCTTCCCGCATGGTAAAGCGGCCAACCGGGTCAGGTGGGGAACCAAGCAGCCCTAACTGTGGAGCCAGTGCCGGGGTCAAGGCTCGTCACCTTATCACTTTGAAACCCAATGATTACGCGGGTTTCAAGCCTGTAGCGGCTTTCCGGGCCTCTCGTGTGTCAGTTCAGTGTGTCACTTTGATCAATCATCATGACTAAAACTGACATGGCAAAACTACCCGGACTCTTCCTGCGCGCAGGCGTCTATCAACTGCGTGTTGTCGTCCCCCTTGACCTCAAGGTGGCTTACGGCAACAAAAGCAAGCTGGTCCAATCACTCGAAACAAGCGACCGCAAAGAAGCCTCCTTACTGGCTACCCAGGAGCGGGCAAAGCTTCTGAAAGAATTCCAGGACAAGCGCCGCCTACTGGCCCCCCAAAAGCTCGACACCGTGACCATTGAAATGGCCTCAGAGCTGGCCCAAAGGGTACGGGCGACGGTCCTGAGGGTTGACGATGTTCTACGGGACAATGCCACTGCACGCGCCGAGCTGTTCATACTGCTGCAAAGCAAGGCCCCGGACCCCTTGGAGGCACTGACCATACGCAGCCGCCTCACCGTCCTCGTTAGCGCCCCTAGGAGCCTCCTGGAGGGCCTGGATGGTCTTACCAGCGGCGAAGCTACTGCCCTGGCTGGGTTGAATGAAGTCATGAGCGACGCGGCAGGGGTAAAGCTGGCGCAGCGCCGCCTGTCCTCAGTCCTACCCCTTGTCAAGGAAGAGGCTCAGCAGCTCGGGCTTACCTTTGATCCGCACGCGCCGGGTGCCCGCGAGGCCCTGCAGGAAGCGCTCAAGGCTTACCGGCAGGCATGGCATGAGGTGATGCAAAGGGATGCTGGGGAAATCATAGACACCCCGACAGTGCAGCTTTTGAGGAAAGCCGCAGCCAGACCTACCAAGCTGCGGGATATCTACACCCGGTGGAAGGAAAGCAAGCCGCGCTCAGCTGACTCGCACAACGCCGTGTTGCGTGCTCTTTCCGCCTACGAGGAGGCCACAGATAACCCGCCCCTGTCTCAACTTACAAGAGCACAGGGAGATGGCTTCAGAACTTGGCTGCAGCACCCGGACAGGAAAACCAGTAGCAAGACGGCGCGTGACAAGCTCACATGGGTGAAGTCGCTGCTGCGGTACGCCTCGCGGGATTTGGAACTGCTGCCAAAGAACCCTTGGGAAGGGCTTGAAATTGTCTTTAAGACCGAATCTGTTGAATTCCGTCGAAATCTGATCCACTTAACGCAGTAATTTCCATCCAAATCTGACCCACGTAGGCACTACCCTGCTTGTTTTAAAAGCAGGGGAAATTAGGAGTGATAGACGTGGCGACATTGAATGTCATCAGACGCTGGGCAT
>NZ_CALRNF020000066.1:0-11245 GCF_943369415.1 Polaromonas sp. YR568
ATGCCCAGCGTCTGATGACATTCAATGTCGCCACGTCTATCACTCCTAATTTCCCCTGCTTTTAAAACAAGCAGGGTAGTGCCTACGTGGGTCAGATTTGGATGGAAATTACTGCGTTAAGTGGATCAGATTTCGACGGAATTCAACAATAGCCGGTAATCGGTGAATTAGCGATGAAAATGACATGAAGCAGGGCCTTGATGTCGACGGCTGCTTCGCAGCGATAGCAAGTCGCTCCCCTATTCGGCCGTATCGACCGTCGCTGGCCACAGAGTTGTAGGCCAAGACGAACTCGCCGCTTGCTCCTACTGCTTCGTCAATGTGTCATTGACCAACAAGTCCGCCCGCTTACCAAGGTACATCGGCTTGTCCGGACCCCGATATGCAGGAAGCCGACGCTTGACTCACCAAAGTTAGGGCCTAACTTTGGTGATTATTCCGTCTAACTCCGGTGATGCCCACCCGGCGAGATCTCGCTGGCGCACCGCGGCGTGCTTTTCCTGGATGAGTTGCCCGAGTTCCCGCGCGCCGCCCTCGAAGCGCTGCGCGAGCCGCTCGAATCCGGCAGCATCACCATCTCGCGCGCCGCCCAGCGCGCCGAGTTCCCGGCCCGCTTCCAGCTGGTCGCGGCCATGAACCCCTGCCCCTGCGGCTACCTCGGATCGAGCTTGCGGGCCTGCCGTTGCTCACCCGAGCAGGTCTCGCGCTACCAGGGCAAACTCAGCGGCCCGCTGCTGGACCGCATAGACCTGCATGTGGAAGTCGGCGCGCTGGCGGCCGATGAACTGGTCAACACCCCGCCCGGCGAAGCGACAGCCGATGTCAGGTTGCGGGTGGTGGCGGCACGCGAACGCGCCCTCGCCCGCCAGGGCAGCACCAACCAGGCCCTCGAAGGCCGCGCCATCGACGCGCAATGCCGGCTCGACGACTCGGGCGCAAAGTTCCTCAACACGACGGCGACACGCTTGGGCTGGTCGGGGCGCAGCATCCACCGCTGCCTCAAGGTGGCCAGAACCATCGCCGACCTGGCCGGCGCGCCCACGGTGCTGACGGCGCATGTGGCGGAGGCGGTGCAGTACCGGCGGGCGTTGAAGGCGGGGCATTGAGCTCGCCCGCCCTCCTCATTTACCCCAACATAAACCCCGCATCCAGCTGTATCAACTGCCCGGTCACCTTGACCGCATCCACCGCCAGCCAGTACGCCGTGCGCGCCACGTCCTCGGGGGTGATGACGTCTTTGAGCAGCGCGCGAGCTTCGTAGCGTTCGCGCCTGGCCTGGAACTGGTCTGCGCCCAGGCGCTTGCGCAGCCAGTCGCTGTCGACCATGCCGGGCAGGATGGCATTGACGCGGATCGCGGGTGCGAGGGAGCGGGCCAGCGACAGGGTCAGTGTGTTGAGCGCGCCTTTGGAGGCGGCATAGGCGATGGACGAGCCCGTGCCCATGAGGGATGCCATGGACGAGATGTTGACGATGGCGGCGTTGGCGCGCCCTTTCATCAGCGGCGCCATGGCGCGGCTCATCTGGAAGGTGCCGATGACGTTGACGGCGTAGCAGGCCTCGAAGTCCCCGGCCGACAGGGCGTCGAGGTCCTTGATGTCGGTGGCCTTGCTGGCGGTGCCGGCGTTGTTGACCAGGACGTCGGCACCGCCCCAGCGCTGCCTGACTTCTTCGGCCAGCGCGAGGCATTGGGCGTTGTCGGCAATGTCGGCGCGCAGCACCAGCACATCGGCGCCGGCTTCGCGGCAGCGCTCGGCGACCGCGTTGGCGGGTTCAGGGTCCCGCGAATAGTTGATCACGACGTCGTGGCCGCGCTGCGCGAACCACAACGCCGTCGCCGCGCCTATGCCGGACGAGGAACCCGTCACCACGCAAACCCGCCTGCCGGCCTGGCCGCTCATGCGGCACCCGCCTTCTGCCAGTAAGGCGCGCGCAGTTCTTTTTTCGACAGCTTGCCGAGGTGGGAGCGCGGCAGTTCGTCCCTCACCTCCACCGCGAGCAGCCTTTGTGTCTTGCCGACCTGGGCATTGACCCAGTCGCGCAGCGCGACGGCGTCGATGCGCGCGCCCGGCCTGGCGACGACCAGCGCGAGCGGCGACTCGCCCCACTCCGCGCTGGGCACGCCGATCACGGCGCAGTCCTGCACGTCGGCGTGGCGCGAGAGCACGGCCTCGATGTCGGCCGCGTAGATGTTGTTGCCGCCCGAAATGATCACGTCCTTGCTGCGGTCCAGCAAGGTGAGAAAACCGTCTTCGTCGAAGCGGCCTATGTCGCCGGTGCGGTGGTGCATGCGGCCCTGCTCGTCGTACCAGCGGATCTCGGCGGTCGCGTCGGGCCGCTTGTGGTAACCGGCCATCATGAAGGGCGAGCGGCCCACGACTTCGCCGATGCGCTCGCGCCCTTCGGCATCCACACCGGGCGGCAGCTTGTTCCCGGCCTCGTCGATGAGGAAGACCTCGGTGCCGTGGACCGGCGTGCCGACGGTGCCGAGTTTGCCGGGGTGCGCGCGCGCGTCGAGAAAGCAGGACACGCCGCCCTCGGTCATGCCGTAGACCTCCAGGAAGCGACCCGGCCAGCGCGCGAGGATCTCGCGCTTCATGGCCGCGTCCATGGGCGCGCCCGTGGACTGGCTCAGCTCGAAGGCGGACAAGTCGCTGCCGTCGAAATCAGGGTGGGCGAGCAGGCGCTTGTACTGCACCGGCACCAGCATGGTGTGGGTGGCGCGCAGCGCCGCGGCAAGGCCCAGGTAGCGGCCGGCGTCGAACTTGCGCATCAGAATGCATTCGCCGCCGTTGGCCAGCGTGCCGATCATGGGCGTGATGGTGGTGTTCGAATACATGGGCGTGGACAGCAGCGTACGGCTGTGCATGCTGAAACCAAAGCCGTTGCGCTGCGCCTGCCGCTGGCGCATGCCGTGCAGGTGGACGATGCCCTTGGGCATGCCGGTGGTGCCCGAGCTGTAGATGATGTTGAAGGCATCGCCGGGCTGCGCGACCAGCAGCGGCGCGCCGCTCGCGCCGCTCGCGCGCCAGGCGGTGTAGTCGCCGCCATCCTCGCCGTCTTCACCGAAGCGGACCACACGCACCGAACTGCGCGCGGCCATCTGCGCCATGGCCTCGCCGCAGGCCGGGTCCAGGAACAGCAGCCTGGCCTCGCAATCGGCCAGCATGGCCTGCAGGGTTTCGGCGCTGGCCGACACCGGCAACGGCACCACGCAGGCGCGCGTCGCGACGATGCCGAACAGGCACTCGACGTAGGCCAGCGAGGGGAATCCCAGCACGGCCACCTTGTCGCCCTTGCCCACGCCGCCGGCTGCGAGCGCGCGGGCCACCTGGGCAACGCGCTCGTGCAGCGTGCGCCAGTCGAGCGTGCGCTTGTCGACGCGGAAGGCAATCCCTTGCGGGTTGCTTTGCGCGTGTGCGGCGATCATGCACAGAAAGGGGATGAAACCTGATTCGTCAGGCACAGCGGTGGCTGCGGTGGCTGCGGTGGCTGCGGGAATTGCGGTGGCGGTGGCAGGGGTCGTCATGCTGGAGCGTCGGGGATGGAGTCGTTATTTGTCGAACATTTGCAGGATGGTCTCGGCCACGAGGGCGGGCTTGTCCTGCCCCTCGACTTCGATGGTGCATTCGAAGGTGGTGCGCGCGCCGTCGGCCAGCCGCTCGCAGGCCTTGACCACCTGGTGCAGGCGCACGCGCGAGCCCACCTGGAGCGGGCTGGTAAAGCGCACGCGGTTGCAGCCGTAGTTGAGCCCCTTGCCGCGTCTGGCCACGTTGAAGACGCTGCGCTGCAGGTAAGGGATCAGCGACAGGGTCAGGAAGCCGTGCACCAGGGTCTTGCCGTCCGGCAGTTCGCGGCCGGCGCGGTCCACGTCGACGTGGATCCAGTGGTCGTCGCCGGTGAGCACGGCGAAGGCGTCTATCTTGGGCTGGTCCAGCACCACCCAGTCGCTGGTGCCGAGCTTCTTGCCGACGTGGGCCGCGAAATCGGCGGGGGTTTCCACCATCGTGGTCATGGCGTGCCTTCCAGCGCGGCGGGCCGGGCCGGCACGCGCCCCGCAGTGATCAGCGTCATCACGCTTTCACCCAGCTGGTTGCGCGCGGTGACGCGGGTGCGCACTATGCCCTGGCCGGGATTGGATTCAGAGCGGCGCAGCTCGACGACCTCGCGCGTGAATGTCAGCGTGTCGCCGGCCTTCACCGCGCGTTGCCAGCGCAATTCGTCAATGCCCAGGCCGACCAGCGGCGTCTTGCCATAGCCGCCGGCCTGCACGAAGACACGCACCGAAATCGCGGCGATGTGCCAGCCGCTGGCGACCAGCGCGCCGAAGGGGCCGTCGGCCGCGCGCGCGGCATCGGTGTGCATGGGCTGCGGGTCGTAGTCGCGGCCGAAGGCCATGATCTCGTCGGCCGAGACCGGCGTGGGCGGGCTGGTCCAGCTGTCGCCGAGCTGGAAATCTTCGAAGTATCGGGTGCTTGTCACGGGCGGCCGGTTGGATGTTTTGAATTTTGGGGAAGCTTGCAGGGCTTGCAAAGGCGAACCAGGGTCCGCGCTGCGCGAATCTTGCGCCGCCAATGCAGCGCGCATCAAGCGGGATTTTTGAGCGCTCCACCCTGCGGAATTTGCACGGCGACGCGCGCGGGCCGCGGCCGGCGGCGCGGTTTGGTTTCCAGCCCCGGCCTGGCGCGCGATTTGTCCGACTGCAGGGCCTTGAGCCGCTCGCCGATCTCGCGGGCCACCGCCTGCAGTTCGGGCAGGTGGCGCTCCACGGCTTGCGCCGGTTTCATCGCCGACGAAAAATACGTCAATCCCACCGAGCAGGCCACGCCGTGGTTGTCGAACACGGGGACTGCCAGCGTGTTGGACGCGGGCCAGACGCTGGGGTCGCGCATCGCAAACCCCTTGCTGCGCACCTCGCCCAGCACGCGCTGCATCGCGCCCGCGTCTTTGGCGCGCTCGTCTTCCGGGCCTTCGGAGGCGGCCAGCGCATGCAGCAAGGCCTCTTGCTGCTCGGGTGAGCAGAACGCCAGGTAGGCGCGGCCTATGGCGCGGCTGACCAGGCTCAGGCACACGTTCAGCGTGGAATGCCGCAGCGCCAGCGGCGACAACGGGATGGTGCTGTAGCGCACCACCATGGAGAGGTCTTCGAGCATGGCGATGGCGACCGGCCACTTGACTTTCAGCGTCAGCGCATCGAGCAGCGGCGCGGCCGCCTCCACCACCATGGGTTCGCTGTGGTAACCATGGCTGAGCGACAGCACACCGGAGGTGAGGTAGTAGGCGCCGTGCTGCGGCGCATGCTTGACGAGGCCGCAGCCTTCCAGCGTTTGCATCATGCGCACGATGGACGGTTTGGGCAGGCGGGTCTGCGCATGCAAAAATTCGACGGTGGACACCGGCCGGCGGTTCAAGGCCTTGAGCAGCTCGACGGCGCGCACCACGGAGCGCACGGCCGGGGCCGGGCTGCCCTCGCGGCTATCTTCGGCGCAGTCTTGCGCGAACTCCTCGCGTTCGAGGCCGCCGCCGAGGTTCGCGAAAAACGGCTTCTCCGCCAGTGCCGATGCTGACAACAAACTCATGGCCTTGTCTCCTGTTTTGGGCCAGTATAGGAATCGACCCGGGCACAGCCGTGGTTTTCCCCGCGCTATTTCGGCTAGCGAAATTCGGGCGGTGTGCCGCGTGCGACGTCCCGCGCATTCCGTGCAGTGAAACTTGTGATTTCATCGATGGCGACAGCGCATCGCCCTGCGTACCATGCCTGCATTACTAAAAAACTGGAGACAAAACGCATGAATTCATATGATTCAGGCAGGCGCAGCGCCTTGCAGAAAATCGCCGCGGGCGCCTTGGCCGCCGGCGGCATCGCACCGTTCCGGGCCGGCGCCGCCGCCCCCTGGCCGTCGCAGCCGGTGAAGCTGGTCGTGCCTTTTGCGGCCGGCGGTTCCACCGATGCGCTGGCGCGCCTGCTGGCCCGCAAGCTGCAGGACGCGCTGGGCCAGGCCTTTGTGGTGGAGAACCGGGGCGGCGCCAACGGCAACCTGGGCGCTGCCGCGGTGGCCACGGCCGCCTCGGACGGCTACACGCTGATGCTGTCGACGACCGGCCCGCTGTCGATCAACAAGCTGCTGTACAAATCCACGCCCTTCAATCCCATCACCGACTTCACGCCGATCTCGCTGCTGGCCGACGTGCCGCTGCTGCTGGCCTCCAGCCCCACGCTGCCGGTCAAGGACATGCGCCAGCTGCTGGCCAACCTGAAGGCCAACCCCGGCCAGGTGGCCTATTCCACCGGCGGCAACGGCTCCATGGGCCACCTGTCGGCTCTCCTGATGCAGCGCGCCACCGGCACCTCCATGGTCCACGTGCCGTACAAGGGATCGTCGGGCGCGCTGAACGACCTGCTCGCCGGCGTCGTGGGCCTGAGCTTCGACCTGGTGCCCACCTACCTGCAGCAGATCGCGGCGGGCAAGATCCGCGCGCTGGCGGTGCTGTCGCCGCAGCGCATTCCCACGCTGCCGGATGTGCCGACTTTCCTGGAGTCCGGCATCAACGTGAGCGCCACCGGCTGGTACGGCATCGTCGGGCCGAAGAACCTGCCGGCCGACGTCGTCGCCAAGGTCAATGCGGTGGCCAACGAGTTCCTCGCCAGCACCGAGGGCCGCGCGCAGCTGCAGACCTTCTCGATGCGCGGCATAGGCGGCAAGCCCGACGCGCTGATGAAGCTCATGCAGGCCGAACTCGTGAAATGGAAGCCTATCATCGACCCCATCTCCGCCACCATTGTTCAATGATTTTTCAATGCTTGTTCAATGACAGCCGAAAAAAATAACAACACAGCCGTCGACGCTCCCGTCATCGACACGCATGCGCATGTGTTCACCACCTCCATGCCGCTGGCGGCCGGCGCCTGGCACACACCCGCCGCCGATGCGGACGCCGGCCAGTACATCGACATCCTGGACAAGCACGGCATCACCTTCGGCGTGCTGGCGGCCGCCAGCATCTCCGGCACCAACAACGACCACACGCTGGAGGCCTGCCGCCAGCACCGCCGCCTGCGCACGACGGTGATCCTTTCGCCGGATTGTTCGCTGCAGGAAATGAAAGAGATGGCGGCCCGCGGTGTCGTGGGTGTGCGCTTTCAGTGGCGCAACATGACCGCGCCTGACCTCAGCTCGGGCGACTACCGCCAGCTGATCCGCAACATCGCCGAACTCGGCTGGCACGTGCAGCTGCATGACGACGGCTTTCGCCTGCCGGCCTACCTGCCCGCGCTGGAAGCGGCGGGTGTCAAGGTGGTGGTCGACCATTTCGGGCGGCCGGATGAAGCGCACGACGGCATCCGGGGTGAAGGCTTCCAGCGCCTGCTGCGTTCCATCGAGGGCGGGCGCACCTGGGTCAAGCTGTCGTCGCCGTTCAGGCTGCTCTCCGAATCCCTGGTCCGGGAAGCCGGCAAGGCCTTGCTGGAAAACGCGGGCCCCGAGCGGCTGATGTGGGGCAGCGACTGGCCCTTCGCCGCTTTTGAATCCAGTTTCAGCTACGACAAGGCCCTTGCAAACCTCAACGAACTGGTGCCCGAGCCCGCCATGCGCCGCCGCATTTCGTGCGACACACCCCTCCAATTTTATTTCGCCTGACCATGAACACACCTGCCCTGCTCGCCCTGCGCTACGAACTCGAATCCCTGACCATCGACTTCTGGCACGAAGTGGACATCAAGGGCGGCGGCGCAGCCGCCGGCTATTACACCGATGATGCGGTGTTCGAATCCAGCGTGCGCGAGTACCGCGGGCGCGCCGCGATCGAGGCCTTCTACAGCCGCCGGCGCGAACGCGGCGCGCGCATCTCGCTGCACGTGGTCAACAACTTCCGCATCGAGCCCGACAGCGACACCCGCGTGCGCTGCCAGTACATCCTGAGCCTGTTCGCCGCGGACGGCGTGCCCGTGCTGCCCTCCAAGCCCGCGATCATGCTGGCCCTGGTGGAAGAGGTGGTGATCAAGCAGGGCGACGGCTCATGGCGCTATGAATCGCGCCGCGTGCGCCCGCAGTTTCGCGACGATACGCCGACCACCGGTTAAGCGGTTTTCCTGCAGCTCCTGTTAGCGCGTTGCCGCCCATCGCGCGGCGCGCACGCGCTTGGCCGCCGCATGCATTTCGCGCTTGCACAAGCGAACAGGCGCACCGAAATTCCGGCCAGCGAAAAGCCGCCAGATACCTCAACCGCCGCGCGGCAGCCGTCCTAGACTGCCCAGCAAAGCCGCCCTCCGGCCGCGCAACACACACAACGATAAAACGATTCAAGGCAGGCACCATGTTCATAGACCCTTTGACCGAACCCGGATTCAAGCGTTCCATCTTCAACGCCATCGTGGCGCCGCGCCCCATAGGCTGGATCAGCTCCATCGCGCGCGACGGCAGCGTCAACCTGGCGCCGTTTTCGCAGTTCAACCTGGTGTCGACGGCGCCGCCCGTCGTCATGTTCGCCTGCAACACGCCCGAGGACCGCGAGGAAAAAGACACCATCGCCAACGTCAAGGCCACGGGCGAGTTTGTCGTCAACCTGGTGTCGTGGGAGTTGCGCGAGGCGATGAACCTGACCTCCATGGCGCTGCCGCACGGCAGCGACGAGTTCGAGCACGCCGCCGTGGAAAAGGCACCCAGCGTGATGGTGAGGCCGCCGCGCGTGGCCGCGTCGCCGGCCAACCTGGAGTGCAAGGTGATACGCATGATCCGCATCGAGCCCGAGTTCCCGGGCGAGACGCCCAGCACCGTCGTGTTCGGCCGCGTGCTGGGCCTGCACATCCAGGACGGCTTCCTCGACGCGGAGGGGCGGTTCGATACTGTCAAGGCGCAGCCTACGACCCGGCTTGGCGGCTACCAGTACGCCACTGTGGGGGAGGTTGTTGAAATGCGGTCGCCGTTTAAACGCGCGGGTTATTGATGTTGTTTTGGGCGCTTGGGTTGGTTTGAGTTCCGGGGTCGGGGGTAGCCCGACAGCTACTCACTTTTCTTTTGCTTCGCCAAAAGAAAAGTAAGCAAAAGAAAAGGCGACCCTGGTTGCTGCGTCCCTTCGCTTCGCTACGGGCAACCTGCGGTGCTCGGTTCAGGCGGGGTCTCGCTAAACTCGCTACGCTGCGCTTCGCTCAAACAACGCGATCCCTGATCCGCCTGCACCTCCGCTCCTCGGCGCATCCACAAGGGGTGGGGAGAGGAATACCGAACAGCCGAAATCCCAACAGCCGGATACCAATACCGAATACCTGAAGAAACAAGGACTCGCCATGGCGAGTCCTTGTTGGTATTTGTATTTGTTCTTTGTCTTCTGTCCCCGCTCCCGCTCCCGATTGCCCCTTGTGGATGCGCCGAGGAGCGGAGGTCCAGACGGATCAGGGCAAAAACTTGTTTGAGCCGCAGGCGAGTTGTTTTTGACCCCGGCTGGACCGAGCACCGCAGGTTGCCCGTAGCGAAGCGAAGGGACGCAGCAACCAGGGTCGCCTTTCTTTTGGGTACTTTTCTTTGGCGAAGCAAAGAAAAGTGCCTCGCCCGCCGGGGCGAGACCCGGCCAGCAAGCCTATGCAATGAGCACGCCGCTGGAGCAAACCCCAGGCTTCGACAACGGTCTGTCGCAGCCGCACGCGGCCTCCTCACGCAGCGTCGCGCGCACGAACACGACACCCAAATTCCGGCGTGCGAAAAGCCCCAAACCATTCGTTGACCCGCGCGGCACCGCGCTCCTAGACTCGCCTCGCGTTCGCAAGATCGCCATTGAGGAGCGCCCCGAAATTTTCCCGTCACCGCCGCATGCACGACATGCGCGGGGCGGTCCTTTATTCCAAGAAAGAGGAGACAACACATGACCATCCGCCATCGCATTCGCCACCCCCTTCGAAGCCTTTGCCTGCTCGCAGGCGCAACGCTGTTCGCCGCCACGCAGGCGGGGGCGCAGACAGCCACCACACCCGCCAGCAGCGTCACCATTTATGGCGTGGCCGACGCCTGCATCGTGTCGTACAAGGCGGCCAACGGTTCGGACCTGCAGGTCAACGGCGGCGGCTGCTACTACGGTTCGCGCTTCGGCCTGCGCGGCACGGAAGACCTGGGCGGCGGCATGCAGGCCTACTTCCAGCTTGAAAGCGGCTTCGCGCTCGACACCGGCGCACTGGCCCAGGGCGGCCGCATGTTCGGGCGCAAGGCCCACGTCGGACTGAGCGGCGCCTACGGCGCGCTGGAAGCGGGCCGCGACTACGCGCCGGCGTTTTACCTGCTGACCAACGTCGACCCCATGCAGCTGGGCCTGGGCTCGGCGCTGGCGACGCTCTGGTCCGGCTCGCCCGGCACGGCTTCGGGCCGCACGGACAACTCGCTGACCTACCAGTCGCCGACCTTCGGAGGCTTTTCGCTGCGCGCCATGGTGGCGCCCGGTGAACAGGCAGCGCCGCTGCCCGCGCGCGGCGGCGACACCACGGGCGGGAGCGTGATGTACCGCAGCCCCACCATGATCGCCGGTGTGACCTACGCCAGGGTGAAAAACACCACCAACACCGAAGCCGACAGCGCCACCACCGTGGGTGCCAAGTACGACTTCGGCAGCTTCTCGCTCGCGGCCCTGGCGCAGTTCGGCGGCTGGGAAGGCACGCGCACCGCGGCCGCGCCGTCCAGCGCCACCGCCATCTTCAGCCGCAACTACAACAGCTACGTGGTGGGCGGCACCGTCAAGTTCGGCACCAACAGCCTGAGCGCCAGCTACAAGCGCTACGACGACCGCACGGCGGCCAACTTCGATGCCGACGTGCTGAGCGTGGTCTACATCTACCCGCTGTCCAAGCGCACGCAGCTCTACACCGGCCTCACGCGCCTGAAGAACAAGCGCGGCTCCAGCTACGGCGCGTCCGACGGCAACGGCGCCTACACCGGCGTGGCGCCGGGCGGCGCTTCGCGCGCGATCGATTTCGGCATCACGCATTTCTTTTGATGCCTTGCCGGGCAGGCGCGCGCCGCGTGAGTTTTATGGATTTCGCCCAGCGGAATCTGCGATTTCACCGATGGCGCGCCGCCAGCAGCTGCGTAACATGACTGCATAAACCATAAAAGGCACGTGAGGCCGATCACCGCATCGGCCTTTCAACGCTGCCCTCAAAAAGAGACATTCCATGCAAGACAAGATTCAAGGACTGCGGCCGTCACGCCGGCACATCATGGCCGGCGGCTCGGCGCTGGGCCTGGGCGCGATGCTCAGCGGCTGCGC
>NZ_CALRNF020000067.1:0-10479 GCF_943369415.1 Polaromonas sp. YR568
AGCGGCGCACTTTGAGGCAGATCCACACAGACTCAGCCCAAAAAGGAGAAAACCAAGAACTTATCCACATCGTGAGCACCTTCTGCTCACAAAGAGTGTGGGTCAATATTCGATGGAAAACTCGGGTCAGACTTCAGCGGAATTCAACACTATAGAACATCCGTTACCGACGAAGCAGCACTAATTGTAGGGGCTTCCGTTCGTTTTCAGTTGAAAAATGATCCCAAGGGAGAGTGTGCGATAAACATCGAACGCAGCGGATAGGTTGGGGAAATTATCAGCCACGACAATAACGTACCTCCCCGCCTCATCTGCTTCAACAAACCCTAAGGCGTGCTGAGCCAGTTCACACCCAAAGGCCGTGGCGTAGGCTCAAGAATTTCATTGACCTGCCCGGGGTCTATGTGGCCGGGCGGCTGGATGCCGACAGTGAAGGCCTGCTGCTGACCAGCGACGGGCAATTGCAGACGCGCATCAGCGACCCGCGCTTCAAGATGCTCAAGACCTGTTGGGTGCAGGTCGAGGGCGAGCCGGACGATGCAGCGTGATCCAGTCACGCGAACCAATGCGCATCCGACATGGGCTTCACCTGCCCATTTCGCAAGCCAGGCACAGGCAAGCGTCAACGCCACAAAGCACCGCTATCATGGATCGACTTAATTCACGGGACCTTTCACATGGCCTCTGCACGCACGATCCACGCCGACCTCTGGCGGGTCTTTCTGCTGACCCTGGCGTCGCTCTTTCTCATTCCGGCGGCCACGCTGGTTTTCACGCACTACGTGCTGCAGACGGAGGACCGCGATTTCATCCAGCGCGTCGATGAACGCATCAACGCCGCGCGGGAGCTGACGCCGGCGCAAAAGGCCGAGGAAATCGCGTTTTACGACACGCACAGGCTCTCGATGGCGTGCGGCGCGACGGCCCCTGAGGACCGGGTCTTTCACGACAAGGTGTGCAGCCCTTATTCCATGCACTGGTGGTTCCACTGGGCCGATCGTGCCGCTTTCTGGACATTGATCCTGGGCGCGGCGCTGCTGGCGGCGGCCGGCGTGCTGGGCGCGCTGGCGTTTGCCAACCGCGGCCTGCGTTATGCCAGCTTTGTGGCGGGCTGGCGGCTGATGACGGTTTCCAGCGCGGTGGAGGTCACGCTGCAAAGCGCCATGCTGGTGTTCCTCTCGTTCTGGCTCACGGCCTACTTCTGGCACAACTATTACATCAAGCTGGTGGGCCTGGCCGGCATTATGGCGGCCCTGGCGGTCTTCTATGCGATCTACACCCTGTTCAAAAAGCTGCCTTCGGGTTATGCCATTGAAGGCGAGCTGCTGGGCCAGGCCGATGCGCCCCGCCTGTGGGACCGCATTCGCCAGTTGGCCGCCCGCGTCAACACGGCGCCGCCGGACCAGATCATTGCCGGCATAGACACCAACTTCTTTGTGACCGAGGCGCCCTGCTCCGTCGCCGGGCAGGCGCTGACGGGCCGCACGCTGTTTGTGAGCATCCCGCTGCTGCGCGTGCTGGACACCGCCGAGGCGGACGCCGTGCTGGCGCACGAGCTGGCCCACCTGGGCGGCGGCGACACGCGCAGCAGCGCCGCGCTGGGCCCCAAGCTCAACCAGTTCGACCTCTACACCTGGCAAATGCGCAGCGGCGGGCTGACCATCGTGGCGCACTACCTGCTGCGCCTGTACCGCATGGTGTTTGAGTTCGCGCTGGCGCGCGACAGCCGCGAGCGCGAATACACCGCCGACCGCGTGGCCGCAAAGCTCACGGCGCCGCAGTCCATCGTGCAGTCGCTGATCAAGATCTCGGCCTATTCCAGCTACCGCAACACCGTGGAACGCAAGCTGTTTGAGCAGGAGCACCAGCACAGCGGCGCCTTGGGCATTGCGGGTTTTGTGGCGGCCGGCCTGCATCCCTATGCGAGCTCGGGCGAGTTTGTGACGGCCATGAAGACCGCCGCCGTGCCCCACCCCTACGACACGCACCCGCCCCTGCTGGAGCGCATGCGCAACGTGGGCCACAAGCTGCCCGAGAGCAGCTACGGCGCCATCGTCACCACCGTGCCGTCGTCCACCTGGGCCGACGAGATCGCCACGGCCGGCGCCATCGAGCAGCGCCTGTGGAGCGAGTACGAGCAACGCTTCGCGGCCGCGCATGAGCAAAGCCTGGCTTACCGCTATGAGCCGGCCACCGACGAGGAACGCGCGGTGGTGCTGCGCTACTTCCCGCCGGTGTCATTTGACCTGGGCAAAGACAAGCGCATCGACATCAGCTACGAAGGCGTGCACGCCACGGCGGATGGCGGCGAGCTGACCTCATGGGACGAGGTGAAGGGCATGACGTTCAACAACAGCAGTTTCGGCAACACCCTGACCATCACCCATTTCGACAAGGGTTTGATCGGTGCGCGCACCAGCAAGATCAAGCTCAAGGGCCTGGGCAAGCAGGAGGCGCATTTCAAGGCGGTGCTGGGGAGCTACTGGCAGCGCCACCAGATCATGCGGGCGCAGCAAAAAGCCCGGGCTGAAGAAGCCGCGGCGGCCTGAGGCCTGCGCTTACCACTCCCGGCCCCTGCCGCCCTTCTGAACCGGGTTGGCCAACAACCAGTTGGCCGGATAGGCCCGCACGAACTCGCGCGCTTTCTCCGGCCTTGCGCCCAGCCAGGCGTCAAAGCCTCCCTCGTTCAAGATCGCGGGCATGCGCTTCTCATTGCCAGGTTGCTGGTACCGGCTGATCAGGGCGTGGGTGTTGGCGTTGAGTGTGAGCAGGCAAAAGCTGGTGATGACTTCACCGTCTGCGCCTGTCCAGCGCTCCCACAAACCCGCAATACCCATCGGCTTGCCATCGACCCGCGCAATGCGCGTGGGCACGGCCTTGCCACTGCGCCAGTCTTCTTCGATGAATGCCATCACGGGCACGATGCAGCGCTGGCCGGCTAGCCAGGCCTGGCGGAAGTTGGTGGACGTGGTGACGCTTTCGGATGGCGCGTTGACCAGCTTGGTTGAACGCAGCCTGGCGTCTGACGCGGACTTGACCCAGCGCGGCACCAGGCCGAACTGGCCCGTGACCAGTTCATGGGGCGGTTTGCCGGCTTCGCTGGCTTCTTCGGTGGGGTTGTCGCCCAGGCCTTCACTTTCCGCACCAGCCGGCACCGCGACGTGACGAATGAAGA
This sequence comes from Polaromonas sp. YR568, assembly GCF_943369415.1. Taxonomy (GTDB): domain Bacteria; phylum Pseudomonadota; class Gammaproteobacteria; order Burkholderiales; family Burkholderiaceae_C; genus Polaromonas. The sequence goes on from NZ_CALRNF020000067.1 coordinate 3,176, forward strand.
CGCCGGGTTGACGCGGCCACACCTGCAGGCCAATCGGTTGTTCGGGTGCGGCCACGCGGAACGCCTCAGGGTAAACCGTGGCGGGCCGGATGCTTTCGTATTGGGTACTCATGCGGCGATGCTATCGCAGTGGCACCGCACCAGGGCCGCGAAGGCCATTGCTGCCGTGCGCGGTGCGGGCCGCAGGGCCTGCCACTAGAATTCTCAGCTTCTCCCTCCAGGCGGCACGCGTGCTGCGCATCTTGCGCGGGGCAAGCTGCGTTGCGTTGATGCACGCCAGACTCCATTACGATCACCAGCTTCATGCCCCCCACCAACTCCACTTTGTCCGCCATTGGGGCAACGCCCCGGCTGATCTGCTTCAACAAGCCCTATGGCGTGCTGAGCCAGTTCACGGCTGAAGGCCGCTGGCGCGGGCTCAAGGATTTCATTGACCTGCCGGGTGTCTATGTGGCCGGGCGGCTGGATGCCGACAGTGAGGGGCTGCTGCTGCTGACCAGCGACGGGCAATTGCAGGCGCGCATCAGCGACCCGCGCTTCAAGATGCTCAAGACCTACTGGGTGCAGGTCGAGGGCGAGCCGAACGATGCGGCAATGGCCGCGCTGCGTGGCGGCGTGTTGTTGAACGACGGCCCCACGCGGCCCGCCATCGCCGAGCGCATGGACGCGCCGCCCGGCCTGTGGGAGCGTGAGCCGCCGGTGCGGGTGCGCAAAGCGATCCCGACCTTCTGGATATCGCTGGGCATACGCGAGGGCCGCAACCGCCAGGTGCGGCGCATGACGGCCGCGGTGGGCCACCCGACCTTGCGGCTGATACGCGCATCCATAGGCCCTTATGCGCTGGACGGCATGGCGCAGGGCAGCTGGCGTGAGATTGAAGAGCGGGCGGAAGCCGGCTAAGGCTTTCAGCGCTTCCCGGCTTTTTTCAAGGGCCCGGCCTTGTTGGCCATCAGCAAGGCCACGGCTTCCCCATCCGCCGGCGTCACCGGCGTGAACACAATCATGCTGAGCCCGGCCGCGCTGTCGACGGGGAAGGACTGGTACTCGAGCGTGATGGCGCCTGCGAGGGGGCGCTCTATGCGCTTGACGCCCCCGTAGTGGCCGCTGGTTTCGTTGTCGGCCCAGAGCCGGCGGAAGTCCTTGCTGCCGGTCTGCAGTTCTTCGGCCAGCGCGGCGGCCTCGGGGCAGTCACCGGCGCGCGCCGCGTCGACGCGGAAGGCGGCCATGGCAAATCGCGCATTGGCCTCCCAGTCGGGCAGGCTGCGCATGGCGGGGTCGGTGAACAGGCGCCTGAGCAGGTTGCGCCCGCCGGGCGGCTGCGCGGCGTAGTCGCTCAGCACGGCGGCCGCCGCGGCATTCCAGGCCACGATGTCCCAGCTGGGCGTCTTGACGATGGCGGGGCTGGCGGTCAGGCCGTCGAGCACGCGCTGCAGGGCGGGCGTGACGGCGGGTGACGATGCGGCGCCCTTGATGGGCGGCGGCCGCTGCCGGGCCAGCAAAAACATGAACTCGCGGTCGGCTTTATCCAGCGCCAGCGCGCCGGCCAGCCGCTCCAGCACCTCGTCGGACGGCGGGCCGCCGCGTCCCTGCTCGAGCCAGGTGTACCAGGTGACGCTCACATGGGCGCGTGTGGCGACTTCTTCACGCCGCAGGCCGGGTGTGCGGCGGCGGCTGTCGGCGCCCGCTGCGGGCGGCAGGCGCGCGCGGCGGTCACGCAGGAAGCCGCCCAGCGTGAGGGGTGCGGCCTGTGCTGCTTGGGCGGGCTGTGCAGACTGGGTGATGGGGTTCGTCAGGGTGTTAGTGCTCATACCTGTATACGCTCACGGCTTTTGCGAATCGGTTTGGCGACGCAAGATGCGGGCTCATTGATTTTTCAGGAGTTCAGTATGCGTGTTTTCTTGACCGGGGCCACAGGCTTCATCGGCTCGGCCATTGTGCAGGAGCTGCTTTCCGCGGGCCACGAGGTGCTGGGCCTGGCGCGCAGCGATGCGGCGGCCGACACACTGGCGCGGCTGGGTGCGCAGGCCCATCGCGGTGAACTGGCGGATACCGCCGGCCTGGCCGCCGCGGCCGGGGCCTGCGACGGTGTGATCCACACCGCTTTCATTCATGATTTTTCGGCGCACGCCGCGGCGGCCGAGACGGACCGCCAGGCCGTCACGGCCATGCTGGGCGCGCTCGAAGGCTCGGGCAAACCATTGGTCGCGACATCCGTCACCGTGCTGCTGGCCGGCGCCCGCACGGCGACGGAAGACACACCCGTGCCTGAGGCCTCGCCCAACCCGCGCGCGAAGGCGGAGGCCATGGTGCTGGCCGCGGCCGGCCGCGGTGTGCGCGCCAGCGTGGTGCGGCTGCCGCCTTCGGTGCACGGCACGGGCGACTACGGTTTTGTGCCCATGCTGGCGCGCGTTGCGCGCGACAAGGGTGTGTCTGCCTTTATCGGCGAAGGCGCCAACCGCTGGCCGGCGGTGCACCGGCTGGACGCGGCAAGGCTCTTTCGCCTGGCGCTGGAAAGCGCCCTGCCCGGCGCGCGCCTGCATGCGGTGGCCGAACAGGGACTGCCGATGCGCGCAATTGCCGAGGCCATAGGCGTGGGGCTGGGTGTTCCGGTGCGCAGCATCGCGGCGGATGAAGCGCCCGCCCACTTCGACTGGCTGGCGCGTTTTGTGGCGATTGACAACCCGACTTCGAGCGTGCTGACGCGCAGTGCCTTGGGCTGGCAACCGGGAGAGATGGAACTGCTGGCGGACATGCGGGACAGCGGCTACTTCGCTTGAAAAGGGATTCAGGGGATTCAGAGGAATAAGGCCTGGGGTCAACCATCCCACGCCGGCTCCTGATGAGCTTCAATCTGGCAAGAAGTGTGCGGGTATTGGCTGCGGGCTAAGATCCACGCATGACCCGCCTCATCATCCGCTCCCCGCGTCGCCAGCAGACGCCTGCACTTTCCTGAGCCCGGCGGTCCGCTCCCTCCCTTTTCAGCGCAACCATCCACCGCCGGGCACCCACCCCGCGCGTTCGCGAACGCCTTTCACAACCGGCGTCCGCATTGATGGAGTGCAGCCATGCATGCAATGGTTCACGGCGAGCGCACGCTTACCGACATTGATTACGCCCGCCTCAGCAAGCTGCTGAGCCAGCAGCGCCCCGGCCACCTGGCCGACCTGGTCGATTGGTTGGACGGCGCGGAGGTGACGAGCTCCCGCGCCGCGCCCAGCGATCTGGTCACCATGAATTCCCGTGTGGAAATCGTGGATGCGCACACGCGCCACCGCCAGGTTCTCACCATCTGCTACCCCGGCGATGCCGAGCCCGCCGCCGGCCTCATCTCCGTACTGTCGCCCGTGGGCAGCAGCCTGCTGGGGTTGAGGGCCGGTGATGTCGCCAGGTGGCTCACGCCGCACGGCGAGGGCTGCGCCGCGCAGATCCTGGCCATCCAGTACCAGCCCGAAGCCACGGGCGACTACACCCGTTAGCCCATCCGCCATTTCTGAAAAAGAAAGGAAAGCCGGCGCGCGACGGATACGCGCCGGCGCACCGAAGGCAGCTGCCGGGCCCAAGCCGGCGGCGCTGCAAGCCGGTGCGTGAAGAGCCGGTCAGGCGAACATCCCGCCGCCACCAGATCGGCGTGCCGATTCGAATGCTCCTGCGGCTGCTGGCGGGCATGCGGAACAGCGGCTACTTTGCGTGAGGTGGTTGGCGTGCGGTTTAATGACCGCCATGCCATCGCCAAATCTCAGCCCCCACTTCAGCCCTGCGGCGGACCGCAACAAACAAGCCATCCTGGAGGCTCTGCTCAAGGTCTTGCCTGAACAAGGCAATGCCCTTGAGATCGCCTCGGGCACAGGCCAGCACGTGGCCTGGTTTGCGGCGGGCCTGCCGCAGTGGACCTGGCAGCCGACCGACGCGATGCCGGCTTCGCTGGGTTCGATCTCTGCCTGGGTGGCTGAGCAGGGGCTGGCCAATGTGCGCCCTGCCTTGGTGCTGGACGTGATGGCGGCCGAATGGCTGCCGGGCGCTGCGCAGTTCGACCTCATCTACTGCGCCAATATGCTGCACATCTCGCCCTGGGAGACCTGCGCCGCGCTGATGCAAGGCAGCGCGCGCCACCTGGCGGCCGGCGGCGTGCTGGTGACTTACGGGCCTTACCTGGAAAATGGCGTGCCCACGTCGGAAGGCAACCTGGCGTTCGACCAGAGCCTGCGTTCGCAAGACCCGGCCTGGGGCATACGCCGCAGGGAAGATGTGGAGCAGGAAGCCGGGCGTGCCGGCCTGCAGTTGCGCGCCCGGCACCTCATGCCGGCCAACAACCTGCTGCTGGTCTGGGGCCGGTCGCCGCAGAACCCACGCGATTAACCTGGGCACGGGAATCCTTCCGAGGTGCTTGTCGGCCGACGTCCCACATTGCGCCTGCCGGGCTGCCAATAAGTTCAAGGCTTCTTCAACTTACCCAGTGAGCAATCCATGGCCAACACGTCCCTTGAATCCATCGCGCAAAAAATGCGCAAGCTCGACATCGCAGCCTTGACGACCATGACCGACAGCGGCGAGCTGGCTACCCGGCCCATGAGCAACAACGGCGATGTGGAATATGACGGCAACTCGTATTACTTCACTTTTGAGCAGTCGCGCACCGTATCCGACATCGGGCGCAACCCGCGCGTCTCGCTGGCGTTTGAGGGCAAAGACGGGCTTTACGTCAGCGTGGCGGGCACAGCGGAACTGATTCGCGACAAGGCCCAGTTTGAAGAGCACTGGGTGCCGGACCTGGATAAATGGTTTGACCAGGGCGCTGACACGCCAGGCCTGGTGCTGCTGAAGGTGAAGGCCGGCCGCATCAAGTTGTGGCAAGGCGAAGACAGCGAGGAATGGAAGGCCTGACGGGTCGGCCTTATTGGCTCATCGTGCATGAAGACCCTGACCGGGTCTTCGGCTTGGCAAGCCCATGAACCGCCGCCCGGCTACGACCGAAGAATCTTCTCCATCGCCTTCCCTTTGGCAAGCTCATCCACCAGCTTGTCCAGCCAGCGGATTTTTTGCATCAGCGGGTCTTCGACCTCCTCCACGCGGATGCCGCAGACGACGCCTTTGATCAGCGAAACATTCGGGTGCATGCGGGGGGCCTGGGCAAAGAAGGTCTCGAAATCGTTTTCCTGTTTGATCTGCCGTTTCAATCCCGCCTGGTCATAACCCGTCAGCCAGAGAATGATCTGGTCGACCTCTTCCTTTGTGCGGTTCTTGCGTTCCGCTTTCTGGACGTACATCGGATAGACCCTGGCGAACGCCATGGTGAAAATCTTGTGCCCGGGCATGGTCACGTCTCCTGTGTGGGGCGCTTCAAGTTGCCTGCCAGCCGCGAGGCCTTTGAGGCAGGTCAAACGGCCACAGTCTGCCTCGAAACCAGGCTGCAGGCAATTGCAGAGGCCGCGCGCCGGGTATCCCTATGGCGTGTGGGGCCGCTGCCCAAAGTGGCTGTTCGCCTACACAGGATGGCCGCGAACCCGGCTTAAATGGGAGGGCACGGGCTTGTTGCCCATTTTCCAACCCATCCAGGAGACAGCCATGCCCCAGTTCGCCATGATTACCGGTGACGTGACCTTCACACCGGGTGACGGTGCCCCGATTGAAATCCCGCGCGTGCGCGTTGAAGTCGCGCTGGAGCCCGACAGCGCCACGCTGAGCTGGGACGCCGGCGACGGCGTGGCCGCGGTGACGGCCATTCCGCGCATCCAGTTCGACGACTATGTGCGCGAGGGAAAAATCACCATGACGCCGCAATAATGGCGCCATGCATTCACGTTTTTCACACGCTACTGTTTCTTCATCCCTGAACCGCCGCTCGGCCCTGGGCGCCGTAATGGCCGCTGCGGGCTGGCTGGCCCTGCCGGCAGCCGGTTCGGCTGCAACGCCCTCGCCGTCCACTCCCTGGCCCAATGCCTCGCAGGTGCCGGGCGGTGTGGCGCGGCTGCCTTTGGGCCCGTCGGCGCAGCGGCCGCTGGCCTTCGCGGGCGAGATTCCCTTGCTGGTTCTGGGCGATGCAAACGCCTGGACGGCACTGGTGGGCATCGCGCTGTCGGCCCCGCCCGGCGACGCCGGCATCACGGTGCAGGCCGCCGACGGCACCCGGCGCGAGATCCCTTACGTGGTGGCGCCCAAACGCTACCGCGAGCAGCAACTCAAGGTGGAACCGCGCACGGTGGACTTGTCGCCCGAGGACCTGGCGCGCTACGAACGCGAACGCGCCCACCAGGAAGGCGTGATGGCCACCTTCAGCCAGCCGCTGCCGCAGGGCTCGCTGCGCATGCAGGTGCCGGTGCCGGGCCGGCGCTCGAGTTCTTTCGGACTGCGCCGCGTCTTCAACGGCCAGCCCCGCAACCCGCACAGCGGCATGGACATCGCGGCCGCCACCGGCACGCCGGTCGTGTCGCCCTTGCCGGCGCGCGTGATCGATACAGGTGACTATTTCTTCAACGGCAACACGGTGTGGCTGGATCATGGCGGCGGTTTGCTGAGCATGGTGTGCCATCTGAGTGCCATCGACGTGAAGCCTGGCGATACGCTCAAGACCGGGGAGCGTGTCGGGGCGGTGGGGGCGACCGGCCGGGTGACTGGGCCCCACTTGCACTGGGGGGTGATGCTGAACCGTTGCATGGTGGATCCGGCGCTTTTCTTTGCCGGCTGATGCTCCGGCGGTGCGCTCTCCTCTGAGTCCTGCTGGCCGGGGTCGCCCGGCATGCGACTCACTTTTTTTGCTTCGCCAAAAAAAGTAAGCAAAAAAAGGCGACCCTGGCTCCTGCGTCCCCTGCGCTTCGCTACGGGGCAACCTGCGGTGCTCGGTCCAGCCGGGGTCAAAAACAACTCGCTTCGCTCAAACAAGTTTTTGCCCTGATCCGTCTGGCCCTCCGCTCCTCGGCGCATCCACAAGGGGTGGGAGCGGAGAGAAGAAATATCGAACAGCCAACAGCCGAAGACAAAACCCCGAATACCTGAAGAAACGAGGACTCGCCATGGCGAGTCCTCGTTGGTATTTGTTTTCTTGGTATTTCGGTATTCGGTTCCCGATCCCGATTGCCCCTTGTGGATGCGCCGAGGAGCGCAGGGTCAGGCGGATCAGGGATCGCGTTGTTTGAGCGAAGCGCAGCGTAGCGAGTTTACCGAGACCACGCCTGAACCGAGCACCGCAGGTTGCCCGTAGCGAAGCGGAGGGACGCAGCAACCAGGGTCGCCTTTCTTTTGCGTACTTTTCTTTGGCGAAGCAAAGAAAAGTATGTCGCCTGCCGGGGCGAGACCCAGCCAACCGCCCT
>NZ_CALRNF020000068.1:0-9900 GCF_943369415.1 Polaromonas sp. YR568
ACTTTTCTTTGCTTCGCCAAAGAAAAGTAAGCAAAAGAAAGGCGACCCTGGTTGCTGCGTCCCCTGCGCTTCGCTCCGGGGCAACCTGCGGTGCTCGGTCCAGCCGGGGTCAAAAACAACTCGCCTGCGGCTCAAACAAGTTTTTGCCCTGATCCGTCTGGACCTGCGCTCCTCGGCGCATCCACAAGGGGCAATCGGGAGCGGGGCGGGGACAAAAGGGGGGGGCAGGGCAAGAGCTGGCGGCGATGCTGTGGCCATGAATTACTCCCTCTCCCTCTGGGAGAGGGCAGGGGTGAGGGCCGCCGGCGGTTGATGTGTGGCTGCGGGTGCGAAGGCTGCTGGCCCTCACCCTAACCCTCTCCCAGAGGGAGAGGGGATAAGAAGGAAGACAAATACAAACAAGGACACGCCAATGGCGTGTCCTTGTTTCTTCAGGTATTCGGTATTGGTATTTCTTCCCCACCCCTTGTGGATGCGCCGAGGAGCGCAGGTTCAGGCGGATCAGGGATCGCGTTGTTTGAGCGGAGTGAAACGCAGCGAGTTTAGCGAGACCCCGCCTGAACCGAGCACCGCAGGTTGCCCGTAGCGAAGCGGAGGGACGCAGGAGCCAGGGTCGCCTTTTCTTTGCTTACGTTCTTTTGGCGAAGCAAAAGAAAGTAAGTCGCCCGCCGGGGCGAGACCCGGCCAGCAAGCCTATGCAGAGAGAGCCACGCCCAGGTCTCGTCAGGCCAAAAACTTCATATCCCGAAGCCAGGCGGCAAGGCGTTCCGCAAACACCTTATAGCCTTCAGCATTCGCATGAATCTGGTCCGACCGCAGTTCGCTGCGCGACAGCACATAAGACCAGCCGTCGCTGAACAGCGGCGTGCCGGTTTCCTTCGCGACTTCGGCGTACACCTCGTGGTCCTTCAGTGAATTGGTCATGGCCGACAGTGCGACGGGTTTGGGTTCCGCGACCAGTACCACCTGCGCGCTCGCGGCCGCCGTCTGCACCAGGCTTTTGAGTGCCGCGCGTGTGCGTTCCAGCGGCAGGTTGCGCAGGAAATCATTGCCGCCTATCGAGATCAACACGAGGCCCGGCGTGTTCTCCTGCAGCAGGGCGGGCAGCCGCGCCAGCGCGCCTTCGGCCGTGTCGCCGTTGATGCCGGCGTTTTTGGTGACGTAGCCCGTCAGCTGCTCCAGATGCTGTGGGTAGCCGGCACCCGCCGTCGCGCCGAAGCCGTAGGTCAGCGAATCGCCCAGGCACAGCAGCACGGCCTCCTTGGGCAATGTTTTGCCTTGGGTTTTGGCTTTCTTTGAGCAGCCGGCTGCCAGCACGAGCGCCGACGCCATGCCGGCCAGCAGCAGCCGGCGTTGAAACCTGTGATCGGAAGATGCGTGCATGGGACGGGCTCCGGTGCTGCGGTGTCGATGGGAAGGGGATGGACGGATTTTGCCAGCGCTTGACCTGTATCAAGCGTGGCGGCGGGCAGGCCTTCTAAAGTCCGGGGTTTCCCCACCCCGGCGCGTGCCGCCCTTTCCATGCCAATCGAACTCTACCGCGACGGGCAGCATGCCTGCCTGATGTTTACCGACCTCGTCGAGGAGGACAACCAGGCCGTGCAAGCCAACCAGTTCCTCATCGTGGACAACGGCACGGGCGCCGTGATCGATCCGGGCGGCAACCTGGCCTTCAATGAACTTTTCCTCGGCATGTCGCGCCACTTCAGCCCGCAAAAGCTGTCTTACATCATCGCCTCGCACGCCGACCCCGACATCATCGCCTCGCTGGACCGCTGGCTCACCTCCACCCCGGCGCAGCTGGTGATCTCGCGCGTGTGGGAGCGCTTCGTGCCGCATTTCACCAAGGTGGGCAAGACGGACAGGCGCGTGATCGGCGTGGCCGACGCCGGCGGGCGACTGCCTCTGGGCCGCAGCGAGCTGTGGCTGCTGCCCGCGCACTTCCTGCACTCGGAAGGCAACTTCCATTTCTACGACCCGGTCAGCCGCATTCTTTTCACCGGTGACCTCGGCGTTTCCATCACCTCGGGCCGCGATGCCCAGGTGCCGGTGACCGACCTCGGCAAAGGCCACTTGCGCCTGATGGAAGGCTTTCACCGCCGCTACATGGTGTCCAACAAGGTCATGCGCCTGTGGGTGCGCATGGCGCGCCAGCTCGACATCCGCATGCTGGTGCCGCAGCATGGCGCGCCGCTCGAAGGCGCGGCCATAGGCCAGTTTTTTGACTGGGCCGAGTCGCTGATGTGCGGCATAGACCTGTTCGACGAAAAGCACTACCAGTTGCCCACCGCAGCCATTGCCGTGCCGGCGAAGGCCGCGCCAGCGGGCGTGGCTTAACGCGAATTCGCCTGCACCCAGCGCACGATGTCCGCCGCGCCCATGGCGCCCGCCTGGCGCGCCACCTCGCGGCCGTTTTTGAACAGTGCCAGCGTGGGAATGCTGCGGATATTGAAGCGCGCGCCCAGGTTGGGCACGGCCTCGGTGTCGACCTTGGCCACGCGCACCTGGGGCTCCAGTTGCGCGGCGGCCTGTTCATAAGCCGGCGCCATTTGCCTGCAGGGGCCGCACCAGGGCGCCCAGAAGTCGACCAGCACCGGGATCTGGTTGCGGCCGATGTGTTTGTCGAAGGCCGCTTCGTCGAGCGCGGTGGAGTGCGCGACGAACAAGGCCTTCTTGCAATTGCCGCAGGTCGGCTCGCTGGCCAGTTGCTCGGCGCGCACACGGTTGGTGGTGTGGCAATGGGGGCAGACGATATGGAGTGGGTCGGACATCCGCCGCAACTGGGGGCCGGCGCGGGTATTTCAAGCACGGTGGCCCCCAGTTGCGGCCAGGCTGCTGCAAACGCGGCGTAAAGACTTACAGACGCGCCCTTAGCCTACGCGTGCCGGCCTGTCGCGGGAGAACAATCGGGTTTCTCCACCACGAAAGATTTCAATGAAGAATCACAAAACCCTGCTGGCCGTCCTGGCCGCCGCAGCCCTTGCCTTCAGCGGGCTTGCCATGGCCAGGGACAATGACAACCACGGCAACGGCCACGGGAACAAGCACGGCAACCACAAGCCCGGCAAGCGCCACGGCCCCCCGCCGCACGCGCAAAACGACGGGCGCGGCGCCGGCCCCGACCACAACTTCTACAAGGGCGGCCATTTGCCCGCCCAGTACCGCACCAAAGGCTATTGGGTGGAAGACTGGCGCGGCCACCGCCTGAGCGCGCCGCCGGCCGGCTACCACTGGGTGCAAACCGGCGGAGACTATGTGCTGGTGCAGAACACTAGCGGTATCATTTTCCAGATCAACCTGGGCCAGTAAACTCGGGTGAAAGGGGCCACACCGGCCCTGTTTCAAGTTGCAAGGAGCGTATTGAATTTGAAACCGCCACAGATGCACTACCGGGCCGTTCCGCGTGCGGCCCTGCTTGCAGGCTCCGTGGGCCTGGCCCTGGTTCTGACGGCCTGCGGCAGCGGCGTCAAGTCGTTTCCGCTGCAGGAAAAGTTCGGCTCCACCGCCACCTATTCGCGCCTGTTCGACGCCACTGCCGCGCAGACCTGCGAGGCCTCGCGCCGCGCGCTGCTCAGCCAAGGCTACATCATCAACACCGCCAGCAGCGACCTGGTCGAAGGCCAGAAGAGCTTCCAGCCGGAGGCCGAGTCGCACCTGCAGATGGTGATACGCGTGGTGTGCGCGCCCGAAAGCCCCGACGGCAAAATCAGCCTCGGTTTTGTCACCGCGCTGCAGGACAGCTACCAGCTCAAAAAGAGCAACAACTCCGCCAGCCTGGGCGTGGGCGCCATAGGTTCGGTGTCCTTGCCGTTCACCTCGGGCAATGACTCGATGGTGAAAGTCGGCAGCGTCACGATTTCGTCGGACGAGTTTTACGAAGGCTTCTTTGACCTGGTGAGCCGCTATCTGGCGACGGTCGATGACTTGCCTCCAGGCGTCAGGTAAGCCATTTCCGACGCGCCGTGTAAGGCCTCCTGTACATCCTGATACCCCGTCATGCCGCGCGGTAAACCGGGCGTAAAACCAGGCCCGCATTACACGCGCCCTACCTGCGCCTTACACAGCGTTGACTTTGGGGCTCCACCATGAAATCACTGAAGCACGAGGCCATCCCGGCCGGTGTTTCGGAAAGCAAGCCTTCAGGCCTTCCAGTTTTTGCCTGCGGGTTTGCCGGTTCACTCATTGAGCAAAGGAGCCCCCATGAAATCGAAACTCTTGACCGCATCCCTTCTGGCCACCGCGCTGGCTGCGGGCCTGGCCGCCGCACCGGCCATGGCGCAGCCAGGTCCCGCATATCCGCCTCATGTGGTGTACGCGCCCGGCGCGGTGCAGACGCCGGGCATCGACAACGCCCAGCAAGCCGTCAGCGACCGCATCCGCCAGGGCCTGCAGTCCGGCCGCATCACGCCTTCGGAAGCCCGCCAGCTCTACCGCCGCGACAGCGACATCCAGAACCGTGAAGCCGCCTACAAATCCGACGGCCGCGTCACGCCGCAGGAGCGCCAGCAGTTGCGCAATGACATGGCCCAGCTCAGCGCGGAGGTTGAACGCGCCATCGCCAACGACCGCACCGTCGCCGTGGGACGGCCCGGCGACAGGCTGGGCGCCATCGACAGCCAGGAGTTCAACATCAGCCGCCGCATTGACGAAGGCGTGCGCACCCATCGCCTGAGCCTGCAGGAAGCGGGCCGTCTGCAGGCCCGCGAGCAGGCCATCGAGCGCCAGGAAGCCGCCTACCGGTCCGACGGCGTGGTGACGCCGCAGGAGCGCAGCAACCTGCGCGCGCAACTGACCGCCTTGCGCGATGAGGTGGAGCGCCTCATCAATCCGCGCGGTTAAGCATCCGGGTTCGCCAGGGCCCATCAAGGCCTTGAGCATTAAAAAACCCCGGTCAGCGCATGGCGCCGGCCGGGGTTTTGTTTTAAAGGGCGAAGTGATTAAGCGGCTTTGGCGCGGCGCTGGCTGTAAGCCGAACTGCGCCTGGTCGCTGCCTTGTGGTCGCCGGCAATCTTGCCGGCCAGCGTGGCGCTCTTCTGCTCGATCTGCGCGGCCAGCTTGCTCAAAGCCAGTGCGCCGGGCGCGGTGGCCTGGGCCAGGGTGTTCAGCGTGGTCACACCGGTTTTTTCTTCAAACAGCGCGGCGTTCGCGGCGGCGCGTTCCACGCCGGCTTCCGCCACTTTCACGAGCTGGCTCACGACCTGCTCGGCGCCGCTGGTGGTCAGCAGCAAGCCCTTGGTGTAGTAGGCGCTGAAAGCGGCTTGCGCGGCCGAGGCGTTCTTCGCCGTTTCAGCCGTCAATTCGGTGCGCGATTGTTTCAGCGCCTTGTTCCAGCGCTGCTCCAGCAGGCTGACCACACGCTCGCCGCCTGCGCGGTAGGCATGGATGACGTTGAGGACGGTATTGCCGTAAGAGCCGATCAGGTCGGTGGCAACGGTGGAGAGGTTTTTGGCGCTCATGGTGATTCCTTCAATAGGCTTTGGTGATGGGCCATCTTGCCTTTTTTGGCTAGTGAGGGCGACCTAACGGGTTAGAGAGGGGTGTCCATATTTGCCGGGTCTTGCGCCGGTTTGCGCGCTTGCTCTGTGCTCTTTGCTGAGGGCGGCTGGCCGGGCGACCCCGGCCAGCAAGCCTTGGCAGAGGGCACACCTGCCGGGAGCAACTACAAACTATCCCGAACTCCGGCGGTAATCTCCAACGACCTCCTCGCAACAGCCGGATCAAAAATATGCGTAGTCACCATCAACTCATCCGCCCGAGTCTCGGCAATAAAAGACCGCAGCCCTTCCCGTACCGTCGCGGGCGCGCCCGCCACCGCATACCGCAGCATGCGCTGCGCACCGGCTTTTTCGGCGGGCGACCAGTAGGCTTCGATGTCGTCGATGGGCGGCGGCATGGGGCCGGGTGTTCCGCGCAGCAGGTTGGTCATGGCTTGCTGGACTGACGTGAGCTGGTAGCGGGCGGCTTCGTCGGTATCGGCGGCGACCACGTTGGCGGCCACCATGGCGTAGGGTTTGTCGAGCTGCTCTGAGGGCTCGAAGCGGTCGCGGTAGATTTCAAGCGCCTGCATCAGCATGTCGGGCGCGAAATGCGAGGCGAAGGCAAAGGGCAGGCCCAGCGCGGCGGCGAGCTGGGCGCCGAAGAGGCTGGAGCCCAGAATCCACAGCGGCACCTTCAGGCCCGCGCCCGGCACGGCGCGGATTCTCTGGCCGGGCTCCACGTCTTCAAAGTAGTGGCGCAGCTCCTGCACGTCCTGCGGAAAGGTATCGGCATTGTTCTGGTGGTCGCGGCGCAGCGCGCGGGCGGTCAGCTGGTCGGTGCCGGGCGCGCGGCCCAGGCCCAGGTCAATGCGGCCGGGGTAGAGCGAGGCCAGTGTGCCGAACTGCTCGGCAATCACCAGCGGCGAATGGTTGGGCAGCATCACGCCGCCCGATCCGACGCGAATCGTGTGTGTGCCGCCCGCAACGTGGCCAATCACTACCGCGGTGGCGGCGCTGGCGATGCCGGGGTTGTTGTGGTGTTCGGCCAGCCAGAAGCGCTTGAAGCCCAGCTGCTCGGCATGCCGGGCCAGGGCCAGGGTGTTGTGGAAGGCCTGGGTGGCGGTGGAGCCGGTGACGATGGGGGATAAATCGAGGACTGAGAAGGGGATCATGTTTTTGCGCCTTCTCCTTCTGGGAGAAGGTGGGGATGAGGGCTTGCGGCCCTGGGTATTGAGCCGTGTTTGCTTGAATGCCGCTGGCCCTCACCCCAGCCCTCTCCCAGGGGGAGAGGGAGTGAAGCGGAATCCGTTGGGTTTGCAGGCATGGAGGTGTTGTGGGGTGCCGGGCCAGTTTAGGAGCTTCACGATGGCCGCGCGGGTGGCAGGGTATAAACCCTGCATGAGCGATCTCCCGGATATTCAACTGCCTCCCGAGGCGCTGGCGCTGCTGGCCACGGCCAGCCGTTTTGAAACCCCCTGCGGCGCCGGCACCATGGTCTGGCACACCTGGGGCCAGGCGACGCGCCGGCCTGAACTGGCGCCGCTGGTGCTGCTGCACGGCGGCAGCGGCAGCTGGATGCACTGGCTGCGCAACATTCCCGCGCTGGCCGCATCAGGCCGCTGGGTGCTGGTGCCGGATCTTCCCGGTTTCGGCGATTCGGCGGCGCCGCCGCATGGCACCGACGCCGACGTGCTGCCCGAGCCGGTGGAGCAGGGCCTGGCCGTGCTGGTGGGCGAAGCGGCCTGCGACCTGGTGGGGTTTTCTTTTGGCGGCATGGTGGCCGGCTTTGTGGCGCAGCGCTTTCCCGCGCGCGCGGCGCGCCTGGTGCTGGTGGGCGCGCCGGGCCTGGGCGTGGCGCGGGAACAGACGCTGCGCCTGCGCGCCTGGCGGCACGTCACCGACGCCGGCGAGCGGGACGTGATCCATCGCCACAACCTCGCGGTCCTGATGCTGCACCGCGAAGAGGCGATCAACGAACTGGCTTTGCGCCTGCACATCGCCAACGTGCTGCGCGACCGCATGAAAGGCCGCAGCCTGGCGCGCACCGACGCGCTGGCGCAGGCCTTGGCCGGCGTGCGCTGCCTGGTGCGGGCGATCTATGGGCGGGAGGATGCGCTGTACCGCGGCAAGCTCGATGCGCTGCAGGCGGCCCTGGCGCGGGCTGTGGATTTCAGGGGCCTGGCGCTGATAGACGATGCCGGCCACTGGGTGCAGTTCGAGCGCGCGCAGGCCTTTGACAAGGCCCTCCTTGCGGCGCTCGACGCTGCTTTCTAGCGTTTACTTCTCAATCGCGAGCAGCTCGATGTCGAAGGTCAGCGTGGCATTGGGCGGCACCACGCCGCCGGCGCCGCGGTCACCATACGCGGTGGCGGGCGGGCAGGTCAGCGTGGCTTTGCCGCCGACCTTGATTTTCTGCACGCCTTCGGTCCAGCAGGGCACGACGCGGTTCAGCGGGAAGGTGGCGGGCGCGCCGCGTTTGTAGGAGCTGTCGAATTCCTTGCCGTCGGCCAGCGTGCCGCGGTAGTGCACCTTGACGGTGTCGGTGGCCTTGGGCTGCGCGCCCGTGCCGTCGGTGGTGTGCACGATCTTCACGCCGCTGGGCAGGGTTTCGGCCGGTGCGGCGGCGAGGGCTGCGGTGGAAACGGTAAAGGAGGCGAAGGAGGCGAGTGCGATGAGCGCGGCGGTGAATGTCTTCATGGAGGTCATGCTTTCATGGCTGATGAGGTAATCGGGGATGTCTGGCCTGATTATGGCCCCGGTGCCTGCCTTGCCCCCGGTGGCGCCGGCTGGCCTATCATGGGGCGACCGCATCGCCCGCCCTGCGGCAATTTCATCCCCCTCAAGAGGACGCCCCCCATGAACCACCGCGATGAGCACGATGCCCACAGGAGAATTTTTTTGCAGCGCGCAGGCCTGGGCGCCGCGGCCATGGGCGCCTTCCCGCTTCAGGGCCTGGCGGCGGGGCATGAAACGCTGCCTTTCGGCAATGGCGAGCGCGAACTGGTGACCTACCCGGGCAAGCGCCCTTTGCTGCGCGTCACCACGCGGCCGCCGCACCTCGAAACACCTTTCAGCGCCTTCAGCGAAGGGGCGATCACGCCCAACAATGCTTTCTTCGTGCGCTACCACCTGGCCAACATCCCCAAGCGCATAGACGCCAAGGCCTACCGCCTCAGGGTGGGCGGGCATGTCAAGCAATCGCTGTCGCTTTCGCTGGACGAACTCAAGGCGCTGGCCGCGCCGGTCGAGGTGGTGGCTGTCAACCAGTGCTCGGGCAACAGCCGTGGTTTCTTTGAACCGCGGGTCTTCGGCGCGCAACTGGGCAACGGTTCCATGGGCAATGCGCGCTGGGTCGGCGTGCCGCTGCGCGCCGTGCTCGAAAAAGCCGGTGTGCTGCCAGGAGCCAAACAAGTGGCCATGAACGGCCTGGACACACCGGTGCTGCCGCAGACGCCGGATTTCATCAAGGCCCTGGACATCGACCTGGCGCTCAGCGCCGAGCCCATCGTGGCCTGGTCCATGAACGGCGCCGACATTCCTTTCCTCAACGGCTACCCGATCAAGCTCATCGTGCCGGGCTACTTCGGCACCTACTGGGTCAAGCACCTGAGCGAGATCGTCGTGATGGACCACGGCTTCGAGGGTTTTTTCATGTCGACGGCCTACCGCGTGCCCGACAACGAATGCCAGTGCGTGCCGGCCGGCACCGCGCCCACGGCGACGCGGCCCATCACCACGCTGCCGGTGCGCTCCTTCCTCACCAGCGTGGCGGGCGGCGCGCGCGTGCCGGCGGGCAAGCCGGTTCAGCTCAAGGGCATTGCCTTTGACGGCGGCAGCGGCATCCGCAAGGTCGAGGTGTCCGAAGACGGGCAGCAATGGCGCGAGGCCACGCTGGGCAAGGACCTGGGGCGCTTCTCGTTTCGCGAGTGGAGCTTCGGCGTGACGCCGCCGCGCAAGGGCGAGTTCAAGCTTTTGGTGCGGGCCACCAATGTGAAGGGCGAGGTGCAGCCCGCCACGGCCAGCTGGAACCCCGGCGGTTATGCGCGCAACGTAGTTGAAACCACGCGCCTGCTGGCGGTCTAGGAAGTCGCCATGAACACCATGAATTCAATCGCCGCACGCGTTCTTTCCGCAGTCGCCTTGGCGCTGGGCTGCGGCGCCGTCATGGCGCAAGCCGTGCAAACCGTGACCCTGCCGCTGGAAACCGCCAGGCTCAAGCCGTCCAAGCTGGCCGGTTACCAGATCGCCATGCAGAAATGCGGCATCTGCCATTCGGCCGACTACATCAGCCAGCAGCCGCCGGCCATGACGGCAAGCCAATGGACCGCCGAGGTGCGCAAGATGGAGCATGCCTATGCCGCGCCGCTCAGCGACAGCGACGTGGCGCAGATCGGCGAATACCTGGCGGTGACTTATGGCGGCG
>NZ_CALRNF020000069.1:0-6902 GCF_943369415.1 Polaromonas sp. YR568
GCTATCGGTTCAAAAACAGCTCTGCAAAGACTCAGCCCAAAAAGGAGAAAACCAAGAACTTATCCACATCGTGAGCACCTTCTGCTCACAAAGAGTGTGGGTCAATATTCGATGGAAAACTCGGGTCAGACTTCAGCGGAATTCAACACTGATGGCCACAGCCCCCGATTTGTTGATAAAGAAAAAGCCACGTCAACTAAAAAGCATTTCACAAGAGCAGATAGATCGGATGGAGCGGGAGATGACCAATCTGCAAGGGCAGTACAAGACGGCCGAACAGACTTACGGTGACGACATGCTAAATCTCGTCCTTGCGCGAGGCTATCTGGTCAAGTTACTTGAGAATGCTCGGGTTGGCCGATTCCTAATACAACACCAACCGGAAGTGATGGAGCAGTTTAATAATCTTGTCCAGACGACATCTTTAGAGCTATAGCTGGACCTCGAAGCGGGGGGCGTGCCACCACTTCTGACAGTTGATCAACCGCATCGAGGTCAAACTTTGGAGATTGAAGGGCCACAACTCTGGTGACTTCCTTTGTGTCGTATTGATTCATAACGAAATGAATTCGGTCTAATTGTGGTGATGCCCACCGGGCCGGGGCGGCGAGCCGCCGCCGACCAGGGCGACGGCGCTGGCGGTGTGGTGCGGCGCGCAGGTCGGGCGAAGCGCCCATCTATCTAGAGAGAAGCGACCGCCCAGGGAAGCCACGGCCGCGCTTTCCAGCGCTTCCTCCGTCGTCATGGCCGGCAGCAGGCCGGCAAAACGCTGGGCCAGCATGGACTTGCCGGAGCCGGGCGCACCCATCATGAGCACGCTGTGGCCGCCGGCGGCGGCGATTTCGAGGGCGCGGCGGGCGGCGGCCTGGCCTTTGACGTCGGCCAGGTCGGGGTAGGCCGGCTGCGCGGGCTGGGCCGCCGGCTTCACATGCGTCCAGCCGTCCAGCGCCTCCACGGGGGCGTCGCCCGGCAAAAACTGCCTGACCACGTCCAGCAAATGCCGCGCGCGGAAGATTTCCGCGCCGGGAACCAGGGCCGCTTCCTGGGCGCTGGCCTCGGGCAGCACCAGTTTGGGCAGTTTTTTGGCCGCGTCGCGTGCCGGTCGCGCCAGCGCCAGGCTCATGGCCAGGGCGCCGCGCACCGGCCGCAGGTCGCCGCCCAGGGACAGCTCGCCGGCAAATTCATAACCTTCCAGCTTGCGGGCGTCGACCTGGCCGCTGGCGGCCAGGATGCCCAGGGCGATGGGTAAATCGAAGCGGCCGGAATCCTTGGGCAGGTCGGCCGGCGCGAGGTTGACGGTGATCCGCTTGTTGGCCGGAAAGTCCAGGCCGGTGTTCTGGATGGCGGATCGCACGCGTTCGCGGGCTTCCTTGACCTCGGTTTCGGCCAGGCCGACCAGCGTGAAGCTGGGCAGGCCGTTGGCCAGGTGGACCTCGACGCAGACGGGCCGCGCCTCCAGCCCCAGCAAGGCGCGGCTGTGCACTAAAGACAAACTCATGACGTAACTCCCTGGATGGCGCTCCAAAGTTGTGCGCGAATGCGCCCCAATCTGGTGCTTTTCGTGTTTTTTGAATTCTATGGCCTTCAACGGTGCAGGCAGGGAGCCGGTGGACCCAGCCGATAAGGGCGCCTACTTTGGCACGGTACGTGCTAATCAGCCTTTGTGAATCTGACAGCCCGTTTTTGCAAGCGGCCGGGTCCCTGAGGCGGGGCGGCCTGGTTTGTAGGCTCGCAAAAAAACCTGTAAAGCAGCTGGAGTGGCGCACCGAGGGGCCGCTTCCTTTTTCATCCTTGGAGGAAACCTGAAAATGAAACTCGTAACGGCCATCATCAAACCGTTCAAGCTGGACGAAGTGCGCGAAGCGCTGTCCGGTATTGGCGTGCAAGGCATCACGGTGACTGAAGTCAAGGGCTTCGGGCGCCAGAAGGGCCACACCGAGCTGTACCGCGGCGCGGAATACGTCGTCGACTTCCTGCCCAAGGTCAAGATCGAGGCCGCGGTGTCCGACGACCTGGTGGACCGCGTGATCGAGGCCGTCGAGGGCGCCGCCCGCACCGGCAAGATCGGCGACGGCAAGGTCTTTGTCTACAACCTCGAGCAGGTCGTGCGCATCCGCACCGGTGAAACCGGCAAGGAAGCGCTGTAAGGCTCAACCCTAATAAAGAGAACATTGACATGAAAAAACTACTTGCTTCCCTTGTACTGGGACTGAGCCTGCTGACCGCCGGCGCCGTAATGGCGCAAGCCCCGGCAGCCGCACCCGCCGCTTCCGAAGCGGCCGCACCTGCTGCCGCCGCGCCGGCCACACCGGCTGCGCCCGTAGCCGCCGCAGCCGCACCGGCGCCCGCCGCCGCGGCTTCCGCTGCCGCCGCGCCCGCGCCGGTTCCCAACAAAGGCGACACCGCCTGGATGATGGTTTCCACGCTGCTGGTCATCATGATGACCGTGCCGGGCCTGGCGCTGTTCTACGGCGGCCTGGTCCGCAGCAAGAACATGCTGTCGGTCCTGATGCAGGTCATGGTGACCTTCTCGATGATCGTCGTGCTGTGGTTCATCTACGGCTACAGCCTGGCCTTCACCGAGGGCAACGCCTTCTTCGGCGGCTTCGACCGCTTCTTCATGAAGGGCATCTGGGACAACGTCGCGGGCACCTTCGCCAACGGCGCGACCTTCAGCAAGGGTGTCGTGATCCCCGAGATCGTGTTCGCCGCCTTCCAGGCCACCTTCGCCGGCATCACCTGCGCGCTGATCGTCGGCGCCTTCGCCGAACGCATCAAGTTCTCCGCCGTGCTGCTGTTCATGGCCATCTGGTTCACCTTCAGCTACGCGCCTATCGCCCACATGGTCTGGTTCTGGATGGGCCCTGACGCCTACACCGGCAAGGAAGTGGTCGACGCGATGAACGGCAAGGCCGGCTACATCTGGCAGATGGGCGCCCTGGACTTCGCCGGCGGCACCGTGGTTCACATCAACGCCGCCGTCGCCGGCCTGGTCGGTGCCTACTGCATCGGCAAGCGCATCGGCTACGGCAAGGAAGCCATGGCGCCTCACAGCCTGACGCTGACCATGGTCGGTTCCGCACTGCTGTGGGTGGGCTGGTTCGGTTTCAACGCCGGCTCCGCGCTGGAAGCCAACGGCTTTGCCGCCCTGGCCTTCATCAACACCCTGGGCGCCACGGCAGCCGCGGTGCTCGCATGGTGCGTCGGTGAAGCGCTGATGCGCGGCAAGGCTTCGATGCTGGGTGCAGCATCCGGCGCCGTTGCCGGCCTGGTGGCCATCACCCCCGCGGCCGGCAACGTCGGCATAGGCGGCGGCCTGGTCATCGGCCTGGTGGCCGGCTTCGCCTGCCTCTGGGGCGTGAACGGCCTGAAGAAACTGCTGGGCGCGGACGACTCGCTCGACGTGTTCGGCGTGCACGGCATCGGCGGTATCCTGGGCGCGCTGCTCACCGGCGTGTTCAACTCGCCAAGCCTGGGCGGCCCAAGCTTCGTGGGCGACTGGGTCACGGCCACGGCCGTGGCACCTGACGCCTACACCATCGCCGGCCAGGTCTGGATCCAGCTCAAGGCCGTGCTGATCACCATCGTGTGGTCCGGTGTGGTGTCCTTCATTGCCTACAAGGTGGTTGACCTGACCATCGGCCTGCGCGTCAGCGAAGAAGACGAACGCGAAGGCCTGGACATCACGTCCCACGGCGAAACGGCCTACAACCGCTGACACGGTTGGCAGGGGGCTGCCCAGGCGGCAGCCCTTATTTAGTTGATTGAGAGAGTCTCCTTTGGATGTTCAGCCCGCCGGCGCAAGCCGGTGGGCTGTTTTTTTTGGGCGGGGCGTTACAGTGGCGGCTTACCCCACTGAAATGAAAGCGCCGTCATGACCTGGCAAACACTGGTTGCACCGCCCAGCGAACTCGGCGAGTCGCCGTTCTGGCATCCCGACGAGCAGATGCTCTACTGGGTGGACATTCCCGGGCAACAGATACACCGCTGCAACGTCTTCATGGGCACGGTCGAGAGCTGGGCCATGCCCTCGGAGCCCGGCAGCATCGCGCCGGCGCGCACCGGCGGCCTGGTGATCGCGCTACGCGACGGCATTTACCGCGCGAAGGAATGGGGCGGCGAGCTGCGGCTGCTCGCCAAGGGCGGCCATGACACGGCCACCATGCGCTTTAACGACGGCAAGGCCGATCCGCTGGGCCGCTTCTGGGCCGGCACCATGTACGAGCCGCGCGACAAGGCCGCGGCCGAGCTGTTCTCGCTGGACTGCCGCGGCGGGCAGGCGCCGGTGCTGGAACGCAAGGCGGGTGACGCCACCATCGCCAACGGCCTGGCCTGGTCGCCCGATGCGGCCACGGTGTACTGGTCCGACACGCCGCGCCACATCATTCGCGCCTGGGATTGGGACGCCAACAGCAACGCCATGACGCAGCCCCGCGTGTTCGCGCAGTGGCCCGGCAAGCCCGACGGCTGGCAGCCCGGCATGCCCGGCTATGGCGGGCGGCCCGACGGCGCGGCGGTGGACAGCGAAGGCAACTACTACGCCGCGATGTTCGAAGGCGGGCGGCTTCTGAAGCTCTCGCCCGCCGGCCAGGTGCTGGCCGAGATCGCCGTGCCGGCGCGCTGCCCCACCATGCCCTGCTTCGGCGGTGACGACCTCAAGACCCTGTACCTCACGACCGCGCGCCACAACCGGCCCGCGCAGGAACTGCAGGATTACCCCGATTCGGGCTGCGTGTTTTCCTTGCAGGTCGACGTTCCCGGCCTGCCTGTGAACTTCTTCCTCGATTAAGGCGCGGCCCGGCCCCGGAAAAAACCGAACAAACCCCGTTCAAAAAAATCAACAGGGTGCCGGCCGCCGCGGCTTACCATGGGCGTCATGCTTCCAGATACCGATATGAGTGCCGCGCTGGCCGAACGCGTGCGTGCCGCCGCGGCCGCCGGCACGCCGCTGCGCCTGCGCGGCGGCGGCAGCAAGGACTTCTACGGCCAGGCCCTCACGGGCGAGGTCCTCGACATTCGGCCGCACCGCGGCGTCACCAGCTATGAGCCCAGCGAGCTGGTGGTCACCGCGCGCGCCGGCACGCCGCTGGCCGAGCTCGAAGCGCTGCTGGCCGCGCAAGGGCAGTGCCTGCCGTTTGAGCCGCCGCATTTCGGCGGCCCGGATGCCCAGGCCACCGTGGGCGGCATGGTCGCCAGCGGCCTGAACGGCCCGGCCCGCGCCAGCGCGGGCGCCGTGCGCGACTTCATGCTGGGCGTGGTGCTGCTCAACGGCAAAGGCGAGCGCCTGGTCTTCGGCGGCCAGGTCATGAAGAACGTGGCCGGCTACGACGTCTCGCGCCTGATGGCCGGCTCCATGGGCACGCTGGGCGTGCTGCTGGAAGTGTCGCTCAAGGTGCTGCCGGTCGCGCCGCAGGAAGCCACGCTGGTGTTTGAGATGGATGAAGCCGCCGCCCTGCAACAACTCAATCGCTGGGGCGCCATGCCGCTGCCTGTCAACGCCTCCTGCTGGCGGGAAGGGCGGCTGTGGGTGCGGCTGCGCGGGGCCAAAGCGGCCGTTGCCGCCGCGCAGAAGTCCATGGGCGGGGAGGTGCTGGACAGCGATGCGGCCCGCCACTGGACCGCGCTGCGCGAGCAGGCCCAGCCCTTCTTTGCCCTGCAGGGCGATGAGTCGCTGTGGCGGCTCAGCCTGCCCGATACGGCCGCGCCCCTGGACCTGGGCGACACCGTGGTGGAGTGGGGCGGCGCGCAGCGCTGGCTCAGGCGGCCCGACAGTGATGCGGCGCCGATTCGCGAGGCGGCGGCCCAGGCCCATGGCCATGCCACGCTGTTCCGCTCGGCCGGCAAATCCGTGCCGGTGTTCTCCGCGCTCAAGCCGCCGCTGGACCGCATCCACCGCGAACTCAAAAAACAGTTCGACCCGGCGGGCATCTTCAACCCCGGCCGCCTGTACGCGGACTGGTAAGGCAAGCCATGCGACGCCTTCGCCACCTGACCGGCCAGCACCGGACGCCGTATATGAACCGCCTGCTGGGCGGGCTGCTGGCCTTCAACGCCGGCGCCATCAACGCGGGCGGTTTCCTGCTGGTCAGCATGTACACCTCGCACATGACGGGCTTTGCCTCGCTGCTGGCCGACAACCTGGTGCTGGGCAACATGACGCTGGTGCTGGGCGCCATCGGCGCGCTGCTGGCCTTCACCACCGGCGCCGCCGTCACGGCAGTGCTGGTGAACTGGGCGCGCCAGCACCGCCTGCGCAGCGAATACGCGCTGCCCCTGCTGGTGGAGGCCGTGCTGATGCTGCTGTTCGGGCTGCTGGGCGCCACGCTGAACCGCCAGACCCCCTTCGCCGTGCCATTGACCGTGCTGGTGCTGGCCTTCACCATGGGTTTGCAGAACGCGCTGGTCAGCAAAATTTCTTCTTCGCAGATCCGCACCACCCACATGACCGGCGTGATCACCGACCTGGGCATAGAGCTCGGCAAGATGTTTTACTGGAACCGCACCACCAGTCCGCTGGAGTCGCGCGTGCGCGCCAACCGCATCAAGCTGCGGCTGTTCGGCACCCTGCTGGCCATGTTCATCGCCGGCGGCATGGTGGGCGCGGCCGGCTTCAAGTACATCGGTTTTATCTGGGTCGTGCCATTGGCGCTCATGCTGCTGGTCCTGTCCCTGCCGCCCCTGTACGCCGACTTCCAGCGCGCCGCCAGGCGCAAGGCACTGGCTTTGGCCCTGGCCGTGAAAAAGGCGCCGTGACCTTATGCAAACCCATCTCGCCCCCGAATTCAAGAACAGCGCCGACGGCCTCGAAGCCGAAGCGATTTTGCGCAAGTGCGTGCACTGCGGTTTCTGCACCGCCACCTGCCCGACTTACCAATTGCTGGGCGACGAGCTCGACGGCCCGC
>NZ_CALRNF020000070.1:0-6569 GCF_943369415.1 Polaromonas sp. YR568
GCGTAATTCGGCCCGCCGCCGCCTTCAGGCGTGACCCAGACGATGTTCTGCGTCGGGTCCTTGATGTCGCAGGTCTTGCAGTGCACGCAGTTCTGCGCGTTGATCTGCAGGCGGTCGGAGTTGTCGGGGTTCTTCACGAACTCGTAGACACCGGCCGGGCAGTAGCGGCTTTCGGGGCCGGCGTATTTCGCCAGGTTGATGTTGACCGGCACGCTCGCGTCTTTCAGCGTCAGGTGCGCGGGCTGGTGCTCTTCGTGGTTGGTGTTGGAGACGAAGACCGAGCTCAGGCGGTCGAAGGTGATCTTGTTGTCGGGCTTGGGGTACACGATGGGCGTGCACTCGGCCGCCGGCTTGAGCTTGGCGTAGTCGGGGATGCTGTTGTGGATGGTCCAGGGCGGGCTCTTGATGCCCAGGCGGGGCAGCAGCCAGTGCTCGATGCCGGTCATGAAGGCGCCGACGTAAAGCCCCTTCTTGAACCAGGACTTGAAGTTGCGCGACTGGTTCAACTCTGCGGCCAGCCAGCTCTTGGCGTAGGCCTCGGGGTAGGCGGCCAGTTCATCATGCTGCCGGCCGGCGGTGACGGCTTCATACGCGGCCTCGGCGGCCAGCATGCCGGACTTGATGGCGGCGTGGCTGCCCTTGATGCGCGCGGCATTGAGGTAACCGGCTTCGCAGCCTATCAGCGCGCCGCCCGGGAACACGGTCTTGGGCAGGCTCAATGCGCCGCCCGCGGTGATGGCGCGCGCGCCGTAGCTGATGCGCTTGCCGCCTTCGAGGTAGGCCTTGATGCTGGGATGCGTTTTCCAGCGCTGCATCTCCTCGAATGGGCTGAGATACGGGTTGCTGTAGTCCAGGCCGGTGACCATGCCCAGCGTGACCTTGTTGTCCTCCAGGTGGTACATGAAGCCGCCGCCGTAGGTCTGGCTGTCCATGGGCCAGCCGGCGGTGTGGATCACCAGGCCCGGCTTGTGTTTGGCCGGGTCGATTTCCCAGAGTTCCTTCACGCCGAGTGCGTAGCCTTGCGGGTCGCGGCCTTCGTCGAGCTTGAAGCGGTTGATCAGCTGGCGGCCCAGGTGGCCGCGCGCGCCTTCGGCGAACACGGTGTATTTGCCGTGCAGCTCCATGCCGAGCTGGAAGTTGCCGGTGGGCTGGCCGTCCTTGCCGACGCCCAGGTTGCCGGTGGCCACGCCCTTGACGGAGCCGTCGTCGTTGTAGAGCACTTCGGCCGCGGCGAAGCCCGGGAAAATTTCAACGCCGAGGTTCTCGGCCTGCTGCGCCAGCCAGCGCACCACGTTGCCCAGGCTGATGACGTAGTTGCCTTCGTTGTGAAAGCAGTCGGGCACAAAAAATGCCGGAGTCTTGACGGCGCTTTTCTCGCTGAGGAACAGCACCTCGTCGGCGGTGACGGGCTGGTTCAGCGGCGCGCCCTGGGCTTTCCAGTCGGGCAGCAGTTCGGTCAGCGCCTTCGGGTCCATCACCGCGCCCGAGAGAATGTGCGCGCCGGGCTCCGAGCCTTTTTCGAGCACCACGACGGACAGCTCCGTGCCTTTTTCGGCCGCCAGCTGTTTCAGTCGGATCGCGGTGGCCAGGCCGCCGGGGCCGCCGCCCACCACGACCACGTCGTATTCCATCGCCTCACGGGGGCCGAACTGGGCCAGAATTTCTTGGGTATTCATCGGGGGACTCGCTGATAATGATTTTTCAGGAAGGATTGTCAGTCTCGCGTTGGATTTTATGTCGCGAATGCGGTGATGCGAACGGTCGTTCTCTTTTGTGCGGTTTAAATAAAGAGAGGAGCCTCTAATGGCTTACAGCATTGATTTGTCGGGACGTGTCGCCCTCGTGACCGGCGCATCGGGCGGGCTGGGCGCCCAGTTCGCCAAAACACTGAGCCGCGCCGGCGCGGCCGTGGTGCTGGCCAGCCGCAGGCTGGACAAGCTCAAGGACCTGCGCGCGCAGATCGAGGCGGCCGGCGGCGACGCGCACGTGGTCGAGCTCGACGTGACCGACCACGCCAGCATCAAGGCCGGCGTGGCCCATGCCGAAACCGAAGTCGGCCCCATCGACATCCTGGTCAACAACTCGGGCGTGAGCACCACGCAGCGCCTCCAGGACGTGGGCGAGGAAGACTACGACTTCATTTTCAATACCAACGTGAAGGGCGCTTTCTTCGTCGCGCAGGAAGTCGGCAAGCGCATGCTGGCCCGTTCGCGCGGCGCGGCGCCGGGCAGTTTCGCCGGCGCGCGCATCATCAACATCGCTTCCATGGCCGGGCTGCGCGTGCTGCCGCAGATAGGCGTGTACTGCATGAGCAAGGCGGCCGTGGTGCAAATGACCAAAGCCATGGCGCTGGAGTGGGGCAAGTTCGGCATCAACGTCAATGCAATCTGCCCCGGCTATATTGACACCGAGATCAACCATCACCACTGGGAAACCGAGCAGGGCAAGAAGCTGGTGCAGATGCTGCCGCGCAAGCGCATCGGCAAGCCGCAGGACCTGGACGCGCTGCTGGTGATGCTGGCGAGCGGTGAAAGCCACTTCGTCAACGGCGCGGTGATAGCCGCCGACGACGGCTTCGGTGTGTGAATTTGGAGAACAACATGATGGATTCCGTAGTGCCCTACCTCGGCCCGATAGGCCTGATCTTCCTGGCCTTGCTCGCGGGCGTGGTCAGCCCCGGGCCCAGCTTTGTGCAGGTCGCGCGCATCGCGGTGTCGCGTTCGCGCGCCGACGGTCTGGCCGCGGCGCTGGGCATGGGCCTGGGCGCGCTGGTGTTCGCCATGCTGGCGCTGGCCGGCTTGCAGGCCTTGCTGGCGGCCTTGCCCGGCGTCTATATGGCGCTCAAGGTCGTGGGCGGGCTCTACCTGATGTGGATCGCCGTCCAGATCTGGCGCGGCGCGCACCAGCCGCTGGAGATGGGCGGCGACGACAAGGCGGCTTCACGCCGCACGGTGCTGCAGTCCTTCCGCCAGGGCCTGGTCACGCAGCTCAGCAACCCCAAGATCGTGGTCGTCTACAGCAGCGTGTTCGCGGCACTGCTGCCCGCGCAGTTCCCTTTGCCCGCCGCCATGCTGGTGCTGGCCGGGGTGCTGGTGATGGAGACCGGCTGGTATGCCGTGGTCGCGGTGGTGCTGTCCTCGGCTGTGCCGCGCGCGGCCTATTTGCGCAGCAAGGCCGTGGTGGACCGCACGGCCGCCGGCGCGATGGGCTTGCTCGGGCTGCGCCTGGTCGCCACCGCGCACACCGCCTGATGCCTGGTAAATGCTGACCGGCATTCTGGCCGGGCTCGCGGCGGGCGCGCTGTGGGGCCTGGTGTTTGTGGCGCCGCGCATGTTGCCCATGGGGGCGGGCGCTTATTCCTCGATTGACCTCACGGCCGGGCGCTTCGCCGTGTATGGCGTGATGGCCGCGGCGGTGATGTTGATCGGCATGCGCACACGCCGCCTGCCCACGCTGCGCCAGGCCGGGGCGGCGCTCTTCATGAGCGTGCTGGGTTTCAGCGGCTACTACCTGCTGCTGGTGCTGGCCATACGCGACGCGGGCACCGAAGTGCCTTCGCTCGTCATCGGCACCATCCCTGTCTGGGTGATGCTGCTGGGCAAGCCGCAGGGCTTGCGCTGGGCGGCGCTGCTGCCGGGGCTTGCGCTGACGCTGGCCGGGCTCGCGCTCATGATGGGCTCCACGCACGCAGCCGGCCAGGGCGTGGCTTTGCATTTCTGGCGCGGCATGCTGTTCGCGGCGGGCTCGCTGGTCTGCTGGACGGCTTTTGCGATCCTCAATTCCGCCTGGCTCAAGCGCCACCCCGAAGTCAACGCCACCGACTGGGCCAACTGGCTGGGCGTGGCCACCGGGCTGGGCGCGCTGCTGATGTGGGGCGTGGCGGGTTCGGATGCCGGCGTGCTGGCCGGGCGTGAAGACCGATGGATGTTTGTGCTGCTGTGCGTGGTCGCCGGCGTGGGCTCGACCTGGCTGGCAACCATCCTGTGGAACATGGCCAGCCAGCGCCTCAGCGCCAGCCTGTGCGGGCAGCTGATCGTCAGCGAAACCATTTTTGCACTGCTGTATTCCTTTGCCTGGGACGGCCATTGGCCCACCCTGGTGCAGCTCACCGCCTGCGTGCTGTTCACGCTGGGCATTCTTGCCTCCATCCGGGCGCATCGTTAGATTGGGTCATCCATCATGAAGATTGAAATTCCCGAAAAGAAAAAGCTGGTCCATGAGATGGTCATCCCGATTCGCTGGGGCGACATGGATGCCATGGGCCACCTCAACAACGGCAGCTACTTCCGTTACCTGGAAACCATACGCATAGACTGGATGTACGCGATAGGCTGCAGGCCCGACCCGCGCGGCGAAGGCCCGGTCATCGTCAACGCGTTCTGCAACTTCTACAAGCAGCTCGAATACCCGGGCGACGTGCTGATGAAGATGTATGTCAGCGACCCGGGCCGCAGCACCTTTGAAAGCTGGGCGACGATGGAGCGCACCGATGCGCCCGGCGTGGTCTGCGCCGCGGGCGGCGCCACCACCATCTGGGTGGATTTTCCGGCGCAGAAGTCACGGCCCCTGCCGGACTGGATGCGCAAGATTGTTGAGTAAGCGCTGCCAAGGACCTTTTACTCCCTCTCCCTCTGGGAGAGGGTTGGGGTGAGGGCCAGCGGCAACCGATAGCCCACCGTCCCATGCACAGGCCGCAGCCCTCACCCCCGCCCTCTCCCGGAGGGAGAGGGAGTAAGTCAAGGCCTCAGCGAACCACGCGAAAGCTGTCCGCGTGTTCTTTCAGCCATCGTTGCGCGAGGCTGCGCGTCTGCTGCCCGGGCGCCGCAAACGCTTCCTGGTCCGGGTGGAAGTCGCGCCTGAAGTAAGCGAACAGCGGTTTCGCGCAATGCCAGACGGCGCCGTTGCGGCCCCAGAAGAATTTGGCCGCGCTCCACCAGGTGCCGGGCTTGAACAGCGTGCCGTCGTGCCAGAGGTTGAGCACCGTCTGCCGTGTCGAATCAACGCTGAACACCAGTACCGCATAGAGGTACCAGCGTATGCGCCAGCGGTAGCTGCCCTTGAGCGCCTGGTAGAGGTCATAGGCCACGGCGCGGTGCTCGGTCTCCTCGGCCGCGTGCCAGCGCCAGAGGGTTTGCATTTTCGGGTCGGCGATGTCCAGCGTGTCGTTGTGGCGCAGCAGGTAGTCGGCCAGCACCGCGGTGAGGTGCTCGTACGCGGCCGTCACCGCGAGGAAGTGGATGGGTAGCGCGCCTTTTTCTTTCGCGTAGGCGATGCGCGCCGTGGCCCAGTGCTGCCAGCGATTGACCAGGCCCTGCGTTTCCAGGTGCGCGTTGTAGAGCGCGTGGATGTGGCGGTGCGTGGCTTCCTGGCCTATGAATTGAGCCGTGGCCTCATGCAGCAGGGCATGTTCGGGCGTGCGCGGCAACAGCGCCGCGCAGTCGCGCACCGCGTCGATAAAGGATTGCTCGCCGACCGGAAAACTCATCGACAAGGCGTTGTGGTACTGGCTCAGAAAGGCGTCGCCGCCATACCAGTGGCGGTCAAAGCCCTGCCCCAGGTCTATCTCCAGCTTGCGCACGGTCAGGCCCGAAGGGTTGGCCGATGCGGCGTTGGGTGCGGCCGCGGCGATGGGGGAATGTGTGGCGGTCGAGGTCATGAAATCCTGGTTCTCAAGTCAAGCCATGCGCATTATTCAGCTTTGCCGGGCGCCTTACAACCCGGTTTTTCATCAGGCCGGCTTGGGCGGCTTGGGCACGCGGCCCATCAGGTAGAACTCGGGGTTGGGCTGCATGCCGCTGAAGTTCGCCATGCGGTTCGACAGGCCGAAGAAGGCCGTGATCGCCGCGATGTCCCAGGCGTCCTCATCGTCAAAACCATGGCCGTACAGCGCCTCGAAGTCGGCATCTTCCATCCGGTCGGCCTGCAGGCAGACCTTCATCGCGAAGTCCAGCATCGCGCGCTGGCGCGGCGTGATGTCGGCCTTGCGGTAGTTCACCGCCACCTGGTCGGCCACCAGCGGCTTCTTTTCGTAGATCCGCAGGATGGCCCCATGCGCCACCACGCAATACAGGCAGTTGTTGGCCGCGCTGGTGGCGGTGACGATCATCTCGCGCTCGCCCTTGCTCAGCGTCCCGTTGGGGTTGGAGCCTTCTTCCTTGAGCATCAACGCATCGTGGTACGCGAAGAAGGCGCGCCATTCTGCGGGGCGGCGCGCCAGTGCGAGGAATACGTTGGGGATGAAGCCGGCTTTTTCCTGGACTTCGAGGATTTTGGTCTTGATGTCACCGGGGAGGGTGTTGAGGTCTGGAGTGGGGTAGCGGGTCATTTTTGTCTCTCTTTCTTTATTGGATTGAGGTAATGATACGGGGGCTGGGGCCGGGTCTTGCGCCGGCGAGCGCGCTGCCTCTGTGCTCTTTGCTGAGGGCGGTTGGCTGGGTCTCGCCCCGGCAGGCGACATACTTTTCTTTGCTTCGCCAAAGAAAAGTACGCAAAAGAAAGGCGACCCTGGTTGCTGCGTCCCTCCGCTTCGCTACGGGCAACCTGCGGTGCTCGGTTCAGGCGTGGTCTCG
>NZ_CALRNF020000071.1:0-6326 GCF_943369415.1 Polaromonas sp. YR568
CGCCGCCGACATCTCCGACTACATCGTCGGCTTCTACAACAGCCGGCGCCTGCACTCAACCCTGGGTTATCTGCCTCCCAATGTCTATGAACGACAAATGGCCGAACGTGCCCTTATCGAGGTGTCCGAAATTACTTGACCAGCACAAACAGCCGAGGACAGAAACCCTTCTTGTCCCCTCTCCCTCTGGGAGAGGGTTAGGGTGAGGGCCCGCAGCTTTCGCACCCGCAGCTACACATCAACCGCCGAGGGCCCCCTCACCCCTGCCCTCTCCCAGAGGGAGAGGGAGTGAATTCCGGACCACCGCATCGCGCTCGGCTTTTGCTCAGCCCCTTTTTTTGTCCCCGCTCCCGCTCCCGATTGCCCCTTGTGGATGCGCCGAGGAGCGCAGGTTCAGGCGGATCAGGGATCGCGTTGTTTGAGCGAAGCGAGTTTAGCGAGACCCCGCCTGAACCGAGCACCGCAGGTTGCCCCGTAGCGAAGCGCAGGGGACGCAGGAGCCAGGGTCGCCTTTTGGTATTCGCGTAACTTCGCTTCGCGAAGTGAGCGAATCCCCACTGCGTGAACTTTGCTTACGTTCTTTTGGCGAAGCAAAAGAAAGTAAGTCGCCCGCCGGGGCGAGACCCGGCCAGCAGGACTATGCAAGGGCGAGGCGCGCAAGCCGGCGCAAGACCCGGCCTCAATCCTGCCCATCCCCATTGCTGGCCCGGCTACTCCGCCAGATAGCCCGCACCAACCACACCCCGCCAGCCATGGCGCCCATAAACCCCAGGAAACCAAAGGCGGGCAGGCCGAACAGCGTGGGGCCGCCCTTGACGGTCATCACGATGGACGAGCCGATGATGAGGGCGGCGATCACCAGGGCCATCGCCAGGCGGTTGGCGGCGCGGTCCAGCTGGTCGCCGACGCGTTTGAGGTGGGCCAGCTCTATGCCCACCTGCACGCGGCCGCGGCGCGCGTTGCGCAGCAGGCGCGACAGGTCGTGCGGCAGCTGGCCGGCCAGCGCCAGCGCGCGGCTGAAGGTCTGCCAGCCGCGGGCCGCCAGGGCCTTGGGCTGGTAGCGGGCGCGCACCACCTGCCGCAGCAGCGGCGTCGCTTCGGTGGCCATGTGAAAGCCGGGGTCCAGCCCGCGGCCCATGCCTTCGAGCGAGATGAACGCCTTGATCAGCAGCGCCAGGTCGGAGGGCAGGCCCAGGTGGTGCTCCCGCAGGATGGCGGTGACGTCGGACAGCATCTGCCCCAGGCTGAGCTGGGCCAGCGGCGTGCCGTGGTACTGGTCGACAAAGGCTTCGATTTCGGCCTCGAGCTGGGACAGGTTGACGCCGTGCTCGTCGCCGGTCCAGTCGAGCAGCACGTCGGCCACGGCCTGCGGCTGGCGCTCGACCAGGCCCAGCAGCAGCTGCAGCAGCTCTTCGCGGCGCCGCTCGGTGAGGTGGCCGACCATGCCGAAGTCGATGAAGGCGATGCGGTTGCCGGGCAGGTAAAACACATTGCCGGGGTGCGGGTCGGCGTGGAACAGGCCGTCTTCCACAATCATCTTCAGCACCGCGCGGGCCCCGCGGCGGGCCAGTTCGCCGCGGTCGTAACCGGCCTCGGGCGTGAGCCGGTCCAGCGCGCCGCCGGGCACGCCGTCGACCAGGTCCTGCACGTTGACGCGCGTGCCGGTGTGGGCCCAGTGCACGCGCGGGATCACGATGTAGGGCAGGGCCGCCATGTTGGCGGCGATGCGTTCGGCATGGCGGCATTCGGCGGCCAGGTCGAGCTCGCGGCGCAGCGACTTGGCGAGCTCGCGCACCAGCTGCTTGAGGCGGTAGGGCTTGAGGGCCGGCAGCTCGGCCTCGGCCAGCGCGGCCAGCCGCTCCATCAGGCGCAGGTCGGCCTCGATGACTTCGGTGATGCCGGGACGGCGTATCTTGACGATGACTTCGGTGCCGTCATGCAGTTGCGCGCGGTGCACCTGGGCGATGGAGGCGGCGGCCAGCGGCGTGGTGTCGAAGCGGGCAAAAACGGTTTCGGGCTCGCCGCCCAGGTCTTCGCGCAGCTGGGGCAGCAACAGCGCCAGCGGCACGGGCGGCACCTGGCTATGCAGCTTTTCGAACTCGGTGATCCATTCGGGGCCGAAGAGGTCGGCGCGGCCGGCCAGCACCTGCCCCAGCTTGACGAAGGTGGGGCCCAGTTCTTCCATGGCCAGGCGCACCTGTTCGGCGGGGCCGATGCGGGCCAGGTCGGCCGCGCCGTTCCAGTGCAGCGCATGGCCCGCGCGCTCCAGCTTGTCGGCCAGGCCCAGGCGCCGCACGCTGTCGCCAAAGCCGTGGCGAATCAACACGCCGGTGATTTCCGCCAGGCGCGCCATGTCGCGCGCTGCACCCAGGGTTTCGATGAGCATCCGCGGATGATAGTCCCGGCTTTTGCGCCGGGCTTGGCATTTGTCAAAGGGGCAGCGAACAGCAGGCGCCGGGGCACGCCCCCCGGGGGACGGCGGTCCTAGCCCGCCACCAGCCTCAGTGCCGTGATTTCGGAAGGCGCGCCAAAGCGCTTGGGCGGGCCCCAGTAGCCGGTGCCCCGGCTGGTATAGACCCAGAGGTTCTGCAGCTTATGCAGGCCCGCCGTGAACGGCTGCTGGAAGCGCACAAACAGGTTCCACGGATAGAACTGCCCGCCATGCGTATGGCCCGACAGCTGCAAATCAAAGCCGGCCTTGGCG
Source organism: Polaromonas sp. YR568 (assembly GCF_943369415.1). Taxonomy (GTDB): domain Bacteria; phylum Pseudomonadota; class Gammaproteobacteria; order Burkholderiales; family Burkholderiaceae_C; genus Polaromonas. The sequence continues at coordinate 2,705 of NZ_CALRNF020000071.1, forward strand.
GCCGCCGCGGCGCTGCGCGGCTGATGGGCCAGCAGCACGCGCACGGCGTCCAGCGGCGCGCCGCGCAGGGCGGCTTCCGGGTCGCTGCGGTGCGCCGGGTCGAAGTGGCCGGCGCTGTAATCCGTCACGCCGGCCAGCACCAGCGGCTTGCCGTCATCGCCCGGTGAGCGGATCACCACGTGTTCATTCAGCAGCACCGTCAAGCCCAGGCGGCGCAGCTCGTCGACCCAGGCGTGGGCGCCTGAGTAGTACTCGTGGTTGCCGGTCACAAAGTAGGTGCCGTGGCGCGATTTCAAATCGGCCAGCGGCGCGGTGTGGGCCGAGAGCTCCGCCACCTTGCCGTCCACCAGGTCGCCGGTGATGGCCACCACGTCGGCATCCAGTGCGTTGACCTTGTCGACGATGCGGCGCAAATAGGCCTGCTTGATGGTCGGCCCCACGTGGATGTCGCTGATCTGCGCCAGGGTAAAACCCTGCAGCGCGGGCGGCAGGCCCTTGATGGGCACGTCGACCCTGACCACGGCGGCGGTGCGCCGCGCATTCAAAAAGCCCAGCAGCGTGACCAGCACGCCCAGCAGCGGCACGGCCTCGGCCGAGGCAATGCGCAGCCATGCCAGCGGCAGGCGGCCGGGCGCCAGCATATCGGCCAGCCACAGCAACAGCAAACCAGCATCGCGCGCGACCGTCAACACCAGCATGGACGAGAACAAACCCATGAAGAGCAGGCCCACCCAGGTCAGCACGTCGGCCAGCGGTTGTTTGGCCACGCGCCCGGCCATCAGGCCCAAGGGCATCAGCAAGGCCGACAACACCAGGCCCGCGATCAGCAGCCACTGGCCAAGGGGATGGGCGTCAAGCCCGGGCACAAGGCGTGCGCCGATGTAAACATGGAGCAGCGCGGTTACAACCGCCAGCGGCAGAAAGTTCATGAAATGTCCAGAGTGATGAGCCCCGCATATGGGTGCATGCCGCATGCATTCAATGCCGGCGCGGCTTTTGGCGACGGACGGCCGGCGCGCACCAAGGCCGTGCACGCCGCCGGCAAGCGTTTCATGCGCTCACAAGTGCGACAAAGCGTGCGCGGGAATACGCGCCATCAGGGGCTACCCTCTGCCCTTGTTTTTCCATTGCCGATCCTCAGCCGGCCTCCTCCCGTCCATGCGCCTATGACCGTCGCCCTCCAGGCCACCACCCCCGCCACCTTTGAAATCAAGAGCGCCAACCTGCCCCTGGTGGCCTTGCTGCTCAAGTCCACCGACCTTGTCGCCCTGGCACGCGAGCTGGAAGCCCGCTTTGGCGACATCCCCGACTTCTTCGACCAGGACGCGCTGGTGATAGACCTCTCGCCGCTGCCGGAAGCTGCGGGCGAGGTCGACTTCCCTTTCCTCATCAGCCTGCTGGGCAGCTACCAGCTGGTGCCCCTCTGCGCCAAAGGCGGCAGCCCCGCGCAGATGGCGGCGGCCTTGCGGGCCGGCCTGCTGCCCGTGCCCGACGCGCACCTGGTGGCGCCGCGGCCCGCAGTGCCGGCGCCCGCAATGCCCTCCATGCCCGCAACGCCAACGCCCGTGCCCATGGAACCCCAGGGCGCGCTGGTCATCGACAAGCCGCTGCGCTCGGGCCAGCAGGTCTATGCGCGCGGCCGCGACCTGGTGGTGCTGGCCATGGTCAACGCCGGCGCCGAGGTCATTGCCGACGGCCACATCCACGTCTATGCGCCGCTGCGCGGCAAGGCCATGGCCGGCGCGCGCGGCAACACCGAGGCGCGCATCTTCTCGCTCGCGCTCGAGGCCGAGCTGCTGTCGATCGCCGGCGTCTACCGCACCAGCGAACACCCGCTGCCGCCCGGCATGGCCGGCAAGCCCACGCAGGTGCGGCTGGTGCCTGGCGATGAAGGCGACAAGCTCGTGATGAATGTCATGGAAGCCTGAACACGCAAGCCCGGCTGCTTCACCCCACAACCTCTCTCCCGTTCTCCAAGGAAATTCAAGCATGGCAAAAATCATTGTGGTCACCTCCGGCAAGGGCGGCGTGGGTAAAACCACCACCAGCGCCAGCTTTGCCACCGGCCTGGCGCTGCGCGGCCACAAAACCGCCGTCATCGACTTCGACGTCGGCCTGCGCAACCTGGACCTCATCATGGGCTGCGAACGCCGCGTGGTCTACGACCTCATCAACGTCATCCAGGGCGAAGCCACGCTGAACCAGGCGCTCATCAAGGACAAGCAGTGCCACAACCTGTTTGTGCTGGCCGCCTCGCAGACCCGCGACAAGGACGCGCTGACCAAGGCCGGCGTCGAGAAGGTGCTCAAAGACCTGGGCGAGATGGACTTCGAATACATCGTCTGCGACTCCCCCGCCGGCATAGAGACCGGCGCGCTGATGGCCATGCACTTCGCCGACGAAGCCCTGGTGGTGACCAACCCCGAGGTCTCCTCGGTGCGCGACTCCGACCGCATCCTCGGCATGCTGTCAAGCAAGACCCAGCGCGCGATCGCCGGCGGCGACCCCATCAAGGAACACCTGCTGATCACCCGCTACAACCCCGGCCGCGTCGACCAGGGGCAGATGCTCTCGCTCGACGACATCCAGGACATCCTGCGCATCAAGCTCATAGGCGTGATCCCCGAATCCGAGTCCGTGCTGCAGGCCTCCAACCAGGGCGTGCCCGCCGTGCACATGCAGGGCAGCGACGTCTCCGAAGCCTACAAGGACGTGGTCGACCGCTTCCTCGGCGACAAGGACAAGCCCATGCGGTTCATCGACGCGCAAAAGCCCGGCCTCTTCAAACGCTGGTTCGGGGGGAAGTGATCCATGGCGTCTTTCCTTTCCTTCCTGCTAGGCGAAAAGAAAAAAACCGCCAGTGTTGCCAAAGAACGTTTGCAGATCATCCTGGCGCATGAGCGAACGGGGCGCGGGCATGAGCCTGACTACCTGCCCGCGCTGCAGCGGGATTTGATCGCGGTGATTGCCAAATACGTCCGGATCAATCCGGAGGACATCAAATTGCATTTGGAGCGGCAGGATAACCTTGATGTGCTTGAAGTGAAGATTGAGTTGCCTGACAAGAAGTGAGAAGTGAGGCCGGGTCTTGCGCCGGCGGGCTCGCCTGTGCCTTTTGCTGAGGCTTGCTGGCCGGGGTTGCCCGGCGGCAACTCACTTTTCTTTGCTTCGCCAAAGAAAAGTAAGCAAAAGAAAGGCGACCCTGGTTGCTGCGTCCCTCCGCTGCGCTCCGGGCAACCTGCGGTGCTCGGTCCAGCCGGGGTCAAAAACAACTCGCCTGCGGCTCAAACAAGTTTTTGCCCTTATCCGTCTGGCCCTGCGCTCCTCGGCGCATCCACAAGGGGTGGAAGCGGGGAGAAGAAATACCAAACAGCCGAAGAGAGAACCCCGAATACTGAAACCACAAGGACACGCCATGGCGTGTCCTTGTTTGTATTGGTCTTGGTTTCTTTGTCTTCTGTCCCCGCTCCCGCTCCCGATTGCCCCTTGTGGATGCGCCGAGGAGCGCAGGTTCAGGCGGATCAGGGATCGCGTTGTTTGAGCGGAGTGAAACGCAGCGAGTTTAGCGAGACCCCGCCTGAACCGAGCACCGCAGGTTGCCCCGGAGCGAAGCGCAGGGGAC
>NZ_CALRNF020000072.1:0-5489 GCF_943369415.1 Polaromonas sp. YR568
AGCGGCGCACTTTGAGGCAGATCCACACAGACTCAGCCCAAAAAGGAGAAAACCAAGAACTTATCCACATCGTGAGCACCTTCTGCTCACAAAGAGTGTGGGTCAATATTCGATGGAAAACTCGGGTCAGACTTCAGCGGAATTCAACATTGGAGATACCCGCGGCTCAGTGGGCATTACTGTACAAAGCGCTCTCTATTAAGCACCTTCTTACTCCAAAGGAGATCAGCGTTCTCAGTATGGTGATGCGGATACCGGTAAAAATCCCGAGTGAGAAGCAATGCATTGTGCTTCTCGATACCCTTGAAAAAGGTCGCGTGGAGGGCGTGGTCATCAACTGATCCTTGGGGCCGGCCCCGAAACTCCTGTGGCTCGGCCGTGCTCCCATATCGACCATAGAAATCCGCCGCATCGAAGGGCGTTAGTTGTCAGACTCGCGATGTGTTGCTAAGCTTTTCCTTCCCAATCAACATGGAACAAGCCATGGCAGACACCCCCAATCTCCCCCCCAGCATCATGTCCCACGTCTCCGTGGGCACCAACGACTTCGACCGCGCCAAGGCCTTCTACACCGCCGTGCTGGGCACGCTGGAGGTCACGGTGATGATGGAGCACCCGGGCGCCGTGGCGTTTGGGCGGGCGTTTCCGGAGTTCTGGGTGGGGGTGCCGCATGACGGGGGCAAGGCACATGTGGGCAATGGCTCGCACTTTGGCTTCCTGGCCGCGTCCAGGGCGCAGGTGGATGCGTTTTATGCCAAGGCGCTGGAACTGGGCGGCACGGGGGACGGCGCGCCGGGCCCGCGACCCTTGTACGGGCCGCAGTATTACGGCTGCTTTGTGCGGGACCTGGATGGGCACAAGATCGAAGCGCAGTTTTCGGACATGTCTGCGGGCTGAGTATTTCGCTTTTTGATGCCTCGCCTTGTCGCGCCTGGGTACGGGGTGCTGTCTGACAGGGGTGGCTTGCTGTGGTTTCCAGAATGGTGAGTACGCGGGTGAGATGGTGGCTTGGGTGCTTGAGCACCTGGCCAAGCGCTTCACCCATGTTTCAAACCACCTGACCAGGAGACACTTTCATGCCCAACAAAACCAGCAGCAGCAACAACAGCGCACCCAAACAGACCAGCCCCGACGCCGGCCTGCAAGACGACACCTCCACCACGAACCCCAAGGCCTCCGGCCACGGCGGCAAGGTGGAGAACGACGTCAACCAGGTGGGTGAGCAAAAGCCCACGCAGAAGAACGAAGGCCAGCGCACGGCCAACAGCCGCAGCGACCGGGAGTCGCATGTGGGCGGCAGCAACCAGCTGCAGTCGCGCCGGGGGAGTGGCGGTAACGGCGGGCATTGAACGGGCCAGGCTGATTCCCCGTTCGCCCTGAGCCTGTCGAAGGGTTGGTGAGGCGCAAGGCTTCGACAAGCTCAGCCCGAACGGGGTGGTGCGTGAACTGGCTTCGATACTTCAGCCCGAACGGGTGGTGTGGGAGCTGGCTTCGACAAGCTCAGCCCGAACGGTTTTGGCTGAACGTTTGGGGGCAGCAGGCTTCGATGCCTCAGCCCTAAAGGCAGGTACAAAGTAAAGACGCGGCCCCACAGCCCGCGCCGGCAGGGCCTTGGCGCAATTTGATACATAGCGCAACGTGGCAGACGCATGGTTCTAAGCTTGGCGGCGCAGCATCAACGCTTGTTGTTTGTTGACGTTGTCATCGCCGAGGTAAACCATGAAGAAGATTGCCGACTTTTTGTTTCGCCCGCGTTATTTGCGCGCCATTCCGTCACTGGTGGTGCTGACCACCGCCATGGCCTGGGGTGTGGCGCCGGACCCGGACGCGGTGGACACGGCGCAAAAGGTGCAGAAGCGGGCCAGCGTGAGCCTGTCGCTGAACCATGCGGCTGTGGGCAGCAGCCCGAATGACCAGGTGCAGGACAAGCCCGAGCAGGGCTGAGGCTGGCGTGACGGCGGCACGGGTGAGCGAATCCCAAGTCGCAAACAAAGTCGCAAAAATACCCGCGCAGATCGCGAAAAACTGTTTGGGGACATAGGGTTACGGCGGCCTGCAAAGTCGCAAAAACTCTCGCATGGCGCGGGGTTTGTGGGCCGCTCTTACGGTTTCGCCGCAATCACCCAGCCGCCGATCCTGGCCACCACGTCGGCCTCTATGCCGTTAAAGCCGTGGTAGGCCATGGCCTCGCAGGGGTCGCCCTTGCTTTGGCCGCCGCTGACGCTGATGAGTTCGGCTTTCGGGGTTTTGGCGAGCTGGTCCATCAGGGCCGGTATCTCGCTGAAAGGGCAGGCCTTGCAGCCGTCCTGTTCATGGTGGACGACAAGCACGGGGATGGCCAGGGTTTCCAGCGGCATTTTGGGCACGGCGCGGCCGCCCGGGTCCAGCAGGATGGTGGAGGTCAGCACCAGGCCGTCGGGGCCGCCTTGCGCGGGCGTGGCCTCGGTGGCGATGTAGGCGGCCGACTGCGTGCCGCGGCTGGTGCCCACCAGCCACACCGGGGTGGGTGATTGCTGCCTGAGCCAGGCGATGACGGCCAGCACGTCGGCGCGGTGTTCGGGCTTTTGCCGGTTGCCGCCCAGGTAGGGCGGCGACTGTTTGTCGGAGGGCGCGTCGATGACGGCGACGGCAAAACCCGCGTCGGCAAACTGCTGGTGCGTGCGCACCAGGAAGTTGTTGCCGCCCCAGCCGTAGCTGCCGCCGTCCTTGACCTGCAGGCCGCCGTGGCCGCCGGCGAAGAGGATGACGGAGGCCCTGGGCGCGCCGGAGGCCGGCAAGAGGTAGACAAAACGCTGGGTGACGCCGGGCCGGGTGGGAATGTCGACCACGCGGGGCGCGGCGCTTTGCGCAAAAGCGGGCTGCCAGGCGGCCTGGCCGGCCAGCGCCAGGCACAGGCCCAGCAGCAGCCCGAGGCGCCGTGAGGGGAGAGGCGGGTTCATGCCGGCGGCCCTTTCTTTTTTCGGGTTCAGTTGACGGCGCCCTTGATCCACTGCACGACGGCTTCGCTGGCGACGACGGGTGTGCTCAGGTGGGTGGCCTTGACTTCGAGGTACTGGCTTTTGGGGTTGGCGGGCAGCTTGTCGACAAAGTAGGCGCGGGCATAGCCGCTGATGTTGTCGGCGTCGCCGACCACGGTGAGCACGGGCGTGCCGGCCGGGATGCGCGGCGCGGTGACGCCCATGTCGGCGTCGGACGTGGGGTCGAAATAGCTGAGGTAGTCTTTCGCGGTGGCGGCCACGGGCAGCTGCTTGCCCTGGTTGATGTCGGAAAAGCGTTCACGCGAATCGCCCTTGCCGGCGGCGACCAGCTTGCGGGCTTCGTCGACGCTGTCGTGCACCGAGGTGTTCTGCTGGGACGCGTAGTAGCGCGCCGGCACATGGCCGGGCGCCAGCAGCACCAGGGCCTGCACGTCGCCGCCGCGCGCGGCAAAGCCCATGGCGGCCGGCACGCCCATGCTGTGGCCGGCAATCACGATGGCGGTGGCGCCCTGGCTGCGCAAAGTCTGCACATGCGCGGCCATCTCGGCCATGGCCTTGTCCCAGTTGCCGTCTAGGTAACGGCCGCGCGACCAGGGCATGTCGGGGTACAGCACCAGCATGCCCGCGCCTTCGAGCACGGGCTTGAGGCGGCTCATGTTGGGGTCGTTGTTGCTGCCGGGGTTTTTGCCGTGCAGCATGAGCACGCCTATCTTGGGCTGGGCCTGGGCGATGGACGCGCCACCCAACGTGGAGGCCAGCAGCAGGCCGGCGGCGAGTGTGCGTAAAAAAGCTCGGAGGCGCATGGAGGGCTTTCTGGCGGGGCGGGGGTGCCGGCCCCAATATACCCGCGATGCCCACGACTGGGCGGCCCGCCAGCCGGGTTTGCGCGCAGGGGCGCAGCTTTCCACGATGGCGCCAAAATTGCCGCCAGGATGCGAAGCCTCGCTGGTACTATTGCGCCGGATGCACTCCCTGATCGATCAAAAGCGCGCGGACATTTCGCGCATCTGCCGGCGCCTGCACATCCAGAAGCTGGAAGTGTTTGGCTCGGCCGCGCGCGGCTCGGACTTTGATCCGGAACAAAGCGATGCGGATTTCCTGGTGGAGGTCGCACCTGGCGCCAAGCACGGCCTGGACGGCTACTTTGCCTTGAAATCTGAACTGGAGCAGTTGCTCGGGCGCGGTGTGGACCTGGTGGAGCCGCGCAGCGTGCGCAACCCCTACGTGCTGGCCGGCATCAACAGTTCGCGAGAGCTCGTCTATGCAGCGTGATCCGCGCGCAGCCCCGGCGTTCTGTTGATGTTTTCGCAACTCAGAACATCAGACCGTTCGGGCTGAGCTTGTCGAAGCCCTTCGACAGGCTCAGGGCGAACGGTATTGCAGATTGATCATGATCTGGGCTTCAATAAAATAGCCAGATGAACGCCGCAATCCCCCAGCAAGCCACCGTCAGCCCTTCTGCACAAACCACGTTGCTCGCCAGCGAGCCCGAACGCGCCGCCTACCGCGACTACGCGCAGCCGGGCATCGACAGGGTGCGCACCTTCTACCGCAACAACCACCAGCACCAGACGCTGGAGTTTGTGCTGGGCAAGAAGGCGCAGTGGCTGAAGTTTTCGCAGCGCGAGATGACGCCCTGGGCGGCGCTGGAGTTCCTCAATACGCTGGTCGACGAGTCGGACCCCGACATCGAACTGCCCCAGATCAGCCACCTGCTGCAAACCGCCGAAGCCATACGCGCCGACGGCCACCCGGACTGGTTTGTGCTGACGGGTTTTATCCACGACCTGGGCAAGGTGCTGTGCCTGTTCGGCGAGCCGCAATGGGCCGTGGTGGGCGATACCTTTCCGGTGGGCTGCCGCTTCTCGGACCGCATCGTCTACCCCGAGTACTTCGGCCTGAACCCGGACAGCAGTGATGCGCGCTACAACAGCGAGAACGGCATTTACACGCCGGGTTGCGGGCTGGATGCGGTGCACATGTCATGGGGGCATGACGAGTACCTGTACCAGCTGATGAAGCCGCACCTGCCCTTGCCGGCGCTGTACATGATCCGGTACCACTCGTTTTATGCGTGGCACAGGGGAGGGGCGTATGGGCATTTGACCGATGCCCAGGATGCGGCGCATCTGCCGTGGGTGCAGAGGTTCAATCCCTACGACCTTTATTCGAAGAATGACCGGCCGCCGGTTCTGGCGGAGTTGAAGCCTTTTTACGACGAGCTCATGGCTAAGTATTTGCCTTCACAGCTCAAGCTGTGAGTTCGGGTTTTTGTGGTTTTTGCTGAGGGTGGCTGGCCGGGAGTGGCCCGGCGGCCAGTAACTTTCTTTTGCTTCGCCAAAAGAAAGTCACCAAAGAAAAGGCGACCCTGGTTGCTGCGTCCCCTGCGCTTCGCTCCGGGGCAACCTGCGGTGCTCGGTTCAGGCGGGGTCTCGCTAAACTCGCTGCGTTTCACTCCGCTCAAACAACGCGATCCCTGATCCGCCTGAACCTGCGCTCCTCGGCGCATCC
>NZ_CALRNF020000073.1:0-3639 GCF_943369415.1 Polaromonas sp. YR568
AGGAACGCCATCCTCAACGCTGGTCTGCGCAACTGAGGAACTGGCACCTGGCAGACGCCGTGTATCTCAACCCGGAACGCGAACAAGTGGGAATGAAAAAACTCGCGGCATAAGTTCACGCGAGGCGACAACTACCTTGACACACGCCGCGAAGCAAAAGAAAAGTGAGTTGCCGCCGGGCAACCCCCGGCCAGCAAGCCTCAGCAAAAGGCACAGGCGCGCAAGCCGGCGCAAGACCCGGCTCAAGCCGCCGCCGCTGCCTTCTGAATTTCTTCCTTGTGCCCAGCCAGCTGATTCAAATGTCTCCCTTGCCGCTCGGCGCCTTGCCGGCCGGCCCGCAGCGGCGACGCCATGCGCACGGCGCCCAAGGCTTCGGCCAGGCACGCCGGCCGGCCGCGCGCGCCACTGGCCAGGTAATCGGCGAGCAAGGCATTGCGCACCTCTTCCACATCCAGCCCCCGCACCTCCGTGAGATGCTCAAACAGCAAATCCACCAGTTTCTCCAGCGCAAACTCATGCGTCTTGCCGGTGGTCAACCACAGCCAGTCGCTGAATTGCAGAAAGTTGCCAAAGGCCGAGCCGGGCGCCAGCAGCAATTCGAGCCCCTGCGCGAAGCGGCCTGAATTCGCGACCATTTCCCAGTAGCGCGCAAAGCGGTTGATGCGCTGCATGGTGACGAAGTCGATCATGGAGTTCTGCAAAATCGTGTACGGCGTTTGCGGGTCGTAGGCCATCGCGAATTCCGCCGTGTGCCGCGTGATGGGCGTGCCGCGCAGTCGTTTCAAAATGCCGAACTGGATTTCATGCGGCGCCAGTTCATGCAGGCGGTCAAAGCCTTGCGCAAAACTCTCCAGGGTCTCGCCGGGCAGGCCGAAGATCAGGTCGGCGTGCACATGGGCCTGGCTCTCATTGACGAGCCAGCGCAGGTTGTCGGCGGTTTTGGCGTTGTCCTGCTTGCGCGAGATGCGCTGCTGCACGTCAACGTTAAAACTCTGGATGCCGACCTCAAACTGCAGCGAACCCGCCGGAAACTGCGCGATCAAGGCCTTCAGGCGCTCGGGCAGGCTGTCGGGCACGACTTCAAAGTGAACGAACAGATCGGGCGCCATCCTGTCGAGGAAGAACTGCAGGATGCGCACCGAGTTCTCGACCTTGAGATTGAAGGTGCGGTCGACGAACTTGAAGTTGCGCGCGCCGCGCTGGTACAGCATGTCCATCTCCGCCATGAAGATGTCAAGGTCAAAAGCCCAGGCGGTCTTGTCGAGCGAGCTCAGGCAGAACTCGCACTTGAAGGGGCAGCCGCGCGAGGCTTCGACGTAGAGCAGGCGCTTGGCCAGGTCTTCGCCGGTGTAGTCGGCATAAGGCAGGGCCAACGCCTCCAGCGGCGGCTGTTCGCCGGCAATCACTTTCATGAGCGGCTGGGGGCCGTCGAGCAGCGCGCGGCACAGCTTGGGAAAGCTCACGTCGCCCCAGCCGGTGACGACATGGTCGGCGAGGCGGCAGATTTCCTGCTCGCCGGTCTCGTAGCTGACCTCGGGTCCGCCCAGCACGACCTTGATGCCGGGCCGCAAGGCCTTGAGCAGGCGCACCACCTGGGTTGTTTCGACCACATTCCATATATAGATGCCCAGGCCTATGACCTCGGGCTGGAGCGCCAGCAACTCCTCGACGATCTGCGTGGGCCGCTGCTGGATCACGAATTCGCGCAGCTGCGTGGCCTCGCGCAGACCGGGCCCGCCGTGCCTGTCCATATTGGCCAGCAGGTAACGCAGGCCCAGCGAGGCGTGGATGTACTTCGCGTTGAGGGTGGCGAGGACAATACGGGGCATGACCCTATTATCGGAGTTGGCTCCGGAATGGGCTGTAATCATGTGGCCGGCGCGCAGACCCGGAGCCAGCCACCCCAGGAACTAATGCCCCTACCGCCTGCTCACACCCGCACCATGCATTTCAAGCGCATCCTGCCCGCCTTCCTGTCTGCTGCATTTTTCATAGCAGCTGGCGCAATTCCCATGGCGGCCGGCGCCCAGAATACGCCTTTCAACCTGCCCGGCAAAAGCAGCCGCGGCGCGGCGGCCGGCGTGGTCACCACCGACCAGGTGCGGGCCGAGCTGCTGGCCTGGGCGCCCGAGGGTGTGGAGCCCGGCAAGCCGGTCTGGGTGGGCCTGGCGCTCACGCACCAGCCCGAGTGGCACACCTACTGGAAGAATTCGGGCGATTCGGGCCTGCCCACGCAACTGGACTGGCAGCTGCCCGCCGGCATCAGCGCGGGTGAAATCGCCTGGCCGACGCCGAAAAAAATCCCCATCGGCACGCTGGCCAATTACGGCTACGAAAAAACCGTGCTGTTGCCGGTGCCGCTGACGGTGGCGCCGGGCTTTTCCGGCAAGCAGCTTGACGTGCAACTCAAGGCCTCCTGGCTGGTGTGCCGCAAGGAATGCATTCCGCAGGAGGGCGACTTTGCGCTGAGCATTCCGGTGCGCAGCTCGACAGCCGCCAGCGGCCAGCTGTTCCAGGACACCTTCGCCGCCACACCCCAGGCGCTGCCGCCCGGCGCCAGCCAGGTGGAAGCGGGCGCCAAAGCCATCAAGGTGTCGCTGGCCGGCCTGCCTGCCGCGCTGCAGGGCAAAACCCTGGCCTTCTTCCCCGAAACCGGCGGCGTGATCGAACCCGCCGCGCCCTGGCAACAGGCCTGGCAAGGCGCGCTGTGGACGGCCGAAGTGCCCTTGTCCGGCCAGCGCAGCGAAAGCCCGGCCAGCATGCCGCTGGTGGTGGCCCTGGAGAACGTGGCCTACCGTATCGACGCGCCGGTCAAAGGCGCCTGGCCCGCCGCAGCGGCCGCCGCCGTGGTGCCGCCCGCGCTCGAAGCGGCCTTGCGTGCCAATGCCTCGGCCGGTGCCGCGCCTGTGCAGAGCAGCGCGGCGCCCGTGGGCCTGATCGCCGCCTTGCTGGGCGCGCTGCTCGGCGGGCTGGTGCTCAACCTCATGCCCTGCGTGTTCCCGGTGCTGGCGATCAAGGTGGTGGGCTTTGTGCAGGTAAAAGACCAGGCCACCCGCCTGACTGCGGGGCTGGCCTATAGCGTGGGCGTGGTGCTGTCCTTCCTGGCACTGGGCGCGCTGCTGCTGGGCCTGCGCGCCGCGGGCGAGCAGCTGGGCTGGGGCTTTCAGTTGCAGAACCCGGCCGTGGTCGCGCTGCTGGCGGCCCTGTTCACATTGCTGGGCCTGAACCTGGCGGGTTTGTTTGAATTCAGCAACCTGCTGCCGGGCCGGCTCGCGGGCTGGCAGGCGAAGAACCCGACGGTCAACGCCTTTTTGTCAGGCGTGCTGGCCACGGCGATTGCTTCGCCCTGCACCGCGCCTTTCATGGGCGCATCGCTGGGGTATGCCGTGGGGCTGCCGGCGCTGGAAGCCCTCGCGATTTTCGCGGCGCTGGGCGTGGGCATGGCCCTGCCTTACCTGGCGGCCAGCGCCATTCCCGCCGTGGCGCGCGCCCTGCCGCGCCCCGGCCCCTGGATGGTGACCTTCAAGCAGCTGATGGCTTTTCCGATGTTCGCGACCGTGGCCTGGCTGGTCTGGGTACTGGGCCAGCAAAGCGGGGTGGACGGTGCGGGCGCACTGCTGGCCCTGCTGGTGCTGATGG